>JAGAOO010000017.1 GCA_017623675.1 Lachnospiraceae bacterium
GACTCTAAAAGTACGTCGGTACTTGGATTGCGTCTTTTGCAATCCTATGTACCGTTACGTACTGACCGAAGCGGAAGCGGGTCTGCATCAAGCATATATATTCGAAGCCGAACGCTAGTCAGTACGATAAACCATAATTTAATTTCTTATCTGTCCATTTCCCTGTATCACATACTTACTGGATGTCAATGCCAGCAAGCCCATCGGTCCTCTGGCATGCAGCTTCTGGGTGCTGATACCGATTTCTGCACCGAAACCGAATTCAAAGCCGTCTGTAAATCGTGTAGAAGCATTCACATATACACAGGCAGAATCGATTCCATCGGTAAAGGCTTTCGCTGATTCCTCATTTTCCGTAATGATTGCCTCGGAATGTCCGGTGCTGTATTTATTAATATGTTCAATGGCTTCATATACGGATTTGACTACCTTGGCAGAAATAATCTTTGCTAAATATTCTGTTCCGTAATCTTCTTCCGTTGCTTCCTTTATCAGTGGATTGTAGGAGCACACTTTTTCATCTCCCCGAATCTCACAGCCTTCCTTTTGTAAGTCCTCAATCAAAAGTGGGATAACCTCATCGGCAATCTTTTCATGAATCACTAAGGATTCGCAGGCATTGCACACACCTAACCGCTGTAATTTTGCATTATGTACAATTGGAACCACTTTATTAATATCCGCATAACGGTCAATGTAAATGTGACAGTTACCTGTTCCGGTTTCTATGACCGGTATCGTAGACTGTTCTACTACCGTCTGAATCAATCCGGCACCACCTCTAGGAATCAAAACATCTACATACTGTTTCATCTTCATGAAACGAGCTGCCACTTCCCGGCTGGTATCCTCTACCAGGCAGATAGCATTTTCATCCACATCCATGGATTTTAAGGCTTTACGAATCACAGATACCAATGCCATGTTCGTATGAATCGCATCACTTCCACCCCGAAGAATCACAGCATTTCCGGTCTTAAAGCACAATGAAAATGCATCCACTGTTACATTTGGACGAGATTCATAAATAATTCCAATCACACCAAACGGTACTCGAACCTGTTCAATGTGTAGACCATTTGGACGGTCAAAACGGGTAATCACCGTTCCGATTGGGTCTGTCAAGGAAACCACCTGAACAACGCCCTCAATAATGCCTTGAATCCGTTGTTCATTTAGAGAAAGACGGTCAACTAAAGCATCAGCCATGCCATTTTTCTTGGCATTGGCAACATCTTTTGCGTTAGCTTTCAATATAACTTCCTGATTCTCTTCAATTGCCTTGGATACCTTTAATAAGCATGCATTTTTCTTTGCGGTATCCAATAAACATAAACTACGGCTTGCATGCTTTGCTGCCTTACATACACTGATTAAATCAAATTCTTTTGGTTGCATAATTACCCTGCTTTCTGTCACAATCATTTCCGGTCTTACATCATGAATTTCCTGTTTGATTTTTCCTACTATCTGAAATTCATATGCCAACGCTATTTTCTTCATTTTCGGATGGTTCGATAAATATCGGTCATAGTAACCCTTACCGTATCCAATACGATTACAATTTAGGTCAAAAGCTACACCCGGCACAATTACCAGACTTTCCTCATCTGTTACCTTTATCATACCCGTTGGTTCCCAGATATCATAGGCACCCTGACGCAATTCAGAAGCATCCGAAAAGTAGTAGAATTCCATTGTATCCCCTTCTACTCTGGGAGCTGCTACCTTTTTTCCGTTGTCCAGACAATACTGAATAATGGCACTGGTATCAATCTCATTGCCGGTAGGCATATAAACACAGACTGTTTCTGCCTCCTGTAATTCAGGGAATTGAAGAACCTTAGATGTACAGGCTTCCGATAAAGCGTGTACCTCCTCCTCTGATAATTCCAAACGCATCTTTTTAATTGCATTTCTTGTCATTTTTTTATTAATCGCTTGTGTATTTGATTTCTGCATATTTTATCCCAACTTCCTTTAGATTCTTTACTGTACCATCCGGGTACTCAACTACTGTATTATCTAAGGTCTGGCGCATATTCTTTCGAATTGCCATCAGATATTCCTGCCGAAGTTTCGTTTGCTCTGCTTTTTCAGCATCAGTTAATCCCTCCGGCGTTTTCGATTTATGATATAACTCATTAATTCGTGCCACCTGTTCGTCGGTCATCTGTGAACCTCCTTTAAATAATCTTCAATCTTAAAATGAAGTTCCGGATGTGCATGGAACACAGTTCCCACATCCTCTCCCTGGAATAACTCATTTAATATTTCTATTCGCTCTCCATTCAAAATAACCATATCTGCACCTACAGCCGTTGCAATGGAAGCGGCGGCAATCTTTGTTGCCATTCCACCGGTTCCCAGATTCGAAGCTGCACCTTTTGCCATTGCTTTCAGTTCCTCATTAATTTCCTCAACTTCTGAAATCAATACTGCATCTTTGTTAAAATGAGGATCATCGGTATATAATCCATCTATATCTGACATGATAACCAGACAATCTGCTTTAACCAATGCTGCTACAATGGCAGACAAGGTATCATTATCACCAAACTCAATTTCCTCTGTAGCTACGGTATCATTTTCGTTTACAACCGGAATAATGCCTAACTGCAATAATTCATTAAAGGTATTGATGGAATTCCGTCTGCGTTCCTCCGATGTAATAACATCAAAGGTCAATAATACCTGTGCTGACACCTGATGATATTCAGAAAATAACTTTTGATATACCATCATAAGCTGCCCCTGTCCTACTGCTGCACAAGCCTGTTTCAAAGAAGTGGTTCTTGGACGTTCAAATAAGCCTAAAGACTTGGCACCAACACCAATGGCACCGGAGGATACCAAAATCACATCCTTCCCCTGATTTCTTAAATCACATAAAAACCGTACCAGTTTTTCCAACTTAACATAGTCAAGATTCTGGGTATTACTATGTACCAGAGAGGAAGAACCAATCTTCACAACGATTCGATTCTTTCTGGCTAATTGTTCACGTACTCTGCTCATAACTGACTCCTTCTTGTATCATACTGACAGGCGACTGCCTCTGCCACCTTCATTCCATCTACTGCTGCTGAAGTGATTCCTCCCGCATATCCGGCACCTTCCCCACAAGGATAGATACCTGCAATGTTACTGACGAAATCCGAATTACGCTGGATTCGTACCGGAGAAGATGTACGGCTTTCAATACCACAAAGAATCGCATCTTCACTGGCAAAACCGGCAATCCGTTGTTCAAAAGACATAATTCCATTTATTATAGCATCATTCACAAAATTAGGCAAACAGTCATTCAAATCTGCAAAGGCATACTGCCCCTTGATATCCGGTTGAATTTTCCCTAAAGCAGTGGTCTTACGATGCATCTTATAATCCCCGAACAACTGAAGGGGAACCTTGCCACCACCTGCTTCATATGCAGCCCGTTCCCATTTTCGCTGAAATTCAATCCCAGCCAAAGGCCCAGTGCCTTCAAAATCCTCCGGTGTTACATTTACCACAATAGCACTATTCGAATTCCGAGCATCTCGACTCCGATAACTCATACCGTTTACCGCAATCTGTCCCGGTTCTGAAGAAGCATCCACAATATGCCCCCCGGGACACATACAGAACGAATAAACCGCTCTGCCTTCTGGTGTCTGGTGAGTCAGTTTATAATCAGCCATTGGTAAGCTTTGTGCTTCCTTCGATGTTCCATACTGGGAAACATGTATCATCCTTGCATCATGCTCGATACGAAGCCCTACAGCAAATGCCTTTGGCGTCATATATAATCCTTTATCCATTAATTGATAAAAGGTATCTCTGGCACTATGCCCGATTGCTAAAATGAGACAATCACATGGAATTTCCTGTTGTCTGCCTTGGCTTTTGACTATAATTGACTGAATCTGGCCGGACACACTGAAATTGCCTTGAGAATTCGATGAATACAAATCCTTCTGGCAAAAAGGTTTTGTTACAATATCTGTCAAACAAGTGTCGAACAACACCTGTCCACCCTGTTCAATGATAGCATCTCGCATATTCCGAACTACCGTCTGTAATACATCCGTTCCAATATGTGGCTTATTTACATAAAGGATATCCGAAGGTGCACCAAATTCTACAAATGTACGCAATACCTCATCAATGCGTCCACACTTATCTTTAATCATCGTATTCAGTTTTCCATCGGAAAATGTTCCGGCTCCACCTTCGCCAAACTGTACGTTACATTCCGGATTCAGGCTTCCACCGTTCCAGTAATCTTCAATGGTCTTCACTCGTTCCTCTACCGGTAAACCGCGTTCTATTAAAATCGGCTCATAGCCAGCCTTTGCCAGTTGAAGTCCGCAAAACAATCCTGCCGGACCGGTTCCTACAATAATCGGTGGATGCTGCAATCTCTTACCGGAGGTTCCATCAGTTTTCAAAGAAGATATGGATGATACCATAGAAGGAAAGTCATAGATTTTTCCGTCTATTAACATAATATTTTTATTGTTTATCAATCGGTTGATTTGAGAAGATTTCATATCATCGACAGATACTTCAACACTGTAGATGTATCTCAGGTTCGATTTATCTCTGGCATCTATGGACTGTTTTACTACGGTATATTCCGGTATGGTCTTACAGTGCAAAATCTTTTGAACGGCTTGGTCTAAATCTTCTTTTTTATGAAGCACCGATAATTTTATCTGATTCATTCGCAATAATTTCATAGATTTTGTCCTGCCCTTCTTCCGGTACTCCATGCCCACATCAGATTATATCCACCACAGGAGCCATCCACATCCAGCAATTCCCCTGTCAGATAGCAGCCTGATTGTATCTTGGATTCCATTGTATTCAAGTTTACTTCGGATAACGGTACACCTCCGGCAGTCACCTGTGATTGATTAAAATCATTGCTATCTACAATTCTTACCTTTAGGCACTTGCAGGTTTGAATTAGTTCTTTCAACGTAGGTTCCTGACAATCTCTTATTAACTGTTCCTTCTGCAATCCTATGCGTTCAAGCAGATACGCTGCCAGCTTGTCAGGTAAAAAACCTGATACAATTTCATAGACACTACGATTTGGACAGAATTTCTGCATATCCAATAACATATTTTTAAATTCCTCTTTTGAATATTCCGGTAACAAATCTAATACAAATTCAACCTTCTTACCTTCCTGTAAACCTATGGATGCATATCGGGATAAATTGAACACAACAATACCGGAAATTCCATACTGTGTAAATTGAATTTCTCCCTGTTCTTCTGCTAACAAATTATGATTGATCCAAGCCTGTACCGTTCCTCTGGCTCGCACTCCCTGAAGACGATTCCATCCCTTTTCCTTGCATTGCAGGCCACACAATGCAGGCAGACAAGCTGTAACACCATGTCCCAGCTGTTTTGCTAAACCATAACCGCTTCCGTCACTTCCTAATTTGGAATTACTCATACCGCCGGTTGCCAAAACAATCTTTTTGCTTTTATAGACCCCGGCATCCGTTTGAACAGTAAATTCTTTTTTCTGTTCGCTCCAGTGAAGCTTCTCCACCCGTTCACCGCATTTTATGGTTCCTTTCCTTTGGATATAAGCCTGCACTAATGCCCGAACCACCGTAGCTGCCTGTTCCGAACGCGGATACAGGTATCCCTGTCGTTCCACAGCAGGCACACCAAGCTCATAGAAAAAATGTTCTATTTCTCCGCAGATATCCTCATGTATTACATCAGCAATCAAAGGTTCTGCATTTTCCTCAACGGAATGAAACCATTGTAATTCTACATTACGATTAGCAAAATTGCATTTTCCGTTTCCGGTAGCATACAGTTTTTTTCCCAATTTTTCTTTTTGTTCCAAAATCAAACAAGTTTTACCACGTTTTACAGCTTCAATACCACAAGCAAGCCCTGCAGCACCACCGCCTATAATTATTACATCCACCATATAGCTCTCCCTTTATCGCAATGTAGATAAGACTCAACTAAAGTCTAACTGGAATAGGTCTGTAAGAAATCAAACAACTCCTGTTCATTTTCCACATAGATACCTTCTACTAACTGAGATTGAATATCCTGTGGTAACGTCCATAATTCAATATTGGTGTATTCATATACCTGTGAACGATCCTCGAGATAAACAATCACGGCATTATCCTTTACACCAATAAAATATCCCTGCTCCGGTTCCGGTTCTCCATAATATTTAACCAGCATAACTGTATCAGCAGAATACGATTCTAATACCATTCGTTCCAAACCACTTTTTAACTCTGAATCATCTGCCTTCTCTTTGTAAGAATTTGCATATACCAGCATATCCAAACGGTTATTTCCAATTAATTCTGCTCCAGCCAGTTCTTCCTGGCGTTCTATCATTCTTCCTTCTGAATTGTAGCTTTCAATAATAATTTTCGTATTTTTAGTTATCTTATCAGAGCCATTTCCGGTTAGAATCACATCCGTTCCCTGTTCTTCTATATTTTCTTCAAACTCAATTTTCTTCTCTCTTTCTTTTCGCATTTTTAAGAAAGTAAATTGATATCCGATAATAGTAATCAATAGTGCTCCTAAGATAATGAAAAATATCTTTTTCCACATGTTTCCTTCCTCCTTTTTTGGATTATATCCGAAAAAAATGGTTTTAATCCAAAAACGAGAAAGAATACAGCACAATGACAGATTCAAAAGAATCTGTCATTCCTATACTTATTCAAGTAAGTGGAGTTTTTTCAACATTCTAACAATCAAATAGCCCTTTGGAAGACTGTTTAACTCCTCTTCTTTTATTCCATCAAACAAGAACATTGCAACAAAATATGTTATAACACCTAAAATAAATCCCACAATAAAACCTGCCAGATTACTCTTGGTGAAATAATGTACCACATAATATCCACCCCAGCACATAATTCCCATAATTGCAGATGATATAATCGGTTTTAAAAACGTCTTTTTCCATTCCAGCCGGAAGCCAAGCTTACTTTTCAAAGATGAATAATTCAAAATGCAAAGCACCAAAGCAAATACAACCGTTGAAACCATCAATCCCCAAACATTCCAATCAAATACCTTTAATAAAACATAAGCAAGAATCGTATGAATCACCAGTGCGATACAAGAATGAATGACCGGAAGATTCAGATAATCCGTTGCCTGTAAAATAGCATTGGTAACAGTTGAAAATGCAAAAAATAATACAAAACTACTTCCAAACATTAATAACTGGCCTGCAAGCTTCGGATAAGCCGGGCTTGTACCAAAAATGATTTGAATAAACGGTGCTCCCAATACAGCCAGTCCAACGGTACAAGGTACTGCAATCCACATGGTCACTTTAATGGTTAATTGCGCTTTTGATAAGATTCCATTTCCATCCCCCTGCGCTTTTGCCGCGGCAATACTTGGAATCATTGCGGAAGATAACGCATTAGCAATAGCCACAGGAATATTCACCATCAATAAATATTTTCCGGTATAGATACCATGCATAGACTGGATATCCGGCTGTGCATAGCCCAACTTCTCCATAACTGCATAAATCATATAATTGTCAATAAAAGGACTGACATTATATAATGTTGCACTCAATACCATCGGTGTAACCGTTAAAATAATCGCTTTTAGTATGGTTGAATAAGAATCAACAGAAGCCTTCTGTCCCTTTTTTGTTCGTTTGATAAATGTAGGACGATAAAAGAAATAGATAAAAACCACAAATGCCAATCCTGCCAGAACACCTGCACCGGTTCCAAGCGTACTTCCCATAGCACCTCTGGATGGCAACAAATCATCCGGGTCGTTCAATACAAAGGGACGAACAAGGATATATGCAGCTGCTATACTGACAAAAGCATTAAAAAGCTGCTCAAAAATCTGAGAAAGAGAGGTTGGTATCATAGAACCCTGTCCCTGAAATAATCCTCGAAATGTACCAAGTATTGCAGAAAAGAATATAACCGGTGCCAACACCCGAAGTACCGGTACTGCCCCATCCGCCTTTACCAGCCATGGTGCAAACGCATAACAAATAATGGTTGCCAACAAGCCGATTACTACTGCATAAAGTAAGGCAACCTTAAAAATTCGATTGACATTTACGTATTCCTTTTTTGAATTCTTGGCTGCAATCAGCTTTGAAACAGCCACCGGCAGACTATAAGAAGAAATAATTAAAATGATACTATATGCAGAATATGCACTATCATATAAACTGTTTCCACGATCCCCAATAATATGTGTTAAAGGAATCCGATATAACATACCAATAAAACGTACCAAAATTCCGGCAAACGCCAGTATGCCACCCTGAAGTAAAAATCCATAACTTTGGTTATCGCCTTTTTTTGTCATTCTATCTGTCTCCTAATTATCCTTCATTCTTCATTTCAACATGATTCTGAAATATCCAGTCGAAATGCACTTGGCAGCAGTTCACTGACCTTATAGGTCTGAATCCCATTCTCATCCTCCAGAATCACCTTACCCTCCGGCAGAAACTCAGACATTACTTGAAGGCATATACCACATGGATATGCCTTCGTACCGTTACTGCAAACAATTGCAATTGCTTCAAATTCCCGTTCTCCTTCCGAAACCGCCTTAAATATTGCAGTTCGTTCGGCACAATTCGTAGCACCATAGGAGCTGTTTTCTATATTGCAACCAAGATATATATTTCCACTTTTTGCCAATAGAGCCGCTCCAACTCGAAAATTAGAGTACGGTGCGTATGCCTGCTCCATACCTCTTTGAGCATGCTGAATTAATTCCTGTTCTGACATGAAATACTCCTATTCAAAAATCACACCACTCTTATTGGACTCGTCAAAGAAAGTTACCCAGGTCTTACCCGGATTCATTAACAGAACTTCTCCTGATTCATCATAGAAATGCAAGGTTCCGCTTGCATACTTCCATGTAATCGGAATATATTGACCATTCGAAGCATAATATCCATCTCCGGAGTCTTTGTTACAAACCTCCATCAGATACCCATCTACACTGTATGTTTCTGCATACAGAATCAAAACATTCTGAAAATGAAGCTGTTCATTGGTCTGATCATCGATCTGTTCTTCACCATACTGAAAACGGTAATACTGCTTGTCCTCTTCATTGTATTCAAACCAAGGCTGACGGTTGGCACTAAAGGCTGTTGTAATCTTATTAGCCGTGTTTCCATCCTCTAAATCCTTGTTTTTAGAATTAAAACGGAACATTGGCTCATATCCTAAACTATGTTCTAACTGAAAACCACTGTTTTCCAAAGCTGTATTTAATCCTTCTTCCGAAGTATATGCATTATGTGGTGCAACTCTGGAATTATCACGATAAATAAAATAATTTCCAATACCGGACATGCCATCCATATGGTCTATACCACTGGAGGCTAATTCATTATCTGCTAACGTTGAGGTTCCAATGTGGCAGAAAACTGCATCCATTTGCTCTGCTGCTCTCACATAATACTGTCTGGCACTCCGCACCGGACCAATCTTGTCCAAGCCACTGTAATCCGAAAATACAGCCATTAATCGGGTAATTCCACCTTCAACTATCATTTCATAGATAACATCTGCCTGTCCGATACCGGATTGAGGCATTGCCTCTCCAATATTATTAATCATAATTGCAACCGGTCGTCTGTTATTGATTTCAGGGTCTACCCATTCACCGGTCAAGTCGCTCTGTACCTTTCCTTCTGTATTCACCAATTCAATATCTGCTGCAGAATTCATTGTCTCAGAAGATGGAACCGAAACTTCATTTTCAGTCTCTTTTCCACAGCCACTGAATGCTAAAGCAGCCCCTAACATAATACTTATACCGGCAATTGCTACCTTTGTTTTTCTTTTTTTCATCGTTTACACCTCATTTTATTTAGTCTCTTGTATAACCCTTTTGTTGTAGAATATCTTCCTGTTTTTCTTCCATAATCAAACGTTCTGCCTCCTCCTCATGGTCATACCCACTTAGGTGAAGCATACTGTGTGCAACCAGAAAGGCCAACTCCCGTTCCGGACTGTGACCATATTCCTTCGCCTGTTCATATACCTTATCTATAGAAATCACAATATCTCCCAGATTCAATTCACCCGTATCACTATTAAAATAATCCTCAGGATGTTCTTCCACGATACTAAATGATTCCGGCGTCGGAAAATCAATCATCGGAAATGATAACACATCCGTCGGACGGTCTATCTCTCGATTTTCTAAATTAATTTCCTGAATCTCATGATTACCGGTCAACAATACATTCACTTCTATATCATAGGGGCAGTTTACATATTCCATTGCTGCTTCTACAATTTCACGAATGATGTGAGAATAATCCAACGATATCTCCCCGGAATATTCATTTTCAATATTTACTGTCATAATACCTCCTAACCCCATATCTTGTATCTTGTATTATTATAAACAACAAAATATATTATGACAACCCTTTTCATGTCTTTTATCCAAATTTGTCCCAAAAAGACTTATATTATCATCTCTTTTCATTTGAACGGTTCTGCTGGGAAGCATGTCCCCGTTTGGAATGTTGTCGCCCTGCTTCTTCATAAGCATCATATGCACTGACGATTTTCTGCACCAATGGATGTCGTACAACATCCTGACTGGTTAACCGGCATATACCAATTTCATCTATATTTCCAAGAACCTTAAGTGCTTCATCCAGACCGGATTTTACATTTGGTGCCAAGTCCTTCTGTGACAAATCACCGGTAATAACTGCTTTAGAGCCAAATCCAATTCTGGTTAAAAACATTTTCATTTGTGCAGGAGTCGTATTCTGTGCCTCATCTAAGATAATAAAAGAATTATCCAAGGTTCTGCCTCGCATATATGCCAGAGGCGCTACTTCAATTAATCCCTTTTCCATATTTTTCAAAAATGATTCTGCGCCCATAATCTCATACAAGGCATCATATAAAGGACGCAAATACGGGTCTACCTTGCTTTGCAAATCACCCGGTAGGAACCCAAGCTTTTCACCTGCCTCAATCGCAGGTCTTGTTAAAATAATACGGTTCACCTCATTATTCTTAAAGGCTGTAATTGCTTTTGCCATAGCTAGATAAGTTTTACCGGTTCCTGCCGGACCAACACCAAAGACAATCATTTTATCCTGAATCAGATTCAAATACTGCTTCTGACCTAATGTTTTTGCCTTAACCGGCTTTCCGTTGATGGTATGACAGACAATGTCCTGATCTAATTCCACAATCTTATTTACCTGATTTGAAAAAGATAAGGACAATGCATAATCCACATTCTGTTCCGAAATGATATTGCCCCGTTTCGATAACTCCATAAGCTGAGAGAATACTTCCTCAGCTTTTTTGACCTGTTCTTCCGTACCAATCACTTTTAACACATCATTTCGAAGTACCATGGTGACTCCAAGGGTACGTTCAATCTTTTTAATATGCTTATCAAACTGTCCAAATACATTCTGTGTGTGTTCCGAAGGTATTGTAACACAGGATTCTATGGTATTCATATTCTGTCCTCCGTATTCCTTGTATTTCATTTACAAAAATCATTCCGTTGTCTCTTCCTGAGGTTCTGACGGTATGATTAACTCTCTTCCATATCCGATTCTTTCCCATACTACCAGATTTCCTGCAGCATGGCAAATACCATCCCTGCACTCTATTGTAACATGATTTTCCATGATTTCTACTTCTTTTTCTGATAAATTGTCTATATAACGCTGTAAACGTTCCTCTGCACGTGCTTTCGCTTCCTCCTCTGAATACGTAACCATCACCGGGATATATTCCCTTCGCTCACTGACTGTAAAGCTAAAAGGTAAATAATATGTGTGTCCCAGACGTAGTTTGTGGTTTTCTTCCACTACATCAAAATTGGTAAAGTCCTTCCATGGCAAATGAATCTCCTGTACCCAATTTACAACCTCAACCGTAATTGCAGTCTGATGCACTCCGGTATATTCCTTTTCATAGTATTGCAATTCAAAGGAATCCTCATAGGTATAAACCGTTTCCGCAATCACGTCTCCATCCGCCGCAACATAATCCGTTTCCAATACTTCATCAAAATCATCATAAATATGAATAACACCGGATATCAGAATATCTCCCTTAGAAACTGTCTGCCCAACTTTAGCCACCGGCGTTCCGCTTCTGGTAATCATTTCTACAATAACCCCATCCTTCGCTGCAACAATATCCTGAATTGGAGTATCCTCATTTACAATTTCTGTACCCTCCAGAGTTTCTTTGATTTCCACATTCAATTGTGTACCGATAATCTCACAGCTAACCCAGGAGATTTCAGGAAAGTCCTGTCGAAGCTGCTCCTCCAGCCAGTTACAATCAATCTGGGATTTTCGCTGTCCCAGCGTAACATATTCATCTTCGATTCGCATCTGTATCTGTTCATCCGTATAAAAATAGGTACCATCAACATTAATATCCCAAATAAATAAAGAGCATACATATACCAATGCTCCTGCCAGAATCAGACCCAGAGCAAAGAATTTACGTTTTCGATATCGGAACAGCCAGAATGGCAGTCCATATTTATTCCGAACTTCAATTTGGGAGCCGGTTTTCTTTCGAATAGCATCTAAATCCCGAAAATGCTTCCGTTCCATTTTAAACAAATATCCATCCTCTGATGGTTTCATATCCCAAATATGAATTTGCTTATTATGTAAAAGAGAAAGAAATCGTTCCGGGTGGTTTCCATGCACATAGATTTCAATATAACCCTTTAGCCAGGTTTGCAATTTACCCATATGTCACCTACAAATACTCAATTTTTTGAATTAGACCTACTATTTTCATATCAGCGGAACCATAGTACTCAATCCGCATGGCAGTACCATAGATGCGAATCTCTACCTGTTTTCCCGTTACACGAATAATTTCATCGGTATACTCCTGCAGACTTTGAAAGTTTTCCAGCCATGCTTCCTTTGTTCCATGAACCCGTAATATCAATGCACCTTCGGTAACATCACTGGTTACTTGCATAGGCAGCTCCTTTCCACAAATGATATCCTGTGCGAGCCAACGTTGCTTATCAACTTTTGCAACAAAAAACTCTCTGACACCTTTTTATATTATATGTCAGAGAGTTTAAACCATTCCCAATATTTCCTTGTTAATTCATTACTATTCCACTGAAATCAAGTAATAATATATCGGCTGCCCACCATAATGCAGTTCCACATCACAACTCTTGTATTTCTTTTCAATTGCGTCCAGAATCGCATTCGCATCGTCTTCCTGGACATCTTCACCATAATACAGGCAAATCAGTTCCGTATCGTCATCAACTAATTCATCTACCAATTCCATTGTGGTTTTAAATACATCACTATTTACAGACTTAATACCATCATCACCAATTCCCATAATATCACCGGTATTAATGGTCTTTCCATCAATACTGGTATCCCGGACTGCATAGGTTACCTGTCCGGTTTTAACGTATGTCATTGCCTCTGTCATGCCGGCAGTATTATCTTCTGTGGTCTGAGAAGGATCAAACGCAATAATTGCTGAAATTCCCTGTGGTACTGTCTTGGATGGAATCACTACAATTTCCTTATCTTCCGTCAGACTCTGCGCCTGCTGTGCTGCCAGAATAATATTCTTGTTGTTCGGCAGGATAAAAATTGTATTGGCATTTACCTGTTCAATGGCATTCAGCATATCTTCCGTACTTGGATTCATGGTCTGACCGCCTTCAATCAGATAATCCACACCTAAACCATTGAATATTTCATTAATTCCTTCTCCAATCGACACAGCAATAAAACCAAAATCTTTTGCCGGTTCCTTCTTTTTTGCAGGTGCTCCATTCTCAGTTGCAGCCACCGTATTCTTTTCCGTTACAGTATCCGAATTCGCCGTCTTTTGACCGGCGGCCTTTGCAAGCTTTTCCTGATGCTCCTCCCGCATGTTATCTATCTTCATACGTGTTAAGGAACCATAGGTTAAGCCCTTTTCAAATGCAAGACCCGGATGATTGGTATGCACATGTACCTTAACAATGTCATCATCGGATACTACAACTAAAGAGTCACCAATGGAACTTAAGTATTCCTTAAATTCAGCTTCCGTTTCATCATTATATTCCTGTTCCAGCATAATAATAAATTCGGTGCAATAACCAAAGGTGATTTCTGCATTTGGGTCATCTTCCACTGTAAATTCAAACTTCTGAGCCGGTTCTGGTGCAATGTTACTGATTTCTACTTCTTTTCCAATCACAGCCTGATAAGCACCTTGAAGTACTTCCATTAATCCCTGTCCACCGGAATCCACAACGCCTGCTTCCTTTAATACCGGAAGCAATTCCGGTGTATATGCTAACACTTCATTACCATACTCTATTACAATTCTACCGAATTCTTCTATGTCTTTAACTCTGCGATAGATTTCATTTGCTTTATCTGACATTCCTTTCGCCACAGTTAGGATAGTTCCTTCTTTTGGCTTCATAACAGCTTTATATGCAGTAGCAACTGCCTGTTCAAAACAAATTGCCAAATCCTCTGTTGTCAATGCTTCTTTATTTGCAATCCCCCGGCAAAAACCACGGAACAACTGGGATAGGATGACACCTGAATTACCCCGTGCACCACGCAGGGAACCACTGGAAATTGCCTTTGACAAATTTTCCATTGTCGGTTTTTCAATAGCGGATACTTCCTTTGCGGCAGACATAATCGTTAATGTCATATTTGTACCGGTATCACCATCCGGAACCGGAAATACATTTAACTGATTGATATACTCTTTCTTACTATCAATGCACTGTGCTCCTGCCAAAAACGCTTTTTGAAGCATCACTGCATCTATTTTCATGATTGCCACGTTTATTTCCTCCTTAAACTGATTAGTCCATCACTCGAACGCCCTCAACAAAAATGTTAATGCGTTCCACTGGCATACCGGTGAACTCTTCAATCTTATATTTAACGGTACTCATTAAATTATCTGCCACTACTGAAATGCTGACACCATACGCTACTATTATATGAAAATCAATTGAAATTCGATTGGAATCAATCGTAACATTGACGCCTTTGCTGACACTGTCACCTCGAAGCAGTTTTACTAAACCGTCTTTCATACTGACCGTTGCCATGCCTACAATACCAAAGCATTCTACTGCTGTCAAACCGGCATACTGAGCAACTACTTCGTTATCAATTAAAATATCTCCATTTTCTGTACTCATACGTCCTTTCATACTTAACCTCCATTCTAATGCTAGTATCATTTACACATATAGTATCATTATAACCGCTTTTTCGAAAAAAAGAAATAGATTTTTTTTATAATTCCACTTGCATTTTTAAATTAAATCTGTTAAAATTGACACGTTGTGAATTTACGTTATGAAAATACAAGGAGGTGCTGTGTCATGGCAAAGTGTGCAATTTGTGATAAAGGTGCTCATTTCGGAATCAAAGTGAGCCATTCTCATAGAAGATCAAACAGAATGTGGAAATCAAACGTAAAGTCTGTTAAGGTTCTTGTGAATGGTGCTCCAAAGAAAATGTACGTATGTACTTCTTGTTTGAAATCTGGATTAGTTGAGCGTGCATAATTGTGAATCGGTTCACGTAAATAAAAAAGCCCATGTGGGCTTTTTTGTATTTTAAAAATGAATCCTGTCTATCTTCTTTCATTATCAGGGTTATTACTACCATTTACAAAACAAACAATATGCCAGCAGCAGGCTGATTGTGATACAAAGAAACGTCCAAAAGCCTTCTGTAAAACAGTTGATTATCATCCCCACTGCTACGAAAAAGAGGGCAAACCCACATAAACGTTTCATGTGTTTTCACCCTCTTTCCCTTCCTATACCCTATTATATGCAGGTATTATCGCGAAATTGACAACTGAATTATTCACTTTCCAACATTTCCTGACTATCGCCTTCAATGCCTTCCGCATCTTTCTTTTCTTTGTATTCCTTAGCATAATCTGCAACCTTATCAATCAGCTCAGGAACCATATCCAAAATCTTAGTAATGCTATCCTGATTCTTGATATTAACTAATTTTGTATGTCCATCCTGAATGACTAAAACGGCACTAGGTGACATCTTTCCACCTAAACCACCGGCACCGCTATTCTTTGCAGTACCTTCCGCAAATGCACCGGCTGCCACACCAAATGCTACGTCTACCAAAGGAAGTATAATTGTGTTGCCGATTGTAGTTGGTTCCCCAATTACTGTCTTGGTCGTTAAGAATGAATCCATTCCATTGAACAATGTACCTACTGTTGTGTTAAAATCATTACTTGCCATTATTTATTTCCTCCTAATATAGTCCTTGCTTCCTGAATCGTTTTCATCATATTACGATTCAATAATAGTTTCAGTATCCAGATGGCAAAAAAACCAATCTGTACTCTTCCCTTTGCATAAATCTCGCCTTCAAAAATCTGTTGTTCAAAATCCGGTGCCACAACAATATGTTCTTTATACAGTGGCATCAGCATTGCAGCTACACCTAATACCTGTCCGGTAGTTGCCGGATCCTCCATTCCAAACCGAATAATTCCATGATATTTTCTCGGTCGAACATGTTTCCACAGCCGAAACAACGATTGTTTCAAATACTTCCACGCCAGTTTGGTATAGCTTTTTTGAAGAAATTCTTTTGTTTGACTAACCTTTTTAACAATTTCATTTCTTTTGTCTATCAGTCTGCTAATATTTTCCTTTATATTGGCTAAAAAGTCAAGTATTCTTGATAGTATCTCCGAAATTTTATAATGAATACGCATGGGTATCGAGGTGACCCACTCCATTCCGGCCTGTACTTTGCTGTTAATCTGAGCTAAAATCCCCTGTTTTGGTGTTGCCTGATTGGAGGCTTCATCTGTAATGAATCGTTTATCTGTTTCCGAAGCTTTTCCGTCCTCCTGCTTCATCGGCAGCTGTGTCAATTCGGTTCCGGCTGTATCGGCAGCCTTTTGTTCTTCAACAAAGGAATCAAAATCATCTTCTACCACCTTTACCGGCACCTGATACTCTTCAGCTCCCTTCGTACTTACCTCATCCTCCTCAAGTCCCTTATGATAATGCTTGTCATTTTCATCATTCGTGGAAATGGTAAACCCAAAGGATTTCAAATAATACAGAAACTTATTATTTCCGTAAGTGCCCTTAAAATCCAATACAAAGCAAAGCCAACGCAATCGTCCAACTGCTTTTACATCCCCATAATACTCTGCATCAATGGTATAATAAAAGGGAACCAATGCCAATAAAAGTATCATCAGCAACACAATTCCAAGTAGAATCAAAAGAGTGATGCCCAGTACCTTCAATATTAATAATAATACATGTACCAAATCATCACCTCCCCGGCTGTCATTCTCTCAGATAGCCTTCAATATCAAAACCACCAGTATTCTGGTACACTTCATCTACAATCAGCCGTGCCAGCTCTTCTGCATCTGTACGGGATTTTGTAATTCCGATTACAAAAGGCTCGTGTTTTAATTTCTCATACATCGGCTGTCTTAATTCTTCATATTCATATATTTCCAAAATTCCGTCATTGAAAACCGGAAGCGTAATACAATATATTCCTGAAACAGATTTATTCCGTTTCATTTTCCGCATGGTAGGGAGAATCTTCGCATCCGGAATTCCACGGACATACATTTGATTGTATACCTTCATGGAAACTCCTGTTCATCTGGCTTCTAATAGTTATCATCCTCTATCATTTCATCAATGATATTCACAACTGCTTTTAGTTCGCAATTATTATTACAATGCTCCAGGGAATACGTTAAATAATCTGATATTTCCTGCTGACTGTTAAAAAATACAGGTACATTACCAAGTACCATTGCCATTCTGGCCCGATTAACCAATTTCCCCTGTGAAGCGAAGGAACGTGTAAATTCTTCTACCAGCTTATCACGAACCTGATTAATATATAAGCTGTCAGCTATCTCCGGCTCCAATGAATCCGGCTTCAAATCAATAAATACACTATTACATAACAGTTTCGAAATCAAGTTCAAATCCGCATATTGCTCCAGCAGAGATGCTTCCTTTAGTTTATCCTGCTGACCGGACCAGACATCGAATAACAAGCCTTCTCCCTGCATCAGTTTTTCTGACAATTCCTCCGGTGCACCTTCTAATGCAAAGAAACAATCTTCTGCAGTCTCGGAAATTGGTGTTTCATTTGCCATTGCTTCCAATACACATTCCAGAACCTTTGTGGCATATCCCATTTCCTTTGTTTCTTCTGTTACATATACAGAAGCTGTCATAACTGCATATACTTCATTCACGATATCTTCTAAGAGCAGATAATCCGTTACAATATTTTCAATGTATGCAGCCATTTCCTTCAATTTGTCAGTATAATACTGCCAGTCCTCTTTCGATAGATTCATATAATCCAGTTTGTCCAGCTCTGATAACATGTCATGGAGTACCGGATATTCTGTTTCAAACCCATCCGGTTTGTATAAGCCGGAGCAGGCACGAATGGTTTCTGCAAAGTCATCTACACTACTACATTCTGTACCGGTATAAATTCTTAAGCTTTCATTTATAATATCATAGAACCGGCTCTTTGTAATACGAACCGGAAGCTGTGAAACAACCATCTGTATCTTGCTGTTAACAACCATTTTATCATTTTCCTTAAATAAATATTGGAAAATTTTCTTCGAATAAGCATCCACATCGATATCATCATCCACAATTTCATATGAATACTCCAAACGATTTAATATGTACTCATAAATCTGCAAAGCATCGGTATAGCTGGTCAAAATCCGCATCTTGGCAGTAATCCGGTTCCGTATCTCGTTGATCTGTCTGCGGTCCTCCTCCCGATTCTCATATTTCTTATCAAAAACATAAAATCCGGTAAATTTCTGAATTGCATATAATGCTTCCTCAACATAAGAATCTGCACTTACATATTCCTGAGAACGTTCCTGCAATGTATACAGGTTCATAGCCAACTGAATCAGAGAATACTCATAATAGGTATCACTCATGAAATTCGCATATTTTGGAAGGTTCTCCTCTATATTTTGCTTATTTGCCAATTGCTTTATCACTAAACGCATCTGTTTTTGCATAATTATTGTCTCCTTTATTTCTTATGTTCGTGTGTAAATAAATGCTCATTGCAGTATTCCAGATTTCCCTTGCATTTTGAACAGAATCGGAATTGAAGCTCCGGATTCGTAACCTCCGTTCTGCCACAGACAGCGCAATAATGTCTGGTACCTCTGGCAGTTGCTTCTTTGACCTGCTTGTGATATTTTCTCTTTCGCTTAATTTCCTTCGGCGACACTCGTTTATAATTACGGGTGGCGAAGAAATAAATAATAAAATTAGCTACTGACAATAAAATGGATACAATTGAGGAAATGCAAAAAACAGAATAACTTGGAACAGTTATTGCTAACATTGCCATTTGAACAACTCTAAACGCCAAAAAAGCACCATCTATTATTGCAAGCCATTTCATCTTAATTGGAATAATAAACATAAAATAAACCTGTTGATTCGGAAAAATGGTTGCAAATGCTAAAAAGGAAGTGAAATTCAAATAATACGTGCTTGCTGATAAACTCAAAGCATGCTCAAATCCACCCATTAATCCGGTAAACAGATAAATCAGCATTGGTCCAATGGTCATTAAGATAATTCCCATGAAAATAAACACGTTATATCGAAATGTTCCCCAGATATTTTCTAATGTGTTACCAATCCAGTAATACAGGATAAACATGAATATCAAAAATAAATTCGGACTTTGAGGATTGGTACAAACCCATGTGAACAGTCGCCAGACTTGTCCACGACATATGGCAGCAGGGTCCATTTCCAATAAACTGTATATTCCCGGAAAAACCCCAAGAACATCCATAAAATAGAATAGATATCCTACTACGTATGCTGCTAATATATAAACAATCAAGTGCTTAATTGCATACTTGCCAATCTTCCGTTCTAATTTATTCATCCAATGCATAATCATCATCCTTTTCCGTCACATAACTTTTTTTATTATATCCCATTCCAACTTCAAACGCAAGACTGGCAAATCTGCTTTATAGAACCTTAATATTCTTTTTTTCTAATTAAAAAATAAAAACCGACAGCAACCTGCCATCATCTTGGTGCTTTTACCGGATACCGTAACACAAACCCTGCCGGAATAGGAAGTTCCCACAAGGAAGGATTGTATTCCGCCAAATCATCAAAATCTGTATCAAATAATCGCAACAGGTCTACCATAGTGTCTCCCTCCTGTGTAATATAGGTTCGTTCACTGCTTCCTCCCGGCACAGCGGAATTCGGCAAGGTTGGCAGACACAATTCGTCTCCTACTTGAAGATTATATACATTTACATAAGGATTATACCGCAATACATCAATCAATTTTAAATCATAGTCTCTGGCAATCTTGTATAAGGTATCTCCTTCTTTCACCACATATACAAAGCCGCGACAGTTTTGAGAATTATTATACATGTTATTCTACCTTTCATTTTTAATTATTTTATTCATGAATAGAAATCATGTGATGAATATTTATAAGAGCCATACATTTTATATTTGTTATTAATTCTTCATAAAAACTTAAGCATGGCTATCCTTTTTTCATATTGAGTTTTTCGACGGTTTCCCTTATAATATCCTAGGACATTAATAAATTTTCTTATATTAAGTAAGGAGGGCGACGTAATCTGTCGCAGAAAATTATGAGTTATACAATTGGTATTGACATTGGTTCTACTACCGTCAAGGTAGCAGTTCTGGATAACGAACACCATATATTATTTTCGGATTATCAACGGCACTTTGCCGATATAAAAGGGACTCTTGCCAGACTGGTAGAGGATGCAAAACGAAAATTAGGAGATTTAGAGGTTCAGCCTACCATTACCGGTTCCGGCGGACTGGCCATTGCCAACATTTTAGAAGTTCCCTTCTCTCAGGAGGTTGTCTGTGTAACAGATGCCTTGCAGCTTTACGCACCTCAGACAGATGTTTCCATTGAATTGGGTGGTGAAGATGCAAAAATCATTTATTTTACCAATGGAATTGAACAGCGTATGAACGGTGTCTGTGCCGGTGGTACCGGTTCCTTCATCGACCAAATGGCTTCTCTTTTGCAGACAGATGCAGAGGGGTTAAATGAATATGCCAAAAATTACGATACCCTCTATCCAATTGCTGCCCGATGTGGTGTATTTGCAAAGACAGATATTCAGCCATTGATTAATGAAGGTGCCACCAAAGAAAACCTGGCTGCTTCCATCTATCAGGCAGTCGTAAATCAGACCATCAGTGGACTTGCATGTGGAAAACCAATCCGTGGTAATGTGGCATTTTTAGGTGGTCCACTCCACTTCCAGTCCGAATTACAGAAGGCCTTTGTCCGTAATCTGAATCTGACACCGGAGCAGACCATTTCACCGGACAATTCTCATTTATTTGCTGCTATTGGTGCAGCCTTAAATGCTGAGAATACGGATGCATTCACATCCTTAGAAGAATTGGACGAGAAGCTACATAGCGACATCCAGATTGAAATGGAAGTAGACCGTATGGAGCCTCTCTTCCATAATCAGGAAGAATATGATTCCTTCTGTGAATCTCATAATCAATACAAGGTAAAAAAGGGTGATTTATCTACCTATGAGGGAGACTGCTTCTTAGGAATTGACGCCGGTTCTACTACCACCAAGGTTGCTTTAGTTGGGGAAGACGGCACATTACTGTATTCCTTCTACAGCAGCAATAACGGAAGTCCGTTGAATACCAGCATTCGTGCAATTCAGGAAATCTATAGCCAGTTACCGGACAGTGCTAAGATTGTTCGTGCCTGCTCAACCGGGTACGGAGAAGCCTTAATTAAATCAGCCCTCATGTTAGATGATGGCGAAGTAGAAACCATTGCCCATTATACTGCTGCAGCATTTTTTGAGCCGGATGTAGACTGTATCTTAGACATTGGCGGTCAGGATATGAAATGCATTAAGATTAAAAACCAGGCTGTAGACAATGTCATGCTGAATGAAGCATGTTCTTCAGGCTGTGGTTCCTTTATTGAGACCTTTGCAAAATCCATGAATTATTCCATTGAGGACTTTGCAAAGATTGCTTTGTTTGCAGAGCATCCAATTAACTTAGGTTCCCGTTGCACCGTTTTCATGAATTCCAAGGTGAAGCAGGCACAAAAAGAAGGTGCAGATGTATCTGATATCTCTGCCGGACTTGCATATTCAGTTATAAAAAATGCATTATTAAAGGTTATTAAGCTGACAGACCCGAAGGACTTAGGTGAAAAAGTAGTGGTTCAGGGCGGAACCTTCTACAATGATGCAGTGTTGCGAAGCTTTGAATTAATTTCCGGCAAAGAAGCCATCCGCCCGGATATTTCCGGTATTATGGGAGCCTTTGGTGCTGCCTTAATTGCAAGAGATAACTATGATGGTGAAACTGAAACCACTATGCTTTCTTTCGACCAGATTAACAACTTAAAATACGAAACTTCTATGGCAAGATGTAAAGGCTGTACCAATAGCTGTCTTCTTACCATCAACCGTTTTTCCGGTGGTCGTCAGTTCATCACGGGAAATCGATGTGAACGTGGAATTGGTCAGAAAAAAAATAAGGATAATGTTCCGAATCTATTTGAATACAAGTTTAAACAACTCTTCCACTATGAGCCACTATCTCCTGAGCTTGCTTATCGTGGAGAAATCGGTATTCCGAGAGTATTAAACATGTATGAAAATTACCCAATCTGGTTTACCTTCTTAACGAAGCTGGGATTTCGGGTTGTTCTTTCACCACCGTCCAGTCGGGATATTTATACTTTAGGTATTGAATCCATTCCAAGTGAATCGGAGTGTTACCCGGCCAAAATCTCCCACGGTCATATTATGTGGCTGTTAAAGCATGGGGTAAAGACTATTTTCCAGCCTTGTATTGTGTACGAGCAAAATGAGACTCCCGATGCTTATAATCATTATAATTGCCCTATCGTCACTTCTTATGCCGAAAATATTAAGAATAATGTAGAAGAAATCCGTAGTGATGAAATTACCTTTATTCGTCCATTTATGGCATTAGATAATCGTGAGGCCTTGGTGATTCGACTTTATAATGAGTTTTCAAAATATTACAGTGTTGATAAAAAAGAAATTAAAGATGCATTGGATGCAGGCTTTGAAGAATATGAGCGCATGAAAAAGGATTTACAGCAAAAGGGCGAAGAATCAATCCGTTTCTGTGAAGAAAACAATCGGATGGGTATTGTCCTGGCAGGTCGTCCATATCATGTGGATCCTGAAATCAATCATGGTCTGCCGGAATTAATTAATTCTTATGGCATTGCTGTTTTGACAGAGGATTCTATCTCCCATCTGTCTAAGGTGGAACGTCCGTTAATCGTATCAGACCAGTGGATGTATCACAGTCGTCTTTATGCAGCGGCAAATTACGTAAAAACCAGTAAGCATTTGGAACTAATTCAGTTAAATTCCTTTGGCTGCGGTTTGGACGCTGTAACAACTGACTGTGTAAATGACATTCTTTCCGGTTCCAATAAAATATATACTGTATTAAAAATTGATGAGGTAAGCAATCTTGGTGCTGCCAGAATCCGTATTCGTTCCTTGATCAGTGCTGTTAAGGTGCGTAATAAAAAGGGAATCGAACCAAAGCCAATCTCTTCTGCTTATGAACGGGAATTGTTTACCAAAGAAATGAAGGAACAAAACTATACTATTTTAGCACCAAACATGTCACCAATTCATTTTAGTATGCTGATGCCGGCTTTTAGTAAAAGCGGAGTACATTTTGATACCCTTCCGGACCCAGATAAATCAGCTGTTGATGTGGGATTAAAATATGTAAATAATGATGCCTGCTATCCTTCTATTCTGGTAACAGGACAGTTAATTCAGGCATTGCAATCCGGGAAATATGATTTGAATAATACGGCCTTGGCAATTACTCAGACCGGTGGTGGTTGCCGTGCAACCAACTATATTGGTTTTATCCGTCGTGCTTTGAAAAAAGCCGGTTTGGAACAAGTACCTGTTATTTCTATCAGTGCCAGCGGTATTGAATCCAACCCAGGCTTCAAATTCAACTATACCATGCTAAGCGCTTCCCTGCAGGCAGTCGTATATGGTGATATTTTCATGCGATGCTTATATCACATGCGACCTTATGAGGAAGTACCCGGCTCTGCCGATGCCCTGCATGAGAAATGGGAAAAAATCTGCATTTCATCCATAGAAAATGGTGCCAAAATGCGAACTTTTAAGAAGAATGTACGAGGTATTATTCGTGATTTTGATGCTCTTCCGATTAAAGACATTCAAAAACCACGAGTTGGTGTTGTGGGTGAAATTCTGGTAAAATTCCAGCCTTGTGCCAACAACAAAATTGTAGAATTGTTAGAAGCAGAAGGTGCCGAAGCAGTTATGCCTGATTTATCCGGCTTCTTGGACTATTGTTTCTATAATTCCAATTATAAGCATGATTTTTTAGGAAAGAGCAAATCCGGTGCAATCATTGGCGATACTGTCATCAAACTGTTAGATATGTACCGCTCTACTGCCAGAAAAGAATTATCAGCAAGCAAGCACTTTAACAGTATTCCGCATATACAGGAACTGGCAGAATATGCAAAACCAATTGTATCCTTAGGCAATCAAACCGGTGAAGGTTGGTTCCTGACTGCTGAAATGGTTGAATTAATCAAATCCGATGTACCTAATATCGTATGCTGTCAACCATTTGGCTGTCTGCCAAATCACATTGTTGGTAAAGGCGTTATCAAAGAATTGCGTGCAGCTTATCCGGATGCAAATATCGTAGCAGTGGATTACGACCCCGGTGCTTCGGAAGTCAATCAGTTAAATCGTATTAAACTGATGCTTTCCACAGCACAAAAGAACATGCAAAAGAAAACGGTAGTAACTGAAACAGAGAACAGACAATTAGAAGCCGCAGCAAGTCAGATAACCGAACAGCAGTAATTAATAAGTACAGATGCAACACGCCCCCAAAAGCTACAACTCTTGGGGGCGTGTTACATCTTTACAAGCAATCATAGATGTACTGCTTCTGAGATTAAAATAATCATTTATGATGCCAGTTTTTCTAAATTCTCTGCAACTCGTTTTGTTGTAAAGAAATACATATAAATATCCAAAATCCCTAATCCAACCAAATAAAAGTTATGAATAAACCAAATGGTAGAATGTGGCACCAGATACATCAAAAAACCAATTCCACAAATAATTACCGTTGCCAATATAGCAAATGCCATGTTAAAAAACACATTTAAATTACCACGCAGTGCATTCAATTCATCTTCCCAAATCAGCTTCGGATGCATGGAATCCAGCCAGATTCCCAAACAGGTAATAAAGAATATTACACATCCACCTGAAACAGCATAATAAATCGCAGTTTTCCAATTCAGTTTCAGTATATATACCAGTATTCCCACATCCATTAAATAGCTGATATAACTGAATATAAGACTGACCAAGCCTTTTACATGTATTTGAAGTTCATACGAAACCGGTATGTATTTCATAAAATCTATATGTGCCCCTTCACGAGTAAAGGAACTGGAAGCTAAACCATTGGCGGCAGTTGTTAATGCTGCCAGTGCCAGAAACATTGCCAAAGCAATTATGGATGCCATTACATTTCCTTCATGATACATTGTGACAAAGTTTTCGATTGTATGACTTCCCTTTTGCATCATACAGACGATAATAATAATGACCGGCCAAAAGAAATTAATTAATACGCAGTTGGATACAAATGCCGGTGTACGAAAAATCGTTTTTATCTCCTTTTTCAGATAAGCGATAAATACCGGCTGTTGCTTTTGCTCCGCCGTTTTCTTTCTGGCATGTTCCTTCTTATTTGCAACGGATTTGAAGCTGTATAACCCAGGTAAATAGATTAGATTCGCAATTCCCAGGAATAACAGTACCAATAAAATACTCATACCCAAATACAAAAGAACTTCACTCCAGGTTTCTGTGGCTGCAGAATGTACCAAAAGATATCCCGGATAAAAAATAATATTCATCACCTTCATAAATACATTTTCGCCACTGGTCAAAGAGGTAACATAAGTATCTATGGAAAAACCTTCTAAGTTTTGAAAAGAAAGAAATGCCCCCAGAATCAACAGGATTGTCAAAACAGCCATCATAGTATTCAGCACTTTTCGATTCCGAATCCCTTGAAACAAAAACATAATTATCATGCTAATAATACCACAATATACCAATGGCACCAGAGGTAAGGTTATAGTCCCCAGCAAACCTGTGATAACACCGATTGGAGTCACTCCGATTGCAAGTATAAAACCTATGTAAGCGCTAAATATAACCATGAATTCCATTACACTTTCTGCCAGATATGTCACCCAGAATTTTGCCAGAATTAATTCATGGGTTCGTACCGGTAGTGGCAACAGATAATCAATATCTGATGAAAAATAAAATTCATTGATAATAACATTCAATCCAAAAATCATGGCACAGGCAGATATAAATTGCACAATGAATAACATGCCTTCTTCTTTTCCTCCTGCCTCCATCATGGCCAGTGTCATAAAATACGCAATTACACCCACTATTACACAACATGGTATCATAATGAAAAGCATAGCGGCACCGCCAAAAACAGTATATGTACGTTTGTTACGTCCTTCCTTTGGCATCGCCATCTCCTGCCCACGGCGGAGTAATTTTAATAAATACCCTACATTATTCATAACAGCCTCCTAAAGTTCCTCTGATGTGTCCGGTAATTCTCCGTTAATCTTAAGGAAGATGGACTCCAAGCTCATATTCGGATATTCCTGACGTAATTCTTCTAACGTACCGGTAAATACCAAACTTCCGTTTCGAATAATAATAATCTTGTCGCATAACTGCTCTGCGACTTCTAAGACATGGGTAGAAAAGAAAACACAATTGCCCTCTTTTGCATGTTCCCGCATCATGTTTTTTAATTCAAAAGCAGCTTTTGGATCTAATCCGGTCATCGGCTCGTCCAGAATCCAAACCGGCGGATTGTGAATTAATGCTGCACAAACCATCATTTTCTGACGCATACCATGGGAATAATCACTCATTGGTCGATTCAGTACCTCAGTAATTTCAAACCGTTGTGCCAGAGATTCAATTCTGGCAGTTCGCTCTTCGGAAGGAATCGAATAAATATCTGCCATCAAATGAATAAACTCCAATCCACTGAGTCGCAGGAACATATCTGGATTATCTGCCACATAAGCAATCGACTGCTTTGCCTTTAAATTATCTTTCCGAATATCATATCCATTGATTCGGATATTTCCTTCCGTAGGCTTTAAAATACTGGTAAGCATTTTGATTGTTGTCGTTTTTCCTGCACCATTCTGTCCTACAAATCCAACAATTTCTCCTTTCTGAATGGAAAAGCTGACATCATTTACTGCCGTAAAATCCTTTCCAAACCGCTTTGTCACATGTTCCACCTGTATCATAACTGCACCTTCTTCTTTCCGTTTATTACCTATTATCATACACGAAACATGTAACATCTGCAAGAAAATCAGCAGGAAAAGAATTGAAGCAGATTTCATTTTGTGCTAGGATAGTTAAAGACAAATGAAAGAATGGAGAATACCAATGAATAAAAAAGAAACATTAGAAATACGAAAGTTATTTATGCAGGAATCCACCTGTCTTTCTCGTATCTGTAGTTGTTATGTGGATTTTAATAAAGAAAAAGTATGTACCATGCAGGATGCATTTCTATCACTGGCAAAGGATGAAGCATTAAAATACAATGATATTTTTAAAGGAACTCTATCCGGCACTATTGGTAAGAATCTACTAAACATGGAGTTTCCTACCCATCAGGAAATGGATGGTGGAACCCAGGATTTCTTAATGAAGCTACGTAGCTGTGAGTTAAAGGATAATGACTTGGTAAACGCTTTTTATGATAAAGTAATTGCAAGCTTCGATTACCCTGAGAATTACTATATTATACTAATTTATGGGGCTTATGATGTGCCGGGACGAGGAACGGATGGCAGTGAAATGTACGATGCCTCTGATGAAGTTTATCAATTTATTCTTTGCAGCATATGTCCGGTGAATCGTAGTAAAGGCGGTTTGTCTTATCTTCCAGATGCTAATATGATAAGTGAACGAATTCGGGACTGGATTGTAGAGCCGCCAATGAAGGGCTTTCTCTTTCCTACTTTCAATGACCGGGGCTCTGATATTCACAATGTTTTATATTACACGAAAAATCCAGAGGACAGTCATCCAGAGTTCATTGAACAGGTATTGGGAAGTGTCACGCCAATGACCCCGGTGAACCAAAAGGAAACCTTTCAATCCATTATTATGAATACCTTAGGGGAGGATGCAGATTACCAGGTTGTATCTGCCATTCATGAAAACCTGAACGAAATGATAGCAGAAACGAAGAACAATCCGGATCCGCTAACACTCAGCAAGCACGAAATGAAGAATCTGTTGGAAATCAGTGGTGTTCCAAATGAGGAATTACAAGAGTTTGAGCATACATTTGAAGAAATTGCCGGTCCAAAAGCGGCATTAGTTGCTTCTAATCTTACCAACACCAAGACCATGAGTATTGAAACACCGGATATCATTATAAAGGTCAATTCAGACCGGACAGATTTAATACAGACACAGTATATCAATGGAAGGCAATGCTTTGTTATAACCGTTGATGATCATGTAGAAATTAATGGAATGAACGTGAAAACCATGCGGCTGAATAAATCATTAGATGGGGAAGAATGAAAATCATTCTTCCTCATCTTCTTGTTTTAACTGGAACTGTTCTACCTCTTCCATTAATGCATTTGCACAGTTAATTAACTCTGTACTAATTGCGGCATTTTCTTCTGAAGAAGCCGCATTGGATTCAATCACCCGGCTAATGGATTCAATTCGTTCCGTAATCATATCTACCGCACTGGTTTGATTCTCTACATACTGAGCAATCTGTTCAATATCCTCCTGTGAACGTAAAGAACCTTCAATTCCTTGATTTAATGTATTTGCAGTCCGTTCGGCCAATTTTCTTCCACGCTCAACTGCATCATTGGAATTCTCAATCAGATTACGGATATTTTCACTGGCTTCCATACTTTCCCCTGCCAGCTTCGATATTTCAGTTGCAACAACTGCAAAGCCCCTGCCTTCTTCACCGGCTCTGGCTGCTTCAATGGAAGCATTCAAAGCCAATAAACTGGTTTGATCTGCAATACTATTAATGGTTGTAATGATTTCACCAATCTTATTCGAGGTTGCATTAATCTCATCAATTGCTAATAATAATTGCTGCATCTCCTCATTTCCTGTCTGCAATTGATGATTCGTTTCCTCTGCCACACGGCTGACATGTTCTGCATTTTCCATAATATGATGAATTTCATCGGAGAATACAGTCATATTGGAAGCAACATCCATAATTGCCTCATTCTGCTCCGTAGCCCCTTCTGCAACTGAGAATGAACTTTCCTCTACCTGTTTTGAAAACTCAACAACAACATTTGCCTGTTTGCGAATGCCGGAAAACGCACTGTTCAAACTATCCAGAATAACCTGTAAGGATTCCTTGATTTCCAAGAAACTACCCTTATAGTCTGCTTCCATTTCTACAGTCAAATCCTTATTTGAAATTCCTGTTACAACCTGATTAATATCATTAATATAGTATTTTAAGCTTGCAATTGTTTCATTTAAAGATGTGGACAACTGTGCTATCTCATCTGTAATTGGCTCTTCATCAAAGTCAACTTCTAAATCACCTTCTGAAATACAACCAACCTTACCGCTGACCGACTCAATTGGCTGGAACCAGGTTGCCATACGCTTCTTACATATATGAACTGAATTCAAAATTGTTACCACAAGAACCACAACACATAGCACCAACATCCACAGGGTTGTCTGTAAAAATTTGATTGTAGGTTGGGCAGTAATTACTAACCAGCCACACTCAGGAACTGATTCTGAAATCATCCGCATTGGTATTCCATTATAATCAACAACTGAAAATACATGATCAGTTTGATTCATCAGTCGTGCATAACGCCCATGATTCGCAGTTGCAATATTTTCAGAATGATCAACAGATAGCGCTAAATCTTCACTTTTATGAGTTAAAATTGTACCATCCTTGGATACTAAGAAACTGTACCCACTTTTTGCATTATTATTTGACGCAACTAATTCTATAATATTATCCATGTATAGATCAAGACCTACAACTCCAACAAAGTCACCATCTACCATAACAGCCTTGGACAAGGTAATACAAAAGCCACCACTTTGTTCATCTAAATAAGGTTCTGAAATAAATATGTCCTCTGGATTTTCCTTTGCTTCTATGTACCAGGTACGCTCTGTCACCACAAAATCAGCCGGTGGCTCCCAACCCCCACTCATAATGGTAGTATTGGTATCATAACAAGCATATGCAGCAGATACATTCTCATCCTCAGAAACCATAGAATCCACTATGACTCGTGTTTTATCCCATGCCTCTGCATCAGCCACACTCCCACGTAGTCCTGTCTTACCGTTATAACCGGTTATTTCAAGATTCTCAACAGAAGTTGAAAGCAGCTCCAGATATATCGTCTTTCCAGCTATTTCCTTTGAAATACCGTCTGTCAATTCAACACTCTGTAATGTTACCTGTGCATTACTAATCATAAACGATAAAACAGAAGTAACCATCAAAAAAATAAAAATAATAATAGAAATATTAATAATAATAATCCGGTTGAAAATTCTCCCAATTCGATCACTATACGTATTCTTCATAATTTATGTACCTCCTCCATCTTTATTCCATCTTCTTATTCTAAGAAATAAATGCCATTCTTATTGGATAATTTCACATGATACATAGCCTTATCTGCCTTATCAAATATCGACTTAATATCCTCATTCTTTTTCCATGCAACAACTCCTGCACAAAATTTAATTTTTTCTTTTAATTTGTCTAACTGCTGCTCTACATCTTTATATGGCGTATTTCTGGTTAAAATGACAAATTCATCTCCACCAAACCGTCCTAAGATACTGGTTTCACCAAAAAGACCGGTTAATTCATCAGCTGTTTTCTTCAAAACCTCATCACCATATTGATGTCCAAACTGGTCGTTAATTTGCTTAAAATCATCTAAATCCAATATTACAAAATAGAATTCACCGTCTGGTGTTTCATTCACATACTCCTGCATTTTTTCAAAGGCAGCTTCCCTACGGTACAGTCCGGTCAATCCATCCATATCTGCCTTGTAATTCAACTTCTCCTGTTCCATTTTAGATTCATGTATATCTCTAATTCTTCCGATTACACTGAGAATCTTTCCGTCTGCATCAGCCAGACTTTTATAATATGTTGAATGCCAACGATAACCTCCACCGGAAACAGAAGATAAATACTCCAAATTTCCCTCTGTTTCTTCTTTGCAGGCACCAAATAATGCATTCTTAAATTTCTCCAAGTGACTGCTGTGTACCAATGGAGACGTTTTAATATATTCACTATAATTCGCTATTTCTTTTCGTTTTTTATTATTAGGGAAATTATAAGAAAAAATCATTGTATCCGTATCAGGACAGTATTCGAACAAAAGTCCTTGCGTAGTAGCTTCCAGAATCTTATACCGCTCCTCTTGCAACAATAATTTTGCATTGACATCTTTCAATGCAGACATATTACTTTCCAGTTCTTTTTTATCTGTAATATCTGTTAGAATTGTAAGATATATGGAACTTTCATTCACCTTATTTTCCAAAGGTACTCCATGAACCTGAAACCAGCCAAGGCTACCATCTCCTTTGTAACCTCGGAAGGTAAATTGAATATCTTCGTGCTTTAATACATGTTCCGTAATGCATGCCTGGAATGCATCAATATCTTCCTCATATACAGTGCTTAAAATATCACACTCGTGAGATGCATACTGTTCTTTATCAAAACCGGCACATAAAAAATAAGCATCATTCAGATATAATGCACGAACCTTATCCTTAATTTCATATAAAGCTACACCAATTGTAATATTTTTTAATACAACCGAAAGAACATCATTAATATTATCTCCTAAGAAACTCAGACGATGATAATCTGAAATATCATATTGCTCCCACATTTGATCCTGTATCATAAAATATCTCCTTAAATTTCAAAATGATATTATATAATTTTAATCAATAATATTATATCAAAAAAAGTCGGCAATAAAAAGCAATATTTTCTATTTCCCGACATTTTTTTATTTTAAATTGTAATCAGTTTGAGTGTTAACTCCGCTGCCCTTACCAATTCCTCCTTTGTAGTATATTCCTTTGTGGTGTGAACCTCATTCATGGCATTTGCGACTACAATTCCACGAATTCCATGTGAAGTAAAGTGATTATTATCACTGCCTCCAAAGGTTTTTTCTAAGCCCCCTGAAAGGCCTAAATCTCTACATGCCTGTTGAAATCTGGTTACTACCGGTTCCTGCTCCTCTATCAGATATCCTCTGAATTCCTCCTGAACCTCTATCTTCGCAATGCCACCTGTTTGTTCCGACTCTTCTTCAAAAATACTTCGAATCCATTCTGCCTGTTGCAAAGCCTTTTCATGGTTCAGGCTTCGAATTTCTCCGGTAATCTCACAGGAATCCGGTACAATATTACGTGCAGTTCCTCCTTGAATGGTTCCAAGATTCACCGTTGTTTCTCCATCTATATGTCCACATTCAATTCTGCTTATTGATTTTGCCGCAATTTGAATAGCATGAATACCGGTTTCCGGACAAAAACCCGCATGAGCAGACTTTCCTGTTACATGTATTCTCAAGGAAAGAATGGAAGGTGCAGCAACGGCTGCCCTGCCAACTGCTCCACTCATATCCAACACATACGCCATTTTTGCACGTATCTTTGAATAATCAAATATTCTACTCCCTTGTGCATATGGTTCTTCTGCTACCGTAAATAAGACTTCTATATCCGGATGGGGTAATTGACGTTCCTGCAGCACTCGAAGAGTTTCCAGAATTTCTGCTAATCCTGCCCCATCATCGGCTCCCAGAACTGTGGTCCCATCCGAAGTAATTCTTCCATCCCTCTGAACGATTGCCTGTTTTCCGATTCCGGGACTTACCGTATCCATATGTGCTGATAACAAAATTCCCTCAGAATAAATACCATCCGGGTCATAAGCAGGAAGAAAGCCATAAATATTGCCGGCACATTTCTCAGTCTGGCTATTTTCCGAAAAATCATTGAAAGAACGTCTCATCTGTTTTCCTGCATCATCCTTTTCTACCCGAAGTCCTAATTCAATTAACTGTTGTTTCAAATATCCGGCAATTGCCACTTCTCCATAAGACTCGGAATCAAAACTAACCAGATGAATGAATTCATGAACCAATCGTTCCTCGTTAATCATTGTCATCTCTTTCCTCCTATATCTTTCAGCCACTTTTCTTATCTATGGAATGCTATTCCTCTAATGCATTTGCCAGTTTTTCCAACGCCTCTGTCAATATACTTCTTGGACAGGCAATGTTAATCCGCTGGAATCCCTCACCGGTTGAGCCAAAGATTTCTCCACTATCCAGCCATAATCCGGCTTTATGAATGATTCTCTGATTCAATTCCCTATCTGTTAATCCATATGCCTTAAAATCCAGCCATACCAGATAAGTACCCTCCAGTTCCGTCATTTTTACCTTTGGCAGTCTTTCCGTCAGAAATCGTCTTGTGTACTCTGCATTCTCCAGAATATATGAAATTACCGCATCCAGCCATTCATCACCATATCGGTAGGCTGCTTCACAGGCAACCAGTCCCGGGAGATTCAACTGACTATAACCGGCTGCATTCACCCTTTTTCGAAATTGTCTTCGTAAATTCTGATTTGCAATAAATATATTGGAAATCTGTAACCCCGGTATGTTAAATGTTTTTGTAGGTGATGTACATACAATTCCAATTTCCTGATACTCTTCCTTTACATTGGTAAATACGGTATGATTCCGTTTGTATGCAAAATCACTGTGTATTTCATCGCTTACTACAATGACCTTGTGTTTCAGACAAATATCACCTAGTTTTGTAAGTTCTTCCTTCGTCCACACTCTGCCTACCGGATTATGTGGATTACAAAGAATGAATAGTTTTACATTCTCATTTATAATTTTTTGTTCAAAATCCTCATAATCAATGAAATATTTCCCGTCTGCTCCTTGCTGCAGTTCATTTACTACCAATTTTCTGTCATTGTCCAAGATAACCTCTGAAAAAGGATAATACACCGGTTGCTGAATTAATACCCCTTCTCCTTCCCTAGTATATGCCTGAACTGCCATCGCCAATGCAAATACAATTCCCGGAGTTTTTATCAACCATCTTTCATTTACATCCCAGTCATGTCGTCGCTTCATCCAGCCCTTTAACGCTTCAAAATATTCCTCCTTGGTTTCACTATAACCATAGATTCCATGGTCGTTCATGGCATTCAAAGCTTCTATGATGTAAGAGGATACTTTAAAATCCATATCGGCAACCCATAAAGGCTGAATATCCTTTGGCATTCCTCTCCGTTCCGCAAAATCATATTTCAAGCTCTTTGTATTTCTTCTGTCAATTACTTTATCAAAATTCAGATTCTTTTCTCCCATATTGCCTCCTGTCTCCTGTATCAATCGAAAAATGCCTGCTCCAAATCACAGATTAAATCATCTACATTTTCAATTCCTACTGATAACCTTAATACTCTGTCGGTAATTCCATTGCGTTCCAAAATCTCCGGCGGTACATCTGCATGCGTCTGCGTAATCGGATAAGTAATTAATGTCTCCACGCCACCCAGGCTCTCCGCAAACTGTATTAATTTTACTCGCTCTAAAATCTGTGCAACCAGTTCCTTCGATGTCACCTCAAAGGTAAGCATAGCGCCAAAACCACCAGCCTGTTGTTTCATTATGATATGACCGGGATGCTCATTCAGGCCGGGATAAATAACCCGGACAACTTCAGGCTGTTCCTGTAACCAGTGCGCCAAACGAATTGCATTTGCCTGCGCCTTTTCCATTCTCAGTGCCAATGTCTTAATTCCTCTCAGAATCAACCAACTATCAAATGGTGCAAGCCCAGCCCCCGTCGTCTTTATAGTAAATCGCATCTGCTCTGCAAGTTCTTTGGTTCCTGACACCACAAATCCTGCTAATGTATCATTATGACCACCTAAGTATTTCGTTCCGCTATGTACTACAATATCTGCTCCAAGCTTCAAAGGATTCTGAAAATATGGAGATAAAAAGGTATTGTCAACAATCAGTAGTATGCCGTGCTTTTTAGTGCTCTCTGAAATCTTACGGATATCGATTACATTCATCATAGGATTGGTCGGTGTTTCCAGAAAAACAGCCTTGGTACGTTCCGTTATGTAATTCTCCACCGGCTCGGTACACAGATTCACTCTGGTAATTTCGATACCATTCTTCTGACTGATATTAAGAAACAATCTTACACTTCCCCCATACAAATCCTCATCTACAATCACCTGATCTCCGGGACGAAATAGTTCCATTACTGCCGACACAGCCGCCATGCCACTGGAAAAGGCAACTGCATCTACCCCACCTTCTAAACCGGCAACTACTTTTTCCACCTGTTCCCTTGTAGGATTTTGCAGGCGGCTGTAATCATATCCGGTGCTTTTTCCAACACCTAAGTGCGCAAAGGTTGCTGTCTGGTAAATCGGAAAACTGATTGCTCCTGATTTATCACAAGTCTCACCCTGTTGTTCTAAATGTAAACATTTTGTTTCAATATCATAAGCCATACCACTCTAACCTCCATGCTATAATATCATTCATACTTTTCCCATATTTTTTCCTACTCTATTACTATGAATTAATTATATATGGTTTCCATTCTAAGTGTTAATACATAAAAAATATGGCATGTTATAGCTTTTCACTATATCAAAAAACGCTGGAATCACATAGATTTCCAGCGTTTGAAATATCATCTTGTAAACAGGCTTACATTCCCATCTGTGCCTTTACTTCTGCAGCAAAGTCCTCATTCTTCTTTTCCATACCTTCGCCTACTTCGAAACGAACGAACTGAGCAACCTTAAGCTCCTTATTAACAGACTCAAGATACTTAGCAACAGACTGCTTTCCATCCTCAGCTTTAACATATACCTGATCAAGAAGGCTGATTTCCTTAACCTGTTTAGAAATACGTCCTTCTACAAGACCATTGAAAATCTTGTCGGAAACGATTGCATCCTTATCATCCATAGCTAACTGAGCTAACGCAGTCTTAGCTTCATTTGAAAGGAAGTTAGGCAGATAATTCATATTGCTCTTCTTCTCTTCATAGATAGCAATATCCTCTGCACTCCATACAGAATCACCTACAGCCTTGTCAAGTAACTTCTGTAAAATTGGCTTTGGAAGTGAAAATGGATCATTTAATGCACTATCAATTGTAATCTCTCTTAACTTAGTCATCTCCGCTTCTGAAATATCAGCTCTGCCAATATACTGTGGATTCATAGCCGCAATCTGCATTGCAACATTCTTAAGTGCTTCCTTAGCGGCATCGTCACTTGCACCAAGACCGGCAACCAGCACACCAATTCTACCATTGCCATGTAAGTAATCTACAACTACATCACCAGTAATCTTCTGGAATCTACGAACTGATAACTTCTCACCGATTGTAGCTGTCTTAGAAACAAGTTCTTCTTTAAGACCATTCTCACTAAGAAGAGCCTCAACATCCTCGCCATCCTTACCACCAACTAATGATGATGTAAGTGCCTGATCTGCAACTGACTGTACAAATGTTTGGAATACTTCATTTTTTGCAACGAAGTCTGTCTCAGAGTTAACCTCTACAACAACACCTGTTGCACCACTAACAGCTGCCCGACAAATACCTTCTGCTGCAATTCTGCTTGCCTTCTTCTCAGCCTTAACTGCACCACTCTTGCGAAGTGCATCTACTGCTGCTTCCATATTACCATCGCACTCTGCAAGAGCCTTCTTGCAATCCATCATTCCGGCGCCAGTTAATTCTCTTAATTCTTTTACCATTGCTGCTGTAATAGCCATTTTTTTCTCCTCCATACTTAAATATCAATCTCTTAAGAAAAGCCTTAGTCAACACAGGCTAAGGCTTTCTGAATTACAAATCTGATTACTCTTCGGTAGCTTCCTCTGTCTCTGCCTCAGCTTCCACTTCTTCTACTTCAGCATCAACACCCTGATTTGCTTCAATAACAGCATCAGCCATCTTAGAAACGATTAACTTTACTGCACGAATAGCATCATCATTACCAGGAATTACATAATCCAATTCTTCCGGATCACAGTTTGTATCAACGATACCTGCTAAAGGAATACCCAAGGTATGTGCTTCCTGAATACAGATTCTTTCCTTTCTTGGGTCAACAACAAAAATCATATCCGGAAGACCCTTCATATTCTTAATACCGCCAAGGTTCTTCTCCAAGCGATCCATTTCCTTCTTAATCTGGATAACTTCCTTTTTAGGAAGGACATCAAAGGTTCCGTCAGCTTCCATTTCTTCATATTTCTTTAAAGTTGCAATACGAGTCTGGATTGTCTTAAAGTTGGTTAACATACCACCTAACCATCTTTCATTTACATAATACATACCGCAACGCTCAGCCTCAGACTTAATAGCCTCCTGTGCCTGCTTCTTGGTACCAACGAATAATACAGTACCGCCTTCTGCAACACAATCCTTAATTGCATTGTAAGTTTCATCTACCTTGCCTACTGACTTCTGTAAGTCAATAATGTAAATACCATTACGCTCTGTGTAGATGTATGGAGCCATCTTAGGGTTCCATCTTCTTGTCTGATGTCCGAAATGTACACCAGCTTCCAATAACTGCTTCATTGAAATAACGCTCATTTTTCTTACCTCCATGGTTTTAATCTTCCCGGAATTTCCTCAACCTGTTTACCATGAGCAATGGCACCATACAGGCAATCCATTCCAGTGTTTATTTTTACACCAAGTGACATTCTACCATATCCCTTGATTGTATGCAAGAATTATTTTAAAATCATCTGCCAGTCAACATATTAGCAATGGTTTCATAATCAGAACCCACTGCTACAGAATACTCCCCAACATTAATTCTGGAGGAATACCCATTCGCAACCAGATAAGAGTCAAAATCAGATGCATCCTCTATGACACCCTGGTCCCGTAGTATCGTTGCCACATTCCATGAACTCATACCACTTACAACGGTAAAATTCACCATACGGACATTTTCCGTACTTTCGGATGATGCTCCACTATTTGAGTTACCCTCTTCCGTGTTTATAAGTTCCTCCGATGAATTGCCTTCTGATGTTTCTTCTCCTAAAGTAGTATCGGAAATAGAGTCTGTTGTATCAGCCGTCGCTTCAGGGGTATCATCTTCGGTAGAATTCGCCGGTTTTGTTAAGTTATCCAATACGGATTCTGCCTGTACCATTCCAAGTTCTTCTGCCCGCTTAATCACTTCTTCATCTGACATTTTCTTTCCGCCTGAAATGCTATATGCTGTAAATAATACAATTGTTGCAAAGAGAATTCCTACACCAATTCCCCTTAGATAATATTTTCGTTTCATAGCTCTAACCTGCATTTCCCTGATATAAGTCAACTACTAATTTCACTTCACCAACACCCAGTCCAAGCTCTCTGGCAATTTCCATAATACTCATGCCATTTCGCTTCATTTCCAATATGATATCATTGGTATTATCCTCTTCTTCAATAGGTTCTTCTTCCATTAGCTGTATTGACTCTTCAGAATTATCTGCTTCCAGTTCTTCCATCTTTTCTAATTCATTATCCGTTCCAACATATGCTTCCAAAGCCAAGTCATTAACCTTCTTTAATTCCGATGCCTTTCCTTCTGCTTCAGCAACCAGCTCTTTTAATTCTTTTTCCTTATCATTTAACATGCTGTACAGAAACATGACTTCCTTGTGATTTTTTTCAATTTCGTCACAGACTGTTACAGCATAATCGCCTAACGCCATCATCTTTTCATTGGTCATTGTAGATAAGGAACTGTCTGCATTATAAATGATATCATTTACATCTTCCGAAATTTTATCACTCACCTTGCGTTGCAGAATAGCAATCTCTTCTTCATCCAGTTCATATTCATCCGTAATCCGTCCACTGGTCGAGCTTTCTGCATCTTCATTCTTTTCTTCTTTTTTCTCATCAGAACTTACCATCATAAAACTAACCACGATGCATATAATTCCAATGATTGTTACTATTATTACTGCGTACATACGAATTCTCCTGTCATACCTTAATGTCAAAATTCACCCAGCCGCCCTCCGGCTGCTTTTGTTTTTTTGCTTCTCCTGAGTCTTCTTCCTGTCGCTTGCGTTTTCGCTTTCCAAACTGTCCATCATAACTATTATTTCCTTTCTCCTTAGCATCATAGCGATACTCCATTAAATCAGGATCTTCTTTCGAAATAATGGTTTCTGAATTCTGCTTTACTTCCTTTGCTAACTGGGTATCTCCCTGAGCATTCATGACAGAGGCATGCTGGTTGGCATTATGCTGCTGCATACCTACCTGATTTGCTTGTGGCAGAATCATCTGCATTTCAACTGGTCTAATCAAAGCAACCGCCTCCTAATCTTAATAACTCTCTACTACAATTTCCCCATCCTTCAAAAAGAACTGACAATATTTTAACTCTTCCTTCACGATATAAGTACAATTGCCTATTAAAATACGAACTCCAGGATAAATCATATCACTAACTCGCAAACGTCCCTTATTATTCAAATCTATCATTTCTTTGGTACTTTTAATCGATTCTCCTAATTCCTCCTGTCGTTCTGTAAGGCGCTGCTTATCCTTTCCGGTTGCCTGAATCAAAGCTACTTTATCCGGTGGAATCTTTTGTCCACTTTCCAATCGTTTCTTAAATAGAATTAAGACCTGATTACACTTTTCTATGGTTTCAGCATTTGTCTTAAATTCCTGTTCCATTTCCTTTAAATGATCCAATACTGCCAAATCCATACCAAGCTTCACATTAGTAATTGTACCCATTTGATTACCCATAGTCTTTATATCAATTAAATTAAGTGCATTTAAATTGCCACCAATTACAAAGGACTTCTTACCTTCACACAAAATGGTGTCACCTGCTTCAATCTGACTATGTAGAATCGAACCGGAACGAACATTGCCACCAGCTTTTACCGTGGCACTTTCGATGAATTTAGTTACAATATCACCTTTTGCTTCTAATCTTCCCCGATTCATTCCCTGTATGCCACGGGATAATACAATGTTACCATCTGAATAAAGGTTTGCACCTTCAACGACACCCTTTACTTGAATATCTCCCCTTGCCCGAATAGTAAAACCGGTACGAACATTACCATTTACAATCACGTTGCCTTCATAAATAATATCGCCGGTTGAAGCATCTACATCTGCCGGCACGGTAAATGAATCGGATACAAAAACCGTATCTCCTTCCAGCTTCACATCGCCATTCACATCACTGAACATCTGTAATCGGTCATCGGACAAACGAATGTTTCTACCGCATTTTAATACAGCCTTGCGTATCTTATGTGGTAAAATACGGTTTCCTAATACATCTATTCCTTCTTCCCCGGCAACTTCCGGAATTAAAGTAGCCAGAAGCTGATCCTTCTCCACTCTTGTAAATATATTTAACTGATGAAAATCAACAGTACCGTCTTCATTCAGTTTTGGTTTAGCCAAAGGCTTCGTGTCAAAATGATACTCAATCCTTGCATCGGTTCCTTCTACAACCGGTTTGCCTTTTGCAACAACTATATCATGACAAAATATTGGTGTTGCTACTAATACATCAACAATCCGTTCAATAATACCATATTTGATTCCTGCAAAATTAAGTTCATCAACAATGTCCTTCTTACTCATTAATTTTCCTTTATTGGACGGTGGATAAAGCCGGATTGTAGCAGACATACGGTCAGCCGCAACCTGAACTTTTGCTTTCTCATTAACAGCATCACAGACCGTTTGCGTCAATTTCATTGTGATAGGCTCTTGCAATCCAATTAAAACACGATTTAAAGAGTTCAAATCATAATCAGAGATTTTTGCCGAGTTTAGATAATCCATAACATCTGAAATCGTTACCGCTTCCCCATTTTCCACCGGTGGAAAGATTTGGATATATACACCATTTTCTTCTATCTGCAATTGAAAATAACCATTTCTTTTTGCCATGTGCGCTCCTTATCCCATTAGTATCTCATAATGTACTCCTAGTATCTTTTTCATCTTTTGAAGAGCTTTTGTATGTAACTGTGAAATTCGTGACTCAGAAACCTCTAATACCTTGCTAATTTCTTTCAAAGTCAACTCTTCATAATAATAAAGTAATACCACCATTCGTTCCTTTTCTGTCAATCCTTCTAACGAACTGGCCAACAGTTCCTTGATTTCCTCCTGTTCATATACCTGTTCCGGTTCATTCTGTGCATATTTATGAGAATCAAATGCTTTTACTTCAATGCCCTGTTCCACGAACTCATCTATGGATGCAATATTTGTCACCTTAGTCTGGCCCTGCCAGTTAAAATATTCATCCATGGTAATATTTAATTCTTTAGCAACTTCTTCATCCGTTGCTACACGATTTTCTTCTGATTCAATTTTAGAAATTGCTGCCTCCATCTGCTTCTGCTTCTGTCTTACAGAACGTGGTATCCAATCCATTTTTCGAATCTGGTCAAGAATGGAACCACGAATACGCAGACTTGCATAGGTTTCGAATTTAATACCTTTATCATAATCAAATTTATCAATAGCATCAATCAGTCCAAAGATACCATAGCTGACTAAATCATCGTATTCTACGGTATAGCCCAGGTACATACTAAGACGTCCGGATACCACCTTTACTAAAGGTACATATTCCATTATTAATTCTTCTCTTATAGCCGGGTCACGTTTTTTACTGTAAGCCGCCCAGAGTTTTTCCCGTTTCGTTTCATCCATGTCATGCACCCCTTAACCCTGTTTCTTCCAATCAGTTTCCTAATCTATTCCTTTTTTTCTTCTTCCTGCTCTGAATCCTCACCATTCTCCAACGCTTCTATCTCATCCGGTTCTTCCTTTGAAGCCTGATTCATGGTTCGTGAAATAATTCTGGTTCCGATTGTTGCAATAATAAAAAATACAATTATCACTACAAGCAGCCAGAATAAGGATTCCACTATGGGGCGTTTTGCAACCATATTACTTATACATACAATTAACGCTGCAGTAAGAACAATAAATGGTCTTAACCATCGTAGTTTCATGCTATCACCTTTCAATATGAAGCCGTCATATCACACTTGTCGGCTGACCAACTGCTTTGATTTCCAAATCATTGGATTCCGGATCAAATACAATTGTTCTTCCATAATTCTTTCCTGTATCCTCTGCCACTAAAGGGATTCCCAACTGTTCCAATATTTGCTTTGCGGCCTGTACATTCTGGTATCCAATGCTTGTATTTTCATTGTCATCAATGAAATCAAACATTTTAGCACCTCCTGCCATTTTTGCCATCAGTCGTCGCTTGTTAGCACCAGCCTGTACTAACATTTGAAGCATATCCTCCATACCGGAATCCACGAATTTCGAGCGATTGCTGTTATTGCGAATCTTTTTACTATCCGGCAGCATGGCATGTAACATACCACACACTTTACTACCGGAATCATATACAACAATTCCCACACAGGAACCTAATCCAATTGTCGTTATTTTCTGTGGCACACTACATATTGCATAATCTGCCATACGAACTTTGACTATTGACTCCATTTTTCCACTTTATATTCCCAATCGAGTTCGAATCGTCATATATGATTCTGTATCTGCAATCATCATAATATGACCCTCAATTGACAAATCTTCCCCTTCAAATTGTGATTCAATGCGAAGCACTTCATCATGCTCTCTACTATTAACAATTGCCGGAAAACTTAAAATTGCACCTGCCATATCAATCGACATCATAGGATTGGACGGTCGAATACTAATTCCTGTCAAGGTTTCAATGGAAGAAAGATATGAGCTGATTAAGATGTTTCCAATCTCTTTCACTGCAGATAAATCAATATCCGTAAACATCTCTTCCTTCGACAATTCAATTCCCCGCAGTCGGTTTACAAGGCGATGTGCATCCCGGATATCCATGGCAAATAAAACAAAGCCTTCGATTTCTCCGGTAATATTACTCATAACGCCTGCAATTACATTCTCCGCACCGCCAATACTCTCAACAAAATCATCAAAGTCCATAAAGGAAACCTTTGGAATTTTCATGGAAAGTTTAGAATTCAACAGTACGGAAAGAGAGGTTGTTGCATTTCCGGCACCAATGGTTCCAATTTCAGTCAGTACATCTAATTGAGTATTATCCATATGTTCCATAGGCAACCTCCTATTCACCCTTAATCATCAATAATTCCATTTATATTGATTAATGAAATTAAGGTATCCTTATATTTTCCTACTCCTGTCACAAAGAAGTTACTGTCATCCCAACCATTATCATATGAGACTTTTTCTACATCTTCTTCTGATAAAGTTACAACTTCCCGTACCTCATCTACTAATAAACCAAGCAATGCATTCTGTTCCGGTCGAATGATGATGATTCGGGTGGTATTCGTAATTTCTCCTTCCTCCATCTCAAGCTTGCTACGCATACTCATAACCGGAATAATTTCACCACGAAGATTAATTACACCCATGAAATAAGGCTGTGTTTTTGGTACACGGGTAATTTTCTGCATCCGCACAATATTGTCCACATATGAAATATCAATTCCATACTGTTCATTGCCCAGCTTTGTTACAATATATTGTTTGATTTCGTCACTATGCGTTAATTCTGCCATGTTGTACACCCCCTAAACTAAAGTATTTGCATCGATAATCAATGCTACTTCACCATCGCCTAAGATGGTAGCACCACTAAACATCTTATGAATATAAATATACTTACCAAACGGCTTGATAACGATTTCCTGTTGTCCAATCAAATTATCAATTACCAGACCTGCCTGCTTGTCACCCTTCTTTACAATAACAACAATCAGGTTCTCCGGATCTTCTTCCAGTGGCTTTGAATCTAACACCTGATCCAATCGAACCAACGGAATAACTGCACCCCGAAGAGTAATTACTTCTTTATTCTGTACCAGTTTTACATCTGTTGTTGGAATATCCTCTACTGTAACAATGGAATTCAAAGGAATTGCATATTTCTCATCTCGAATCTCCACCATTAACGCTTGAATAATTGCCAGTGTCAACGGCAACCGTACGATAAATGTAGTACCTTCTCCTAATACAGTGTGAACCTCAACATCACCGCCCAGGCCTTCAATCTTACTTTTAACAACATCCAGACCAACACCACGGCCAGAAACATCGGACACCTTTTCTGCTGTAGAAAATGCAGGCTGGAACAGTAAATCAATAGCTTCCTTATCCGTCATCATTTCTGCCTGTTCCTCAGTAATAGCACCCTTTTTAATTGCAGACGCTTTTACTTTTTCCACATCTATACCTGCACCATCATCTGTTACCTCAATGGTAACATTATTACCATCCTGATAGGCATCCAATCGTATAGTACCTACCTGTGGCTTTCCTTTCTTAATACGATCAATCGTTGACTCTAACCCATGGTCAGCAGCATTTCGAAGCATATGCATCAAAGGATCACCAATCTCATCAATAACAGTACGGTCTAATTCCGTTTCCTCACCAGTCATGATCAATTCCATTTCTTTATTCAGTTTCTTAGACAAATCACGAATCATACGTGGGAAACGATTCACAACACTTTCAATCGGAACCATTCGAACCTTCATTACGGATTCATGCAGATTCGTTGTAATTCGTTCCAAGTATTCAATCTGTTCATTAAACTGTTGAGTCTGACTGCCACCTTCATATGCATTAACGGAAACCAAACCATTTTTAGCAATAATCAATTCGCTTACCAGATTCATCAAGTCATCCAATTTCTCAATATCAACACGAACAGACCGATTGACAACCGGTTTTTTCTTTGCATCAGCAGTCGGTTTCTTCTTTTCGGAAGCAGTTTCATTTGTACTCTCAGTTTTCGCTTCTTCAACAGCAGGTTTCTTTTCTTCTTCTATCGTCGCCACAGTCTCTACCGGAACAACAGACTGTGCCTGTTCCGGTGTAAACGGTTCCAGAACAACTTCCTGAATTTCAGAGACATTTGCAATCACCTTCTGCACCTGCTCTGCTGTCTTTTCAGAGATAATAAACATACTGAAATCGAAATCGAATTTTTCATCCTCAATATCTTGAACGCTTGGCTCTGATTTTATTACTTCACCAACGGATTCAATACCTTTGAATACTAAAAATGCTCTGGCAGCTTTCAGAATACAGGTTTCCTGGATGTATACAGTAACACCGAATACATTCATACCATTTGCAATTGCTTCTTTCATTGCATTAATTTCAAAATCAGCAATTGGAAGCTGTAAAAATTTTCTCTTGTCTGTTCCATCTGAAACAGTAGTCGCAACTTCAGCAACCGGTGTTGCAATCGCCTCCAAAGTCGGGGTTGGTTCATCCGGCTGGACAGTACTGCCATCTAATACTGCATTCAGTAGATTAATGATTTCCTCATTATCTTCCGTTCCTTCATCTGCAGATTCCTCAATATTGGCAAGATAGCCTTCCAAAGCATCCAGACATTTAAACACAATATCAACAATATCCGGTGTTACAGACATCTTACCGTTCCGAATCTCAGAAAAAACATTTTCCAAATCATGAGTCAGGCGCTGCATACGCTTAAATCCCATGGTTCCTGCCATACCCTTTAAGGAATGAGCAGCCCGGAAAATCTCATTTACTGTATCAATATTTTCCGGATCCTGTTCCATAATCAAAACCTGATCATTCAAAGTTTGTAAGTGTTCTTTTGTTTCATCAATAAATATTTCCAAATATTGACTTAAATCCATTTAACACACCCCCGTAATATTAATTATCGCTTTCGCTACTTTATCAAGCGAATCTATTTCATCAGACAACCCGGATTGTGCAATCATCTTTGGCATTCCATAGACCGTTGAACTTTCCCGATCCTGACTGATAACATACACATTTTTTTCCTGGCTTAACATTCCAATACCTTTGGTTCCATCCGCACCCATGCCGGTCAAAACTACACAGATAATTTCGTAATAATCTGACTGTAATAGACTTTCATACATATAATTGGCATAAGGTCGCAATCCACTAACCGGGTCATCCTGCCCCAGTCTTACCACATGCTGCCCCCGCTCATATTGGATTCGCATATGGCTGCCACCTTTGGCAATATACACCCTTCCATTCTCCAACACATCTCCTTCTGCCGCCTCTTTTACAGATATATTACTAATATCATTCAGACGGTTCGCAAGAGAAGCTGTAAATCCTTCCGGCATATGTTGCACAACTAAAACAGGTGCATCCAGATTCGATGGCAGGTAGGGAATCACCTCCTGCAAAGCTCTAGGTCCGCCAGTAGAACAAGCAATTGCCACCAGCTTTCCTCTTCCAATCTGACTCCGTTCCCGTTTCTTCTGCGTTCGCTCTTTTACAATTACAGTACTTTCATCATCCGTCCGTTCTAAAATAGCGAAGACATTCATGACTTTCTCACGAAAACGTCCCATATTTACCAGAATGTTCTCCGGTTTTTTCAAGAAATCCACAGCACCCAAAGACAATGCTTCAATGGTTTCTGCACTGGAACGTTCTGCGCTGGAACTAAATATAATCGTGGGAATTTCAATTCGTTCCTGCTTCATTATTTTTAGTAATTCTACCCCACCCATTTTAGGCATGTTGATATCCACAAATATGAGATGTAGCTGTGGAGATTGCCGCAGAATTTCTAATGCTTCCAATCCATTGTTTGCTGTATAAGCCACCTGGTATTGTTCAGTTTTATCTATTATATCAGACATCACCCTTCTCATGAGTGCAGAGTCATCTATAATCATAATATTTTTTTTCATTAGTTTAAGCCTTTTTCCTTTGAAATTTTTTTCCGTTCCTCATCGAAGATGTAACGGATAATCCGCTCCCTATCCTGTTCTTCAATACCATCAAATTCAATACGTTGATCGTATAAATTTACCTTTGCCTGCTTTGGTACAGAACTAATCAGTTTACCATTTTCAGTAAGAAACTGTTGTTCTCCATTATTATCCAGTGGGAATCTTACCTGAATGATTTCCGAAACATTTTCGTGAAATTCAGAAATCATCCGCATTCCGCCACCGCTAATATCTAAGATTACACACTTCTTCCATTCTACCTGTTCTTCACCTTCCAAATTGATTATTAAATCTTCTTCTGAAGAAACCATACGGTAATTAGCTGGCAATTGACAGTCATGGCGGAAATATTCCCTTCTTTGCACTTTTTTCAATGGCTTTAACAGTTCCATATCCGCCATGAAAATATTTCCTTCTTTTAATCGGTTAATCACTGTAAACTTACTTCCATAGATGCCTTTTGCTGAAAAGATGCACATTTCATACTGGTCACCTACTGATAGCGGTACAATTCTTCTCTCATAAAAGGGCATAGTAATACGAAGAAGTCTGTCATCCAAAATATCCATAACCTTGCAACTGAGAATCCTGCGTTTTTCTGCATCCTGAACGACTTCTCCATTTACAAGAAGCTCCATATCTACTTTATCTCCGATTGAAATTAATTCCTGCATATACATCTCCTATTTATTTCTCTTTTGATGGCGGATAAAATCCAAAAAGAATTTTGCAATTCCTTCTCTCGGTTCTTCTTTCACTTCATCCAGTTCTAACATTTTATTACTGATTTCCTGATAACATCTGGTTGATACAGAATTCGGGAATGCAAGAGAAACCGGTTTTTGCTCTATCACAGCTTTGGAAGCATTACTGTCCTGCATGATAGCCCCTAAGTATTCCATCTGTATATTCAGGAATTTGGTTGAAACCATATTTAGTTTTTCATATATTTCTTTTCCTTCTTCTTTACTTCTAACACGATTCGATACAATCTGAATTTTCTTATCGACTGCAGTAAAATCCTTGTTTCGGTTCACTGTTTTTAACAATGAATATGCGTCTGTAATAGAAGTAGGCTCCGGTGTTGCCACAATCACTACTTCAGGACTGCTTAAAACGAATTCCAATACTGTGTCTGAAATTCCTGCACCTGTATCAATAATAATAACATCAGCCAGAGTATCCAATCGTACCAGCTTAGAAATCATCACCCTTATCTGCTCTTTATCCAGATTTACCATGTCCTGCACGCCGGAACCTCCGGAAATGAATCCAATATCCAAAGGCCCCTTTGTAATAATATCATCAATATTCTTATCATTGTAAATCAAGTCAGCCATATTATACTCAGGACGAATTCCCAGCATAATTTCTACATTTGACAGTCCAAAATCCGCATCAATAATGACCACCCGTTTTCCTTTCTTGCTGAACTGAATCGCAAGATTAACAGAAAAACTGGTTTTTCCAACTCCACCTTTTCCACTGGTTACAGCAATCACTCTGGTGGAACCACTATATTGAATCTGCTGGCTGACCCGTTGTCTTAACTGTTCTGCCTGATCCATCATTCGCTTCCTCCTAACAATTGCTTTGCAATAAATTGTGCATCTGTAACACTGATATCATCCGGTACATTCTGACCAAATGTAGTATAGGATAATGGCTCCTTCGTCAGCATACGAATATTTAAAATATTACCCAATGCACCTGTTTCATCTATTTTAGTAAATAATAATCGATAATTCGTAATATCAGAATACGTCTGTGTTATTTTCACAAGATCCCGATACTTTGTAGTAGCGCTCACAACAAGATAAATCTCCTGATTAAAATCACGAACTGCCTCTAACAGATTCTTTACATCTCCCTGTTGTTCTGTATTTTTATGAGAACGTCCGGCAGTATCTACAAAAATCAAATCATAATCCTTATATTTCTCAATTGACTTTTTGATTTCTTCTGCATTATACACTACATCAATAGGTACAGATAAAATGTTCGCATACGTGCGTATCTGCTCCACTGCCGCAACCCGGTATGTATCTGCTGTAATAATTGCCAGTTTACATTTCTTCTCTAATTTATATTTGGATGCCAGTTTAGCAATGGTAGTTGTTTTTCCGACACCGGTCGGACCAATAAAGAATACCAGTTTGGGCTTATCTTCACTTAATTCAATCGTCTTCATCTGTCCCAGTTTCAAAACTATTTTCTGATAAACACTGGCAAGCAAGTCATCTAACTGAAGTCTGGAACCGCTGTCGTCAATTTCACTCATAATTTCTTTGGCATTTTCTTCTGTTACTTCGTTATTCAACAATTGATCAAATATTAATTTAACCATTTTGGAATTTTGATCCAGATTCTGTTCTTCCTCTTCCTGTGAATCCTTCATCTGACGTTCCAGTAATTGAGCCAAATTATCCAATCGTTCCTCAATGGCTGAAGTCCGAACTTCCTTATCCGAATGATTCTGCTCCGGTTGATTTTGTTCTGAGTTATCTATCATGGATATTGCTGTCTGTTCTTTCCCTTTTTCAAAATCAGACTTAGCCGTTTTTTGTGTTCTGTACTCCTTTTTTGTTTCCGAAGGTTCGTCCACTGCGGCTGTAATTTCTACATAATTCTTCTTAAATAAACGTTGCAGTCCTTTCGGTTTAACCGTCTTTACGTTCATAATAACTGCATCTTTTCCCAGTTCTTCTTTTGCCTTCATAATCGCTTCCATTTCGGTTGCGGCTTGATATTTTTTAATTATCATCGATTGTCACCATCCCTACTGACTGTAATTCCACATCAGACTCTATCTCATTATAAGAAATTACAATCAGATTCTTAAAGTAATCATTGGTTAATTTCTTATAATACATACGCACAATTGGCGAAGTAATAACAATTGCTGTTTGCCCGGCATCCTCTAATTTTTTGATTTCCTTTTCCGTTGCTGCCAGTATCTTCCGGGTCTTATCCGGGTCTAACGTCAGATAAGCTCCCTGCTCCGTCTGTTTTACCGATGCCATAATCTCCTGTTCAATCTTTGGGTCCAGCGTTACAACGGAAGTTGTTTCTCCACCCCCAAAGAATTTGCTGGAAATCGCACGTTTCAAGCCTTGACGCACATATTCTGTTAACACATCCGTATCTCTGGTATTTGCAGCATGGTCAGCCAGGATTTCAAAAATTGTTACCAAGTCACGGATAGAAATTCCTTCCCGTAATAGGTTCTGCAATACTTTTTGAATTTCACCAACATTCAAAAGCTTTGGTATTAATTCATCTACCAGAGTGGTGTTGCTGTCTTTAATATTATTAATTAAATTCTGTACATCCTGACGAGTCAGCAATTCATCCAAGTGTGTTCGTATCACTTCTGTCAAATGGGTTGCTATGATAGAAGGCGGATCAACAACTGTATAACCGTAAGACTCTGCCCGCTCCCGCTGAGCTTCCGTAATCCAGACAGCCGGTAAATGGAAGGATGGTTCAAAGGTTGGTATACCTGTAATCTCCTCCTCTACATATCCCGGATTCATCGCCATATAGTGGTCAAAGAGAATTTCTCCTTCACTCACCTGAATTCCTTTTATTTTAATGATATATTGATTTGGATTTAACTGGATGTTATCCCGAAGTCGAATTATCGGAACGACAGCACCCAGTTCCAAAGCAATCTGCCTTCGAATCATAACCACTCGGTCTAATAAGTCACCGCCCTGATTCACATCTGCAAGAGGAATGATACCATATCCAAATTCCAATTCAATCGGATCTACCTGAAGCAGGGTGTTAACATTTTCATGCCGCCGTACCTGATCGGCTTCCACTTCCTCTGCCTCTACCTCTTCTTCAATTTCTTTAGTTTCATTCTTTGCACTTAAGACTCGTCCCAGCACAATTAATGCCAGTCCCAGCCCCATGTAAATCACAATTCCGCCGTCCTTCTTTAATGGTGTTACCAATACTAAAAAGATTAATGTAGCACCAACTATATACATAACTCTAGGCGACTGGAATAACTGTGAAAATACAATATCGCCCAGTTCCTCTTCCTTAGAAGCCTTTGTTACAATCACACCGGTTGCCAGTGAAATCATCAAAGAAGGAAGCTGGGATACCAAGCCATCACCGATGGTAAGAATCGTGTATTTTGTCAACGCTTCTGTAAGAGGTAAGTCTTGAATTAACATACCGGTCAGAATACCACCTACAAAGTTGATAGCCGTAATAATTAAACCGGCGGTTGCATCTCCTTTTACATACTTTGTAGCACCATCCATAGATCCAAAGAAAGATGCTTCTTCCTGAATCTTTTGTCTTCTTATGATCGCCTCTTTATCCGAAATGGCTCCTGTGCTCAAATCTGCATCGATTGCCATCTGCTTACCAGGCATGGCATCCAATGTAAATCGTGCCGTTACCTCGGAAACACGTTCTGAACCTTTATTAATAACCATCATCTGCACAATGACTAATACAATAAAGATAATTGCACCGATAATCAGATTGCCACCACCCACGAACTGTCCAAAGGTGGTAACAACATTTCCCGGATTACCTGTCATCAAAATCAAACGTGTAGATGAAATATTCAAGGAAATACGGAAAATCGTGGTAAGCAATAAAATAGTAGGAAAACTTGACATAGCCAAGGCTTCCTTTGCAAATACACAATTGAATAAAATAATCATTGCAATTGCTATATTAAATGTAATGAGGACATCCAGTAAAAAGGAATTCAGCGGCACAATCATGAATATTACCGCAAGCAATAAGTATAGTCCTAAGAAAATACTAATGCTAAATTTCACATTTTTCATGGTCTTCCTCCTGTCTTTCTATCTAAAAAATTCTGTCTATCCGGTAATCTGCATTCAAGTCTATCTTATAGGCAGAATCAACTTACTTTCTTCAAACTGTATACATATGCAAGAATGTCCGCTACTGCTTTGTATAATTCCGGTGGAATCTCCCGATCAATATCTACATTGTAATACAACATACGGGCTAACGGTTTATTTTCCACTATCTCAACACCATGTTCCCTTGCAACATCTTTAATCTTATTTGCAAGAAAATCCGTACCCTTTGCAGTAACCACCGGGGCTGTATGTTCATTGGAATCATATTTCAACGCAACCGCAAAATGTGTAGGATTGGTAATAACAACATCTGCTTCCGGTACACTTGCCATCATGCGACGCTGAGATGCCTGTCGCATTCTCTGTTTTTGCTGTCCTTTAATCTGAGGGTCTCCTTCTGTATTCTTAAACTCATCCTTGACTTCCTGCTTTGTCATCTTTAAATCTTGCTTATGCTTATATTTCTGAAACAAAAAATCTGCAAATCCTATGACAAGCATAATAAGACTGACTTTGATACCTAATTCCCAAACAATATCCATCAATAATGCTAATGACTGCTGGATAGAGATATCAAACAATACATAAACTTCTCCGGCATGCTTCTTCAGCACTGTATATGCCACATATCCAATCAGAATTACTTCTGCAACTGCTTTTAGCAAATCAAATAAAGCTCTGCTTGAAAACAACCGCTTAAATCCACTGATAGGACTAATTTTATTCAATTTAGGCTGCATTGGTTTCCATGTGACCATCCACTTAAATTGAAGTTTATTTGCCAAAAAAGCCATAATAAAACCTGCCACTAAAAATGGTGCAGCAATAATGACAACATCCTTAGAAACTTCAAACAGAATCTCAACTACAGCTCTTACATTGAATTCTTCCAGCAAAAGACCACTGGCATGCCCCCAATATTTTTGAAATAGCTGTACCAGCCGTGGACCCACAAAGTTCATTGCAAACCGTAGCGTTATAAACAAAGCCAACAGGGTAATTCCATTGGCAAGTTCCTTACTCTTGGCTACGGAACCTTCTTTTCTGGATTCCTCTATCTTTTTGGGTGTTGCCTCTTCTGTTTTCTCGCCTCCCGGTCCTTCCTTTGCGAAGAACTGAAGATTATATTCCAAAATCATAGAATCATCCTTTATCAGTACATGGTTTTCAATACATTCAACACAATATCCTCTGTTAACCGGTATACATTCTCTGTAATATTCGGAATATACATCACAGTCACCACCATAACCAGCAATCCTAATATCAATTTCAATTCAATACCTACAGAGAACATATTCATCTGTGGTGCTGTCTTTGCCAATACACCTAATATAACATTACACAATGTAATGGAAATAAATATTGGCAGGGCAATTCGAAAAGCAATAATAAAATATTCCTGCATAAACGTAATGGCAATGGTGTAAAGAGAAGCGCCATCAAACACCGCTCCTCCAACAGGAATCACTTGAAAAGAATCACAAATTGCCGAAATAATAAAGTAATGCATATTTGTGCAAAGCATGATAACCAGCACCATATAATTATAAAAATCTGCAGAAATTGTAGTAGATGCGTTGGTTGTGGGATCAAACGCCGTCACCATTGTAAGACCAATTTCCCGGTCAATAAACATACCACTTAAATTAATTACTGACATACATAGATTGGAGGCAAATCCAACCGATAATCCTAACAGTAATTCTTTTACCAATAGAATTGTAAAACCAAAAATAGTTGTATATTCCAAAGGTGTATACTCAATTGCAGATACCACTACAAGTGCAATACAGAGTCCAAAGCCCACCCGAATCCGTCTGGGCACACCCCTGGTTCCATAAATAGGAGCAACACTCACTACTCCGGCAATTCTGGCAAAAATAAGCAGATAAAATTCCAAATGATAGATGGAAAAGCTTGTAGAAAGCATACGCCACCTCACATATTTACATAAGTTCCAAACATTCCAAACAAGGTCACAACAAAATCCACAATATTATTCAGAATCCAACCGCCGCAAATCATTAAGGTTAAAAAAATCCCCAGCATTTTGGGAACAAAAGTCAACGTTTGTTCCTGAATAGAAGTTACCGTCTGAAATATACTGACAAGCAAACCAACCACCAAAGAAACCAAAAGCATTGGTGCCGAACACTTTATAATCAGCCATAGAGCTTCTCTTGCAATATCAACTACAATATCTGTGGTCATTTAGTATGCCTCCCGTCAGAGTATAAAGGACTGAACTAACTGTCCTATTATCAAATTCCATCCGTCTGCCATGATAAACAATAAAACCTTAAATGGCATAGAAATTGTTGTTGGTGGCAGCATCATCATACCCATTGACATTAACGTAGATGCCACAACCATATCAATAATAATAAATGGTATATAAATCATAAAACCAATAATAAAAGCAGCTCTCAATTCACTGATGATAAAAGCCGGAATAATTACCGTCGTTGGAATGTCATCCCAATCCGAAACAGAATCAATGTCTGCAATATCTAAAAAGAGTTGAATATCCTGCTCTCTGGTTTGATTAATCATAAATTCCCGCATAGGATCCATTGCTGCTTCAATGGCCTCTTCCTGTGTTATTTCACCCGCTGCCAAAGGCTCTAGAGCTTCTGTATTCACTCTTGAAAAAACAGGTGACATAATAAAGAATGTTAAAAATAAGGAAAGCCCTATCAGAACATTGTTAGGAGGAGTTGAGGTTAAACCCAAAGCCGTCCTTACAAAATGTAACACTACAATTATACGTGTGAAGGACGTCATCATAACAAGGATTGATGGAGCTAATGAAATGACCGTTAAGACTAACAGCATTTGTAATGTGCCGGACAGACTTCCTTCTTCGTCCCCCATTGTTAGGGTCAGATTCAATGGTTCTGTAACATCATCTGTCTCTGTAGTTTCTGCGTCTTCCGTAGTTCCTGTAATTTCAGCCGCCATAGACTGAGTATTACAGAACAGTAGCACAGCAAACACTACCAAAAAGACTGCCAGGCATTTTTTTAAAGTAATACGAAAAGTATCAGGTTTCATCTGTATCATTTTCATCCTTTTTCTTTTGAAGCTGTGATAGAATATCTTTAAAACTTCCCTTTGTATTATTATTCAGTGCATCTAAATTAAGTTCTTCTTCTTTTAACTCTGTTAAAAACGTCACATCATCTTTTCCTACTCCAATTGCAAAATAGCGACTGCCAATTTTTACAATCTGAATATACTTGTTATTTCCAATACGAGCAGTTTCAATCGTCCGCACATTACTGCGACTTTGAATATTGCTTTGAAATCTTCCTGCGAATCTGGCGGCAAGGTAAGCCAATGCCAGAACGAATAAGAACATAATCAAAACAACAAACAACTGAATTACGCCTTCAACAGCATTTGAAACACCGGTTAAAATCATCTTAATCGACTGCCTTCTTAACAGCTTCTAAAACACGATCCGGCTGGAATGGTTTTACAATGAAATCTCTTGCTCCTGATTGAATAGATTCAATAACCATAGCCTGCTGACCCATAGCAGAACACATTACAACACTGGCATTTGGATCCACTGATTTGATTTTCTTTAATGCCTGAATCCCATCCATTTCCGGCATAGTAATATCCATCAATACTAAATCAGGTTTTGTTTCCTGATATTTCTCAACAGCCTTTAAACCATTTTCTGCTTCTGCAACAACATTGTAACCATTCTTGGTTAAAATGTCCTTAATCATCATTCGCATGAATGCTGCGTCATCACAAATCAAAATATTCTTTGCCATTTTTTTCTTCTCCTCTTCATTCCTAAATCATTTTTGTTCTCACAATATCTGTTATACGGATACCGAAGCTTTCTTCGATGACTACCACTTCACCCTTGGCAACCATTTTACCGTTTACCAGAACATCTATCGGTTCACCAGCCAGTTTATCCAACTCAACAATGGTTCCTGGCGCAAACTCTAGTATTTCTTTAATGGATTTCTTTGTCCGCCCAAGTTCTACCGTAACTTCCAGCGGTACATCCATTATTAAATCGATATTTTCCTGTTGCGTAATCGGATTCACATTGGATGTGAAGCTTTGGAATTGTACCGGTTGAACATTCACGTTCTGCATTTGCGGAGCATAACCAAAAGGTACCTGCCCACCCTGCATCTGCGGTTGTCCCATAACCGGTTGCATCTGTGGCGAAGCTGTCATCGGCTGCGGCTGTGGTGCTGCCTGTGGTTGCTGCGTCACCTGTGGCTGCGGTTCCGGTGTTACACTTTCCGTCGCTCCACTGATGCTGGAAGAAAATACCTCGTAAAGTTCATTTGCAAAATCAATTGGATATAACTGCATGATGTTGGAATCCACCAAGTCTCCAATTTCCATTTTCAAAGAAACCTTTACAAAACTCTTTCCCTGGAATCGGTCAATCAAGCTACTGCCTTTATCAATGCCTAATTCCAATCGTTCTGCCTCAGGCGGGCTGATATCAATCTTCCGATTTAACATAGAAGACATGGATGTGGCAGCCGAACCCATCATTTGATTCATGGCTTCGCAGATTGCACTTAAATGCAGGTCTGTCAAAGTGTCTACCAGATTGGTACCATCTCCACCCATCATCAAATCTGTAATAATCTTAACGTCCTTTTCCATTAAAACGAGAAGATTATTTCCCTGTATACCGTCTACATAAGCGATATTTATAAATACACAGGGCAAGGCATATTCTTTGGCTAAATCATCCCATGTGCAACAGTCTACCTTAGGGGTACTTATGACTACTTTCTGATTAACAAGAGAATATAAAGTTGTAGCAGCTGTGCCCATGCAGATATTAGAAATCTCACCAAGTACATCTTTTTTCTCTGGTGCTAATTCTTCTGTGGATGGACTAGGCGTTGCTACATCTTCTGTCAAGCCGCTCATTAAAACATTTATCTCTTCTTGCGATAGCATTCCGTCCATACTTTACTCCTCTCTGATTACTTTGGTTATCTTTACCGCATAATTGTCCGAAGCCGAACCCGGCAAAGCTTTAAATTTCAACATATTTCCAACAAATATGTCCAATTCATCTTCATATTGTTTATCTACTTTGATTATATCACCTATTTGCAGATTTACAAAGTCATTTACAGAAATCGAACTGTTGCCCAAAACTGCTTTGATTGGTATCTGCGCTTTTGAGATTGCTGTTTCTATAACATCAAAATATGCATTTGCTTCCGTTGCCTGCATAGTTGAATACCAATACTTGGTATTCAGCTTGTCCATGACATCCTCTAACGTCAAAAAAGGAAGACAAATATTCATCAATCCCATTACCTCGCCAATTTTCATGTTAATAGTAACGATGGCAATCATTTCACTTGGTGAAATAATTTGTGCAAACTGGGAATTGGTTTCAATTCGTTCCAGTCTAGGTTCAATTTCCATAACATTTTTCCAAGGTTCTCTTAATAAATTAATGCAAATTGTAAATATACGTTCCAGAATACTTAATTCTATTTCCGAGTAATCCCTCACCTTTTCTAAGGGTTCTCCGGTTCCACCCAACATACGGTCTACAATTGCAAATCCCAGATTAGAAGCAAGCTCTATAATGATATTGCCTTTCAGTGGTTCAAAATTCACTATTCCTAGTAACACAGGATTGGATAACGAATTCGTAAATTCTGAATATGTAACTGCTTCTGAATTCACAACCTCCATCTGAACATTTTTCCGGAGATAAGCCGGCAGGTTTGTAGAAACCAAACGTCCAAAATGTTCAAAAATTATTTCCAGGGTACGCAGATGCTCTTTTGAAAACTTTGCCGGTCTTGCGAAGTCATAATCTTTTATCTTCTGCGCCGGTTCTTCTGCATATTCATCCATATCCAGTTCGCCACTGCTTAACTGCTTTAACAGATTATCAATCTCATTTTGTGACAATACCTCACTCAAGCTTACTCACCTCCTTCGCAGTCAATCACCTTTCGGGCCATCTACCAGCTATGTCACTATTGTGCCTTGAATTGCTGTGTAGTAAATTGGCTAAAGGTTACATCATAAATACATTCTGTCTGATACTTCTCCTGTAAGCCTTCTGTAATTTCCTGTTTCACAATCTTTTGAATCTCTGCATCATTGATTTCTGTATATGTATATTCCTGTACCACACTTCTGGTTACATCAAATACCCAGCTTTCGGTATCAACAAGCTTGGTGCTTAAGCTTTCATAATCCTTGGAACTGCCATCCATAGAAATGGAAATACCAATGATTGCATAGGCATTATTTCCGGTACCATCATTCTTCAAATTAATAGTAGTTGCCTCAGACAGATTATAAGTCTGTACATCTTCAATACTTGGTCCGGCCTGAACAGTTTCATCCTTTTCTAATTCCAAATTCAAAATTGCCGCAATTTCAGTGACCAAATTATCGGTCTTCTTTATTGCCGGTACAAATACAAACACCATTAATGCATTTAATACCAGATTCACAATACAGATTGCTAAAATAATAATACTGATTAAATTCTTTCTCATTTCAAACTCCTATTCCTGTGATGAACTACTTAACTGATTATAAATCTTAATCACAACTCTTCGGTTTCTTGCTCTTCCTTCTTCTGTTTCATTGGAGGCAACCGGTCGGCTTTCACCGTATCCTGCCACCTTCATATTCTCATCAATCAAGTCAGCATTCTCCATTAAATATTCATAAACATTCGTTGCTCTGGCTGTTGAAAGATAACGATTACTTTCATACTTAAACGTATGAATTGGCACGTTATCCGTATGTCCTTCTATCTCAATAATGCTATCCTTATAGGTTTCCAGAACAGCTCCTATCTTGTCCATAAATACATAGGACTCTTCCTTCAATTCTGCATCACCGGTATCAAATAGCAGTGCACCATTCATGTCTAATTCTACATACTCATAATTATAATCAATCTGAACCCGTTCATCAATGGTATAGCTTTCCAACGCCGTTGAAATCTCCTTGTACATTTCCTCCGACTGTTCCAGCCCTGCCTGTTCCACCTGTTCCTGCAGCTGTTCCATACTTAAATTCTCATTTTGTTCGGCATCTGTGGCTCCGCCAGACTGTCCATTTTCACTACTTTCCGGATTCTGTCCATTACTATCCTTCGAAACCGAATCGTCTCCGTAGGAGTTGTCCACTGCTTTACCCACCTGCTCCAGCAGGGAGTTTACATCTTGTAACTGGGTCACTCCACCACTGACCATCTGTCCATTTTGAACCATTTGTGTTGTCTGATTAAAAATGGAAAAGGATATATTCTGAAAAGATGCCGCAATTTGCTGAATCTTTCCTTCATCCATAGTTGAACTTGCAAAGAGCAATACAAAGAAACAAAGCAGCAAATTCATCAAATCACTAAATGTTGACATCCATGCCGGCGAACCTTCATCCGGCTGTTCCTCTCTGCGTTTTGCCATTTACTCCTCACCTTCACCTTCTGCCATCTTATTTCTTATGGTCGGCGACATGAAGGATTTTAATTTTTCTTCTATTACTCGCGGATTCTCACCTGCTTGAATTGATAATAATCCTTCAATCATTACTTCCTTCATCATTATCTCTATTTCATTATTGGTAGCCAGCTTCGTAGCAACCGGAGTTGCAAGCCAGTTTGCCAGCATAGAACCATATAAGGTTGTAACCAAAGCAACAGACATGTTCGGGCCGATAGTATCCGGATCCGAAAGGTTCTCTAACATGTTAATCAAACCAATCAGGGTACCAATCATACCCCATGCAGGACCCATTGCAGCAACATTTTTCCAAAAGGCAATCAGCTTTTTATGACGGGAATCAATATTGACTAATTCCGTTTCCAAAATATTACGAACCAGCTCCGGGTCTGTACCATCAACAATCAGTAATATTCCTTTTTTCATAAATTCGTCTTCCAAGGAATTCGCAGATTCCTCCAATGCCAAAAGACCTTCTTTTCTTGCAATGTTAGACAAATCAATAATCTGACGAATAATTGCCGTCTCATCCACCTTCGGAACCTTAAGAACAAGAGTAACAGACTTTAACCCGTTAATAAAATTCTTTAATGGACTGGATGCCAGTACACACATGAATGTACCACCAATTGTAATTAAAATAGAAGGCACATCCCAGAAATTCTTTAATTTTGAAAAAACAAATGCGCCACTATCATATGTAATACCGAAAACAATTAATACGCCGCATATAATCAAACCTACTATTGTTGCTAAATCCAAACCCTGTCACCTCACACCTTATCCACATTTCCACAAGAAACATCCTCGTATCTATATAATTTTACTAAATCAGACACCTCTTGTCTACTCTCTTTTACAATTATTTTTTTCCCGGTCGTTAATGTAATCACCGTATCCGGTGTTTCTTCTATCATTTCAATTACTTCAGCATTCAATGTAAACTTCGTTTCGTTAAATCTGGTCAATTCAATCATTTCACGAACCCCCTTCTACAAATAATTGCTTAATCTAATTAATTTTACCACAATATGTTGTATTTCGCTATCTTTTTTTATATATTCTTATAATCGTTTTCAAAAGATTGTAATAAAACAAACACGCACACTATCCTTGATACCGGAACTGTGTGCGTGTGCAATTCGATTAAATGACTCAATCAATGAATATTCTTAATTACCGTTTCAAATTAATCAATTCCTCCAACATGGTATCTGAAGTGGTAATTATTCGAGAGTTTGCCTGGAAACCTCTCTGTGTAACAATCATATTAGTGAATTCGGAAGAAAGATCTACATCTGACATTTCCAAAACACCCTGAGACATGGTTCCGCCACCTTCTGTAACCTCCTGACCGATTCCATCAAAATCTCCGGAGTTCTGTGTAGTCTGATATAAGCTGTTACCAATTGCTTCCAGACCTGCCGGATTGGCAAATTTGGCAACTGCAATTTGTCCTAACAGCTTCTCCTCACCATTATCGTATACACCATAAATTTTACCGTCAGTATTGATGTTTACATCATCCAGCTTACCAACCTTACGTCCTCCGCCTAAGCCTTTTAAATCACCTTTGTTCATCTTAATTGTAGAAGAAGCACTGGTTGCATACATGGTAGCTGTGCTGAAATCAATGCTGATTGGCTCAAATGCATCATCATTAATGGTTAATGTAATTGCTTTTCCGCCACCAACGCTTTGGAATGCACCGGTATCTGCATCAAATACCAACTGGTCACCGCTTAACCTATAACCGGCTGTAATCGGAACATTGTTGCTGTCTGTTATACTCTCGATGCTGACTGTATATGTATTCTTATCAGCAGTATTATTCTGCTTCACATTCATTTTTACATTATAACCATATCCTTTTTCATCATAAATGGTTACATTCATGATTTTAGCGCCGCCATCTTCGAATACAGGATCTGTTTTATCAATATTACCGGAAACATAAGCATTCGTAGTTGCCTGTGGCTCTGAATACTGATTCTCTGCAGATTCAACCTGTAATGCAGATACAGTATCTTTACGAATCTGAGTTGGATTATCCGGATCCACCTGCCATCCCATTACCATTTCACCGGTTCCTGTTACCAGATAACCGGCACCATCCATCTTGAATGCACCAACTTTGGTAAAATAATTCAAATTACCACGGCTTACAATAAAGAATGAATCGCTGTTAAGCATCAAATCATATGGATTATTGGTTGTTTCTGCAGAACCGGTTCCCTCCAGCTGCTTTGTAATAGATGCAGTTGCTGTACCAAGACCAATCTGCTTTGCATTTGTACCACCTGCACCATTTGCCGGATTCGAGCCGGTAGCACGCTGTGATGTCTGATACAGAACGTCCATAAATTGAACCGTACTCCCCTTAAAACCAACCGTATTAACATTAGCAATATTATTACCTATTACGTCCATTCTGGTTTGATGGGTCTTAAGACCTGCTACTCCAGAATACAATGATCTCATCATAATAAACGACCTCCTTACATTATGCTGTAATGATTCCTTCTATCAGTCAGGAATCGTAAGCTTCCTTAGCGGTCCAGCTTATATAATTACAGCTCCATCAATATTTGTAAATATGTGATTTCCTTCTCCTGCTTGATCCAAAGCAGTAATCACTGTATTGTTCTTTACATTTACAATGAATGCCAAATTATCTAACATAACCAGGGATTCATTGATATTCTTATCTCTTGCCTGTTCTATTCCTTGATTCAAACGTTGTAATTGTGTCTCCGTCAGATGAATATTTCGACTGTTTAACCGTTCATTGGCATGCTTAGAAAATGAAACATCTGTTACACTTGCCGTTTTCTGTAATGCCTGCTGCTTTGATTGCAGTACTTCCTGGAAGGATTGTACTCCTAAGGATTCACTACCAGCAGTCTGTGAAGGTTTCTGATGTAGATATTCACCTGCCAGCCGATCAATGGAATAGCTTGGATTTCCAATCTGGTTCATCTTTGCACCACTCCTTTACAGCTTAACCACAATCCGTCTTATTCATTTGATTCATCCGTTGGAACAGTTTTGTCGTCATCATTTCCTTCGGCATCACCATTGTCAGTGCCTTCTGTCTTATCGGTTGCATTATTGGAACTATTCATGTATTCAATATAATCCCAGTCTACAACAGAATCAAACTCATCCATAGTGTAGTATTTGTCATTTACATATAACAATGCCTGATTATTACTTACCGTAACATACTGTACCAGACCACCTACCTGCTTTAAGTTACCGGATGCATCTGTTGTATTCAGAATAACATATTCTCCAACCAGACCCAACGCCTGTGAATTAGAATACGCTGTATTCAGGTTATTCATTGACTCTAATTCAGAGAATTGTGCCAGCTGAGACATATATTCTGTATTATCAGTTGGTTCCAGTGGATCCTGATATTGCATCTGTGTTACCAGTAATTGCAAAAATGCATCTTTATCCAGAGTATTGCTTGTATCCGTTTTATTTGTTTTACTTGCAATTCCTGAAGCTCCTGTTGTGTCAATTCCATTTACTGCCATATTAACTGCCTCCTTTCTTTTTTTGATGTTCAGCATTTCAACTTTTTCACATTTATGCTGAAAACTCAACGCTTGCGCCCTGTGCTTCCAGCCGTTCTGAAACAACCGTTTCCTCTGAAGCCAAATCATCTGTCGGCATTCCAAATTCATCCAATCGAATTCTTCTGCCCTTTGAACGGGAACTTTGCTGATTCTTTGCGGAGTCCTGACGTTCCTGCTCTCTTTGGAAGTTCGAAGTTCCTACACTAACCTCTACTGCCTCAACATGGATGCTCTTTTCCTGGAAGGTTTCCTTGAGCTGTTGCAACTGACTTTCAATTGCTTCCTTTGCCATTTCCGTTTCCGCATGAATCTGTGCTGTCATGACACCATTCTTCATCATAACCTGAATCTGAACTCTGCCCAAGTGCTGTGGATATAACTGAACCTCAATTTGATTCATATCACTGCCCGACGTTACCCGAATCTGTTCTATTACCTGTTGAACAATTTCACTTTGCCGGATATCTGACGAAAATGAAGTTGGTACTTCCTCCAATTCATTTACCGCCTGAGTCAATTGATTTACAATCTCAGATGCAATTCCCTGCTGGGTTTGTCCCTGTCCTTCCTGCTTTCTTGCACCTTCTACGCTAACCCGGACTCCTGTTTTACTGTCGGTTGTTGTAAATCCTTCTGATTTTCCTTCTGATAAATAAGACTTTTCCTGCTCTCCATTCTCTGATGTTTCCCCGTTGTTGTCCGTTACTTCCGTATCCTCAGCTTGAGTATGGGAAACCACAGGCAAATCCATTTCCTCAACTGCTTCTCCAACCATTTCCGTCTGGGTAGCAGAACCATCAGTGGCAACCGGAATTTCTGTCTGATTCAGCCATTCAGCTTCCTGATTTAACAGTTGATTTAACTCTGCTTCACTAATATCGAAATCCTTTGCCAAATCTTCCATTTCTGTACTCATTTGTTGAAATACATCAATCAAAGAGCTATCCGTTAATAAATCCAAAGGTTCTGTTTCAGTCGCACTCATGAGAAAATCCTGAAGTTGCTCCGGCTTTAGTAAACTGAAAATATTGAGATTTTCAGTTGCCAGAATCTCATCGATTTCTGCATCTGTCATATCCAGAGATTCTTTCAAAACATCTCGAATGTCCTTCTCTAACTGCTCCAGTTCTTCATCACTAAGCACATCTGAAGGTTTCTTTAAGGATTCCACACCATCCCGTACTTTTTCCTTCTGTACAGAATATGAATCAGATGTCAGCTTTTCTTTTTCATATGCATCCTTGTGACTGGTTTCCGTAGCTTTCTTGGAAGTTCCCATCGAACTTGCAGAAACGCCTGCATTCCATTGCGTCTGACCACCTGTTACATAGGATTGAAAAGACTCTGTCAAAGATGATGTGCCGTTTTCGCCTCCATGCCCACTATGAATGGTAGTAACTAAATTTGCTAGATTCGTTCTTTGTGTTAACACTGGCTCTTCCTCCTTTCTTTCATTGTATTTATCCAAATATGCCATGCATATTGGTAACGAAATAAAGAGTATTAAGGCATCAATTTCTTTGTAATATTTGCTGCAAATTCCGGGTCCATGTTTTCCAAAATATCTGCCTTATCAGATGAGGTCATATTGTCTAAAATTTTTGCAACCGTATCCAAATCCCCACCCATGGTCTGAAGTACCTTGGCTGCTGAAGCAGGATCCATTTCTGCATAAGTATTTGCCAATTCCTTAATATCGCTGTCCGCTTTATCCTGTGCAATTACCTGCCGATATATCTCTTCTGCTGCTTCCGCATCAATGGATTCATACCACTTAGTATATGTATCGGCATCTGGAGCCGAATTTCCATAGACCACTTCGTTATAAAAATCATTTTTTAATTCATTAAATTCTTCCTGCTCGTCTTCAAACACCCTTAATCTTGCAATTTCATTATCTTTTTCGATTAATTCTTCCTGCTGGCTTTGAATTAATGCTTCATTTTCTGCGTTGATGGTTTCTAATGCCTCTAAGCGTTCCAGTGCTTCTGCCAGCGTCTTATAAGGCAAATCCGATTCTGCTGCAGCTTCTTCATCTGAGGCAGCCGGAAGAATCAACTTTACTACAGGAACGTCCTTCAATATAGGACGAAGCACCTGACTTCCAAAATGCCCAACATCCAACTTAATTAATATAATCATGGCAGCCAGCCAGACAACTACAATCAAAAAAATAATTACAACTGAAAGAAGCTTTGCTCCTGCCTTTTCCTCATTATTCTTAGCCATAGGTTATTCTCCTTCTTTTCCAATGCTGTGCTGATAACTTACTAACTGGTCAATTTCTTTCATCTCTTCTACATTCAATTCCTGCAAAAAGGCTTCAAATTGATGTTCCTTTAATTTTTCATGCGTTTTTCGTTCCTGCATGACTTCGTTTAACTTTGCTCTGGCACGATCCATGTCTGCCATGGCCCGGAATACCACTTCTTTTTGCTCCCGTATCATTTCATCAAAAATGGCAATGGATTCATTGCAGCGTTCTAATTCCAGTACGTTTAAACGCTCTTTTGCTTTTTCCCGCATTTCTGAAATACACATTTCTTTTCGGGATTTCAGGCACTCCAGCTTTTCTGTTTCATTCTGATAACGGGACAGTGCCTGAGAAAATTCCTGTTTTGCCTGTTCCTCCAACTTATATTTAATATTTAAAATGTTCTGCATACGATAAAAAAACTTTGCCATATCATCACACTTTCTTATTCTTCAAAAATCTGTTTTAACAATTCTAACTCCTCATCAAACAGATATTTACTGTCAACATCCTGTCGAAGGAATGAGTTTACACTCTGAATTTTGGAAATAGCATAATCAATGTCAGGATTGGAGCCTGCTTTATATGCTCCTATATTAATTAAATCTTCGGCTTCGTTATAGGTTGCCAACACATTTTTCAACTTTCCTGCCAGTTCTTTATGTTCTTTACTTGCAATCTGACTCATACAACGGGAAATACTTTGTAATACATCAACCGCCGGATAATGATTCTTATGTCCCAGCTTTCTGGACAGAATAATATGCCCATCCAGAATACCTCTTGCTGTATCTGTAATCGGCTCATTAAAATCATCACCATCAACCAAAACTGTATACAAACCCGTAATAGAACCATTTTCTGTATTTCCTGCCCGTTCCAGCAGCTTTGGCATTTCCGAATATACACTTGGGGGATATCCTCTGGTAACCGGAGGTTCTCCGGAAGCAAGTCCTATTTCTCGCTGAGCCATCGAAAAACGGGTTAAAGAATCCATCATAAGCAGGACATCTTTCCCCTGGTCTCGAAAATACTCTGCAATTGCTGTTGCTGTCTTTGCCGCTTTATTACGAATTAATGCAGGTTTATCCGAGGTTGCCACAACAAGAACTGAACGTTGCATTCCTTCCGTTCCAAGGTCACGTTCAATAAATTCTCCAACTTCCCTTCCCCGTTCACCAATCAAGGCAATGACATTAATATCTGCCTTGGTATTTCTCGCAAACATACCAAGCAGAGTACTTTTTCCCACACCACTGCCGGCGAAAATACCAATTCTTTGCCCTTTACCAATGGTTAACAGTCCATCTACAGATTTTACACCTAAAGGTAATACCTCACTTATCAGTTTTCGTTTCATAGGGTCAGGAGGGTCACACTCTACCGGATATGTATTTGCCAGAACTAGAGGATTTCCATTCATCGGTTGTCCCAGCCCATCCAATACCTGTCCCAATAATTCCGGACCTACATAGACTTGAAACGGCTTTCCTGTATTCTCAACAGTAGCACCAATTCCAATACCACCTACAGAATCAAAAGGCATTAACAGAATTCGATTATCCCTGAAACCTACAACTTCTGCCGACACTTTTTGTTTTCCGTCCTTTGAAGTAATAATACACAAATCATTTAATTTTGATGCCGGACCTGCTGATTCAATCGTAAGCCCTACAACTTTTGTAACCTTACCAAGTTCTTTTGTGAAATTTTGCTCCAGTAATCCTTCATACTTCTCAAAATCCAGCATGATAACTCCTATATCTGTGATAATAACTTAAGTGACGTAATTAAATGATTTAACTGTTCATCCAAACTACAATTGATAATTCCTGTTTCTGTTTCAATAAAACATTCTAATCTGGCGAGTTTTGTATCGGCAACCAACTCTATTTCCACATTAGAATTTACCTGCTGTGAAATCCAGTCAAATCGACTATATACATCTGCATAATCTTCTTCAGACACCTTAATTATAATCTTATGACATCCATCCAGCCCTTGAAGCGTCTGGTCAATCATATAAACTACAACATCCTGATAATCTTCCACAATCACACCGGTAATTTTATGAAGAAGACGACATACAACATCTACCAATTTAGGTTCTGCTGCTTTCAGTTCCCGTTCATACTCTTCTTCTAACTGCTGTCGGACCATCTCGTAATGATTCTGCAATTCAGCTTCTCTGGCTTCTAACTGTTCCTGCGCCTCCTGCATTCCCTTCTGATAACCCTCTTCCGTACCGGCCTGCTTAGCTTCCTCTTTCAAAAGTAATGCATCTGCTCTTGCTTCTTCTAAAATTTTCTCTGCTGCTGCTTGAGCCTCTTCAAAAATTGCATTTGCCTGTTCCCGCATTTCGGACATATCTATATTTTCAATTTCGAGTGCCTGAAATTCCTCTGAATCTTCCTGTTCTTCTGCATCCGACGCGATTTCATTTAATTCCTGTTGTTTTTTTTGTTCCTCTATCTGCCGTACGACCCGATTCTTATTCGCATCAATAACCAGCATATTCTGTTGTGCAAAGGATACAAAACCGGATTTGTATAAATTAGACAATTATCTCGTCACCTCCGCCACGAGAAATTACAATTTCTCCGGAATCCTCCAGCTTTCGGATAATATTTACAATCTTCTGCTGTGCATCTTCTACATCCTTCAGACGAACCGGACCCATATATTCCATATCCTCTTTTATCATGGTTGCCAGACGGGAAGAAAGGTTACTAAAGATTGCATTCTGCACTTCTTCATTTGCATTCTTAAGTGCAATTGCTAATTCATTATTATCCACCTCACGAAGAACAGTCTGAATCGCACGATTATCCAGCGAAAGAATATCTTCGAATACGAACATCTTTCTGCGGATTTCGTCTGCCAATTCCGGTTCCTCGATTTCCAAGGTTTCCATAATATGCTTTTCTGTACTTCGGTCTACAGTATTCAAAATATTTACGATTGAATCCACACCGCCCACAATGGTGTAATCCTGATTGACAAGAGATGCCAGCTTTCGTTCCAAAATATCTTCTACTTCCTTAATGACATCCGGCGAAGTCCGATCCATGGTCGCAATACGCTTTGCAACATCTGACTGTTTTTCCGGTGGCAAGGCACCAATAACGGCAGCCGCCTGACCGGAAGGCAGATACGACAGGATTAATGCAATCGTCTGTGGATGCTCATCCTGAATAAAATTCAACAATTGACTGGCATCTGCTTTTCGAACAAATTCAAACGGACGCACCTGTAATGACGCTGTTAATCTGCCAATTACCTCTTGGGCACGTTCTTCACCCAATGCCTTATCCAACAGGTCTTTTGCGTATCCGATACCACCTTCTGCAATATACTGCTGTGCCAGACAAATCTCATAGAATTCATCTAAAATATCATTCTTTAACTGAGGAGATACACTTCTGGTATTTGCTATCTCCAAGGTTAACTGTTCAATTTCATCTTCTTTCAGATGCTTAAAAATACTGGCGGACATTTCCGGTCCTAATGCAATTAACAGAATTGCCGCTTTTTGTACACCTGATAAACCACTGCTTGCTGCCATAATTATCACTCCCAATCATCATCATTCAACCAGTTACGCAGCAATTGCGCTACTGCCTCCGGATTCTCTTCTACGAATTTTTCAATTCGCTGACGGGTTGCTATCTTTTCATTTAATTCTATCTCTTCTAAGCTCTGATTCTCTTTCGTTGTTGCCAAAAGTGCTTCTACTGATAACTCCGGCTCTAATTCTGTTACTTCTGCCGGACGCATTCCCTTCAATACCACAAAGATTAACAACGCAACAATCAGAATTGCCAAAATAATCTGCAAAATATTTGAAGTCTGAATGCTGGACTTTTCCTTCGGATAGAACAAAGGAACCTGATATGCAATAATAGTAATCTTGTTCGTTTTTATGCCTGTTGCATTCGAAACCACATTATAGATAGACTCATCCACATCAATCTGAACCGTTTCTCCATTCTGAGCCTGGAACTCTTCAAAGGAGATTCCATCTAACAAGCCCTGCTTCTTCATTAGTTCTTCATCGTATTCAACATACTGAGTCAACACAATGGAAACAGAAGAATTAGACGGATTAACTGCACCAATTGCTTTTCTTGTGGTTGTCACTGTCTTATCGGTATCATAGCTTTCACGAATAACCTGAATCTGTGAATTACCATATGGATTATCCAGCAAATCATAACTGGCAATATCTTCATCATTTGCATCGGTGCCAACCACACCTCCTGTGCCATCCACATTCTGTGCATTATACAGATAATATGAATTCTTAGGTCCCGTTGCTCCATCCTGGAAGGTATCATATTCTGTTTTCTCAATCACGGTTTCATCTAATTGGATATCCAGATTCGTCATTACCTGCGCATCATCATATACACTGGACACTAATAATGAACGAATATTATTCTCAATACTACTGATAACTTCATTTCGAATTTTATTATTTGAATTCAGCGAATTTGTGGCGCTTTCCCCACCTTCAAATAACAACTGACCGGTTTGATCCACAATTCGAATATTGTCTGTATTCTTATTACCAAGCGCATTGGCAACATATTCTGCAATTCCTTCCACACTTTCCGGTTCCAAATCCGATTTAGTTGTCAGCATAATACTTGCAGAAGCTTCTTTATCATCTTCAAACAATGTCCGGTTATTATCCGGTAGATTAATACGAACTGCCACTGATTTAATGTCATCCATAGAGCGAATGTCCGTTGCTATGGAATTCTGCAAGTCAATCTTAGCCTTTAACTGACGTTCTGAATCCGTGGTGGTGAACGTATTATCGAACAGGAAGGAATGATCTTCGGTTGCAATTTCAGATACGCCGTTCTCACCCAGAATCAGACGTGCTTCCGATAACTGTTTTTCATCGATTGATATCGTTAATGCATCGTCTGAAACACGATAGTTAAATCCCTTTCCACTATCCTCAAGATAACTTCTGGCCTCTGCTGAATCTGCCGTTGACTCAAAGGTTGCCAAAGTTACATAATTCGTTCTGTTAAATAACCAAATCAAGGCCACCAGGGTAAATATTACCGCTGCCAACACTGAAATAATAATTGTTTTCTGTTTACTTGTGTACTTATTCCAGAACTCCAGAAATTTTGCCGGAAGTCCCTTAAAAAAATCCAGTATCTTATCCATCCTCTTACCAGGAATAAGCTATACCTATAACTGCATATTCATAATTTCCTTATAGGCTTCTAAAAACTTATTCGTTACCTTTACCGTGTATTGTAATGCAATATTTGCCTTCTGCTGTGCCAATGCTAAGTCATGAGTATTATCCGAATAACCCATGGCAAAACTCATCTCTGCCTGTTCTGCACTCTTTTGCAGTTGATCAGCCTCTTTATACATACTGATTGCAGAACTCAACAAAGAACTAAATGCCTCTGTATTATTCTTGGTAATCTTCGTTTCCGGCTTATCCGCAATTCCGAGACTTTCATTTAATGATGTAATTGATGAAATATCCATATGTCAGCTCCCTATCTTACTCCATTCATTAACCAAATAACTCCAATCCTTTAACAGCAATTGATTTTGCTGCATTAAAGGCAGTTGCATTTGCTTCATATGCCCGGCTGGAATCAATTAAATTAGTCATTTCTGTTACCGTATCTACATTTGGATACAAAACATAACCATTCTCATCTGCATCCGGATGTGTCGGGTCATATACCATTTTCAAATCTGACTGGTCTTCTACTACCTGTGAAACACGCACCCCGTTCGGTCTATATACATTTAGGCTGTTGTATAGCGTATCTCCAAAATTCAGAGTACTTTTCTCATTGAATACCACTGTCTTTCTACGGTACACTTCTCCATTTTCATCACGAGTCGTATTAATATTCGCAATATTTTCTGAAATTACATCCATACGAAACCGTTGTGCCGTCATTCCTGTGGCACTTATATTCATTCCATCAAACATACTCATATATAATACCTCCTTTTTATGACAATACAGTCTTATAACGACTGAATTCCTGTGTCATCAAATCCACCAACGCCTGATATCGAATCTGATTCTCTGCCAGATATGCTTCCTCCTGGTCGATATCTACGTTATTTCCATCCAAACGATAAGAAAGAGATGACCTATCCGTATATATGTAACTGTCCAGGTCGTCCAAATTCATGTTAACCTTTTTCACCATCTCATCCAGATTGTCTCCGCCGGTTGCCAGTGCCGCCTGCAAAATAGATTCAAACTGCACATCCTGTCGTTTATAGTTTGGTGTGCTGTCATTGGCAATATTATTTGAAATTACATCATTGCGAATATACGCAGCATCTGCCGCCTTATCCAATATGTCAATATAGTTATAGATGTTTGAATTGATCATAGGCTTCTCCTTCTTGTAAGTTCAAAAAATAAAATTTGTTATATTAGTTTAAAAGGATTTATGAGATAGCTCACAAATCCTTTTGTATACTCTAAAATCCATTTTCTATATGAGACTAATTATTCTTCATCTTCTTTAATTCATCAAACACAACATCATTCATAACCTTGATGTAGGTTCCTTTCATGCCCGAAGAACGGGATTCAATGACTCCGGCACTTTCAAACTTCCGCAGTGCATTTACAATAACGGAACGGGTAATCCCCACCCGGTCTGCTATCTTGCTGGCAACCAGAATTCCTTCATTGCCATCTAATTCTTCAAAAATATATGTAATTGCTTCCAACTCTGAAAAAGAAAGTGTGCTGATTGCCGAACGGACAATTGCTACTTTTCGGCTTTCTTCCGCATTTTCCTCGTTAACGGAACGCATCATTTCCAGTCCTACAACCGTAGTACCATATTCTCCCAGAATAATATCATCGATTTCATACTGTTTATTCTGCTTATACATAAATACCGTACCCAGACGCTCACCGGCAATATCAATTGGCGTAATCAATGCCTGATAGGTTTCAATACCTTCCCGCTCAAAGCCAAGGGTAGCAAGATTCACATTTTCTTTGGTTGACAAAATGCCCAGTAATCGTTCGTTCAACATAGAATCAATATGACCGCCAATTTCATCTACAATCAATTCATGCAGACTGACGATGTCGTCCCGATTCTTAATGCCCAGAACCTTTCCTTTCTTACTGATAACCAAAACATCTGACAGCATAATCTCTGATAGCACTTCGCAGATGTCATTAAAAACTACCTTATGAGAATTATTATTGTGCAAAAGCTTATTAATTTTTCGCGTTTTGTCCAACAATTGTACGCTCATAATTCCCTCCTAAGCAAATACATTGATTTTACTTGGCTTTTGTATCTTTTGCATGATTTTTCATCAAAAAGCCACCACATTTAGTTAAATTGTAACACAAGCCTCTAAAAATAACAACTGAAAAAATATCATTTTTAGACACCTATTCCCTTTTTATCCATTATATAGGAACATTCGTCCTTCATACAAACCAGTTTATTTCCTTTTTCCACCATAATTCCACCGCACTTTGGACAAGGAGTTGTGGAAGGCTTTTGCCAGCTCATGAAATCACAGGCAGGATTGTCCTCACAACCGTAATATTTTCTGCCTTTTTTTGTCTTACGAAGCACAATATCCTTACCACAATTCGGGCAAGCCACACCGATTTTTTCATAATATGGCTTGGTGTTTTTACATTCCGGAAATCCGGGACAAGCAAGGAACTTTCCATGAGGTCCATACTTTATTACCATTTTGCGTCCACACACTTCACAATCTACATCGGTCACTTCGTCTTCAATCTTAACGTTTTCCAACTCCTGTTCTGCATTTTTAACTGCAGCTTCCAAATCAGGGTAGAAATTCTCAATAATCGTCTTCCATTGAATATTACCCTCTTCAACACTATCCAATAAAGATTCCATATTAGCAGTAAATTCTACATCTACTATAACCGGAAAGGCTTTCACCATCATCTGATTCACTGCTTCTCCCAGCTCCGTCACATACAGATTTTTTTGTTCTTTCACAATATAATGACGATTCATAATAGTCGTTATTGTAGGAGCATAGGTACTTGGACGTCCAATCCCCAATTCTTCCAAGGTTTTAACCAACAACGCTTCCGTATAATGTGCGGGTGGCTGGGTAAAATGCTGCTTATTTTCGAATTTCTGCAACTTCAATGATGTTCCTTTTTGAATTCCATCCAGGGAAAGAGAGGTTTGCTGTTCTTCCTCTGACTTATAGACAGACAAAAAGCCATCAAAATCCATTTTTGAAGAGGAAGCAGTAAATTTTTCTCCTTCTGCATCGATTTTAAGAGAAGTGGTACGATAGGTTGCATTTTGCATCTGGCTTGCCAGAAAACGATTATATATTAATTGATATAAACGGAATAAATCCCTTCCAAGACTTTCCTTCACAATAACAGGAGAAAGGTTCAAATCCGTTGGACGAATTGCCTCATGGGCATCCTGAATTCGTTTACCTTTGCCATTCTCACTCTTTGCCAAACCCACATAAGCTGTACCATAATGTTCTTCAATGTATGATTTTGCTGCAGTCTGTGCTTCATCTGAAATTCGAATGGAATCTGTTCTTAAATAGGTAATCAGACCAACGGTTCCTTTCCCCTTAATATCCACACCTTCATATAATTGCTGTGCCAGACGCATGGTTTTCTGAGTCGAAAAATTCAGCTTCTTCGATGCCTCCTGTTGAAGGGTACTGGTGGTGAACGGATGTGGAGCCTTCATAATCCGGCTTCCTTCTTTCACTTCCTTTACCGTGAATGCTGCACCTTCTAATTTCTTCATAACAGCCTCAAGCTGTTCCTTAGAGGTTACTTCTCCTGCATATTTTGCTGAAAATGCCTTCGTAACACCATCGGCTTTCAAAAGTGCTTCCAATGTCCAGTATTCCTCTGGTATAAATGCATTAATTTCACTTTCCCGTTCACAGATTAACCGCAAAGCAACCGATTGAACTCGCCCTGCACTTAATCCTCTTTTTATCTTTGCCCACAAAATAGGACTAATCTGATATCCCACCATACGATCCAGTACACGCCTTGCCTGCTGGGCATCAACCAGATTCATATCAATATCCCTTGCCTCTTTGATTGAATTCTTCACTGCCTGCTTGGTAATTTCATTAAAGGTTATTCGTTTATATTGAGATTTATCTAATTTTAAAGCTTGAGATAGATGCCAGGAAATTGCTTCCCCTTCTCGGTCCGGGTCAGTTGCCAGATACACACGATCTGCCTTCTTCACTTCTTTTCTTAATTTAGCCAGAATATCTCCCTTTCCTCGTATGGTAATATATTTAGGTTCAAAGTCATTCTCTGGTGAAACTCCCATCTGACTCTTTGGCAAATCCCGAACATGTCCATTGGAAGCAATCACTTCATAATTGGCTCCCAGGAATTTTTTAATTGTTTTCGCTTTTGCCGGAGACTCTACTATTACTAAATACTTTGCCATCTTACCTTTAAGCTCCCTTCTAAATCCATTCCTAACAATAATTAAACTATTATCTATTGAACTCTATAATAGTAATGATGTGGATTCTGCTTGATTATGCCCTTTATCTCTAATTCTGTCAGTATTTGTATGCCTTCCCAGACGGAAAGTTTCAACTGACATAGAATGTCATCTATAAATTGGGGTTCTAAACGCAGACAACTATACACCATTTTTTCTTTAGGTGCAAGCCCTAAATCTGTATTTACCTTAGGCTTTTCTGTCTTACAATTTACAAATCTTCCACTATCCAGAACCGCTTCCATCACATCTTCAGGCGTTAAAATACACTTTGCGCCTTGTTGTAATAATCGATTGCATCCCATGCTCAGAGCATCACAGGGTCTTCCCGGCACAACTCCAACATCCCTCCCCTGTTCCAGGGCGAAGTCTACCGTTATCAATGAACCACTCTTTTCTCTGGCTTCTACCACCAGAATAAAGTCAGCTAAAATACTGATTAATCGATTTCGTCTTGGGAACAGCATTGGCAGAGGTTTGGTTTCCGGTGGGTATTCTGTCAAAATTCCACCCCTCTTTCGCATCTCCAGATACAGATTATAATTCTCCTTCGGATAAATCGTTTCAATGCCGGTTCCTAGGATTCCCAGTGTATAACCACCTCCATCTAAGCACCCTCTATGACTTGCCCCATCTATACCTGCCGCCAACCCACTTACAACAACGATTCCCTGTCTTCCCAGCTCTCTTGCAATCCGGTAAGCCATTTCCGAACCATAAATCGTACAATTTCTGGCACCCACCATTCCAACCACCGGGGAATTTGGATTTATCTCCTCTTTTCCCTGATAATATATGCCAAAGGGTGGTTCCTTTAGTTCTAAAAGTTTTGAGGGATATAACACATTCTTATAAGAAAGAAATTGATAGTCTTGCTTCGATTGTTCTTCCCATAATTTTCTAATACCTTGACATTCTTTCATCTGCCGGATGTACGCATATTCCTTTTCAGTAAAAAGCGACAATTCTTTTTCCTTCGCGTAATATAGTGCCTCCATACTTCCAAGCTGATTCACGCTTTTCCATAGTTTACCAAGAGGAACACGGGTACAAAAAGACAGCCAGAATGCATAGAATTCTTCATTCATCTTCGCCACCTCCTGACACACGGAAAGCAACTGCTTCCATAAGATGGGGCAATTCAATATTTTCTTTATTATCCATATCAGCAATCGTTCTGGCAAGCTTTAGAATTCTATGATATGCCCTTCCACTTAACTTCTTCTGTTCAAAGATTTCCTTCATGAAATCCTGCTCTTCCCTGCCAAGCCTGCAATATGCTTTCATTCCTTCGACAGTTAACTGGGAATTGAATCGAATTCCAAGTCCTCTATACCGTTCCTGTTGAAGATTATGAACAGCTTCAACACGCTTGCGTATGCTGGCAGAATCCTCCCCATCTGCTTCCTGCATCATTTCTCCATAAGAAACCGGTTGAAGTGTCAGATGCAAATCCATCCGGTCTAACATGGCACGGCTGATTTTTCCCTGATAATTCTGTATCTGGAGCATGGAACAATGACACCGGTTCCGATCCGGATAACATCCACAGGGACAAGGATTCATAGCACCGACCAACATCACATTTGCCGGAAATTCATACGTATGATTCAGTCGGTTAATCCGTATCTTTTTATCTTCTAAGGGCTGGCGCAATACTTCAATAACTGATTTTGAGAATTCAGGAAGTTCATCCAAAAACAAGACACCATTATGTGCCAGACTGATTTCTCCGGGTTTGGGTATCAGACCACCACCAATTAAAGAGCTGGCAGTAATCGTATGATGTGGGGAACGAAAGGGACGTTTATATATTAGTCCCTCCTGCTTTGCCAGTAACCCTTTCACACTATAAATCTTGGTCAATTCCATTCGCTCTTCAAAGGATAAATCCGGCAGAATTCCTGTCAGGCACTTTGCCGCCATTGTTTTCCCGGCACCGGGCGGTCCTGTCATCAACAGATTATGCATACCGGAAGCCGCAATTTCCATAGCTCGTCTTACCATAGGTTGTCCTTTCAAATCACGAAAATCACAGGTTGTCTCCTGACAGTGTTCCATATTCTCCTGAGGCCGATAAAAAATTGCATTTTCCAGTCGTTCCTCATTTCCAAGCAGTTCAACTGTCTCTGCCACATTTTCCACACCAATCACTTTAAGCTGTGGAATCATTGCTGCTTCTGCCTGATTTTCTTTTGATACAAACAGATACTGATATCCTGACTTCGCTGCACAATCAGCAACAGATAACACACCATTCACCGGTAAAATGGCTCCATTTAAACCTAATTCTCCTATAAAGACCATTCTTTCAATTCGTTCCTGTGGAATAGCTCCCATAGAAACCAAAGTAGCGATTGCAATGGGTAAATCAAAGCCGGAACCGGCTTTTCGAACATCGGCTGGTGACAAATTCACCACAATTCGTTTTGGAGGAAGATACCATCCGGAATTCCGCATGGCTGTCCGAATCCGCTCACCGGATTCCCGTATCTCATTGGACAGACAGCCAACCAGATGAAATCCAGGCAGTCCATCAGACACATCTGCTTCCACCTGTATCATCAATCCTTGAATACCAAAAATGGTTCCACTCATTACATGACTATACATACTGTTCCTTTCCTCGCTCAGAACAGACTCCACAGTCATTGTAACCAGTGAAACCATCTTTGTCAATAAAATATTTACCTATTTGTCTAATATTTTCTTTAATTCATCCATAAAGGTATTCACGTCCTTGAATTCCCGATAGACAGAAGCAAAACGAACATAGGCAACCGGGTCCAGATTCTTAATTTCATCCATAACAATTTCACCGATTACAGTACTTTCTACTTCTTTTTCTTCCAGATTAAAAATCTTTGTCTCGATATCGTCTAAGCATTGTTCAATCTGTTCCGCTGACACCGGACGCTTGTGGCAGGACTTCAAAATACCGGAAGCAATCTTGGAACGATTATATGGTTCCCGATTCTTATCCTTCTTTATAACAATTAAGGGTATGGATTCCACCTTTTCATAGGTAGTAAACCGTCTTCCGCAGGCATCACATTCCCGACGGCGACGAATGGAATTATTATCATCCGCCGGTCTGGAATCAATCACCCGGGTATTATCTACAGCACAAAATGGACATTTCATATCTTTTCCTCCGTACTAACCATGTTCTTTCTTCTTTTCCAAACATTCCACCAAATCAATATCTACTAAAATAATATCAGGTCCAATTCGTATGATATGACAGAATCGAATCACATATTCCGATACCGGACAAAAGCATCCAAAGAACTTGCCGGGTCCCGGCACAATCAGTGCTTCCAGCTTACCGGTACAGGAGTCAAATACAATATCTGAAACAAATCCCAACCGTTTACAATCCTTACAATTAATAACCTCTCTCTGTTTCAAATCTGAAAAACGCATATGTAGGCTCCAAAGCTTGATTATTATTAAGGTATGCAATTATTGTATAATGTTTCCTATTGTTCCATAGTATACATGATTTTTTACGGATTGGAAAGTATTTTTATCTAATGTTCTGCTTTCCGGTGAAATACCTTTTCTTGTATATTTATTAAAAAAGCAGAAATTCTCCTGAATATTATTAACGAACCAGAAAAACTATGCTACAATGTATCAAGTATTTCGAATGAATATATTAGGAGAGTAGAAATGGAAAAGAATTTAGCAAAAGAAAAAAAAGAATTAACAAATACAGAGAATCAAAAAAAAGAATCTATTGTTACAGAAGACTCCTTAGAGTTACATGACATGTCTCCAAAGGAACGAAGACGCTATAAGTGGAATCAGGAACGTGAAAAAATAAAAGAACTAACCTTCTGGCGAAAGGTACAGTATATTATCACTTATTACTTTTGGAAGTTTTTTGCTGTAGTTGCCGCAGTTGCCGGAATTGTTATCATTATCCATCAGATATACATTGCCACACGTCCGATTGCTTTAGATATTGCTTTGGTAAATGACCCTGAGAATGAAGCTTTTGAAGAAACAGTAACCACCCTTTATAGCAGTTATTACGAGGTTCCGGAGGATGCTTTATATCGAGTAGATACCAATTATGTCATTCATCCGGAGGAAACATATACTTCCAGCGATTTAGCATATTATTCAAAAATGATGTCGAACCTGACTAAAGAATCTACACAGATAATTATATGTGATGAAGATGTCGTAAAGTTCTACGCGGTCGATGGTTATATGACCGAACTAAAGCATGCACTGCCGGAAGATATCTATGATACTCTCTTGGCTGAAAACCGACTGTATGAATGTGAAGGTCCGGTGGAAGATTCTGATTATTATGCCATTGACCTAACCGGGATGAAATTCGTAGAAGAAGCAGGCATTCAACTGGAACATCCTTATCTCTGTATTCCAACTGTATTATCAGAGGAAGGACGTGTTGTTTCCTTTAATTTTATTCGAATCCTTTTGGATTTAGAAAATCAATAATATTTCTTCCCATTCGTAACAAAAAGCTTGAGTGAATTGATGAAGATACATAGCTTCACTCCACTCAAGCTTTTTATATATTACATATTCTATTACCCAATCATAACTCCGTCAGGTAATAATCTTTACCGGACATTTCTCCTTACATGTACCACAATTCGTACATTTCTCGTAATCGATGTGTGCTACATTATCCACTACTTCCACTGCACCCTCAGAACAATTTCTGGCACACAAGCCACAGCCGATACAGCCTGACTGACAAGCCTTTTTCACTTCCACGCCCTTATCCTTGGAACTGCAAAGCACTACATGCTCTGCCTTGTAAGGAATTAACTCAATTAAGTTTTTTGGACAGGCAGCAACACATTTTCCACACGCCTTACATTTTTCTTTATCAACCATGGCAATTCCATCAATAATCTCAATGGCTCCAAATGGACAGACAGCTTTACAATCTCCAAAACCGGTACAGCCATATACACATGCTTTTGCTCCATTGTTCGGATTATTCTGTGCCAGACTACAGCTTTTCGGTCCAATGTATTCGTAAAGACTCACTGCCTTCTCACAGGTTCCGGCACATTTTACTACTGCCGTCTTTCTTCCTCCGGCTTCCACTTCCGTTCCCATAATGGCCGCGATTGCTTCTGCCACTGCTTCGCCACCAACCGGGCAGGCAGATACCGGTGCTTCTCCCTTTGCTATTGCTGCTGCAAGACCATCACAGCCCGGAAATCCACAACCACCGCAGTTATTTCCCGGCAGTGCCTCTCTTACTGCAATTTCCTTTTTGTCCACTTCAACCTTGAATTTCTCACCTGCAATACATAGCAAAACCGCTATGATAACACCGGTAAGTCCTACAACTAAGGTGGCAATCAAAATACCCATTATCACTTCTGACATTCTTTCCACCTCCTATAATCGAACCAAACCGGAAAATCCCATAAATGCTATAGCCATTAAACCGGCTGTCAGCAACACAATCGGCATCCCCTGAAACGGTGCAGGAATATCATTATCCTCCATCTTCTCCCGCAAACCTGCAAGAATTACAATTGCTATGGTAAAACCAACTGCTGTACCAACACCATTTACAACACTTTCCAAAAGATTATAATGGTCGGTTACATTATTCAAAGCCACACCCAGCACTGCACAATTCGTGGTAATCAAAGGGAGATATACACCCAGCGTTTTATGTAATGCAGGCATTGCTTTCTTCAAGAACATCTCCACAAACTGAACCAATGCTGCAATAACCAGGATAAATACTATGGTCTGCAAATATTCAATGTGAAGAGGGGTCAAAACAAACTGATAAATCAGACTGGCAACCGCAGAGGAAATGGCAATTACAAAGATAACTGCAACACCCATACCGGCAGCAGACTTCATATTCTTGGATACACCTAAGAAGGGACATAATCCAAGGAACTGGCTTAGAACAACGTTATTCACAAGTGCCGCACTGATTGCAATCAAAATAATTTTAGTAAACTCACTCATTTGCGTTTTCCTCCATTTCCTTTTTCTCTTCCTTCTTACCTACATGACCAACCACATCTGTATCCCCGTCAAAATCAAAGAACTTTCCGCCACAGGAGGTATTACCACAATGCATACAGTCCTCCATACGACATACCGTATCACTTGTATTACTCTTCTTCTTTTTCATCTTTCTGAAATTCAAAAATGCAATTAAAAATGCTAATACAATAAATGCACCCGGGGATTTTACAAAAATACCAATCGGCTCATACCCCGGAATCGCAAATCCAAATACGGAACCGGCTCCAATCAACTCACGCACCAGACCAATAGCAGTCAGACCTACCGTAAATCCAAGTCCCATACCCACACCATCAAAGATAGATGGAACTACAGGATTCTTCGATGCGTAGGCTTCTGCACGTCCTAATATGATACAGTTAACCACGATTAATTTGATATAACCGCCCAGACTTTCTGATAATTCCGGCAAAAATGCCTGTAATAAGAAATCCACAATTGTTACAAAGGAAGCAACAATTACAATATATGCCGGAATTCGTACCCGATTCGGTATTACGTTCCGTAATGCAGAAATCATCAGATTACTCATAATCAGTATTACTGTGGTACTCAGCCCCATACCCAGACCATTGATTGCTGATGTGGTAACTGCCAAGGTCGGACACATACCTAAAATCTGAACAAAGGTTGGGTTCTCGGTGATAATACCATTCTTTATACGATCCATAGCTTTATTCATCACTGCCACCTCCCTGCTCATCTCCATCAAGTCCTAAGCTTTGTGCATAGCAGATACCTGCATTTACCGCATTTGTTACTGCATTACTGGTAACAGTTGCACCGGTCAATGCATCAATTTCATATTCTGCTGTTGCTCCCGTCTTTGTCACAACAAAGGAGTCTACCTGCTTATTCGAATACTGCTCATAGAATTGCGGATTCTTTGCTTCCATACCAAGTCCGGTGGTTTCAGCCAAGGTCAGAAAAGAAATCTGATTAATGGTACCATCCATGCGGATACCCAAAGCAATGGTTAATTCTCCGCTGTAGGCTTCCATGGAAGTCACTGTAATTACATATCCTAACGGAGCTCCGCCAGCATCCACAGCCAGCTTTACCTCATCAATTGTATATTTTTCATATCCTGCCTCACCAAGAATTGCCGATGCCTCCTCCAGATTGATTCCTTCCATATCCTGAAAGTCTACTGCATCAGCAAAGACGGTGAGATAGGCTTCCTGCTTTTTCTCTTCCTGTGCTTCAACAATAGGGTCCTTCGTAATCGCATATACGCCACCCAGTAATAAACCGGCAACTAACGTAATGATGAATAAAATAAGGGAATCCTTTATCATCTGCTTATTCATGCTTTACAGCCCCCTTTCCAAAGCACTTTGGTGCTGTAAACCGTTCAATAATCGGTACCAGTAAGTTACCACATAGGATTGCATAGGATACACCCTCTGCGGCAGTACCCGAATTCCATGGGCTTCGCAATACAAAAGTTAAACCTCCCAGCAAAACGCCATATATCCATCGTCCTTTTGCTGTTATTGGTGATGTAACATAATCGGTTGCCATAAAAATAGCACCCAGCATCAAACCACCACCACATAAATGGGCAGCGACAAAACTCCAATCCCATCCTCTGCCACTTGCCAGGGCGTAAATCAAAATGCATATTCCAAAGGTTCCAATATAAGAAAGAGGAATCCGAATGTCAATTACACGCTTAAATAGTAAATATGCTCCTCCAATCAGTAGAGCGGCTGTAGAAGTTTCACCAATGGTTCCTGCAGTACTTCCCATAAACATTCGAAGCAAATCAACGGACTCCCCAGCCTTTAACATTGCAAGTGGGGTTGCCGTAGTAACTGCATCATATGTAAAATTCGTCATAGACATAGTAAAGGAAAGCAACAAAAAGCATCTGGCTGCCAAAGCCGGATTCATAAAATTCTGTCCAATTCCGCCAAACAACTGCTTTACAACAATAATGGCAAAAACACTTCCCAATACTGCCATCCACCAAGGCAAAGAAGGCGGAAGATTCAAAGCAAGCAGTATTCCGGTGACCACTGCACTAAAATCACTAATGGTTATCTTACGTTTTGAAAAATACTCAAATGCCCATTCACTGGCTACACAGCTTGCCATACAAATCACAATTAACAAAAAGGCAGATATACCAAAATTGTAAACTCCCATGATGGAAGCCGGCAGTAATGCAATCACAACATCCAGCATAATACTTGCAGTACTGTCCTCCTGTCTGACATGTGGGGAGGAGGATATCTTTTTTAATTCAGTCATCGTTGCACCTCCTATTTCTTTCGGCTTGCCAGAATGGATTTTCTGGTTGCCGCAATGGTCTGGGTCAAATGTCGTTTTGCCGGGCAGACATAAGAACAACATCCACACTCACAACATTCCATGCCATCTTGTTCTACGAATTCATCTAATTTACCTTTTTGTGCTAATTTTGCCAATTGGGATGGATTTACCCGTCCCGGGCAAACAGCTACACATCTTCCACAACGGATACAATTGGATGGTTCACAGGAAGCCACTTCATCCTCCTGCATACAAAGAATTGCAGAAGAACCTTTTACAAGGGGAATATCGGTGCTGATAATGGCTTTTCCCATCATCGGTCCTCCGGCAATTATTTTTTCCGGTTCTTCTCCCTTATAACCGCCGGCAGCATCAATCAATTCTTGAAAACCGGTACCCAACAAAACCTTATAATTCTGTGGATTCACAATAGCATCTCCGGTCACGGTTACAATTCGTTCCATTAATGGGCGTCCCATATAAACCGCTTCATAGATAGCAACTAAGGTATCAATGTTATGTACAATACAACCTGCATCTGCCGGAAGCATATTTGAATTAACATACCGTTTTGTATTGGCATATATCAATTGACGTTCCGCTCCTTCCGGATACTTCGTTTTCATGGTATTGACACGAATCCTTGGGATATCCGACGTCTTCTCCTTTAATATCTGAATGGCTTTGGGTTTATTGTTCTCCACCGCAATGATACCGGATGCATTGGGAAATAATTGCAAGACAATCTCCAATCCTTTTACAACCTTCTCCGGTTCTTCTAACATTCTACGATAATCCGATGTTAAATAAGGCTCACACTCAGAACCATTGACAATGATATAATCAATCGCGTCCACATTCTTTGGTGACAGCTTTACATGCGTTGGAAATCCTGCACCACCCATACCCACAATACCTGCCTCCTGAATGGCTCCAATAATCTCCTCCCGGCTCATTTCTTCCAGCGGTTTTTCCATTTCATGAAATTCCACACTTTCAAAGGCACCATCATTTTCAACAACGATGGAATTTACTTTATTGCCTCCTGAAGATAAACGTGGCTCTATACATTTTACTGTACCGGATACCGTGGCATGAATGTGTGCAGATACAAAGCCTCCTGCTTCTGCAATTTTCTGTCCTGCCAGAACTCTGTCTCCTTTTTTCACCAACGGTTTCGCCGGTGCTCCAATATGCTGACTTAAGGGATAGACCATATCTCCTTTGGGGAGATAGACTTCAATTGGCTTATCCATGGTCAGTTCTTTCCCTTCGTAAGGGTGAATACCTCCCTTAAAAGTAAGTAAACCCATACCTGCTACCTCGTTTCTTAGAATAATCTAATTTTAATACAATTTCACTTGTTATTCAACCGATTTCCTTCGGCAGATGCTTATGTAAAAATGCACTGGCAAGACCCACCAATACTCCCGCAATCACACCGGAAACTGCCAAAATCGGGAGATAGTACAGAATCACTCCATTTTCCATAAGGAATGCTGCCACAATGATTTGCCCAAGGTTGTGCATGACAGCCCCGGCAACGCTGATACCTACAATAGAAAATTTGTCTGTTTTTTTCAATAAACACATTGTAATCAAACTGAGAATGGCTCCTGCCAGACTATAAAGAAGCAGAGCTATATTCCCAAACAAGGCAGAGGAAAGCCCGATACGAAGCATATTCACACATGCAGCCTCCTTCCAGCCAAACCGGTAGAGTACCAACAGACTTACAAGATTTGCCAGACCTATCTTCACTCCCGGCGCAAACGGAACGACAGGAAGCAAGGATTCCAACCAACCCAAAATCAATGCCAGTGTGGAAAACATACCTAGAAATGCAACCTTTTTTGCCACAGCAAATCCTCCAATTCTTAATCAGACTCCCGGTTAATGTAAGTAGGCTCAGATTTAGAGTATACTATTTTCTGACTCTTATACAAACCTACATAACCGGAAAGCATATAACAAATCGCTATTACTATCAGGTAATATGGCATCCCCTCCATACCAAATAATTCAAAGCTGATAAATAAAGATGTCATAGGACTATTCGTAACACCACAAAAAACGCCTGTCATTCCTGCCGCCGCACAAAGCATTGGAGAAATCCCAAGAATCTGTCCTACTACACAGCCAAAGGTAGCACCCAGAAAGAACGTTGGAACAATCTCGCCGCCTTTATACCCGCCTCCCAATGTAATGGCTGTAAATATCATCTTTATAAAAAATGCAGCATAGAAAACCTGTCCTTCTTCAATTGCCTTCTGAATCACTTCCATGCCTGCTCCATTGTAATCCGTTCCAAAAAGAATGGTAAGTCCAACAACCACTGCTCCACAAACAGCAATCCGCAGACATGGATTTTTCAACCATTTCCGTATATACTTCTCGGTTTCATGCAGCACAATACAAAATACAATACTTAGAAATGCACAAAGAATTGCTAATATACCAATTTTCCCGGTATTTAAAAGATTGAATTCCGGTATTTTCGATACCACAAACCGCTCCCCATGCACACCAAAAAACAACGCAATCTGATTAGCAGTCAACGATGCAATCGTACAAGGCACCAGTGCGGCATAATACATGACACCAATACTTACCATTTCCATCGGAAAAATAACTGCTGCTAAGGGGGTTCCGAATACAGCAGAGAATGCGGCACTCATACCACACATTATAATAATTGTCCGGTCCTTTTCATCGAATTTAAAAATTCTGCCGATGGATTCTCCAATACTTCCACCTAACTGAAGTGCTGCTCCTTCCCTTCCGGCAGAACCACCACACAAATGGGTTAAGATAGTAGAAACAAAAATCAGAGGTGCCGTTCTGGCATGAATTAATTCATCGGTTCGAATTGCTGCAATGACCAGATTCGTTCCTTTATGATGCTCTTGATGAAGAAGCTTATAAAATAATACAATCAGCAAACCTGCAACCGGCAGGAAAAAGACCAGCCAGTTATGTGCTTGCCGAAGTCCGGTAACATATGTCATAGATACAGAAAAAGCTGTACCAATCAAACCAACAACAATACCTGTCAGCAAGGAAAAAACCAGCCATTTTCCAAAAGTAAGAAGCTGTTGTCCTTCCTCCTTTGCAATCTTTTCCGTATGTTTCATCTGATGTTCCTCCTGCAATTCCCCTTTTTAATGCTTTCGTTCCTTTTCAATCGTACTATATTAATAGTATCTTCCTTCTCTTACTGAATTTCAACTATCAGCTTATGAGGCAGACATACAATAGTCTCTCCTTTTTTACTGATACCCACATGTTCTACACAGATTTGATCTCTACAATCTGCTTCAACCACTGATGCAACTCCATTCTCTATTTGAAACAGATTGTATCCTTGATTTGTTTGTATTGGAATCTGACAATCCCCAGATAATTCCTGTTCAAAAACCACTACATTATCAATGGTAACAACTGCCCTATTACCTGTTTGAAAAAAAACAAACCGAATCAACAATGCCAGACATCCCATTCCAAGCAAAATTCCAATAATTAAGAGTATATCATTTCTTTTTCTATTCTTACATTTTTCTTCCATATACGTTTTTCCTGTGTTTATTGTTTTAATGTATAGTCCGAACTGGTTAATTCAAACGCATCCCTCAGTCCTGCTGTTACATATACTTGCGCATCTGTCGTAACAAAGATACCTTCTGCTCCATATTTTTCCAGTAACGGCAGACTTTTTTCATATCCCAAAATAAAGCAGGCTGTAGATAACCCATCGCTGATAATTCCTTCTTCACAAACAATGGTAACAGAGCATAATCCACTGTCTGCCGGATAACCGGTACTCGGATTAAAAATATGATGATAACGAATACCATTCTCTATGAAATACTTTTCATAATCCCCGGAAGTCGAAACCACACCAGACTGCTTCATGGACAGCATTCCCAAAACCGTTCCTTGTACACCTCTTGGATTCTGGATTCCAACTTGCCATTCCCGGGAACCGGGCTTTTCGCCATATACTAAAATAGTTCCTCCAATCGACACAATAGCCCCGGAAACCTCTTGGGTATCCAGATAGTTCCGAATCCGGTCTGCTGCAATTCCTTTGCCCACTGAACCTAAATCAATGGATAAATCGTTATCCTCTGTATATAATATTCCATTTTCATCTATAAATAACTGGTCATAGCCAGTCATATCCAATGCCTGTTGAATCTCTTCCTCTGTTGGAACCTTCGGATTATCACCTTCTATTCCCCAAGCTTCAATAACCGGATGTATCGTGATATCTAATGCCCCATCGGATGACTTACAAAGTTCCAAAGACGTCTGAAGCCACTGTTGTTCCTCAGTAGATAATGGGATTGCAGTTTCCTCCTTAAGACTTTGATTCCACTGAGCTACGGAAGACCCTTCTTCCCGCCAGGATAACTGCCGGGTATCCAATTCAACTAACCGGTCAAAGATTTCTTCCACTACAGTATCACTATCTTTTCCATAGACAGTAGACGAAATAACTGTACCCATAGCAAAGCCTGTTTTTTTAGTTTCTTTGTTGTCCATATGATAATATAATAAACCAAGCAGACAAACCTGCAAACAAAGAATTACAGGAATTCCAACTATAAATTGTTTATGTTTCGTCTTATGTCGGAACATCTGCATTCCTATTAAACTACCCAGACTTCCACCCAGAATAGCAATCAGAAACAGTGTTTTTTCCGGAATCCGCCATACATGCTTCTTTGCCCTGTGCTTATCAATTCCCATACTGGCAAAACCAACTATATTCATAATAATGATATAAACTATACTGATTATTAACCAAAGCTCCATGTATATCCCTTCCAACGCCTGAAACACCTTTGCAACACACATATGAGGCTTGCAAAAACCACTGTCGTTTTCGTAAGCCTCATATATTTATCCACATTTTAACACTCTTGTTCCATCCACTATGCTCGTTTTACAAAAAACTCATCATACCAGAGCAGGAACATAAATACAGTCCAAATCTTTCGACTATTGTCGAATTTTTCTGCCTTATGCTGGTCTAACAGTTTTACCAGATAATCAGTATCAAAAAATTGTGCTGCTGCATCACTGGTAAATGCTTCTTTTATACGATTGTAATATTTATCTTCCCGAATCCAGACACGAATTGGCACTGGAAATCCCAATTTCTTCTTATCAGCAACCTTTTCCGGCAAAACCTCTAAGGCAGTTTTACGAAATGCCCGTTTGGTTACTTCTCCTTCTACCTTGTACTGACGTGGTATTCTGGAAGCCACCTCAAACACTTCTTTATCCAAAAATGGAACACGTACCTCTAAAGAATTTGCCATGCTCATTTTGTCTGCCTTTAATAAGATGTCATGAACCATCCAAACATTAATATCCAGATACTGCATCTGGGTAACGGTATCTTTTCCCTTGGTACGCTCCCAATACGGGCGGGTAACATCCAACGGATTTACTCCGTTTCGTTCCTTCAACAGCTTATCTTTTTCTTTTTCATCAAAGATAAAGGCATTTCCCACATAGCGTTCCTGCAAAGTCTTGGAATGGCGCACCAGGAAATTAAACCCACGCTTTTTCGGAAATAGTGCTGCAAATTTACCGATCAAACGCCGAATCGGAAAAGGAATCACATCATATGCCTTATTCTCCAATGGTTCCCGGTAAATATTATAACCACCGAATAATTCATCCGAACCTTCTCCCGACATTGCAACCTTGACATGCTTTGCCGTCTCATTACCTAAGAAATAAAGTGCAATGGCGGAAGCATCTGCCAATGGCTGATCCATATAATACTGAATCATGGATAATTTGTCCCAGTATTCCTCCGGTGTAATCACCTTACTGATATTCTGCACCTGAATAATATCTGATAATTCTTTTGCATAAGAAATTTCATTATATTTCTTCTGCTTAAAGCCAACGGTAAATGTCTTATCTACATTTGCAAGACAAGCAATATAGCTGGAATCCACACCACTGGAAAGGAAGGAACCTACCTCCACATCACTGATTTTATGTGCTTTAACGGAATCTTCCATAACCGCTCGGATTTCATCTGCCCATGCATCTAAGTCTTTGCTTTCGTCCGGTTCCTTAAATTCCGGTTCCCAATAACGAGTGATGGTAATCTTACCATTCTCATATACCAAATAATGAGCCGGAGGCAGACACATAACTCCATCAAAAAATGTTTCTGCTGATGGGCTATATTGATAAGTTAAATAGTTTTCCAATACATCATGATTCAATTTCTTTTCAAAATTCGGATGATGTAAAAAAGCTTTGATTTCTGAGCCAAACATAAAGGTTCCGTTCATATTGGCATAATACATTGGCTTAATACCAAAGAAATCCCTTGCCAGAAACATTTTCTTTTCATTCTTATCCCAAATTACAAAAGTAAACATTCCCCGCAACATGTTCAGCATATCATATCCATATTCCTCATAAGCATGTACCAATACTTCTGTATCCGACTGTGTTTTGAATATATGTCCTTTTGCAATCAGTTCTTCCCGAATCCCCTGATAATTATAGATTTCTCCGTTAAACATTAAAACTAAAGAACCGTCTTCATTATAAATAGGCTGGTCGCCTGCATTCAAATCAATAATACTTAACCGACGAAATCCTAATGCAATATCTTCATCTAAATAGGTACCGTCACTATCCGGTCCCCGATGAATAATTGCATCCTTCATTTTTTCAATAATCTCTGCTTTTTCCGGCAGATGATCTACAAATCCTACAAATCCGCACATGCTTTTGCACCTCGATATCGTTATTTATCAAAACGAGTTTAGGACTACTTTCAACATCGTTCTGTCATCCTATATTTTCTTGTTCATTATGGACTGAACTTTACAGGTTGTCAAGCACTATAAGCCCATACTTTTTAACCATTCCTGATATTCCTGCTCTGCATCTCCTTCATCATACTCACCAGAGGTTTCCTTTTGTTCTTGTGATTCCTCTTCCTGTTCATTCTCACTCTGATACCAGCTTGCAAAATCAAAATCCGGTGTTGCAAAAATATTATGGGTTTCTAAATATTGATCCACATGCCTGAAATAACGCTTCAGATGACGTTTTGCCTGCGTGATGTTATTTGGAATTCCTTCCCCGACCACATGGGCAAAATAGTCCATACGCTGTTCAATATCCTGTCGCATCTGCCCGGTACACTGTTCCATTAAACGCAGACCCCAGTTCATAAGATAGTTGTTTTCTTCTTCTTCCGCATTCTGCATTTCCAGCTTTTTGAACACTTCCAGCTTTTCTTCAATCTGATCTTGAGTCAAACCGGATTTATCGTTCACTATTACAATTTCTTTTTCTTCCCCTGTATTCTGAATTTTTGCCTTTACTTGCAATACTCCGTTAATATCGTAGGAAAATCGGACGTCCACTTTTGCCATACCAGCCGGAAGTTTAGGAACCAGCAAATCTAATTCACCTAACAGTAAATTATGCTTTACCAACTGTGCTTCACCTTGATAAATCTTTACTACCAAATGTTCTTGATTATCACGTACAGTTACATATTCTCCAACATGTGAAACCGGCAGAGAAGTATTTCTAGGTATCATAACCGACATTTTATCTCCTGCACTTACGTCCTCACGATTTACCACACCAACTCCAAGAGAAAACGGACATATATCTGTTAAGACCATATCCTTGATATCTTCGTTTCGCTCTTTTATTCCAACATAAACACCTAAACCCTCTGCAATCATATAATCCGGGTTTCGAACCTGAATATCGTTTCTACGCAGAATGTGGCAAAGATATTTCTGGACAATTGGCATTTTGCAGGAACCACCAACCAAAATTACTTCATCAATTTCGTCCAAACCCATTCCACTGTCTTTTAATACTTGCCTTATTGGTATTTCCATACGACGGAACAAATCTGCGGAAAGCTGAATCAATTCTCTTCGACTGATAGAAACAGAGCCTTGAATATCAGTATCATTCACATGTATGATTACAGTTTCCTGATTAGTTAATTCTCGTTTACAGAGTTCTGCCGCCTTCCGAATCATTGCCCGTTGTTCTTCTGTCAAACCATAGTAATTCAGCTTCATCTGACGAATAAAGTGTCCCATTAATACATCATCAAAATCACTTCCACCCAGTCGGTTATCTCCACTGACTGCAATAATTTCAACTACATTATCAAAACATTCTACTAAGGAAACATCCAAAGTTCCACCACCAAAATCAAATACCAGCATAGTTGTGTCTGTATGCATGTCGTAGCAGGCAAGCGCTGCTGCTGAAGGCTCATTTACGATGCGCTCCACTTTTAATCCGGCTAACTGCCCGGCACGCTTAGTTGCATTTCTTGCCAAATTATTAAAATATGCCGGAACACTGATAACTGCCTCTTCTACCGGCTCTCCAAGATAGTTTTCCGCATCCTGTTTTAATCGTTTCAACACCATGGCAGATAATTCTTCTGCCAAATAACGATTACCGCCCAAAACAAATCCACTGCTGGTTCCCATAGAACGTTTAAACACACTGGCTGTAGAATCCGGGTGAGTGATTAATCGCTCCTTTGCTGTTTTTCCTACGTAGAAATTCCCCTTTTCATCTACGCTCACCACACTTGGTGTTAAAAATTCATTGAAGCTATTGGGAATTAATACCGTTTTCCCATTTTCCCAAACAGTAGCTAAACTATTGGTAGTACCAAGGTCTATACCTATTATTTTCGACATATTTATTCCTCCTTATTCCGCTTCATCCTCATATAAAACCAAAGTACAAATTGCAGGACCATTTTTCGGCACCGGTGATATCAGACACAGATAGTCATTATCTTCAATCCCTGTCTCGTCCTCTATATAACCAAACATTCCATTACTTATATGCTGAACTTCCCATTCATCATTTTGCCAAACATAATAGGATGATATGGTTTTGTCTTCCAAATTACAAATATCCTTATCAATAATCCAAACCAAATTTCCATCCGTTATTTCCTGAGGTGTCTGATAATATAGTATCATCTCCACTGAAGCGTTGGAAGGCAACTGTTCATTCAATTCCTGTTCAATAGCCATTCCCTCTGGTATGGTTGTCATAAATGATTCATCAGGATTTGATAACTGAAAGTCACCAGAGGTTTGATTGATATAAATGCCATCTTCTAATTGATATGCACCTCGCCTATATGCATGAACTTGTTCCTCTGCTTCCTTCCGTCGTTCTTCCAATTGGTTCAAAACATCCATATTCACCTCTTCTTTATTTTCCAGATAGGCATTAATTAATTCCTGTCTTTCCTCCTCTTCTTTCTTATTCAATGAACTAAAACCATTTCCGTGACCACCTATATAAGCAATCGTACGAAGGCTCATAAAAATAAGAATTATAATAACAAAAAGCCAGCCCTTACCAACGTTTTTCCAAAATTTCTTTGGGGACATTTTCCAGAATTTATCATTCATAGCATCCTTTCTTAAAATGTCAAGGACTGCATTACATTCTCTATTCAGCTGCCGATTATCAGTTTTCCAATTAATCTGTTCCACTGTTTTCTGAATTAATTCCCGTGATTTTTTGTTGAGTTTTTTCCCACGAATTGCATATCTTAATAATTGAATGGTTTCCGGTGTATGACAAAACTCCTGAAATTCCGGTGAATCAAAAAGTTCATACCATTCTTGATATTTAATTCTCTTTTTATCCTGCAATCGGTACATTCTGGTTTTGAGAATTCCAATTTTTTCTTTTTCCCATTGTTTTGCCTGCTGTTTTCCCTGTGCAAAAAGCTCTTCATACTGTTTCTGAACTCGTAAGTATTCTTCCTCTTCCCGTTGCTTTTCCTCTTCTTTCCTTTGCTTTTCTTCCTCTTCCCGTCGTCTTTCTTCCTCAAGATGTTGCTGTTCTTCCTGATATTTCTGCTCTGCCTCTTGTTTTACAATTTCTTCCTTCAGACTAGATACCTGCAATTCCTGATTTACCTTGTTATTAGCTTTTGCATATTGTAAAGCAACTTCATAGGCTTCATGCAGACGTTTCCATTCATCCGGAAATTCTTCCGGATGATATTGCTTAACTAATGCAGCATATGCTTTTTTTATTTTCTTTTTATCCGAAGTAATAGAAAGCCCTAATATCTGAAACGCTTGGTCGCGGTACATAACATGATTTCCTCCCAATTATCCTTATAATAACAGCACTAAAATCCCCATTTTGCCAGCCAATTCCGTATTGTTCGAATTACATTTACAAAAAATTGCCGAATTGTATTCTTATCCAGATTCTCTTCCAATTCCTCCACTGCGCTGGATGCTTCTTCCATCGCACTGGACGCTTCTTCTACTGCACTGGATGCTTCTTCTATTACACTACTGATTTCTTCACTGTTTTTATCCCATTGTTCAGAAGCTGATGAACTAATTTCCTGCATTTCATTTTGGGAATCTTCAATAAAGTCATCGATGTCTCCCCAAATTGCCGGTTCCTCTGTTTCATTGGAGCTTTCAGTATCAGAAACCTCTGTTGCTGTCATCTCTGTCGTGGTCTCGGTTGCTGTCACTTCTTCCGTTCCTGTTGTTTCCTCAGTTCCTGTTGTTTCCTCAGTTTCTGTTATTTCTTCTGTATTTGTTATTTCTTCCGTCTCTGCTATTTCTTCCGTCTCTGTATTATCAGTGATTCCAAGATATTCATTTCCAATAGAAGGATATGCCATACTGGTTTCTTTTACCGGATAAATCGTACTATATTGTACTGAGTCATGGGCGCAGATTTCTACTACATCTCCGTCATAATAATTCTTATCAAATAAATACAAATACCGTATAGTATTCGCAATGGTGTCCCTTTCCTCGCCATTGCACACATAAGTATCTACATACAGATATACATCATAAGCATAATCTGTATCATATTGTACTTCTATTCCATTAAAATCAATGCCTGCATCATCATAAGACAACACATCATATGTGCCGGAATAAAAATTATCCGTAAAGTCACCTTCCCGCTGTACATCAATAAAGGTTCCGTCACTGTAAAGATACAAAACACTCCCGTCTGTAGTGCGTCTCCATGCCGTATTCGTCAGACGATCCTGATTCTTATTAATCACGTTAAAAATACCACCGAAAAACAGGAAAACAACCAAATATGCCAACAGGGTAATTGTACCCATAATGATACCGGAACGTCCCATTTTTTTACCATTATTTTTTGCAGACGCTACAATTCCAAGTACAATGGAAACTGCACCTAACACAATTCCAAAAAATGGAATACAAAACAGAAGAATAGAAAGAATACCAAGGATCATTGCAGTGACACCCAGTCCATATTCTTTTTTTTCCGAACCGGAAGACTGTCCGTTTTCTCTTCCCGGAATACCGGTTGAATTCATCTGATGGCTCTTGGAATCATTTGCAGTATTGGATACTTCCGTAAGAACCTCCTGCATCGTTGGCTCATTCTCTAAGGGAATACGATCCAGTTCATCTTCATCTTCAAAATCTTCCTGACCTAAAACTTCCTCTTCTTCAGTAATTACTGTGGATTCTACTTCTTTTGCATCATAAGCTTCATTGAATACTACTTCCGCTTCTAAATTCTCCTCTGATTGAATATTTTTATCTTTATTTTCATTCATGATTGTTCCTCCTTATCACTTGGCATGAGGCGTCACCGCCTGTTACTTATAACACCAATTCCTTACCATCCAGTACAGCTCGAATCAAATCTTCTCCTATATAATCCAACTTCAAAGAAAAGAATGGTACTTCCCTATCTAACAGTTGAAAGAAAAGTTTATCTCCTTCCCAGATTGGCAGATTGTATATCTCTGACTTTGGAATCCACTCCAAATTGCCTTCCTCGCATTCCGTCATTTCACCTTCAAAACCATCTGCAGTATACAAACACATATATTCCATATCTGCCTGAACCGCTCCATTCTTAACCAGTTTTCCGTTTTTCTCCCACTGTAAAGTCATCTGGTTTTGGGATTCTCTTTCTCTCAAATCGGAACATGCTGCATGTTCCGGTGCCTGAAATGTAAAGCTTATAATTCCTCGAAATCTCCAATTTGTCAATGTAAGCCCTGTTTCTTCTTTCACTTCCCGAAGCAGGCACTCCTCAGGACTTTCTCCGGCTTCAAAATGACCTCCGATTCCAATCCACTTATCTTTATTCACATCCTGTTCTTTTTTCACCCGATGCAGCATCAGATAACAATCGTCTTTTTCAATATAGCAAAGGGTGGTAAGATTATTGATATGTTCACTCATTTTTTCTCCATTACATGCAATTCTATAATACTACTTTCATCATAGAAACCATATTCATTTTATTATGTTCATAAGGTATTATAGGATATTTTTGAAAGTTTTTCTACTAATAGTTCACGAATAATTTCATGATTTGTTTTTCATTTACACAACCACAGTCATAACATTTCCAACCACCGGATTTCAGAATCTCCTTATCACGTTTTTCCTTATCTTCTGAATTACTAAAACCATTCGTATCTTTGTCATGTTGTTTATAACTATAATCTTTTTGACACCAGGCAACAATTAAGGCAATAAAACCAAAGAAAAAACCCCACCAAAACCAATTATTAATATTGCCTTTTCTGTGAACAATATAATTACATAACAAACTAAAATCTTAAACAGTCCATCCATTGCCAAATTTCCTTCTTTCTGCTATTCTATTTCTAGTTTTACAGTCAATATTGATGAAACAATGAATAATAGTAATGGTGCGAAAGAAAACGAGGATACATGTATGAGTAAACTAATCATCATTGGTGGCGGCATTGCCGGTTTAAGTGCCGGAATTTATGCCAGAAAAGCCGGATTTGAAACCATTATATATGAAAAGAATCGTGTTGCCGGCGGTAATTGTTCCGGCTGGTATCGAAATGGCTATTGCATTGACAACTGTATTCACTGGATGACCGGTACCCGTGAAGGAACACCGCAAAACCAGATTTGGAAAGAGGTTGGTGCCCTTGGTGACCATGTAGGAATCATCCAAAGGGAATCCTTCTACCGTTCCGAGTGGGAGGGTCAGCAAGTCACACTTTGGCGTGATTTAGACCGCACATTGGAAGAAATGTTAAGCCTTTCCCCGGAGGATGAGTTAGAAATCCGCTGCTTTATTGACTACGTACGCCTGGCAGTTACCCTTCTTACTCCCGGCAAAACCCCTAAAGAACTGCTCCAGTGCATCAATGAAACCAATTTTTCTTTAAATCATATGGAAATTGCGAAAAACTTTATTCGGTATATGGGATTGAATTTACAAAAACTTTCAGAAAAGTTTCAACATCCGCTCTTGAAACATATGATTTTAGACTTTATGGCGAAGGAATACGAAGCATACTGGCTGGTGTTAGCCTATGCATTTTTCACCTCCGGCAATGGCGACTTACCGGAAGGCGGCTCCATGGGTGTCGTTAAAAATATGCAGAAAACTTATGAAGACCTTGGAGGTATCATATGCTTTCAAACTGCAGTAGAACAAGTCATCATTAATAAAGAGCCTATTCATTTTGAACAACTGGATAAAACAGCTCTGAACCCCAAAAAAGCAAAAAAGATTGTCTTCAGAAAAGCAGATGGTGTTCTGTTAGCAAATGGCAGGCTTGAATCCGCTGATTATATCATCTGCGCTTGTGATATTAATTACACATTTAATAAGCTGTTAAAAAAGAAATACACGCCAAAATCCTTAAAAGAAATCTATGACGACAAACGCAACTGTCCGGTATATAGTTCTTTTCAGGTAGCCTTTGCAGTGGATGGACTTTTGGATGAGATTGATGATACTCTCTCTATCTCCTGTTCTCCTTTTGAAATTGCACACAACTGTTACGACCGGATTACTATTAAAAATTATCGAATTTATGGTGATTATATCGCTCCAAAAGGTAAGACCGTTATTCAGTGCAGTCTGGTGCAATACGAAAAAGATTTTAAGTATTGGAAAAAACTATATCAGAAAAAACTGCTTTACAACAATACCAAAAGGAATCTTGCTGAACTAATTAAGCATAGAATTGAAGCTCGTTTCCCGGAATACGAAGGCAAGCTACAAGTATTAGATATTTGGACCCCTGCCAGCTATGCCTATCGCTTAAATGATTATAAAGGAGCATATATGCGTTTCATTACAACCGCCGTCAATCGAAACGCTTTTCTCTCAACAGAAATTCGGGGCTTAAGCAATGTTTATCTTGCCAGCCATTGGCTGCGTTATCCGGGAGGCATACCAACAGCCGCATATATGGGAAAATTAGCAGTCAATCAAATTGAAGAACTGGAAGGATTTGCTCCCTGATTTGTAGTGCAAACAAACCAATTCTCAATATTTCGGGCTCTCTCAAGAGCCCGTTATTTTTCCTGTAGCAAATCCGGTCTTCGTTCCATGGTTCGCTTCACAGACTGTTCATGTCTCCATTTTTCAATATTTGCATGATGTCCGGAAAGCAGAATATCCGGCACCCGTCTTCCCATGAATTCCTCCGGGCGGGTATATTGAGGATACTCTAACAGATTCTCATGAAAGGATTCAAATTCCGCTGAATCATTATTATTCAGTACCCCAGGCACTAAACGGGAAATGCAGTCAATCATAACCATTGCCGGCAATTCGCCACCGGTCAGCACATAATCGCCAATGGATACATGGTCTGTAACAATCATGTCCAAAACCCGTTCATCTACTCCCTCATAGTGACCGCAAAGAATAATCAAATCCTCTTCTTTCGCAAAATCTTCCGCCATGCTCTGATTGAAGACAGAGCCTTGAGGTGTCATATATACCACTCTTGGTTGTTTTCCAATTCTGTTGGTAATGGATTCCCATGTCCGATAAATCGGTTCTGCCTGCATCACCATACCAGCACCCCCGCCATAAGGATAATCATCTACCTGTCCATGTTTTTCCAAGGTATAATCCCGTATATTTACTGCTTCTATCTGAATCAGTTTTTTTTGCATTGCCCGACCTGTAATACTGGTACCTAACCCCTGCATAATCATTTCGGGAAATAATGTCATCACATGAAAATTCATCCTCAATCCTCCAACATGCCTTTCATTAATCGCACTACGACCTTCGGTTCTTCTACATTTACATCGATAATGCATTGTGGAATTGCAGGGATTAACAATTCCTTTCCCGTCTCCATTCTTACCACATATACATCATTTGCACCTGTTTCCATAACTTCCGTTAAGATTCCCAAATAATTACCATCTTCTTCATATACCTTTGCGTCTATGATATCTGCAATGTAGAATTCTCCTTCTTCTAACGGAACTGCATTTTCTCTGGTCACCCACAACGTTGCATTCTTATATTTTTCGATATCATTAATATTGTCATATCCCTTAAATTTCAAAATTGCCTGATTCTTAAAGAATTTACATCCTTCTACTTCCATTGGAAGCTTTTGCTTTCCGGTATCCATGATACAATCCTTTAAGTATGTGAAGCGCTGTAAATCATCTGTAGTTGGAAATACCTTTACTTCTCCTTTTATCCCATGTGTACTTGTGATTACACCCACCTTTAATAACTCTTCCATTTTTCTTCCTTTCTAAATTATTTCTATTTCAACATTTTCAATCAAAATGTTATAATTCATCAAAATATATTTCTTAAAAAGTGAAAGACCACTAAGGGAGTCTCCTCCATCAGTGGCCGTCTGTCATCGTTATCCGATTTTCACTTCAACCTTTTTGTCACCCTTTGATGCTGCCGCTTTTACGACCGTACGGATGGACTTTGCAATGGAACCTTGCTTTCCAATCACCTTTCCCATGTCATCTGCTGCGACCTTTAATTCTACAGTAATAACATCTTCGGATTCGGTCTGAGTCACTACAACCTCATCTGGGTGATCAACTAGGGATTTTGCAATTAGTTCTACTAATTCAACCATATGGACAAACCTCCCTATTTCTCAATACCAGCATGCTTCAAAAGCTTTGCAACAGTCTCAGTTGGCTGCGCACCATTTGCTAACCACTTCTTTGTAGCTTCTTCGTCAAACTTAATAACACTTGGTTCCTGGTTTGGATCGTAAGTACCGATTTCCTCGATAAATCTACCATCTCTTGGTGATCTTGCATCAGCAACAACAACTCTATAGAAAGGAGCCTTCTTGTGTCCCATTCTCTTTAAACGAATCTTTACTGCCATTTTCCTGCACCTCCTTAGTTTTTATTCTATAATAAATGATTATAGGCTAATTAAAATGGGAATCGCATCCCCCGGCGTTTTTTACCACCCATCATCCCGGAAAATTGTTTCATCATTTTCTTGGATTGTTCAAACTGTTTTACAAATCGATTGACCTCGGCAATATCCACACCGGCTCCTGCTGCAATTCTCCGTTTCCGGCTGACACTCATAATGTCCGGATTTGCCCGTTCCTCCGGTGTCATAGATAAAATGATTGCCTTAGGATGCTTGGCTGCATCTTCATCAATTTCAACATTCTTTAATTGGCTTCCCATACCCGGAAGCATAGAAAGCATGGACTGCATGCCACCCATTTTATCCATTTGTTCAATACTGTCCAGAAAATCATTATAATCAAATCCATTCTTTTTGATTTTCTTGGTCATCTCTTTTGCCTTATCCTCGTCAATTGCTGCAGCAGCTTTCTCTATCAGGGACTCAACGTCACCCATGCCAAGGATTCGGCTTGCCATACGGTCCGGATAAAACTGTTCCAAATCGGAAAGCTTTTCACCCATACCAATATATAGAATCGGCTTTCCGGTAACAGCTCGAATGGAAAGTGCCGCACCACCTCTGGCATCGCCATCTAACTTTGTTAAGACAACGCCGTCAATACCGATTTTATCATTAAAATTAGTTGCTACATTCACTGCATCCTGACCGGTCATTGCATCCACGGTCAACAGCGTATAGGTAACATTTATCTGGCTCTTGATTTCCTGTAATTCTTCCATCATGGCTTCATCCACATGAAGTCGTCCGGCAGTATCTAGGAATACCAGATTCAAATGATTCTTTGCAGCATGTTCTAACGCTGCTTTTGCTATATTCACCGGCTTGTGGTTATCGCCCATGGTAAATACCGGAACGCCAACCTTCTCACCGTTGATTTCCAACTGCTTGATAGCTGCCGGACGATAGACATCCAACGCTACCAGTAATGGCTTCTTTCCCTTATTCTTAAACTGTCCTGCCAATTTTGCTGCCGTAGTGGTTTTACCGGCACCCTGCAGACCACACATCATCACCACCGTAATCTCATTGGAAGGAAGCATTTTTATTTCTGTGGTTTCCGAACCCATCAGGTTCACCATTTCTTCCTTTACAATCTTGATTACCATCTGTCCGGGATTCAAGCCGCTTAATACATCCTGTCCAACGGCCCGTTCACTAACTGTATTAATGAACTGTTTTACTACCTTAAAGTTAACATCTGCTTCTAATAAAGCCCGTTTTACTTCCTTCATAGCCTCTTGGACATCTTTTTCTGTTAAGGCTCCCTTGCTTCGCAGCTTCTTAAACACATTCTGCAATTTTTCAGATAAACTATCAAATGCCATATAACAATTCCAATCTTCAATATTCTTCTATTAATACTCTTCTAAAATTGCATTGGATAACTGTTCCATTGCTTCTATCTTATCCACCAATGCCACATCGGCATTCGCTTCCTTTAATTCCTTTGCAATCGACTGAATCTGTGCTACCATTGCTTTCGTATTCTGGAATTTTTCAACTAATTTCAGTTTTGCTTCATATTCCTCCAGAATCTTATCACAACGTTTAATCAGATCATATACACCCTGTCGACTGATTCCCTCCATATCTCCTACTTCCGTATAAGACATATCATCAAACACGATTTCTTCGTAAATTCGTTTCTGGTGTTCAGTTAATAATTCGCCATAAAAATCATATAAAATAGACTGTCTGACGATTTTTTCCATCTTCATGAAATACACCCCTGTAAAGGTTTTTTGCTTTACACGTTGCTATTATAAATGGAAGAAGACTGTTTGTCAAGCAAAATCACTTGACAACTTTCACTTTGTTTAATATTTTTTAATCATTCTTCCACTCCTGTTGCTTACCCCCGATTGACACCACTCCTTTCCTTATGATAATATAAATTCCGTGTGCAGACGTGTATCCTGATTCTGCCAAATAATCTATAATTATATGAGATGAATTCTCAGAAAGGACGAACGATGAAAAAGAAACTTTTATGCTTTATGGCTACTTTAGCCCTTGGTGCTCTGTTGCTTTCCGGCTGCGGAAGCAAAAACGATGATAATACCTTTGTGGTTGGCTTTGATGCTGAATATCCTCCATACGGCTACATGGACGATAATGGAGAATATACCGGCTTTGATTTGGAGCTTGCGGAAGCAGTTTGCGAATTAGAAGGCTGGACTTTAGTAAAACAGCCAATCGTATGGGATAACAAAGACAATGAGTTAAATTCCGGTTCCATCGACTGTATCTGGAATGGATTCACTATTGACGGACGGGAAGATGATTATGCATGGTCCGTACCATATGTAGATAACAGTCAGGTTATCGTTGTCTCTAAGGAATCCGGCATTACCAGCTTCGACGACTTAAGCGGAAAGATTGTTGGTGTACAGGCTGCTTCTGCTGCTTTATCTGTATTAGAGGATGAAGAACAGCAAAAAGCTTTAGCAGATACCTTTGGTAAACTGCAGGAATTTGCAGATTACAATACCGCATTTGCAGAGTTACAAATCGGTAGTATCGATGCAATTGCCATGGATATCGGCGTTGCAAAATACCAGATTGAAAGTCGTGGTGATGATGCTTTCATCATCTTAGATGAGCACTTAAACTCTGAAAAATATGGTATCGGCTTTGCATTAGATAATACTCAATTAAGAGATACAATTAATGAGGACTTACAGAAATTAAAGGAAGACGGAACTTTTGATGCTTTAGCAGAAAAATATGGCTTATCTGATATGACATGCTTAGAATAAAAGATTACAGAAAGGAGAACCTGCCATGGCATTTTCGGTTATGCTAACAGAGTTAACACAGGGCTTTCTAATCACCATTAGTATTTTTGCCCTGACCCTGCTCTTTTCCATGCCCCTTGGTTTCATCGTGGCATTTGGACGAATGTCTAAAAACAGGGTCATTTGCGGAATAACACAATTCTATATTTCAGTTATGCGCGGAACACCGTTAATGCTACAGCTAATGGTAGTGTTCTTCTTTCCCGGTTACGTATTACATATTCCAACCGGCAATGGATGGCGTTTTCCTGCAATTATCTTAGGTTTTACCATTAACTATGCAGCCTATTTTGCAGAAATCTATCGTTCCGGTATCGAAGCAATTCCAAAGGGACAATACGAAGCTGCCAAATTACTGGGATATAGTAAATCCCAAACCTTCATGAAAATTGTGCTTCCTCAGGTATTTAAAATCATTTTACCGGCTGTCACCAATGAGGTCATCACACTGGTAAAGGATACCTCTTTAGCCTATACCCTGTCTGTTATTGAAATGTTCAGCGTGGCAAAGCAAGTAGCCGCAGCACAGACAACCATGATACCATTTGCAGTAGCAGCATTATTCTACTATGTATTTAACTTATTGGTATCCTTTGTCATGAATCGATTGGAAAAGAAAATGGGTTATTATTAGGAGGTGTGACGGATATGGAGCGAAATGAATTTCCTTATTTAGAAATGAATCATGTAAAAAAGTCCTTCGAGCATTTGGAGGTCTTAAAAGATATATCCTTAACCGTCCATCAGGGTGAGGTTGTCTCAATCATCGGTCCATCCGGTTCCGGTAAATCTACCCTATTACGCTGTGCAACGCTATTGGAAACTATGGATGAAGGTTCCCTTTCCTATCTTGGCAAGACAGCAGCTTATATGCAAAAGGATTTGTCCGCAAATAAAAAGCCAATGTCAGATACCAATAGACGTTCCATTTATGTGAAACAGGGTGAACTGGATAAAATCAAGCGAAGCTTTGGTCTGGTATTCCAGAGTTTTAACCTATTTCCACATTATACTGTTCTGAAGAACTTAATTGATGCACCCATCCATGTTCAAAAACGTCCAAAGGATGAGGTAATTCAAGAGGCTCATGCTCTCTTGGAACAAATGGGTCTTTCTGATAAAGCAGACTATTATCCATACCAGCTATCCGGTGGACAACAGCAACGTGTAGCAATCGCAAGAGCCCTTGCATTAAAGCCGGAAGTACTGTTCTTTGATGAGCCTACTTCTGCTTTAGATCCGGAATTGACCGGCGAAGTCTTAAAGGTTATTAAGCAATTGGCAGAAACCCATATGACCATGATTATCGTAACCCATGAAATGGAGTTTGCCCGCAAGGTTTCTGACCGTATTTTATTTATGGATAAAGGATATGTAGTAGTGGAAGGCACACCGGAAGAAGTATTCCAGTCACAAAATGAACGCATCCGGGAATTTTTAGGAAAACTAAAGAAAGATTAACAAAATAGCTTGTATTTAAAATATAGGAATGCTATAATAATTGAAAACAAGTGGTACTGAGTTGTGCCCCTTGCATATGTGAATTACAAAAATAATCCGCGACTTTGCAGAGGGGCGGATTATTTTTTGTTCCGTTTATCTGAACATATCTTGTACACAAAACCTATGAGTGCAACTAAAAACAATCCCATTTGAATTAAGTTTTCATATGTAACATACATAGGCATTCCCCCTTTCTCAAGGGGTATCCAACCGTTCCCACTATGATTACACTAACATATATAGTTCAATATTTCAATATTAATTTTACTTTTATATTCAAAAATGTAATTTTGTAAATTCAATATCTTTTTCTATCTGCTGTAGTAATGCTTCCACCGTCTCGAATTTCTGCTCCGGACGAATGAATTCCAACAGTTCAACTTCTATCCATTCCCCATATAGGTCCTGTTGAAAATCAAAAATATAGGTTTCTAAGTCAACCACATCGCCTTCACTTACCGTTGGTTTACATCCCAGATTGGCAATCCCGCAATACTCCTGATCCTTCCAGATAATTTTGGCTGCATAAACACCAAAAGGCGGCACCAGTTTTTCTTCTGAAATCAACTGATTTGTGGTAGGAACCCCAATGGTGTGTCCCAAACCTTCCCCATGTACCACTTCTCCATATATGCAGTAATTTTCTCCCATATACGAAGCTGCCAATTTCATCTGTCCATTCATAATTGCGTTTCGAATGGCGGAAGAACTAATTTCTTTCTGATTCTCTTTCAATTTTTCAAATACCTGAACCTGAAAACCATACTTTTTCCCTAACTCAATCAGCACTTCGGCATCTCCGGTGCGATTCTTCCCAAATCGAAAATCCTTTCCAATTGCCACTGCCCGGACATCCAGTTGTTTTATCAGAATTTCCGTTACAAAGGCCTCCGGTTCCAAATTCGCAAATTCCTTGGTAAATGGATATTCTAACAGAATATTCACCCCTGTTTTTTCAGCTTTGTGTATCTTCTCTGTCCTGCTGTCAATCAGCTTTGCAGAACCGATTCGTTCTCCTGCAGGAACAAACGTAAAGATAACACCTGTCATTCCCTGTTCCTGCCATTTCATTAACTGGTGAATCAATAATTGATGTCCCCGGTGAAATCCGTCAAACTTTCCCAAAGCCACTGCCGTATCATGCAATTGTATATCTTTCACATCTGTTATATGTCGCATTATTATTTCTTCCTATAAAAACATTTTGTATGGTACAAATTCCTGTTTTTCCAAATGATACTCATAAATGCCAATAAAACTACCCGCAGAATCATAGGTTAGAAATCTGGCTGGTTCCTCTCCGGTTGCATTTGGCTGCTCCAACCGGCATCCTTCCTCTAGGGATTCTACCATTTTCCTGTTAAATTTATTTCCATTATTAACCAGCTTATCTCCCTGTTTTCTCATATAAATTTTCGGATACTCCGGATACATTGCATCAATCGGATAGATATTTGGTTTCAGGGCATCCGTTTGTACTAATTTTTCAATCTCTGATAATCTCAGACTATCATTGCACTGAAAACCACATGCTTTTGTACGAACTAATCGCTCCATACAACCACCACAGCCTAATTGTTCTCCGATATCTCTGCATAAGCTTCTAATATAAGTCCCTCGGCTACACTGAATCCGAAATACGACTCTTGGCAAATCCATTTGAATAATTTCTAATTGATATAATGTAACCGGTCTAGGTTGACGTTCAATTACCTTTCCTTGCCTTGCCAGTTCATACAGTTTTTGTCCATTCACCTTAATTGCCGAGTACATAGGCGGAACTTGTTCATATGTACCGAGAAAAGATAAAATTGCCTCCCGCACCTCTTCTTCCGATACTGTCACCTCTTGTTTTGTCAATATTTCTCCGGTTGCGTCTTCTGTATCCGTAGTCATTCCCAACAATAAAGTAGCTTCATATTCCTTATCGTGGTCCGGCAGGATATCACAAAGCTTTGTTGCTTTTCCCAGACAAACCACAAGCACTCCTTCTGCCTGTGGGTCTAAGGTACCTGTATGACCGATTTTTTTCTGATGCAGGATTCCCCGCAGTTTTGCTACTACATCAAAGGAGGTGAATCCCGGCTCTTTATATACATTCAATATTCCGTCGCACATCATTTTCTCCTGCTCTTATTGCAAAACAGCCCATTCGGGCTGTCTCGCAATTAATACTGTTTTAATTCAATCTTTACAATTGTAATGCAATCTGTTCCAATACCAATGCAATAACCTCATGCACCTCACCAGTCAAGGAAAAACCGGCTGCCCGCACATGACCGCCACCACCGAAATGAATCGCAATCTTACTTACATCCACATAATGATTGGAACGCAGGCTGAATTTATAAGTATCCGGCTCATATTCATAATAAAAGACAGCTACCTCAATCCCTCTGGTTACTCGAATCTGGTCTATCACCCCATCCACATCTACACTGCTAGCATGATAAAAATCAAAAACATCTTTTCTCAGACAGGTAACCACACATAAATCATTTAAAGTCATATAGCTTTCCAATAAAGCTCTACCCAAAATCTGATTCTGAACATAGCTTTTACTATAAAAGGTACGGTCAATAATCTCATTTGGCCTTGCTCCTAAGGCAATCAAATCTCCGGCAATACACATGGTTTCCTTCGTGGTATTACCATGCTTAAATACTCCGGTATCATGTACAATCCCTAGATATAAAGCCTCTGCACACTGTTTACTGATTTTATCCCTGTCAAGCAGTCCATAAATAACTTCACATGTCGCTGATGCTTCTGGTTTCACAAGAAAAATATCCCCATAGCCTTCATCACTGGCATGATGGTCAATTGCTGCTTTTACTTTAGCAGTCTCATAATAGACAGAAAAATCCCCAAACCGGTCTGTACTGGCACAATCCAATGCGAGACACAAATCATAGGTAATACCTTCCTGTACCTCATGATGAATCTGATCAGCCCCATTTAAAAACAAGAATTCCGAATCAAATTCACCCAGATAAATATCCACCTGTTTTCCTGCGTAATTATCCATAATATAATTGTACATCCCTGTACAGGAACCAACGCAATCTCCATCCGGACGAATATGTCCTAAGATTACAATTGTCTGTGCCTGTTCAATTGCTTTTAAAAATTGGTTCATAGCTTTCTCCTGTTTCTTCCGCCTCAAAATACACTTTCACTGCTGTCTGTCAACTAAGATTCCTCTTCCTCATCCGAATCGTAATCCTCAACATGCAAATCTGCAATCTTTTTTGACATTGCGGCACCATATGCAATAGAATCATCTAGAATAAATGTAATCTCCGGTGTATTCCGCAGATTAATCCGATGTGCTAATTCCCGACGGATATAGCCAACTGCACTCTTCAGCCCTGCTAACGTGTCCTGCTGTTCTTCTTCACTTCCCATAACACTAATGTATGCCTTGCAGGTCTTTAAATCAGGAGCTACCTGAACATCCGTAACCGAAGTCATAAAGTGAATCCGTGGGTCCTTAATATCTTCTCGGATTATTACACTTAGTTCACGTTGAACCTCACTATTAATTCTTGTGTTTTTCACACTGTTCTTTCTCATTTTTCATACCTCATATTCTAATGTCCTGTCAATTTTTCCATTTACCTTATCATATTTTTATCATTATTATATCTCGCCTATCATTGATATACAATTGACAAATAGTAGAAACCGCAATTCATCAGAGATAATCTTTTTCTTTCAATGACTTCCTAATACGGCTTAACGATTCTGGTGCAATTCCCAGATATGTCGCCAAATACTGCTGTTTCACACTGTTACATATGTTAGGATACATTTTTCTAAAATGGATATATCTTTCTGTCGCATTTTCTACCAAAAAACCGTTCTCTCGATATATCTTGTATCGTAATGCATTTTCTAATAATTGTACATAGAGATTTTTCAACTGGTCTTCTTCATAAATAAGTGATTTCATTTCTTAACGTCAAAAATCATAAGTGTAGTATCTTCTAATGCTTCCCATGTAACGATACTTTCTCTATATCCAAACATCCCCTCATCCATACAAAGTGTGCCGGGAATAGAAAATCCACGCGTAATATCGTTGCCATCTCCATCTACATAATAGCATCTGGTAATTCCATCAAGAACTAATCCTGCATTTATGGCTTCAACTCCAACATTTTGAAATGTATCTCCCTTTGGAATCACCCGAAAAATAGACATATTCACTATTTTTCCAAGAATCCGCACATCGATTTCAATATTATACTGGTTAGCCATATTCATTAATTGACTTACAAGGTATTCTTTATCCATTCACTTTTCCTCATCCTGTAACAATATAAAAAACTACAGAAATCAAATTCATTCCACCATGAGCAATCATAGGTACAATCAAGTGTTTACTCTTTTTATATCCCCATATCCATAGCAAACCAACGATGAAGGAATGACCAACATTAAACCAATCAAGCATTCCAAACATGACATTAAACAATAGCAACGCTGTTGTTTCACCTAAAACACTTCCACAAAACGTTTTCGCAAAACCTCTAAAAAAGATTTCCTTACAAATACCACTAACAAAACCTAATGAAATTGTCATAAGAATTATTTCACTTATCGACAGTCTATCCCATCCTGCAAATGCTAATGCCGTCCTTCCTTTACAAACAACAAGAGATAGTAAACTAATCATAGATGATAAAATTGCAAGAACAATTCCAAGCACTATATCTTTACTAAGGCTGTACTTTTCATAGATTTCATCCTTTAGGCTTATACCATTTTGCCGATATAGCATTATCGCACTTGGTAGAAGAATGATATTTGCCAAAATGAGCACTAAACAATACATATTCAAGTCAGCATTGGCATAGCTCGCAATATCAAGGAAATTCATCCCCTTCTTATAACTTAAACAAGAACGAAACACCTCATAACCAGCCACCAATAAGGTTAATGTTGTAGTAATTTTCAATGCCTTCTCTGCATTTTGATAATTTGTATGATTCATTTTTTGTCACCTCCAAGGTGACTATAATACAAATATCAAGCGTTTTCATTGACATATGTTAAGAGGAAGATGAATTAAGGTTTGTTGGTTTAGTCGCCTTATCGGTTTCTGATGACAGATAGTTACCGCAGACACGCTAATCGCACTTCGTGCTTACGGGTAGTGCACTGATGTGCACGTAGGTCGTAAGGAATCCTCCCACTTCGTGGGTCC
>JAGAOO010000018.1 GCA_017623675.1 Lachnospiraceae bacterium
CCATTCCTACAGCAGCGGTTTTGAGGGTATATGTTTCCGCAACGACCTTAGAAGCACGTCGGTACTTAGGCTGTGCTTTGCAATCAATAATACATGATATCTGGATGCACAGCCTTACGTACCGTTACGTGCTGGCTGGAGCGCAAGCGTGTCGTGCGGGAATATATATCCACAAAACCGCGGTCGCAGGTATTACACTAAACCATAATTTATAGGATAACATTTCCTGCATAAAATCACCTCATGGTTTCATACTAACTGTGAGGTGATTTTTATGTATAATAATGATTTTTTCTTTCAAAATACAGCTCTTATGGCAGCTTTAACCGGTTTTCCCAATCTGGAAAAACAAAATAAGGATGAATTGGAAACAGTTATGAACGGCTATGATAATGTTTCGAAGGAGCAGGTTATGAAACATCTGTCGGAATTTGATTCTAAAGAGGAATTGGAACACTATGTTCATAACCTGGCGATTCGAAATAAGGAAATCCATAAGTGGGAATAGATGTGGAGAAAAGGGTAGGTTTAATGCTGCCAGTTTGCCAGAATGGATTGCATCATATCTACTTTACGAACTTCCTCCGGTGTCATATCTTCCTTTAGCATATCCAGAATCAGCTTGGATTCTTCGGGGGTGAATTGAAGTCCTTGTTGCTGCATTTTCAGATTAGCCTGCATAAATAAAGGCATTATGGCATCACTACCTTTTCCTTTGCTGGCTTCCATTAAATCCAGTATGATGCGAAGCTTAGCAGGGGAAATGTTACGTAATTGTTCACGATTCATATAGGTCTCCTTCCTGTTCGGATAATATTTGACGAATGGCATCAATCATATCATTTCTTGCATTTGGTGAGAAATCAGTAACCGGTTCGGTAGGCTCCGGCTGTTCTTCGCCGGTAGAAATGGGATTCGTATTACTGGTTGTGTTCATAGTATTCATAGTATTTGCAGTATTCATTGCGTTCATCATGTTCATCATATTTTGCATGTTCTTCATTTGTCCCATAATATCAACCCCCATTGCCTGACAGAGAGCAGAAAGTAATTCTTCGGAATTGTTGCTGCTTCTGTTAAGGCCACAGGCTTCCATACGGGCAGGATTGTTCAGTACTTGTATAATAAGTTGAATTTCCTGAATCTTTATCAAAAGAGCCAGGGGAAGCTTAAGGGATGAATCAACATAGGGAATCATGGCTTCCAGCATAAGTAAGCTGTTATTTGGATAAATTGTATCAAGAAAATGATGTTGAGGTTCCTTCATATAATATCCTTTCCGAAGGTTGGTGTAGTGACTGTGGAAAGCCCGATATCCTTATTGTTACTATATGCAAATAATTGAATAAGATTACAAAAATAAAAGGGAACTGCCCTAAGACAGCTCCCTCTCTGATGTGTGATTAGGCGTAAACGCAGATGATTAGCATCCGCAGCCGCATCCACTGCCGCCCCAGTTGTTGTTTCCACAGCCGCAGAATAACAACAACAGAATGATAATCCAGCAAGAATCAAAGCCGCATCCGTCATTATTACCGCAACCGCCCCAGCCATTGTTGCCACCGCAGCAGCAAAGTAATAATAAAATAATGATGATGCAGGAGCAGTTACCTCCAAAACCGGAAGAACCGCATCCACATCCTCCGCATTGTGTTGCTGATAAATCGCTCATTTCATTGCCTCCAATGATAAGTTTACAATGATATACTATGCACGATTGCTTGTATTGTTGAATTGTGATATAATTTATTTTAATTTAATTCCAAAACTGGGAGGTATTTGTGTGAAAAAAAGAATATTATTTTTGGTACTAATGGGAGTTATGATGCTATCAATGGTTGGGTGTTCGAATCCGAAGAGGGATGCGAAAGATACGAACATTCAACAGCAAATGGATCAAGGAACCCTGGATCGTTCTTAATTGGACGAAAATAGAAATAAAGGAGAGAATAGGTAAATGCAGTTCAAATGTGTAAATTGTGGCGGAAACGTTGTTTATGACCCCAAAAGTGGGCATATGCTTTGCGTGAATTGTAATTCTGCTGACTCAGAGGAAATTGTAAAACAGGATAATTGTTATGCATGTCCTTCCTGTGGTGCGCAATTAACGGTCAATGATTTCACGTCAGCAACAAAATGTGAGTATTGTGGTGCTTACAATATAATCGATGAGAAAATTACATATCCTTACGGACCGGATTTGGTACTTCCATTCCGTTTTTCGAAGGAACAGGCAACAGAGTTATTGAGAAAAGAATTTAAGGATAAATTATTCTGTCCAAATGATTTCCTTTCTCAGCGAACCCTGGAGAATCTGGAGGGAGAATATGTTCCATTCTGGTTGTACAGTTATGATACTCATGCAGTCTGGGATGGAATTGGCACGAAGGTTCGTACATGGAGAAGCGGAGATACGGAATATACAGAAACGTCTAAGTATCAGGTTTATCGGGAAATGGACATTGATTTTAAGCAATTACCGGTGGATGCTTCCATTAAGATGCCGGATGCAATCATGGATATCATGGAGCCATATGGATATAACGATTTAGAACCCTTCGATGCGAAAGTCTTATCGGGATTTCAGGCTGAAACCTATAATCAGACACCGGATCAGTTAGAACCAAGAGCCAGAGAAAAAGCAAATAGAGATACAGAATCTCTGTTGCGTTCCAGTATGACCGGATATAATACATTAACACCAACCAGAAAAGATATTCAACATCGTCCATCTGCAAGAGAATTTGCAATGATGCCGATATGGAAATATGTTTATCGGTACAACAATACGAATTATGAGTATTATATTAACGGACAGACCGGAAAGGTATATGGAAAACTGCCAAAAAGTATTGGGAAAATACTGTTCACCGGTGGTACGTTGTTTGCCGGCTTAGTGTTGCTGATGAAAGTATTACAGTATGTAGCGGAGGTGTTCTAAGATGAAAAAATATAAGAAGTTTTTAATTATCCTTTGCTGCATAATTCTGGTGTTGGCAATCCTGCCAACAATTGTGTTCCAAATTGGGCTGGCATCCAGAAAGATGAAGGTAGGAGACCGGAATAATTCTGTGTGTACTACAGAGCGACGTGTGTTTGATTATGCTGATGTGTTGACTGACCGGCAGGAGAAAAAGCTGCAGAACATGATTGAAAGACGTCAAAAACAGTTAGGACTTGATATTGTTATTGTGACAATTGATGAAAATGTTGGCAGTGACCCATATAATGCATCGGTGAATAAGACTATTGATTTTGCACAAGATTTCTACCGGTATTTTGAATTTGGATATGACGGTCCAACCGGTAGTGGCGTAATTTATGTGGATAACTGGTATGATTTGGCAGGATATGCAGAATCTGCCTTCCAGGCACATGAAAGTGCAACGGGTTCTTCTATTTATAATAAAGCCTTTAAGCTGTATAAGAATGAAAATATCCTTTTGGAGTTAGAAAATGATGTATGGGAGTATTCGAACGTGAATCCATACCTGAGTTACCGTCGGTTGATTAATCATCTCTCAGCCGATATGGTTGGTATGAACTTTTTCGAGTTTCATTTGAAGGATGTATGGACGATTTTTATACCATTCCTTGTGGCACTCATCTTTGTTTTAGCTAATCTGGGAAAGAAGCTGGGTAAGAAGACAACCAATGCAAATACCTATGTAGAAGGCGGCCATGCAGACATAAAAGCACGGAGAGATATTTTCCTGTCAAAGCACACAACCTCACGGCATATTGATACATCCGGCGGAGGCGGAGGCGGCGGTCACAGTGGCGGTGGCGGTGGCTTCAGTGGAGGCGGCGGACGTCATTAATAATAGTTTAAAACCTATGGGATTTTATTCAATAAACCCAGTAGAATTCCTTGAAAATGTGGTTGCATAAGGAATAATTATGTGATAAAATTTTTTTCAGTAGTGAAAATTTACCAGGAGGAACAACAATGAAACACTTAATTTTAGTTACTTCACCACCAGCTTGCGGAAAGACACACGTGACCAGACAATTGGCGAAGGCTTTAACAAATTGTGTATATCTAGATAAAGATACATTGATTGTACTTTCAAAGCAGATTTTTAAGGTAGCGAATGAAGAATATAATCGTTCCTCTGACTTCTTCCAGAGAGAGATTCGAGACTATGAGTATTATGCTATTTTAGATATTGCAATGGAAGCGTTGGAATATAATGATACTGTATTAATCAATGCACCTTTTACAGACGAGATTCGTGATGATGAATATCTGAATAAGCTTCGGGAACGGTTAGCAAAGAGAGATGCAGAGCTTGTAGTCGTTTGGGTGAATACGGATATTGAAGTCTGTCACCAGAGAATGATTAAGCGGAATTCCGATCGGGATACATGGAAGTTACAACATTGGGATGAGTATGTGGCTTCTCAGAATTATAATCCGCCAACCAATATTAAAGAATTAATTATTTTTGAGAATTCTTCAGAAGAAGAGTTTGAACAGTCCATCAAGTCAACAGTTAAAAAACTGAGAGGTTAATTGTAAGAATAAGAAAGCTGCCATGAATGAAAAAACATTTATGGCAGCTTTCTTATTATTTTGTTATAGGGCATCAAAAACTCCTCTGTATCAGAATAGAAAAATCAATAACAAAGAACAGGGCAAGGAGTATGGTTGCCCATGCATATAGTGTGGGTGGGATTTCCTGCAGGAGACTGCTAATCCAAGGATGTAACCATTTTACCAGAGCTACGGAAAAGAATCCCCATACAACGGAACACAGCAAACAGATATGACCATGAAGATTCATAAACGATCCGCTGTAATCCCACTCCCGTGTATGAAAAACAAGTTCAAGGAAGCTGCCACCGATGTATTCTGCTATAGATGCACTCAGCATTCCTATTATGAAGATTAGTAGCCAGTTCTTTTGAACCGGAGCGGTAGTGATTAGAATTAGTAATGCACCAAAACCATAAACCGGCAGGAAGGGGCCCCATAGAAGACCGCGATTCTCATAGTGACCGGTTCTGACAAAGACATAACAGGTTTCCCAAACCCATCCAATAAAAGAGTATATAATAAATAAAAGAGTCCATTTCATCAAAATCTGTGTATTCATGAAGTACCTCACAATATAAAAGAATATCGGTAGTATATGGAGGTATGCATTGTTTCATTCAAAGCCTTCCTATTTTTTGCGTTAGAAACTGCTTGGTTTTTTCTGATATATGTTGTAGAATAATACTATCTGTAATTATTTGTAAAAGAAACGCTAAAAGGAGACACTAAAGCTATGGCTGATGTAAAAGCATTTCAGGGATTCCGTCCGAGGGCGGATGTTGTGGACCGGGTAGCAGCTCTACCCTATGATGTATATAATCGGGAAGAAGCAAAGGCAGAGGTAGAACGGGAACCATTTTCGTTTTTGAAGGTGGACCGGGCAGAAACTCAATTTGATGACTCTATGGACATGTATGCACCGGAGGTATATCAGAAAGCAAAAGAATTGCTGACGGGTATGATTCAGGAGGGCATTTATGTACAGGAAGATAAAAATGTCTACTACATATATGAATTAACAATGGAAGGCCGGGTACAGACAGGAATTGTAGCTTGCGCTTCCATTGATGACTATCAGAATAATGTAATCAAAAAGCATGAGAATACCAGAGAAGAGAAGGAAATTGACCGCATTAATCATGTGGATATCTGTAACGCACAGACAGGTCCGATATTTTTGGCATATCGGGCAGAGGAGCTTATCGATGCGGTTGTTAACCATGTGAAAACAGGGACACCGGTATACCGGTTTACTTCACCGGATGGAATTGGACATGCAGTATGGGTTATTCGAGATGATGCAGATATTGCACAGATAGAGGAAGGATTTCGGCGTGTAGACAGTATTTACATAGCAGATGGTCATCATCGGGCAGCTTCCGCAGTGAAGGTAGGTCTTAAACGCCGGGCAGAACATCCGAATTATGATGGAACAGAGGAATTTAATTACTTTTTATCCGTATTATTTCCTCATAATCAACTTATGATTATGCCATATAATCGGGTTATTAAAGATTTGGCAGGCAGAACCGAGGAAGAATTTCTGGGATGCTTAGAGGAAAGTTTTGATGTAGAACAGCAGTCAGAGCCGGTGAACCCGGAAAAGAAAGCAACCTTTGGCATGTATCTGAATAGAAAATGGTATTTGTTAAAGGCCCATCCTGATGTTTGCGGCGAGGACCCGGTGGAAGGCTTGGATGTTTCAATTTTACAAAAACAAGTATTTGAAAAATTGTTGAATATCACAGACCCTCGCACGGATAATCGGATTGATTTTGTTGGTGGAATTCGTGGTTTACAGGAATTGGAGCGAAGGGCAAATGAGGACATGTGTCTTGCATTTTCCATGTATCCAACATCTATTATGGAATTATTTGAAGTATCAGATGCCGGATTGTTGATGCCACCAAAGTCGACCTGGTTTGAACCGAAGTTAAGAAGTGGTATCTTTATTCATCAGTTATAGGGGGATTGACAATGAGAACAAAAAAAGATGTATTCGCAATCAATTGGATGGAGGTAGATGCCTTGGTAAAGGCAAGGCATGATAATCCTCACCATATTCTTGGCATGCATGAATGTATTGATGATTTATATGTGAATGCCTTTCAACCGAATATGAAAGGTGTTGCGGTAGTAAATGTAAAGAACGGTAAAGAGTATCCCATGGAAGCCAACCGGGTACCTGGTTTTTATACAATTAAGCTTCCAAAATGTAAGAGGTTTGAATATCGGCTACGCTTGACCAATGAAGCAGATGTATCAGTGGACATTGTTGACCCATATATGTTTGAATCGGTGATTGATCCCATTGATATCAGTTTATTTAATGAAGGCATCCATTATGAAATCTATGAAAAATTAGGCGCACATCCTATGGTAGTGGATGGTGTTTCCGGCGTTCTATTTGCCGTGTGGGCTCCGAATGCAGAACGGGTCAGTGTGGTTGCGGATTTCAATCACTGGGATGGAAGAATTCATCAGATGCGTCGTTTACCATATTCCGGAATTTTTGAGTTGTTTATTCCGGGTATTACAGAGCATGAAATCTATAAATACGAAGTAAGAAGCAGAAATGGGGAACTGAAAATGAAGACAGACCCATATGGCAATGCTTCTGAGCTTCGCCCATGTAATGCTTCCATTGTCACTGATTTAAGAAAATTTCAGTGGACAGACGAGAATTGGATGAAAGAACGAGATAAGAAGAACACCAATTGTCTGCCTATGTCAATTTACGAAGTATATTTAGGTGCTTGGAAACGCCCGGCAGATGGTAGAGAGTATTACAATTATCGGGAATTAGCCATACAATTAGCCGGTTATATGAAGGAAATGGGGTATACTCATATCGAATTGATGCCAATTATGGAGCATCCATATGACCCATCCTGGGGATATCAGGTGACGGGGTATTATGCACCAACTGCACGGTATGGAACGCCGGAAGATTTTATGTATTTTGTAGATTATATGCACAGCCAGGGATTGGCAGTAATAATTGACTGGGTTCCTGCGCATTTTCCAAAGGATGAAAATGGTTTGGGACGATTTGATGGCACTTGTGTGTATGAACATGAGGATCCGAGAAGAGGTGAGCATCCTCATTGGGGAACCTATATTTTCGATTACAGCAAGCCTGAGGTAAAGAATTTCCTGATTGCCAATGCATTATTCTGGGCTGATAAATATCATGTGGACGGTATTCGTATGGATGCTGTTGCTTCTATGCTGTATCTGGATTATGGAAGAGACTTCGGACATTGGCTGCCGAATATGTATGGTGGAAATGAGAATCTGGATGCCATAGATATGTTAAAGCAGTTGAATACCGTAATGAAGGAACGGTTCCCAAGCTGTATTATGATTGCAGAGGAATCCACAGCATGGCCAATGATTTCACAGCCTGTATCAGAAGGCGGTCTTGGATTTGATTACAAATGGAATATGGGCTGGATGAATGATTTCCTAAATTACATGAAACTGGACCCATTATATAGAAAGTATCACCATAATGAGTTGACCTTTAGTATGGTTTATGCATATAGCGAGCATTTTATTTTAGTATTATCTCATGATGAGGTGGTTCATGAAAAAGGTTCAATGATTAATAAAATGCCGGGTGGATATGAGGATAAGTTCTCAAATCTGCGGTTGGCATATGGGTTTATGATGACGCATCCGGGTAAAAAACTGTTGTTTATGGGACAGGAATTTGCCCAATTTAAGGAATTCAATGAATCCGATGAATTAGATTGGGGAATTTTTGAGTTTGATGCCCATGTGTGTATTCGGGAATATTGTAAGGAATTGAACAAGCTGTATCAGCAGGAGCCTGCCTTATATGAATTGGATGATGATCCTGCCGGATTTGAATGGATTAACAATATTGCATCCAATGAGAGTTTGTTGGTGTTTGCAAGAAAGACGACACAGAAAGAGGATACATTAGTAATTGTATGTAATTTTACACCGGTAGAGCATGAAAACTACAAGATTGGTGTGCCATATGCAGGCAAATACAAAGAAATCTTCACCAGTGAAGAGGAACGTTTTGGTGGTGAAGGTAAGAGAAATAAGACACTAAAACAGACCAAGAAGGAAATGTGTGATGAGAGGGAGAATTCAATTTCTATTCTTATCCCACCACTTTCCATTTCTGTATTTAAGTATCATAAGTAATGTATAATTTGGGCGGTTTCAATGGGAAATCGCCCGAAAAACTCTAAAGAAAGGAAACAATATGATACCATCAATTATTTTAACAACTCCATATGATGAAGTCGTATTGAATAGCGAATGGTTACTGCAGCAGTTGGGTAAGAGCTGGAATTGGATTGCTGAAAAAATAATTAGTGTATTAATTGCTTTGGTTTGTCTCTGGATTGGGATTCGATTATCAAAGTGGATTATGAAGTTGATTGGAAACTCTTTCAAAAAGTCAAAGATAGACCCTACTGTGAGTTCCTTCTTGTTATCCATCATTCATATACTTTTATATGTTTTAGTATTTATCACTGCTGTATCAATTATGGGAATTCAAGTGACTTCTTTTGTTACTCTGTTGGGTACTGCCGGTGTTACAATTGGTCTGGCATTACAGGGAAGCTTGTCAAATTTTGCAGGTGGTGTGTTGATACTGCTTTTGAAGCCATTTGTGATTGGAGATTATATACGGGAGGATACTCATAATAATGAGGGAACTGTAATTTCCATTGATATTTTTTATACTCGTTTGAGAACCTTTGACGGAAAGGTCGTGGTGATTCCAAACGGAACATTATCAAATACAAGTTTGACGAATTTGACAAAACAGGAAAAACGACGATTGGATTTAACGATTCCGGTTGAATACAGTGTTGATGTGCGGAAGGTTAAAACTATTATGGAAAATGTTGTAACTCATGAGCCACTGGTTTTGCAAAATGAACCAAAGGACTTTGTATTAGATGATTTTGCAGACAGTTCCATGACAATGATAGTACATGTCTGGGTAAAAACTGACGATTACTGGCAAGCCAAATGGAATGTTATGGAGAATATGAAGTATGCATTTGATGAGGCTGGTATCACGATTCCATTTCCTCAGATGGATGTTCATATGGTAGAGCAGAAGTAGTTATTTGCTAAGATTTAGAATCTGTTTTACTAAATAAGTGATTTCCTGAATCCGGTCACTGGAGTATGGTTCAAGAACTTGTATCATGACATTATATTTATCTTCCTCAGCAGAACCAAATAGCAGATAATCACTAGAGGTTTGAAGTGCGACAGAAAGGTTAGAAAGGGTATTCAGCGACATACCCTTTTGACCGGCTTCAATTGCACGCAAAAATTCCGGTGAAATATTTGCTAATTCCGCCAGATATTCTACAGTCATATGTTGTTTTTTACGGCAGGCTTGTACACGCATGCCGATTTTCTTTTGTTCTACCATAATTTTCCTCCATCTCCATTTTATTGATGATGAAATTGAAAGTACAGATACTGAGAGGGTGAAAAATATGTATTCCCAAAGAAACATATACGGAAAAAATCCGTATTTTTTTATTTTTGTACTATCAGTTCCTTGTGGAAAATAATTTCTGCGGTATGATTATAAATTGTAATTGTACAAAAGATACCTGGTTATTCTATCTGAATTGTGAATTCGAATGTATTCTGCGTTTCTGATATAGTGTTCTGTTGTTTGAAGCTAATTGCCTGTGCTCAGGGGCTTGTGGAATGTGGGAAATTAGTGTAAAATATCTCCTAGAATTTAGGAAAAGAGGTATCAAAATGGCACAATTATGGGGTGGACGTTTTACTAAGGAAACGGACCAGTTGGTGTATAATTTTAATGCATCGATTACATTTGATCAGAAGTTTTTTCATCAAGATGTAAGAGGCAGTATTGCTCATGTAACGATGTTAGCGGCAACAGGTATTTTGACAGAAGCAGAACGGGATACAATTATTCAAGGTCTTAATAGCATCGTGGCAGATGTGGATACCGGAACGTTGGAAATAACCGGCGAATATGAAGATATTCATAGTTTCGTGGAAGCTAATCTGATTGCCAGAATTGGTGAGCCGGGGAAGAAATTACATACCGGAAGAAGCCGAAATGATCAGGTTGCATTGGATATGAAATTGTATGTAAGGGATGAGATTTCGGAAGTTCAGGAATTAGTGCTTTCCTTAATGAAGGTATTGCATCGTCTGATGAAAGAAAATATCAATACATATATGCCGGGCTTTACACATTTACAGAAGGCACAGCCAATTACTTTTGCACATCATCTGGGTGCCTATATGGAGATGTTTAAGCGTGATTATGAGCGACTGACAGATATTCGTAATCGAATGAATTATTGTCCACTTGGGGCTGGTGCCTTGGCAGGAACTACCTATCCCTTAAATCGTGAAATGACAGCAGAATTATTGGACTTTTATGGACCGACATTAAATAGTATGGACTCCGTAGCTGACCGTGACTATATTATAGAAATGTTATCAGCATTTTCAACTATAATGATGCATTTAAGCCGTTTTTCCGAGGAAATTATTCTTTGGAATTCCAACGAATATCAATTTGTGGAATTAGATGATGCATATAGTACCGGAAGTTCTATTATGCCACAGAAAAAGAATCCGGATATTGCGGAATTAGTTCGAGGTAAGACAGGAAGAGTGTATGCGGCGTTAACATCCATTCTTACAACTATGAAAGGTATTCCGCTGGCATATAATAAGGACATGCAGGAGGATAAGGAATTGACCTTTGATGCCATTGATACTGTGAAGGGATGCTTAGCATTATTTACCGGCATGGTGGATACAATGACATTACGGAAAGAACGCATGGAAGCCAGTGCAAAGAATGGATTTACGAATGCTACAGATGCTGCTGATTATCTGGTGAATCATGGTGTGGCATTTCGTGATGCACATGGAATTGTGGGTCAATTAGTGTTATATTGTATCGAGAGGAATATCTCTTTGGATGATATGAAGTTAGAGGAGTTTCAAGCAATCAGTCCAGTGTTTGAAGCAGATATTTATGATGCAATCAGCATGAAAACCTGTGTTGAAAAGAGGAATACAATTGGTGCTCCCGGACAGAAAGCAATGCAGGCAGTGATTGATTTGAATGAGGCATATCTGTGTGAGAAAGGAAGCGGCAAGCATGAATAAAACGGAAACAGCAAAACTGGATTTGGCAAAAAAAATGCTAAAGGGACAAATTGATGTGGAGGAAGTTGCAATGATTTCTGGTGTTCCTGTTGAAAAAGTACAGGAAATGCGGAAGGAATTAGATGAATTAGAAAGACGTTCTTTGGGAGGAGTTACCATTCGGGAAATGGGAATGGGAGACGTAATAATTGACAATGATGTTTTAGATGAATCAAACGTGGAAACAGACATGTTTGCAATAAAACATGATGAAGAGTGAGGGTTTTATTTACTGGGAGTGTGACTTGTTATTATTGTTTTTGCAGAACCAATGAGTAATAGCAAAAATCCCCTAGTATTTGCTTGGTTACAAAGGATGAAGACCTGGTTCTGGTAAAATAATAGGATTAATATTTAGATAGCAGGTGAATACATCATGAAAACCATTTTAGTAGATAATGAACTAGGGGTTATGTCTTATTTTGAGGATAGGGCAAAAGAATTCTCCTATATTACAATTGCAGGAAAGTTTACAGAAAGTAGAACAGCTTTAAAATACGTACAAGAAAATAAAGTTGCTTTAGTGATTCTAAATGTTCACATGCCAGAAATGGATGGAATCGAACTGGGAAAGCGAATGCGCGAAATAAATCCGGAAATTCTTCTGATTTATGTAAGTGAAAAAGAAGAATTTGTTATGGAAGCATTTCGGATGCGGGCAGTTACTTACCTTTTGAAGCCATATGCTGATGAGGATGTTGATTATGCGTTTGAATCGGCGTATTTACTATCAAAGCGTAATCATAAGCATATTTATGCACGTACATTTGGCTATTTTGATCTGTTTATCGATGGAAAACCGGTAATGTTTAAGAGTGCAAAGGCGAAAGAACTGTTAGCATTATTGATTGACCGTCAAGGTGGATTTGTAGACTCCGATCAGATTATTGCAACCTTGTGGCATGACAGACCCAAGGACGAAGCAACACAATCCTTATGTAGTAAACTTTGTAAAACCTTGAATAAGGAATTAAAGAAATACGGCATAGAAGAATTATTAATATCTTACAGAAGTAATCGTAGCATCAATCTTGATATGTTTAGTTGTGATTTATATGACATGTTGGATGGCAATGAGGAAGCAAAGAAACTGTATTATGGTGAATACTTAATGGATTATGACTGGGCTGAGTATCGAAATTATTCTTTGTCTAAATTTATATAATAGTTAGTTGCTTAAAATGAAAAATATCGATTCAAACGGTATTTATTCGATTTTGCGTTCCGATTGTGTTCCACTTTGTTTCTTAATGAATTCCATAATTAAACGTATAATCATAGGTGAATTTGTTGAAGGGAGTGGATTTAATGATTAAATTGATGATTGCTGTAAATAGTAGGGAAGAGGGGAAAATTCTGTCGGACTATTTTGAAGCTTCTAAAGAAATAGAAGTGGTTGGCATCGAGTACAGTGGTCAAAAAGCATATAATCAAATTATTGCATTGAGACCAGATGTAGTATTAATGAACATGATTTTACCGGAGTTAGATGGGCTGGGTATCATGGAACAGTTAGTTGGTAATCTTGAAGTACCAAGACTGCCGAGAGTGATTGTGGTTTCTGCTGTGGATAATCCGGTAATTATGGATTGTGCATGTCAGGCAGGCGTGGATTATTATATTATGAAACCGTACCGACTGGAAACCATTTATAATCGTATTGTGCAATTACAGGCACCATTTGTAGGAGATAAAAGAAGCCGCAATCTGGCCTTGCGAAGTTATGAAAGTAAACGCAATCTGGAAAAATATGAGTGCTTTGAAGAAAATTACCTGGAAGCTGAGATTACCGATGTGCTTAGGCGGATTGGTGTTCCGGCACATATCAAGGGATATCAGTATATTCGAACCGGAATCATAATGGCAGTTCATGATATCGCAATTTTGAATTATATTACTAAATTGCTGTATCCTTCTATTGCAAAGCAATACAATACAACTGCAAGTAGTGTGGAACGTGCCATTCGTCATGCGATTGAAGTAGCATGGAGTCGTGGTGATGTTGAGGTGTTGCAGGAAATATTTGGATTTACCATTAATGCAAATCGAGGAAAACCAACTAATTCAGAGTTTATTGCCCAAATTGCAGATCGTTATCGTTTAGATATTAATCTGCGAAAGCAGGCATAAAGAAATAATTTAATAAACTAAAAAGCTGTCGGGTAAATATTTCTACCCGACAGCTTTTGGTTACAGAGACTCACGAAGAGGGCAGAACCATTTGCCTTCAAAATGAACCTAAAAATCTTCTTTCTTATCAATTTAGCCATTGACTAAATACAAATATACAACTATAATGCATATTATGCAAGCAGTTTTCAAAGAATATTTATATTGTTTTGATAAAACAAAGAATATTATTCAAAAACTATGAATAAATATTCAAATGTGTTGATAAAATGAAAAATAAAACAATAAGGAACTGGAATTTCTAAGAAGCCGGATATATCATCTGGGAATGGAGATGTTCAGAAATAAACTGCGGGAAAGAGGAAAAAGATATGATAAAAGTAGGAATTATAGGTTCAACAGGATATGCAGGACAGGAGATTGTCCGCTTGCTTATGGGACATAAAGATGCGGAGATTGTGTGGTATGGTTCCAGAAGCTACATAGATAAGAAATATTATGAAGTATTTGGTAATATGTTTCAGATTGTCGATGATAAATGCTTAGATGACAATATGGAGGAATTAGCAGAGAAGGCAGATGTTATATTTACTGCTACACCACAGGGGTTGTGTGCATCTTTGGTAAATGAAAACATACTAAATAAAGTAAAAATTATTGATTTGAGTGCAGATTTCCGAATCAAAGATGTAAAAGTATATGAACAGTGGTATGGAATTGAACATAAGAGTCCACAGTTTATTGAAGAAGCGGTTTACGGATTGTGTGAAATCAACAGGGAGGATATTAAAAAGGCCAGATTGATTGCAAATCCGGGTTGCTATACTACCTGCTCCATTTTATCCTTCTATCCACTAGTTAAAGAAGGTTTGATTGACCCTAATTCTATCATTATTGATGCAAAATCAGGAACTTCGGGAGCCGGACGTGGGGCAAAGGTAAACAACCTGTTTTGTGAAGTTAATGAAAATATTAAGGCATATGGTGTTTTGACCCATCGTCACACACCGGAGATTGAAGAACAGTTAGGTTATGCAGGTAATACAGAAGTGAAGATTATCTTTACTCCACATTTAGTGCCGATGAATCGGGGAATTCTGGTGACCGGTTATGCAAACTTGAAGAAATCGGTAAGCTATGAAGAGGTTCGTGCTGCTTATGACAAGTATTATGAGAAAGAAAAATTTGTCCGTGTACTGGACAAGAATGTATGTCCGGAAACCCGTTGGGTAGAAGGTAGTAATTATGTAGATGTGAACTTTAAGCTGGATGAGAGAACCAATCGTATCGTTGTTATGGGTGCCTTGGATAATATCGTAAAAGGGGCGGCCGGACAGGCAGTACAGAATATGAATCTGATGTTTGGTTTGCCGGAGAGCGAAGGGCTGGAGCTGGCACCAATGTTTCCGTAGAATGGGTATTATAAATTTTGGTTTAGTGTACTGACTAGTGTTCGGCTTCGAATATATATACTTGATGCAGACGCGCTTCCGCTTCGGTCAGTACGTAGCGGTACGTAGGATTGCAAAAGACGCAATCCAAGTACCGACGTACTTTTAGAGTCTGCATTC
>JAGAOO010000019.1 GCA_017623675.1 Lachnospiraceae bacterium
AATTTTTCGACTATAACACAAAAAGGACACTCTCCTAGTTTTCACTTGGAAAGTGTCCATTTGATACAAAATTATATGAAATTGGATTCACTATCGCACTACCAAAAACGCATTATCACGCATTATTTGGCATTACGCTTCACAAATTTGTTGCAATTTTGTTGCAAATTCCATTTTCAAAAGCTCGAAAGCCTTGATTTTACTGGATTACTCAATGATAGTAGCAACACGACCTGAACCTACTGTTCTACCACCTTCACGCTATATGAATAGCGTTTTTCGATGTATTTTCTATGCTTTTTATGGCTGAAATCTGCGTATTTTCGCTAGTTTTACATGGTCTATTTTTATTTGCATGATTTCTTGGCACCGTTTTGGCACCGAAAACCATCTATACATGAGAATCTCTACAGTTTTGTTTATTCACTTTTATGATTTCAACTCTTATTTCAGCTTTAGCACATTATCCTTCTACTGAATATCTACGGTAACAAGTTCTTTACCCGGCTCTACTAGAATCAATAAAGACTTTACCTCTTCCACATCAATAACTCTATCATATCCCGAAATATTATATGCATGAGTATCATCGGTATATCCAGCGCTTCCTCCATCTGTTAAATATGGTATACGGGTTCCATCTTTTAGAATAACTCCCTTAATTTCCGGAACTCCGATTTCATCCTCATTCATTTCAGATTTTGTTGATGCTACATAATTTATTTTCATAGAAATAGGTGATATTTCTACATCCGTAACAGAAAAATTTGTTCCTTCTAGTTTCTTATTTACATCATAATGCATTGCAGAACTAATAGCAGGAAGCGAAATATCAAATTCCCATAATCCTTCTTTGTCATCAACAAAATCTGCTTTGTATAAAGTTCCAAGGTTTTCAAATTTTACATTTAACATTTTTCCCAAAATAGTGTTATTTTCATCCGTGATGAATACTTTCATGAAATATTCCAAATTCCCATTTTCATCAAGATAATGACACATCACACTTCCATCATCTCTTAACTCAATTTTTCTCCCGTCCTCATAAACAGGTGCTCCATTCTCATCCGATACGATTCCACCGTATATAGAACCAGACATATTCAAGTCAACTTCCTTCGAATTAACACTTACACTTTCAAATCCTGGCTCTTTTCCATCTTCCAAATTATATCCAGAGATTATAAATGAGATATATGCAAATCGTTCATCAACAATAACCGTATTGGGAGCAATTGATATACCATTCTGCATAACTTTTAATGACTCATAATCCTCTTTTTCTGGATATACTACAGCCACACCGTCATCAGTAAGCAGTTGTTGTTGTACATCACTCGCCTGTATATTTCCGCTCATAGCTCTTCCCCAATAATGGTGAATAGCAGCAGCTGCACTTATACCACTGACTGCCAATAAACACACTCCTGCGATCGCAGCCACCTGCGATTTGAACAATCTTCTCCTTTTTGGTTTTGTCATATTAACGCCCTCCTGTCTTATCATTTCAAAAGCATGATTCGCTTTGCTTAATATGATTTCTGGTAATTCGATTTCATCTGGTAATACTTTTTTTTCTTCCATCATTCATATCTCCTCTCCATAGAATTTTGCAAGTTGTTTTCTTCCTCTTGATAAATATGTTTTGATTGTATTTTGTGGTAATGACATAAGCTCAGAAATTTCTCTCACTTTGTATCCTTGCCCATGGAACAATTCTATTGGCAAACGATATCTTTCATCAATGGAATCCATTGCTTCCTTAAATTCAATGTTATACTCATCACATTTTGATGGTTCCTCATATTTATCCAAATCTACATAAACAGTATTTTGTCTCATAATATCATAACAATGATTAATAAGAATTCTTGTCATCCATGTTTTAAAGTATTGGGTGTTCTTCAAAGTATCTAATTTTTCCCAACACGATAGGATAGTATCCTGCATAGCATCACCAGCATCTTCTTCATTTGCTAAAATAGCAATTGCTGTTCGATACATATCTTTCAAGTGTAAGTTCATCAATTTGCAAAAAGCTTCTTTGTCACGCTTTTGTGCTCTTTTAACTAGAAATGTTGTTTCATTATTCATTTTTTCTCCTGCGCGCATATCTGTATTTCTAAAATAAAGCGTCCTTTATTTCGTTTTATATACATTAGACGTAATTTTACTGATTTTGGTTTCACAAATCTTTATAATAAAACATATTTCTAAATATGACATCTACATACTCTTTCTCAACATAATTATAAACAGCATGTATCATTTCAATATTAGCATTCGACGAGGTATAGGTTAAAGTACCAAAATCCTATACATCCATTTTGTCAAGGAATCCGTTATATTGCTAATCACATCTGGCTTGCTATTATATTTTCTAAAATCACTGCTTTCATGCAATCCAAAAGCGGAGCAGTTTCCTACTCCACTTTCTGCAATTACCTTGCTCCTCTATCACTCTTCTTTTGATATGAATTGCTTTTGTTTGGTCCCTCTTCTTTTGCTCGTTTTTGCATAAAATGTAACTTTGCCTTAAAGCTATCATCCACCTTATTTCCGGTCTGCTGTTCCCACTTTTCAACTGCCGATTTATAATCGTTATACTCTGCTTTTGAAGCCTTATATTCGCTCAAAAAATCCTTCACATTCTTATATCCATATCCTTGCACTATACTTGGCAGATACCGCTTCATATTCTCTATCTGCGTCTGTAACTGCTCTATCTGCTCCTGCAACCCCTTGCGCTGTTTTGCCTTGAAGATACCCTCCTTTGCTCCGGCAAGCTCCTTTTCCACGCTGGCAAGCTGCTGTTCCCTCTCATAAATGGCTGTATTTTGTTTCTCCAGCTTATGATAAATATCTGCAAGTCTCGGATACTTAGAAGCAAGTACGGACTTCTTAGGCATTTCCGTCACAGGCTCGCTCTTAGCTTTTACAAACGGATTTACCCTCTTAACAGTTGTCTGATCCGGCTCTGCTTTCAAAACGGTTTCTATGCCCTTATCTGCCTTTTGTGAAGCCACCTTAAACACCTTGCCAATGAGAAGTTCCAAGGCATAAATAGCGGTCATAATTAAGCTTTTTAGCAGTGCCGGATTTCTTTCCGACTTCTGAATGGAAGCCTTTACTTTCTGTCCTATTTCGCTCTGCTTCACTTCCAAAATCTGTCCCTCCGGCACACCACTAATCAACGCTCTGTCTACTGTCTGATTCCACATGGTACGGTACTGATTATCCGTGCGTATCTGCTCTGCTTTGGGGTTGTTCTTGCCAATCTTTTTCGTAGGAAGATACACACCGTTTCTGTCAAAAACCTTGAGCTTTTGCTGATCATCTTTTACATAAATATTGATAAGTTCTGTATAGGAGCGTTTCACTTCATCAAGGAAGCTGTCGCTCTTAAACCTGCTATCCTTTATGGTAAAAATGTTCCGCTCATACACTTCGCCCTTGGGAATGATTTTACAGCCACTCCGAAGCTGTCCGGTTTCATTCAGTATCTCTTTTTTGGTGCGTACATGCTTTCCGTTTTCATCATAAAACATATTTCTTGTGGCAATCTTCTCCACTGGTTCATCAAGCAGTTTTCGCTCCGAAAAGATAAGATGGATATGATAGTTGGTCTTGCGTTTATTGTGATGCAAAGCAGCGATACATTCCACACCATAGTTCTGCTTAAAGTGTTCTGTGAACAGTTTGAGCAACTTGTCCGGCTCATAATCTACAAAACTTTCCGGCAGAGCAATAATCAATTCTCTTGCTTCAATACAACTTCCTTCCGTTCCACTTTTCTTAAATTCCTCTTGATTACATCTCGCCAG
>JAGAOO010000020.1 GCA_017623675.1 Lachnospiraceae bacterium
AAGCGTCATTTCCCTCAGGTGCAGGGTCTGGAATTTTCGCGGTGTGACTCCGGTATACTTACGAAATGTCTCCGTAAAGTGGCTCTGGTCGGAGAACGCCAGAATGGATGCAATTTCCGATGGTGAGAACTCCGAATAAATTAGCATATTTTTCGCCGCGTCGATTTTGAAACTACACACCTTGGTAAAACTAACAGACTGAGTGTTTTGTGTTTAAATTGACTAATAATCAAAGAAAAACATTGTGCAATTAGTCAAATTGCATTAATAAAACAAAAAAGTGCTTGCATCCTATAGTGAAATTGTGTATAGTGAAATTACGAAATGGAAACGGTTCCGGTAATGATTCCAAAAACGATTCCAAAATCGGAACCACATACATATTTAAGGAGGAATAAATCATGAAAAAAGGGAAAATCTTAGCAGTTGGAATGACGTTAGCAATGCTTGGAACATTATTTACAGGTTGTGGAACATCAGATGGCTCAACAACGGCAGGTGGTGATACATCAGCAAACAACGGTGGAGCTACTGGTTCTGTATACTACTTAAACTTCAAGCCGGAAGCAGATAAACAGTGGCAGGAACTTGCACAGATGTATACAGATGAGACAGGAGTAGAGGTAACAGTTGTTACAGCAGCGGCAGACCAATATGAAACAACATTAAAGAGTGAAATGGGTAAGTCAGAAGCACCTACCATGTTCCAGGTAAATGGACCTGTAGGTTTGGAATCATGGAAAGATTATTGCTATGATCTTTCAGGTTCAGAAGTATATCAGGAATTGACATCAGAAGATTTTGCATTAAAGAACGGTGATGAGGTTGCTGGTATCGGATATGTTATTGAGTCATATGGTATCATCTATAACAAGACATTACTTAGTGAAGCTGGATATACAGAAGATGATATTAATAACTTTGAAGATTTGAAGAAGGTTGCAGAAGACATTACAAGCAGATCAGATGAACTTGGTTTTTCGGCTTTCACATCAGCAGGTATGGATGGTTCATCAGACTGGAGATTTAAGACTCATTTAGCTAACTTACCAATTTATTATGAATATGTAGAAGATGGTATTTCAGATACAGATGCTATCAAGGGTACGTACTTAGATAATTACCGTCAGATTTGGGATTTATATATTAACAACTCAACAACCAGTCCTAAGCAGTTAAGTACAAAGACAGGTGATGATGCAGTTGCTGAATTTGTAACTGGTAAGGCAGTATTCTATCAGAATGGTACTTGGGCTTATTCGGATGTTTCTTCATTGGGTGACGAGAACTTAGGTATGTTACCAATCTACATCGGTGTTGATGGTGAAGAAAAACAGGGATTATGTACAGGTTGTGAGAACTATTGGTGTGTAAATAGTAATGCTTCTGAAGAAGATATTCAGGCAACACTTGATTTCATGGAGTGGTGTGTAACAGATGAAGATGCTATGAATGCTATCTGTGGTTCAAAGGGAGCAATGCCTTCAGGACAAGATGGAATGGGCTTTGTAACACCTTTCAAGAACAATGTTGAATCTAGCAACCTTCTTGTAAATATCGCATCTGAATATGTGGCAGAAGGCAAGACTCCTGTAAGCTGGAATTTCACAACAATGCCATCTGAAAACTGGAAGAATGACCTTGGCTCTGCACTTACAACATATGCAGCAGATCAGACAGATGATAATTGGGAATTGGTTAAGGAAGCATTTGTTGATGGCTGGGCCAGAGAGGTAAAAGCAACAAATTAAGAATAGAAGGTCTTTAGATAAAACCGTAGAATAAAAAAGTTACTAATTAGAAAGTGGGCTTGTTAACATTCCCCATACAGGTTCACTTTCTAACCCTCCCTTTTAATAGTTATGGTTTTGGAAAACTTTATATACGAGGAGGTATATCATGGAAAGAACAATTAAAAAGTATTGGCCCATATTTTTACTGCCTATGATAGCTGCATTTATAATAGGATTTGTGGTACCATTCATCGAAGGCGTATATTTGTCATTTTGCAAATTCACAACTATAAAGGATGCTAAGTTTGTAGGGTTTAGTAATTATATTGAGGCATTTCAGGATGGAACATTCCTTCATGCATTTTCATTCACAGGTTTATTTGCAATAGTATCAGTAATATTGATTAATGTATTAGCGTTTTTAGTGGCATTAGCACTGACACAGAAGATTAAGGGTACAAATATTTTTAGAACGGTGTTCTTTATGCCAAACCTGATTGGTGGTATCGTTTTGGGTTATGTGTGGCAGATAATCTTTGACGCAATTTTTACAAAGTTTGATACAGCGTTAAAATTAAACGAGGTATTAGGTTTTTGGGGATTGATTATTCTTGTAAGCTGGCAGCAGATAGGTTATATGATGATTGTTTATATTGCAGGTTTACAGGCAATTCCGGGTGATATCCAAGAAGCAGCAATGATTGATGGTGCAAATAAAATACAACGTTTATTTAAAATTACAATTCCGAATATGATGCCATCTATTACCATTTGTACATTCTTAACTATTACGAATGCATTCAAATTGTTTGATCAGAATCTGGCTCTCACAGGTGGTGAACCATTACATAAGACAGAAATGCTTGCTTTGAATATTTATGATACATTTTATGGAAGGGTCGGATTTGAAGGAGTTGGTCAAGCCAAGGCAGTTGTGTTCTTTATACTAGTTGCTGTTATTGGTCTGTTACAGTTAAAAATTACGAGAGAAAAGGAGGTACAGCAATAATGACTAAATTGATGAGAAAGAAACATCAGGAAGATGAAGAACCAACAAAAGTTACCTTTGGCGGAATTATGGCTACCATTTTTTTCACTCTTGTTTCCATTGTGTTTGTATCGCCAATTATCATTGTACTGATTAACTCGCTTAAGGATAAAACGTACATTAACTTAGAGACCTTCAAATTGCCGACAGCAGATAGTTTCGTTGGTTTTGAGAATTACAAAGAAGCTATTACACAGTATGATTTTATCAAAGCAGTTGGCTGGACAGTTTTGATTACAGTAGCATCCGTGTTTGTGATTCTGCTTTGTTGTTCAATGGCTGCATGGTATATCACAAGAGTGCAGAATGTATTCACTAAGATTATTTACCTACTGTGTGTATTTTCAATGGTTATTCCTTTCCAGATGGTTATGTTTACTCTGGCAGGAACAGCAGATGCATTACATTTGAACACACCTTGGGGTATCATAATTGTATATTTGGGATTTGGAGCCGGACTTGCAGTATTTATGTTCTGTGGCTTTATGAAATCTATTCCACTGGAAGTTGAAGAAGCAGCTATGATTGATGGCTGTACACCGATTCAAACATTTTTTAAGATTGTAGTTCCAATGCTAAAACCAACATATATTTCAGTTGCAATCTTAGAAGCTATGTGGATTTGGAATGACTTCCTGCTACCATATCTGGTGTTGGATATCAAGAAGTACAAAACGATTTCTATCGTAATCCAGTACATGAAGGGTAGTTATGGACGAGTAGATATGGGTGCAATTATGGCCTGTCTGGTTATGGCAATTATACCAGTCGTCGTATTCTACTTATGTGCACAAAAATATATTATAAAAGGTGTTGCAGCTGGTGCTGTAAAGGGTTAAAATATTCTTGCTTCATTATAACAATGTAAATAGAGTAAGAGGGAAGAAAATTGACGATTAAGGATATTGCAGAAATCTCTGGATACGGTTTGGGTACTGTATCCAGAGTAATTAATAATAAGTCTGGTGTTAGTGATAAAGCAAGGGAAGAAATCCTTCGTGTTATTAAAGAGAGTAATTATGAACCAAATTCAAATGCCAGACTATTAAAAATGAGAGATGGCTCGGTAATTGGGGTTATCGTAAAAGGTAATCATAACTTTCTGTTTGCAGATATTATTGAGAAGGTTCAGTCAGCATTTTCTGATGTGAAAGAAAATGTTATTACCGAGTATATCGATGAAGATGGTGACGAAGTTGAACATGCGTTGCGAATGATTCGAGATAAGAACTTGAAGGGTATCTTATTCTTGGGTGCCAATATCGGCTTTTTTGATGAGAGAATGAATCAAGTTGATATTCCGTGTGTGATACTTACAACCAATGCGCAAAGTTTAAAAGTTGGGAAAATCTCATCGGTTTCTGTTAATGATGAGGAAGCCGCATGTGAGATGATCAGTTATCTGATTAACAAAGGGCATGTTAATATTGGTGTGATTGGTGGAACATTATCTGAAAATCAGATTAGTTTTAGTCGATACAAGGGTTGTGAGAAGGGATTTCGTGAAAATCAGATTCCTTTTCGTCCAAAAACGAATTACGTACCATGTAGATATTCCATGGATGCAGGATATGAAGCGACAAAAGTATTGCTTGATAAAAATCCTAATATTACTGCGATATTTGCACTTAGTGATATCATGGCATTCGGCGCAATTCGTGCAGTAAATGATATGGAAATTCGTGTTCCGGAAGATATATCTATTGCTGGATTTGATGGTATATCTATATCAGAGTATTGTATCCCGAGATTAACTACTATTCGTCAAGATACAGCAACAATTGCATCACGTGGAGTGAATTTGCTCTTAAAGAATATTCATTATGAATGTGAAAGTGAACATTATAGGGCACCATTTTCATTAATTGAGGCGGAGAGTGTTATTGATTTAAATAGATGAATGTCCCGAGCTGTTCATTTGTGATGATACTATTTAAGGGTATGACGGAGGATATTATGAATAGAGCAGCAGGGATTCTTTTAGCAATTTCAAGCTTGCCATCAAAGTATGGCATTGGGTGTTTTTCAAAGGAAGCCTACCGTTTTGTAGACTGGCTTAAAGATGCAGGACAGAAGTATTGGCAGATTTTGCCAATGGGGCCGACAGGATATGGTGATTCACCATATCAATCATTTTCTACCTTCGCGGGTAATCCATATTTTATAGACTTAGACGAATTAATTGAGCAGGGATTATTGACACAGGAAGAATGTGATGCTGTAGATTTTGAAGGTAAAAATAATAAAGTTGATTATAAGAAGTTATATTATGGCAGATATCCGTTACTAAGAAAAGCATATGAACGAAGCCAGATTTATATGAATGAAGGGTTCAAGCAGTTCTTAAATGAGAACAGTCATTGGATATATGATTATTCGCTATTCATGGCAGTCAAGAATCGTTTTGAAGGAAAGGCTTGGACAGAATGGCCGGAAGATATTAGGTTCCGTTGGAATAATGCCTTGGATTATTACAGAACAGAATTGTATTATGAAATAGAATTTTATCAGTATATACAGTTTGTTTTTCAGCAACAGTGGAATAAGCTAAGGGCATATGCGAATGAGAAAGGAATTCAAATTATTGGCGATATTCCGATTTATGTATCTATGGACAGTTCCGATGTATGGGCACATCCAGAATTATTTCAGTTATCAGAAGCAAGGGAACCAAATGCAGTAGCTGGTTGTCCACCGGATGGTTTTTCTCCGACGGGTCAGTTGTGGGGGAATCCACTTTATGATTGGGAATATCATAAGAGAACAGGATATCAGTGGTGGATTGAGCGAATGAAAGCTTGTTTTCAGCTTTATGATGTAGTCCGGATTGATCATTTCAGAGGATTTGATGAATATTATTCGATTCCTTATGGAGATAAGACAGCAGAAAATGGACACTGGGAACATGGTCCTGGCATGGATTTGTTTTTGACCATTGAGAATGCAATTGGGCACCATGAAGTAATTGCCGAAGATTTGGGATTTGTTACAGACACAGTGAAGCAGTTGGTCAGAGATAGCGGATTTCCAGGAATGAAAGTGCTTGAATTCGCTTTTGATGAGCGGGATACAGGCTCTAGAACTGATTACTTCCCTCATAATTATGAAATGAATACAGTTGCTTATACAGGAACACATGATAATGAGACGATTGCTGGTTGGTGGAAAAGCATAAGCAAGAAAGTACAGCAGGAGGTTCGTGATTATCTATGTGATTATTATACACCTGATGAAAAAATGTACTTAACTTTAGTCAGTTTGGTTATGAGAAGTAATTCAAACCTATGTGTGATTCCGTTACAGGATTATCTCGGGTTTGATAATAAGGCAAGAATGAATCGTCCTGCAACGGTTGGTATCAATTGGAAATGGAGGATAAATGCTTCTGACTTGAATACGGATGTTCAGAAAATGATTGCTAAAATCACCCAGATATCAGGAAGATAATCATCTTTGTGAGTTGAAAAAAAAGAAATTCGTATAATTTATTGCATGGTAGATAGGCCCTAGTTTTTATAACTAGGGCTTTATTAAAAGGAGGTGACAAACTATAAATAGTCAAGAGGTTTTTGAAAAAAGTTATGATTGTAAAAAGGGTAACTTTAATAAACCATCTGAATACACCGTATTTCAGATGGATAGATAAACATATGTAGGAATAGCTCTTAGCGAAGTTTCTGAGTGTTAAAGTCTACATCCTGCCTCTCCAATGCATAGATGACTCTGATCAGTTTCTTTGCTACATGAGTAATGGCTACCCTGTGTTTTTTGCCTTCTGCCCGTTTCTTTGCATAGTAGGTTGCAAAGGTTATATCAAAACGGATTAAAGGAAGTCAGGCATTAAGAAGAACGTAACGAAGCTGTGAAGAACCATGCTTCACCATTCTGCCACCATGAGATTCTGTTCCGGAATCGTTAATGCCGGGTTCGATTCCAGCAAATGCAAGCATCTGTCCGGGATTTGAAAAGTTTGATATGTCACCATATTCAGCATAAATAACAGCTACTGAACAGAAGATGTACAAAATGAAGTTCAAGAGATGGAAGAACAGACAGCTTAATATGAAAGCGGAGTCATTCTGATGAATGACAGAGGCACATGAATGAAGCATTTATGAAGACACATGAAGCGTCATTTCCCTCAGGTGCAGGGTCTGGAATTTTCGCGGTGTGACTCCGGTATACTTACGAAATGTCTCCGTAAAGTGGCTCTGGTCGGAGAACGCCAGAATGGATGCAATTTCCGATGGTGAGAACTCCGAA
>JAGAOO010000021.1 GCA_017623675.1 Lachnospiraceae bacterium
GTCCTCCATAATTCGTGATATAAAGAGAAAATCCCGTCTGACTTCCTGTTAGAAATCAGACGGGATTTGTCCGTATGCACCCCGGAAACCGTCAGCTAACAGTTGATAAGTAAATTAGTTCCTTATCACTGTTAAACCAACGTTTCAAGGCTTTTAGCAGTTCGTAGGGGAATCGAACCCCTGTTTTCGCCGTGAGAGGGCGACGTCTTAGCCGCTTGACCAACGAACCATATTCTCTTTGTCACACGCGACTTTGTTAGTATAACAAAGAGAATCGAAAAAAGCAAGTACTTTTTTCAATTTTTTCAACTTATTTTGTAACGAAATCCATCTTGAATTCCATCATCAATCTATCCCTCCTGTCCCATATAATCGAACAAGCTGAACTGGTCAGAATCCGGAATATCGTTTAACAGACCAAGTTGGGTGAATTTCTCAATTGTGGACTTTCCGATTTTAGCCATTTCACGCAGATTATCCTTAGAGGAAAAACCACCTGCCTTTAACGCTTCTTTTGCTGCCTCCTGAACCTGTGTCGCTGCTTTACCGCCCAGACCTTCAATACTGCAAAGCGCCGGCATTATTTTTCCATCCATAATCTGAAACCGTTCTGCATCCGCACGATAGATATCAATCGGAAGGAATTCAAATCCTCTGGCATACATTTCCAAAACCAGCTTCATATCCTTTAAACTATCCAAGTCTTTATTGGTTTTATCCGTTGACTTTCGAATTTCCTCCATGTGATATTCCAGCTTAGACCGCCCTAAGCACATGGTTTCATAGTTAAAAGCATCTGCACGTATACTGAAAAATGCCGCATAATACTCCAATGGATAATTGATTTTATACCAGGCAATCCGCCAAGCCATCATAACATACGCTGCTGCATGAGCCTTCGGGAACATGTATTTAATCTTTTTACAAGACCAGATATACCAGTCCGGCACATCATGGGCAAGCATTTCTTCTTCCCATTCCGGCTTCAGACCTTTTCCTTTTCTCACACTTTCCATTATGGTAAAGGACAAGCCTTTATCCATGCCCTTATGAATCAGATACACCATAATATCATCTCGGCAACAAATTGCAGTAGATATGACAGCTTTTCCGGATTTAATTAATTCCTGAGCATTTCCAAGCCATACATCTGTACCATGTGCCAGTCCGGCAATTCGTACCAAATCAGAGAACATGGTAGGTTTCGTATCAATTAACATCTGCATGGCAAATTCCGTTCCAAATTCCGGAATTCCCAGTGAGCCAAGTGGCACACCACCAATATCCTCCGGTGTTATTCCCAGTGCTTCCGTACTGCTAAATAAGGACATAACCTGCTTATCATCCAGCGGAATCGTCTTACAATCCACACCAGTCAAATCCTCTAACCGTCGAATCATAGTCGGATCATCATGGCCCAGAATATCCAGCTTCAACAAGTTATGGTCAATGGAATGATATTCAAAATGGGTCGTAATAATTGGCGTATTCTGGTCATTTGCCGGATGCTGGATTGGTGTAAAGGAATAGATTTCCTCATGCTTTGGCAGTACAATCATACCACCCGGATGCTGTCCGGTGGTACGTTTCACCCCGGTACAACCAACGGATAACCGTTCAATCTCACAGCTCCGTTTCTTAATTTTTCGTTCTTCAAAAAACTTCATCGCCATACCATAAGCCGTCTTATCTGCGATGGTACCAATCGTACCGGCACGGAACGCATGTCCCTTGGTAAATAATTCTTCCGTATATTGGTGGGCATTTGCCTGATATTCACCTGAGAAATTCAAATCAATATCCGGCTCTTTATCTCCTTTGAATCCTAAGAAGGTTTCAAAAGGAATATCATGTCCTTCCTTTAGCAGCTTGTGTCCGCATTTCGGGCAGTCCCGGTCCGGCATATCACAACCGGAATTGCCGGAAAACGCTAATACTTCCGGCGAATCAAAGTCAACAAAATGACACTCCGGACAGATATAGTGTGGCGAAAGTGGATTTACCTCTGTAATACCTGCCATGGTTGCTACAAAGGAAGAACCAACAGAACCTCTGGAGCCAACCAGATAACCATGGTCATTCGAATCCCATACCAGCTTCTGTGCAATGATATAAAGAACTGCAAACCCATTGGATATAATAGAATTTAATTCCCGTTCCAACCGTTCAACAACCACCGTAGGCAAATCCGGTCCATATATTTCATGGGCTCTGTCATAACATATCTGTGTCAAAGTTTCATCAGAATTCTCAATAATCGGCGGACATTTATCCGGTCGTACCGGCTTAATATATTCAATCATATCCGCAATTCGATTGGTATTGGTAATTACAACTTCTCGTGCCTTATCTGCACCTAAGTATTCAAACTCCTTTAACATCTCATCCGTGGTTCTAAAGTACAACGGACTCTGGTTTTCTACATCCTTAAATCCTTCGGATGCCTGAATGATTGCACGGTAAATAGAATCCTCAGGATCCAGAAAATGCACATCACAGGTCGCAGCCACCGGCTTATGAAACTCTTCCCCTAATTGTACAATCTTTCGATTGTATTCCATTAAATCTTCTACCGATTCTATAGGATAGTTATCATCCTCTATCATGAACATATTATTGCCTAACGGCTGAATTTCCAAATAATCATAAAAGTCCACAATTCTGGTTATCTCACCATCGTCTGCACCATTTAATAACGCCTGATATAATTCTCCTGCTTCACAGGCAGAACCAATAATCAAGCCCTCTCGATATTTGTTAATCATACTTTTCGGCATCAGAGGACGTCGATTAAAATACTCCAAATGAGACATGGATATTAAGCGGTATAGATTCACTCTGCCCACTTCATTTTTAGCCAATATAATTCCATGATATCGACGGGATTTCTTAATATTGTCCGGGGAACCTGCCGCTAATGCATTTAACTGATCCAGATTCTCTACATCCCGTTCCATCAGCATATGAACGAATTTCAAGAACATTTCTGCAGTTGCTTCCGCATCATCTACTGCCCGGTGATGATTTTCCAGTACAATTTTTAGTTCCTTTACCAAACGGTCTAACGTAAACTTTCCAAGATGGGGCAGCAGAATATGTGCCAGACCTAAGGTATCCAATATAGTATTGGAAAACTCCAATCCCTGTTTTCTAGCTTCATTTGCGATAAAACCTGTATCAAAAGAGGCATTATGTGCTACAACCACTGCATCACCGCAAAAATCTAAGAATTGTGGCAGTACCGTTTCAATATTTGGCTGATTTGCCACCATCTCATCTGTAATCCCTGTTAATCGGGTAATATTATATGGAATTGGGCGTTCCGGGTTTACCAACTGAGAGTACCGGTCTACAATTCTTCCTTGCTCTATTTTTACCGCGCCAATTTCCGTAATCTTATGAAACTTTGCATTTTTTCCGGTAGTTTCGATGTCAAATACTACAAAAGTATCCCAAAATGTCTGTCCTTTAGAACGAATAATCAGACTTTTTAAATCATCTACAAAATATCCCTCTACGCCATAAATGATTTTAAAATCATCACCCGAATCCAAAACATGATTTGCAATTGGGAATGCCTGTACAACACCATGGTCGGTAATGGCAATTCCTTTATGTCCCCATGCCTTTGCACGTTTAATAATCTTGGCAATGTCTACTACACTATCCTTATCGCTCATAACGGTGTGCATATGCAGTTCCACACGTTTTTCCAAAGACTCGTCAGTTCGTGCCACACGAAAATCACTTCCTTTTTTGATACCTACAATCGAACCAATGGTTACATCATTGGCAAAGGTATCAAAGGATACAATACCCTTAATTCGGTAAAAGCCACCACTCTTAAACATATCCAAAAACAATTCCAAATCGTCATTGGATAAAAAAACTTTACCACTAATGGTATCCGTAAAATCAGTAATATGAAAGGTAACTATGGTCTTATTATTTCGAATTTCTCTGGTTTCTAATTTAATAATCTGTCCATGAACAACAACCTCTCCCAATTCTCCTTGAATATCTGAAATTGGGATAATTTCTCCCTCGCAATTTCGTCCATAGAATACATCCGGGTCCTTAGATGAATTTAACGCAGAACGGCGGAAGCCACCTGCATTATCTTTACCATTAGAGACATTTTTCCCATTTGCTCTTTGGGAGTTTTCCATCTTTGGTGTGTTGGAAACGGTCTTTGCTACCTTGATTTTTCCATCTTTGTTATTACCATCTTTGGCTTTTATATCCTTATTCTTACTATCCTTAGAAGCATCTTCTCCGGTATACTGTTCTCTTTCATGCTGTGCCAGTTCCATTGCCCGAAGCTGCTCTAACTGTTTCTGATGCTGTTCCCGTTCCTGTTGCAGACGCTTTTCGTGTGCCTCACGCAGGGCTTCCTTATCTTCTTCCTTATAGTTAAAGCCTACCTGAATATCCAGTTGAAACCGATTTCTGAATAGTTCCGTTAAAAATCCCTGAATTTCACTAAAACGACATTTTGCCAAATCCGAATCAGGCATGGGAATGGTAATTACATTGTCATTTACCACCCATGCCTCATCTTTCACTAGCAAATAATTTATTGGATCTTCATATTTTATTTCATATAACAGACTATCTGCATATTCTTCATAAATGTCCTTTAATTGATATCGTTCTGATAACCGATATTCCATCTGAATATCTACACATTTTGCACCGCCTACTGCACTTCTTGCAAACGGCAACAATTCATATTCTAATTGCTGTACATATTGCTGATGTATTAAATGACCGGAAACCACAAAAATATGTAATACCTTTGAACGTCTGCTAAAACGAACCTTATCAATGTACACATCTTCAAAATATTCTTGAAGTATTTTCGAAGGACGATAGGACTGAAATAAATTCAGTATGCTGATTTTTCCATCTTCCATTTCGCTTCTCCTTATTTGTGCTCCAACACAACTTACCTATCCTGTTTTCGCGTCTTGCACAATTCTCCTTTTATCATTGTTCCCAACAATCAAGTTCCTGTTTTAATGCACCTAACAATTCCTGTTCCGGCATTTTACGAATAATCTCACCTTTTTTCATTAACAGACCTTCACCATTGCCACCTGCAATCCCCAGGTCAGCTTCTCTGGCTTCTCCCGGTCCATTAACAATACATCCCATGACAGCTACTTTTATATTCAAATGTTCATAATCAGCAACTAAATTCTCAACTTGATTTGCCAATCCGATTAAATCAATCGAAGTTCTGCCACAGGTTGGACAGGATACTACTTCAATTCCACCACTACGCAGATTCAGCGTTTTTAATATCTGCTTTGCCGTAACAATTTCATTGATTGGATCACCAGTCAGTGATACACGAATGGTATCACCAATGCCCTGATTCAAAATAATTCCCAGTCCTACGGAAGACTTAATATTTCCACGAAGCAGCGTTCCTGCCTCTGTAATGCCTACGTGTAACGGATAAGGCGTCTGAGGTGCTATTAATTCATGTGCTCTTACACACATCATGACATCCGAAGATTTAATGCTAATCACCATCTGGTCATAGCCCAGCTCTTCAATCATATGCACCTTATCCAATGCACTTTCCACAATACCTTCAGCAGTGACTCCGTGATATTTTTCAACCAGTTCTTTTTCCAAAGAACCACTGTTTACACCTACACGAATAGGAATTTTCCGTTCCTTTGCCACGTCTACGACCGCTTTTACCCGTTCCAAACCACCGATATTCCCTGGGTTAATACGGATTTTATCAGCACCGCTTTCCATCGCAAGAATCGCTAAACGATAATCAAAATGTATATCCGCCACAATCGGAATATGAATCTGCTTCTTAATTTCACCAATGGCTTTGGCTGCCGCCTCATTATTGGCAGTACATCGAATAATCTGACAACCTGCATCCTCCAGTCCACGAATTTGTGCAACTGTTGCTGCAATATCTTCTGTCTTTGTATTCGTCATGGATTGAATTAAGATAGGATTTCCTCCACCAATCACCTGATTACCAATATGAATGACCTTTGTTTGATTTCGATACATTGTTTTCTCCATTTCTATCTTGTCTCCTTTATCCAACAAATACAAATATCCAACTACCGAATAAACAGATTTCGAATATCCTTAAATGTTACCAGAATCATAACAATAAACAAAATAACAAATCCAACGGCATGCACGAAAGCTTCCTTTTCCTTAGGAATGGGCTTTCTTGTTACTAATTCTACCAGTAAGAACAGCAACCTTCCTCCATCCAGTGCCGGAAACGGCAATAAATTCATAACACCCAGATTCGCGCTGATAAGAATGATAAAGTAAATTACATTTAAAACCACATTAAACCATCCACCGGTTTCCTGTGCCTTATTCATGGTGCTGTTCATCATATCCGCTACACCAACCACACCGGACACCTGATTTACACCTACACGCCCGGTAACAAGTTGCTTTAAGCCTACAAATGTGGTTTTTATCCAGTATCGTACTTCTAGTGCACTGTACTTAATGTTCGTGAGAAAATTCGCCTTCGTGCGGATTAAATAATCGCCTTCCGGTTGATAACCACCATCAATTCCCATGATATATTGTCCCCGTTCTTCATTATATTGGGGTGTTACAGAAAGCTCCATTTTTTCACCATCACGCAGAATCTGAAGCTGTATAGGTTCATCAGAGGAATAAAACTGCATATACATTGTCACTTCCCGAAAGTCATATACCCTGCTTCCATTAATATGAGTTATGACATCGCCCTCCTGAAGTCCGGCTGCTTCTGCTCCGGAACCCTCCTGTACATAATTCACTTCACCTGTCAAATACCCAGCCATGCCAATTAGAATCATGGATGCTACGAAAGCTAACAGAAAATTAAAGATCGGCCCCGCCGCAATAACAGCAATCCGTGACCAGATTGGCTTATTGGAAAACGCCCGTTCATCCTTACAATCTTCTTCATCGTCACCCAACATCATACAATAGCCTCCGATTGGCAGACAACGAATGGAATACTGGGTTTCACCCCGTTGCTTTTTGTATATACATGGACCCATACCAACAGAAAATTCCGAAACACCGATTCCCGTCCACTTACACATCAAAAAATGTCCCAGTTCATGAATCATAATAATGATTCCAAATACCAGAATAATCACCAGTATATTAACGACAACGTTCAAGATTCCACCTGCTCTCAATATATTCATAAGTCCACTGTTCCGCAGCCAGTATTTCTTCTACGGATGGATTCTCTATTTTCTTATGTGCATTTACACATTCCCGAATCATATCATAAATATCTAAGAATCTAATCTTTTCATTTAAAAATTGTGCTACTGCATATTCGTTGGCCGCATTGAAAACCGTCGGCAGACTACCGCCTTCCCTGCCTACCTGATATGCCAAAGCAAGCCCTTCAAACACTTCCAAATCCGGTTTTGCAAAATCAATAGAAGTCAATTCAGCAAAATCCAATCTTTTCCCTGAAAGAAACCGTCGATTCGGATAAAACAATGCATACTGAATTGGTAACTTCATATCCGGTGTACCAAGCTGTGCCATAACAGCACCGTCTTGAAATTGCACCATTGAATGAATCACACTTTGTGGCTGTACCACTACCTCAACATCATCAATATCCACGTTAAACAGCCATTTGGCTTCCATCACTTCCAAGCCTTTATTCACCATGGAAGCAGAATCAATGGTGATCTTGCGTCCCATACTCCAATTCGGATGTTTCAATGCATCACGAACGGTTACCTGCTCCAAAAACTTACGGTCTTTACCACGAAACGGACCGCCGGAAGCAGTTAAAAGAACTTTATCAATCTGTTTTGGGTTCTCCCCATTCAAGCATTGAAAAATAGCTGAATGTTCACTGTCAACCGGCAAAATATCTACATGATACTGCTTTGCCATTGGCATAATAATGTGTCCTGCAGTAACCAATGTTTCCTTATTTGCCAGTGCAATGTCCTTTCCTGCCTGAATTGCAGCAATTGTAGGTTGTATTCCTATCATACCAACAATGGCCGTAACCAGAATGTCACTTTCGTTCTGTACAGCCACCTCTAACAGCCCATCCATACCAGAAACCACCTTAATATCAAGGTCGGCTATCATTGTCCTTAGTTTAGCCGCATTTTCCTCTTTCCATACTGCTACCAATCTAGGACGAAATTCCCGAATCTGCTGTTCTAATAATTGTATATTGTTTCCAGCTGCTAAAGCTGTCACTTCCAAATCTTCTCTATAATTCCGAACTACCTCTAAGGTCTGGGTTCCAATGGAACCGGTTGAACCTAGAATTCCTATCTTTTTCAATGTGCTACCTCCTAAATATACGTATGAAGTAAAAACGTAACAAGATAATACACGATTGGTGCAGTAAAAATCATACTGTCAAACCGGTCTAATATTCCGCCATGTCCCGGTATTAAATGACTATAATCCTTAATGCCATAATTCCGCTTAATTCCGGAAGCTGCCAAATCGCCGACTACTGCCGGCAACGCTCCCAAACCACAAATGATAGCGAACAACACCGGATAATTAAAATCCCCATACGCAGCAAATTTTTCAAAAATAAACCCATAGCCAAAGCCAATGAGTGCTGCACCACAAATGCCACCAATAAAGCCTTCCACACTCTTTTTCGGACTTAGGTTTGGAAACATTTTATGCTTTCCAATCAGAATACCCACCAGGTATGCAGACATGTCGTTACCGCAGGAACAGATTAGAATTAAAACTGCAAGCCAGAATCCCTGCTCCATACATCTCATTTGATAAATATATCCTAAACATACAGCTACATAAAAAAATGAAAAGAAGCTGCTAATCATATGTTTAATCTCATACTTTGGAAACTTAAAGACATAAATTGTCAATAATACCAACAAGAACAGGATAAATGCAGGAAAAATCAGTCCACCCCAATCAAAAATCAATAATACATCATAAATACCGACAAAAATGTATGTGGTAACCGCCATGGCAGATTTATGGATGCCAAATACACGCAGTAATTCAAAGACACCACAGACAGAAATGAACAGCAGTAATAAAGCCAGTATCCAACCTCCAAAATAAAGAGCACCTCCGCAAAAGGCTATCAAGACAACCGTACTGGCAAGACGCACCAGAAAACTCTTTGTTTTTTCATTCTTTTGGTTATTTGACTCCGCCATATCGTCTATCCCTTCCGTTAAAGTAATGTATTGCCTTTATCAATTCTTCCTTATCAAAATCCGGCCAACAGACATCTGTAAAATAAAATTCCGTATATGCAAGCTGCCATAACAAATAATTAGATAAACGCAATTCACCGCTTGTTCGTATCAATAAATCCGGGTCCGGCATAAATTCTGTATCCAAATAAGATGAAATCATTGCTTCATCAATGGCATCCGGACTTATTCGTCCTTCTTTTGTATCTGTTGCAATTCGTCGTACCGCACGTGTTATCTCATCTCTACTACCATAGTTCAAGGCAATGGTTAATGTCAGTCCCTGATTATCTTTGCTCAATTCCCAAAGTTCATCAATTAACTGGTTAATATCATCTGCCAGCCGTGTGCGGTCGCCGATTACCCGCACAGTCAACTTATCCCGCTTAATGTGCGTCTTAAATGAGTTCAGATATTGCCGCAAAATATTCATAATACCGGAAACTTCCTCCACGGAACGCTTCCAGTTCTCAGTTGAAAATGCATACACCGTCAGATATTTCACTCCTAAATCATAAGCATCCTGGCATATCTGCTCCACATTTTTTGCACCTTGCATATGTCCGTAATTTCTTGGCATTCCACGCTTCTTCGCCCATCTTCCGTTTCCATCCAGAATGATAGCAATATGTTGTGGAATGTTCAAAATATCTCCATTTAGCTCTTTTTCCATAAGGTTTTCCTCACTCAATTGCTTACATCCATATGAATCCATCCCTTCTATCATATTCATAGAAAAATGTATTCAGAAGCAATTCTAAATAAATCTTATACAGTCATAATTTCTTTTGTTTTCTCATCGACTGCCTTGTCAATTTTATCAATAAACTTGTCCGTCAGTTTCTGTACCTTATCTTCTAAATCCTTTAATTCATCATCCGAAATCTCACTTGCCTTATTCTGCTTCTTAAAGACATCATTGGCATCCCGGCGAATATTACGAATGGCAACCTTAGAATTCTCGCCCTTCTTCTTCACGTCTTTTGCCATTTCTTTACGTCTGTCCTCTGTTAATTCCGGGAAATTCAAACGAATTGCTTTACCATCATTATTTGGAGTAATTCCCAAATCTGAACACATAATTGCCTTTTCAATCTCCTTAATTAAGGAAGCCTCCCAAGGCTGAATCATTAATGTTCTTGGTTCCGGAACGGAAATGTTTGCCACCTGTTGTAATGGGGTCGGCTGACCATAATAATCTACACGAATCTTATCCAGTACATGAGGATTCGCACGTCCTGCCCGAATACTGGAAAACTCATTTAACAAACTATCCAAGGATTTATCCATCTTTTCTTCATACTGCTTTAACATATTTTTTTCCTCCTAGATTGAATTCTACTATGCATGAATGTAAGTGCCGGTAAAAGTACCTGTCATAGCATTTACAATACTGTTTTCTCCGTTTAAGCCAAATAATTTCATTGGCATATGATTCTCCATTGCCAGCACTGCTGAAGCAAGATCAATGACTCCAAGCTTTTGATCTACAATATCCTTCATTTCCATAGAATCGTATTTTTTTGCATTTGGGTTCACCTTAGGGTCAGAATCATAGACGCCATCAATGGCTTTTCCTGATAGGATTACATCTGCTTCAATTTCAATTGCCATCAAAACAGTTGACATATCTGTGGAAAAATACGGATGTCCGGTACCACCAGCAAAAAATACAATTGTTCCAGTCTTCAGTGCTTCCATTGCATCATCCTTACGGAACAATTTTGTCATATTACCACACTCAAAAGGTGTCATAATCATCGTCTTCATACCGGCAACCCGAAACATCTCTGCTACATAAATACAATTCATAACCGTTGCCAGTATACCAATCTGGTCCGCTTTTACCCGGTCCATATGTTCACTGGTTCTGCCTCTCCAGAAGTTACCACCGCCAATGACAACTGCAATTTCTTTTCCGGCTTCCAATGCCAGTTTTACTTGTCTTGCGACCTCCATAACCGTCTGTTCATCGAATCCGGTTTTCTTTTCACCCGCCAAAGCTTCACCACTTAGTTTCAGTAATATACGTTTTTCTTCCATCGTTCTACTCCTTTATGCGAAAAAGCTCTTAACATCAATATCGGAATAACACTGAGAACAAAAGCCTTCAATCACAGCACCATTATTAATCTGTACGGAACGTGATTTGATATTGCCCATAATAACTGCCGTAGAATCTACAATAACCGGTCCTTTAACATCCAAATCACCATTGACAGCTCCTGCAACTACTGCTGATTGAGCCTCTACATTTCCTACGACGACAGAACCAACACCAATCTTTACGCTGCCGGCACTGACTATTTCACCATTGATTTTCGCTGCATTTGCATAAATTTCACTGGCATTTACTTTACCATTAATCAATCCGCTGACCACCAGCTTGCCATAACAGCTTACATCACCTTCTACAGTACCAATCACATCTACCGAACCATCTGTAAACAAATTACCCTCAATTCTTGTTCCCTTACTTATATAAGTTGTACTATCACTAACCTCCTCTACAGAAACAGAAGCCTCTTCCTTTACGTTCTGAGTGTCAACCTCTGTATCTTTCATAGAAGTAATTTCGATTATTTTATCCTCTGACATAGGTGCTACCTCCTGCGCTTTCATTGCATCTTCTTCTACCGGTTCTTCCTGCTGATGGATTGACTCTTCAACCTCCGGAACTTCAACCTCAGGACCTTCGCCTTCCACTATATATTCTGCTGTAGTTTCTGAAGTCATTTCCGGTTCTATATTCGGTTCTTCATTCGGCTCTATATTAGATTCTACATTCGGTTCCATTTTTGCCAGTTCTTCTATCGTAACAGCCCCTGACAAAAGGTCTGCTAAGGAATCCATATCACTTTTTTCACTTACGGAATCCGTCTGATTCATATCAGCCTGAACTGCATCCGTTTGATTGATATCCGTAAGCGTATCAACAAACCCTTCATTCGAAGAAGAATCCGAATAATCCTCTTCATCCATCTCAAAGTCTTCTATGTCTGACAAATCCACATCTTCAATATCTTCATCTATAATTTCAGATGCTTCCGTTTTTTCCACACTTTCGTCAAGCGTATTAACAAATGCTTCTTCCTCTGGAACCTCTTCTAAAGTATTGACCATATCTTCATCGTCATACTCACTGACCATTTCCTCATTTCCGGGAATCAATTCATTGACAGCCTGCTTCATATCATTCTTAAAATCCTTAAAAAATCCCATAGAGTCCTCCTTATATATCATTACAACAAGGGCATCAGCATTTGCAGCCCATATAATTGGTGTATGAGCTGATTTAACTGAATGACGCGAATCAGCAACACAATATTCAAAATTACAGAACTTAATATCAGGATTACTGCAAGCACCAGTAATATCTGCTTCATGCGATTAATCCGCTTCCTCCGTTTTGTTTCTTGTGAAATCTGTTCCGCCATCTTGTTTCCTCGTTCTTCTTCTAATCTTATGTAAGAATTTATTCATTCAAAACAATACTCACACATAGGGGAATTATAGCATATTCAAAATAAAATTTATAGTAAAAATGTAATTCTTTCATCAATTAAGATACTGTATCATTCCCGGACCCAGTGTTTCTGTTGGTCTTGCCTGAAATCCATGTTTTTTATAAAAATCTTCCCGTCCTTTGGCACACATCAGACATAACATCATTTCCGTATGTTCCATCCGAAGTTCTTCCACATGTGTTTTCAATGCAGTCAAAATACGGGAACCAATTCCAAGATTTTGCACTTTAGGAAGAACAATCAAATCCTGCACATAACAAATGACTGCTTCATCTCCCACTAAACGTCCCATACCTACACATTCACCATCCACATAAGCCGTCACAATACAGAGACTATTCTTCAATGCAAGCTCTGCCTGTTCTTTCTGTAACACTTTCCAGTGAACACCTGCTCTCAAATACAGATAGGTCTCTACATCCAACTCGTTATATCTCAATTGTATCTCGCTCATTTATCAACCCTTCTTACAGACGCATTGCCAAGCCACGTTCCTGAAGATACTGCTTAACTTCCACTATTTCCAATTCCTTATAATGAAATAACGAGGCAGCCAAAGCCGCATCTGCTTTACCAACTGTTAATGCATCATAAAAATGTTCTTTTGTTCCGGCACCACCGGAAGCAATCACAGGTATTTTTACCTGTTCCGAAATCAACCGCGTCAACTCAATATCATAACCAGCCTTTGTACCATCACAATCCATACTGGTAAGAAGAATTTCGCCGGCTCCTAATGATTCCGCTTTTCTCGCCCATTCAATGGCATCCATGCCCATATCAATACGACCGCCATTTTTATAGATATTCCAGCCGGAACCATCCGTTCTTCGCCGTGCATCGATGGCAACCACAACACACTGACTTCCAAACTTATCGGCAGCATCTGAAATTAACCGTGGATTCTCAATTGCTGACGAATTAATGGAAACCTTATCAGCTCCCTCCCGCAGAATCACTTTAAAATCTTCTACGGTTCGAATACCACCACCTACCGTAAATGGAATGAATACAGTTTCTGCCACTCTGCGCACCATATCCACCACTATATTTCTGGAATCAGATGATGCTGTAATATCCAAGAATACCAGTTCATCTGCTCCTGCCTTATCATATGCAGCCGCAATTTCCACCGGGTCACCTGCATCCTGAAGATTCACAAAATTGACCCCTTTTACGACCCGTCCATTATTTACATCCAGACATGGAATAATTCGTTTTGTATGCATTTAATCCGCCTCCCCTATCCGAATGAAATTCTTCAATATCTGTAATCCAACGCTGCCACTTTTTTCCGGATGGAACTGACATGCAAATAAATTATCACGCTCTACAGAGGCATGAATATGAGTAACATATTCTGTCGTTGCCGCTACATCTTCTTCATGGGCAGCCTGCAGATAATAGGAGTGCACAAAATAGACATATGGATTGTCTTCAAGTCCCTGATATAAAGTTGCCTCCGGACGATATGTAAGAGAATTCCAACCAATATGTGGAATCTTAATTCCGGGTGCATCCGGAATCCGCACAATTTTCCCTTCCAAAAGACCAAGACCGGTAACTCCGGGACTTTCTTCACTGGTTTGAAACAACAGCTGCAATCCAAGACAGATACCCAGAAAAGGCGTTCCCTTATCAACTACGTCATAAATTGTATTTACCAATTGATATTCCCGAATCTTACTCATAGCATCTCCAAAGCTTCCAACACCCGGCAGGATTACTTTATCACTATTCAGAATTAAATCTCTGTCTCTTGTGATTCTGGCTTCTTCGCCCAGGTAATTCATAGCTTTTTCAACACTTTTAATGTTACCTGCATCATAATCAATTATTGCTATCATTCTGTCACATCCTCGTATTGTATTATTCTTCTACAGTAGAAAAACTCATAGTCTCGGTAATGCTTTGAATCTGTTGGGTATATTCTTCCTTATCCAACAAAAGCATTCGATATGCTTCCTGCAAATCCAACTGGTAAACAGAGCTCAAGGCATCTACGATTTTTGCCTGTGCTGTGTTAAAATCATCTTCAATTCCCAGTTCTACTGCATCTGCATAGTAATAATCGTATTTTCCTAACCCTTGTAGCAGCGCATCTAATGCCAAGTCCGGTCGATTCATTTTGACGTAATTCTCATATGCTTCATATTGCCGTTCAACATACATAACAGTATATATCTTGTCCTCTAACGGCTGGTCTTTTTCTTTTACATCTACGCCAAGAATTTCACGATATGCCATGCCGTACTTCTGACGTTCAAAATAATTTGTAGCCTTTGAAACCACCAGCGTATAATCAAAAATATTCGTTCCTACAATCACAAAACCACCTATAGCTAAGAAAAACAACAGGATAATAACTGATAACGGCTTATTTAACTTCTTCTCCGGACCATCCTCTGCCAAAGCTTTCTCATCGGCTGCTTTTCTGGCCGCCTTTTTAGCTGCTACCTGTGCAGACTTATTGGCTTTTTCACTTTTCTTTTTTGCATCCGCCTTGGCTTTTTCTGCTTTTTGTTGTTCTTTCTTTTCCAGCTTTGCCTTACGTTTTTCTTCTTTTTCTTTTGCCAGTTCTGCTTCCTGTTCCGGTGTTAATGCATCATCTTCCTCCTCACCGAACAGAATATCCATGAAACTTTTTTTCTTTTTCTTTGAGTCTTGTATGTCTTCCAAATCTGCAAGTTCTTCCGGAATTTCAAAATCCGGAATCGCATCTGTTTCCGGGATTGGCTGTGAAACAGCACTTCCACCTTCAATACCCAGCATGGCAAATAAATCTTCCATGTCATCCATGCCTGCACCACTTGACTGACTGTCTGATTGTGTATCTGCTTCGGTTGTGTCGGACATCTCAGTTTGTATTTCTGAATCTGTCATATCCGGTATCTCCGGTTGTGCTTCTGATTCTATAGTATCCGACTGCAAAACCGTTTCTTCAGCAGCTCCCGGTGGCGTATCCGTCGAAGGTTCAATATCATCGCCAAATACCTCCTGCAATAAAGCATCAACATCAAATGAATCATCCGTCTGTGAATCTTCTGATTCTTGATTTATATCTGCAACATCATCCTGTTCTAACTTGGAACCCTCTTCTTTCATGCGTTGGAATTCCTGTTCAAATGCCTGATCGTCAGTCTCATCCAAATATGCTTCATCAATTTTTAAATCATCTAAATTCTCCAACTCCTTCTGAAAGGAGGTTGGATTTGCATTCATGCTGGTTACATCAATATCATCAAAATCAATATCATCAAAATCCATAGCATTCATATCCAGGTCTGCTAAATCATCTAATGCATCCAAATCTGATATTTCTTCAACCGGAATCTCTGAATCAGACAATGCAACATCTTTAATATGCTCTGCATCTGCATTCAAAGTCTGCTCTAATTCCATCTCAGGTTGTTCTTCGACCTCTGGGGCACTAACGAATTCCTGCTTTAAAGACTGGTCTATATCAAAACCTGATGTATTCTGTGTTTCCACTTCTTTTAATAATTGATCCAAATAATTCTCGTCCATTTATTCACCCTCTTTATGAACACTCTCTTGTTAACTATACAATAAGCACTAACAAAAAACAAGTTGCATTTCACACAGAAATATTATAATATAAATATGTTTATTGACGCTGTATCATAAAGGAGGGATAATATGAAGGCATCGATGTATATGGAATTTCAGGGAAAACAGTTGGATGAAAAAGAAATCATTGCTAAAGCAAAACATATCTGGGTTGAAAACGGAAACAAAGCAACGGAATTAAAATCATTAAAGTTGTACATTAAACCAGAAGAAAACATGGCATATTATGTATTCAATGATGAAGTAACCGGAGGTTTCCCGTTAGACTAGTTTAGAACACTTACATATGAGACATAAAAATACATCTGCTAAATCAGCAGATGTATTTTTATGCTATTATTTATTATAACCAACCAAATCATCAATAATCTGAACCAGATTTCCGATTTCCGGTTTTGATACCTGGGCATTTGCACCAAGCATCTCTCCTTTTCGCTTCATATCTTCGTTAATAAGAGAAGAAAATACAACCACAGGTATGTTTTTTAATATATCATCTTCTCGTACCAGACGAAGCAAACGATGTCCGTCCATAATTGGCATTTCAATATCCGTAATTAACAGTTTTACTCCATATTGAAGACCATTATTTTTCTTTAAGGTACAGATGGTGTCCCAAGCTTCCTGACCATTTGCTTTTATAGTTAAGTTCGTATATCCTGCCCGCTCTAACGCATCCCGAATCATAGCAGACAACATCGGCGAATCTTCTGCAACAAGGATTGGAACATCACTTCTCTTCCGCTCACCCAGTTCATCGATTTCAGACATTCTAAGACTGGTCTCGGGACAAATATCCTCAACAATCCGTTCAAAATCCAGAATTAAAATCAGTTTCTCGCCTCTTTTAATAATACCGGTCGCCATACCGGAACCGTTTGTATTAATGGTTACATCCGGTTTCACAATCTCCTTCCATGATACCCGATGAATTCCTAATACCTGCTCCACATGAAAGCCAATATGTAGATTATTAAAATTCGTAATTATCAGCATGTCTGTTGCAGGATTTGATTCATACTCAAATCCCAAAATAGCAAACAGATTCATAACCGTAATAATTTCACCTCTTGGCATAAACATTCCTTCTATGCAAGGATGTGAATTGGGTATGGGAGTAATTGGCTGCATGGTTAGAATTTCTTTCACTTTGGCAACATTGATACCATAAAAGTTACCACCCACTGCGAATTCCAAAACTTCTAATTCATTTGTTCCACTTTCCAATAAAATACTTGTTTCCACTATAACGCCTCCCTATTGTATAAAAATCGTATATTCTTCCTCTCTGTATGCTACTCGAACCACTAAAGAATCTATTTTATCAATCAAACTTTCTGACATCTGAAATACCAGGACAGCTGACTGTTCACTATTCGCAGGAATCGCACTTTTAAAAGTTCCCAAATCATCCATTAAAATAGTTAACATCGGTTTTGCTGCCTTACTTCCATTCAGAACCAGTTTATAACTGATTTCCGTATCCAGCAAATCAACCATTACATCCTGAGATGTATGATTCTCTATATCAAATTTCAGAACCACAAGCTTATAACCGGGGTCTGATTCCAGATAGATAAATGCACCATCCTGATCCAAAGACGGATATCGGTCCAGAAACATACAATGATTATAAACAATTGAAACACCATCAATTCCAACTATCTCGGCAATATCAAGGATATCGCCGCTGTCAGAGGGGGGGATTGACGCGTCCCCACTTTCCGGATTATTTCCCTCCATACCGTCCGAAATATCCTCGGATTCTGTTGATACAGTTACTGTAGTCTCCTCTGTCACATCTTCGGAAGATGGTTCCTCTGTAGAACTCTCCTCTGTGTCGGCTTCTGTAGTTACTTCCGTGTCATTCACTATTTCCTCAGATTCTGTATCATCTGCATATTGGCTTTCATAATTAGCATCGTACTTCAATAATAAATCTGCTATATATTCTGCTATAATCTGATTTTCTTCTTCTGTCAAATCCGTTCCGCAACCAGTAAGAGTCAATGACAGAGCCAAAACCAGCAGCAGACACCACATTTTTCTCACGAGTACACCTCCAACTGATAATATAATAATTTTAACACGTTTCCCTCATATCATCAAGAAATATCGGTGTCAAGGTTAAAATAAAATTCTACCCCATCCTGTACATTTCGGACACCATATGCTTTGTCATGTGCCTCCATCGCCGCAGCAACAACGGAAAGGCCAATACCACTTCCCCCATATTCTCTGGTTCTGGCCTTATCTACTTTGTAGAACTTTATCCAGAGTTTATCTAATTCTTCCTCCGGAATCGGATGACCGGTATTATATACAACTATTTGCACTTCTTTTTCCAATGGGATAGCTCGTACTTCTATTCTTCCTCCCGGTGTCACATAATGAATAGCATTTGATATATAGTTGCTTACCACCTCTTCAATCAGAAATTCATCTGCCCATACATAAAGAGGACCTTGAATTTGAATCTCCAAAACTGCTTCTGTTTCTTCTATCAATATATCCGAAGCCTGACATATATTACGAATTAATTCCACAATATCAAAACGGCTTACCTGAACCTGACTTTGCCCAAATTCCAATTCATTTAAGGATAACAGCTTCTTTACCATGTTATTCATTTTATTTGCTTCATCTATAATAACATCACAATAGAATTCCTGACTTTCCGGGTCGTCATTAATGCTTTCTTTTAACCCTTCCGCATATCCCTGAATTAATGCAATTGGTGTTTTCAATTCGTGGGAAACATGAGACAGAAACTCTTTCCGCATTTCATCAATTTGAATCTTGTTTTCGATATCATGATGAAGCTCATTATTGGCTGTTTTCAATTCGGAAATCGTTGTTTCTAATTTTGTAGATAAGCGATTCATGCTTTCGCCCAGTTCACCTATCTCATCCTTTGTTCGCACAGCCACTCTGGCGTCAAAATCCAGATTGGACATTCGTTTTGCCACTACTGCCATGTCGTGGATTGGTTTTGTAAAATAACGACTAATGCAGGAAATAACAATAGCCGCCAGCACCAATATTGATATGCTGAAATATAGAAAAATACGATTCGTAAATTTAGCACTACTGTTAATGGAATCCATAGATGTACGTATAACAATCATGTATCCATTACTCAAATAACCAATCAAGTCAAAATAACCATTCTTCATTCTGTCATCCTGATGCTCTTCTATAATATATGGCTTATCGTCCATATGGAAATTCGGATTTTGTATCAGCTTTGTCATAGAATTCAAGCTATCAAACATCATACCTTTTTCATTGGTTGTCGTATATATTTTACCAAACCCATCACTTACAACTATAATTGCATTATCCGGATTATTCAGCCCGGCAAATCCAACTTTGAGTTCTTCATCTGTCCAATCTGAATTTGCAAATAATGCATCTACCTGATAATACAGACTTTCCAAGTTATCCTCTGCTTTTGCCTCAAACCAGAAAAAAGATCCTCGATGATAGAGCATCCAACTGGCAGCTATAATAAGTGCTATAAAAGAAATAGAAACAATAGTGAGTTTAAACTGTACAGAACGTTTCATTTTGATACCTCAAACTTATAACCCATTCCCCAGATAGTTTTTATATATTCACCCTTATCTTTCATCTTGCTTCGTAATTTCTTTACATGGGTATCTATCGTTCTGGCATCCCCAAAATAATCATAATTCCACACATTATTTAGAATCTTTTCTCTGGACAAAGCAACTCCTTCATTCACGACAAAATAATGTAACAATTCAAATTCCTTATAACTCAGTTCAATTGCTTCTCCATCAATTTTAACCATATGAGCATTGACATCCATTTCAATACCACCGGCCTTTAAAACAGAATCCGTCTGAAGATTGTTGGTTCTTCGCAAGACTGCCTCCACGCGTGCTACAAGTATTTTCGGACTAAATGGCTTAGTAATATACTCATCCACACCAAGTTCATAACCCAGAAGTTCATCTCTTTCATCTGATTTTGCTGTCAACATAATAATAGGAATCTTAGAATACTGACGAATCTCTTTACACACCTGCCACCCATCCATTTTGGGCATCATTACATCCAGAATCACCAGAGAAATATCTTTATTGGCGAAAAAAATGTCGATTGCTTCTTCGCCGTCTCCGGCTTCTACCACCTGAAAATCCTTATGAATCAAAAAGTCTTTTACCAGTTTCCGCATTCTGCTTTCATCATCAACCACTAAAATTTTAATCTTATCCATGTGTAATACCCCCAATGGTTTTCTTTCTAGCTATGACTATAGCAAAGGAATATGTAAAAACTGTGAAATCTATTCCTCATTTGTGATTTCCAATTCCCTTTCCCGTTCCCGGATTCTGGCTTCCCGTTGTGTTAATTCTTCTTCCCAACCGGCATAACGATTTAAAATCTTATTCTCTGTATTAATATATCCAACATTAGGATTCAGCACCGTAATGATAAACATAGAAACAATCATAAAGATCAAAACCCCAATCAAAATCAGAGACTTATGTCTGGAACGTTCTAACTTTTGATTCTCTGTCTGTAAAAACTCCAATTGCTCCTGCTGTGCCCGTGACATACCTTTCCTATTCTCAATGTACACATAAGGTAGTTCTGAATCATCCAGTTTCAATTCATCTGCTAAATACTCTCTGAATTCTCCTAGAAATTGATATCCAACCGGTGTTTTAAACGCCTTTTTTTCAACCAGCCGTTGATACAATTCCAGCATATCCTTGGTTTTCGTAAAATCAATTTTTTCTTTTAATGCGTTAATATTTCGTTGCTCCCGCAATGCTTCCTGTGCATCCCGAAGGTTTTCAAATTGAAATTCCCCAACCTTGCATTCCTCTTCTGAAGAATCATATTGCAATTCTTCCATATTATCACTCATAAGCCTCCTCCTTTCTGATGGATTCTTATAGAAAAAGGGTGTTACAAACGCTCGGTCTGAACACCCTATGTCTTCTGTCTAAACAACCACTATTCTGAAACTGTATCCTCAGATGTATCACTTACTGCTCCGGTATCAGAGCTTTCCTGCACTAATGTAATCTCATGCTCTGAAGCCAAAGCTTCAATCTGTCCCTCATAATCATCAAAAGCAGCTTCTGCTTCTGTAATCAATTTGTCTGCATCGTTCAACATATCGGAATCACATGCTTCAATTGCTTCTGCAACCTTCTGTAATGCTTCTAACTGCTTTTTGGCTGCATCCCCACAAGTAGTTTGGAGTGCTTGTACTTCCACCGTCTCAGGTGTGATTGCATTGATTTTTGTAATATAATCCTCATAAGTTGGAATAATGGAATTATTCAATGCATCAAGCAATTGTTGAGAATCTGCATCTGTTGCGGAAACATAAGAATTATATTCATTAATTGCTGTCTTCTGCAATTCCTGCACGGATGACATTTCTGTCAGATATGTATATAAATCATCCTTTACAACATCCTTCTTTCCGCATGCGGTCATACAAAGCATTAAACCGGTTAAAGCAATAGCTACTGTTAATTTCTTTAATATTCTTTTCATAAGTAATCCTCGTACCTTTATTTTTTCTTGTATTTTAGCATATAAATATCCAAAGTTCAACCTTTGTGGCAAACGCATCTAAATCCGAACAAGTTCGGATGGGCATTTGCGTAGGTGATAAGGCATCCTCCCAGCTTCGCTGGGTTCCTCCCTACCACAAGATATGGAGCTGGCGGGAATCGAACCCGCGTCCGAAGGCCCTTCCATTACAGTTTCTCCCATTACAGTCCGCATACATTCATTCCCTCAGCCGACTGCCTACGAACGGGCTGTCAGCTTCAGTAGCTTCATAAATCTTCGAGTGCCGCAAAGCTTAAGCAATCGAGTGCCCCGCATGGATGAAGCCGGTGATCTCAAGCTACGGGAGACTCAAGGCCGACTGCTGCGATTAGGCAGCTAATGCAAATTTTTCGTCTGCGTTTATATTTAGATTTCCAAGTTTTTACATGGCCCTGGTCCATGAATGGCTTCCATAATTTCAAAACCCCCGTCGAAACCAGTACAACCCCTGATTGATTGTATGGTAATCAGACGATTTCTACTATCATAGTATGCTGAAAGCTACTATTTGTCAATTTGAATTTTATTCCTCTTCTTCCATCTGACGGTTAATTTCCTGCAACAATTCCCCATCATTATCAGCGTTCACTTCTTCCTCATAACCGATTTGTTCCTGATAGTTTGGGTACAGCCAATACTTACCAAGAAAGAAACCCAGTGCACCTCCGAATATAATACAGCCTGCCAGAATCCAAAGCATATTTTGAATGCTTTTTCTTCTTTGAATCTGCTGCTTTGTTTTTTTCTTCTTTTTTCGCTGGTCTACCTTTGCCTGACTCACAAAACATTCCTCCTTCTACTGCAGATTCCGAATTTTAAATTCTTTTTCTGCTTCCCGTTTTTGGTCTTTCTTTGCAATATCCTGTCGCTTGTCATAAAGCTTTTTACCTCTGGCAAGACCGATTTCCACCTTCACCAGACTATCCTTAAAATACACTTTCAAGGGAACAATGGTATAACCCTTTTCCTTTGACTGACCCATCAGTTTGTTGATTTCTGATTTGTGAAGCAACAGTTTTCTGGTTCGCAATGGGTCTTTATTAAAAATATTTCCTTTCTCATAAGGACTGATATGCATATGATAAATGTACATTTCACCATTATCAATGCCAATAAAAGATTCCTTGATGCTACAATGTCCTAAACGCAGGGATTTGACTTCTGTTCCCGCCAAAGCGATTCCGGCCTCATAGGTATCTTCAATAAAATAATCATAATATGCTTTTTTGTTGTTTGCAATCAAACGGCTTCCCTTTTCCTTTGCCATTTTAATCCTCCCATATGTTATTGCCAAATGTATTTATTATCAAGATGTTATATAAGTTCCGGTTCTTCGGATTCTGCTTCCTCTGCCAGAACAAAATCTATGGTTTTTAATATTCGGTCTGTGTCCTTTACCATAACACGTACCTTCTGACCCAGAGTGTAGCTTTTCCCAGAGTCTGCTCCTATCATAGCATATTTTTCTTCATCATAGTAGTAGTAATCATCCAGCATATTTGTCACATGTACCAAGCCTTCTACGGTATTCGGCAATTCCACGAACATCCCCCATGCATTGACTCCGGAAATAACACCATCAAAGCACTCACCAATTCGCTTAGACATATACTGCACCTTTTTCAATTTTTCTACTTCCCGTTCCGCTTCTTCTGCCCGTCTTTCAAGTTTTGAACAGTCCTCTGTCACCTTCGGCAAAAGCTTTTCATAATGCTTATATCGTTTTTCATTGAAACCTCCGTGGAGATTCTCCTTAATAATCCGGTGTATCTGTAAATCCGGATATCGACGAATCGGTGAAGTAAAATGACAGTAATACTGGGTTGACAGTCCAAAATGTCCGGTACAGACCGTTCCGTATCTTGCCTGCTTCATGGAACGGAGTGTCAATCGGCTAATCATTGCCTCCTCCGGGGAACCCTCAATACTTGCCAGAAGCTTCTGAAATTCTTTTGGGTGCAGATTATCCGGATTTGCCTTAAAATAATATCCAAAATTAGATATCAATACACTTAATTTCTGTATTTTTTCCGGGTCCGGTGATTCGTGGGTACGATACACAAACGGTATCTCCTGCCAGAAATAATCCTCTGCAACTGTTTCGTTTGCAATCAGCATAAAGTCTTCAATTATTTTGTTTGCCGACAGTCGTTCATAAGGTTTAATCTCAACCGGGAAACCTTTTTCATCCAGAATAATCTTAGATTCCGGGAAATCAAAATCAATGGAGCCTCGTTTATCCCTACGCTTGCGTAAAATATCCGCCAGTTCCTTCATGGTATAGAACATAGGCAAGAATTCCTCATACTCCTGCATAACTGCACTGTCCTGTTGTTCTAATATTTGATTGACATTGGTATATGACATTCTGCGGTCCACACGTATGACAGTTTCTGCAATTTCATGACTCAATACTTTACCATTCTCATCAATCTGCATAATACAGCTTAAAGCCAGGCGGTCAACTCCTTGATTCAACGAACAAATACCATTGGACAACTTGTGTGGAAGCATTGGAATTACCCGATCTACCAGATAGACACTGGTGCCTCGTTTTAATGCTTCTTCATCCAGTGGTGAATGTTCTGTAACATAGTGGGATACATCTGCAATATGTACCCCTAATTCATATCCGGTTTCCTTTTTTGTAATTGTAATAGCATCATCCAAATCCTTGGCATCTTCACCATCGATAGTTACTGTCTGCCATTCTCGTAAATCCTTTCTTCCAGCCATATCCTTTGTATCGACACTTTCCGAAATTCGTTCAGCCTGACGAAGCTCCATGTCACTGAATTCTACCGGAAGCTCATATGCCCGTACAATGGATAGAACATCGGTAGCCGGATCATTGATATGTCCAAGAATCTCTGTAATGCGTCCCTCGGGTTTACGATTCTTTCCGCCATAGTCTGTTATCTGTACTAAAACCTTATGACCCCTTACAGCACCTTTTGTCAGTGCCTTAGGAATAAAGATATCCTGATTGAATTTTACATTATCCGGTATCACAAAGCCAAAGCCCTTTCCCGGATCAAAGGTACCAACCAGCTCTTTAATGCCATGAGAAACTATTTTCACAATTTCTCCTTCTTTCCGTCTGCCACCTTCCGTAGACATATTGGTGATACGCATTAAAACCGTATCCATATGCAAGGCACCATTACATTGCTTTTCCGGTATAAAATAATCCTCGGTTTCTCCCTCCACTGTTACGAAACCAAAGCCTCGGTTATTCCCCGTGAATGTACCACAAATCAAACCATTATCTAATTTTTGATACTTCCCACGTGGGGTTTTCATAATAAAACCTTCTGAAGTCAGTTCATTCAATATCTGAGATAAAATTGGTTTGTCTTCCTCCTTCAATTGAAACAGATAAGCTAACTCTTTATACTTTAAAGGCTTGTACTCAGGACTATAAATGACATCCTTCACTTTCTTCTTTCGTTCTAAATACTGTTCGTCCATATTTCCTCCAACTCTGCAATCAGACACTCGTGCAAGCACAATGCCGCTTGTCGGGCTTTTGCTACAAAATAAAAGCTGCCGTTTACACGACAGCTTTTATCTTCTAGAAAATACCCAAACTCAAGACCAGCGCAATAACAAAGAATAAAATTGCAAGAATGGTTGTAAATAATGCTAATTTTGATTCCTTTGAGCGGCCTTTATTCTTACTCCAATAAGTCTCAGTTCCACCGCCGATAGAACTTGAAAGACCATTAGACTTTCCTTCTTGTGATAATACTAAAACTGCCATAATTACAGCTACTAACAAAAATACAATTGTAAGTGCAAGTTTCATAATTGACACCTCCGTTCCAAAAAAAACTCAACTGTTGTTGATTTTAACACAGAGGTCTACGAAATTCAACCCTTTTTTACCATGTTATTACAATGTCAGAAATAGTTCCAATCCATCTGCTCTCTATCGATAAATAGAAACCTTTCCCAATTCTTCTTCTATCCGTAATAACTGGTTATATTTTGCCGTCCGGTCAGACCGGCATGGAGCCCCTGTTTTAATCTGTCCGGCATTGACTGCAACTGCCAAATCTGCAATAAAACTGTCCTCTGTTTCACCGGAACGATGAGAAATGACAGTGGTATAACCGGCTCTGGCTGCCATATGAATGGCATTTAATGTTTCCGTTAAGGTTCCAATCTGATTGTATTTAATTAATATAGAATTTCCAATCTTGGCTTCAATACCCATGGCGAGCCGGTCAGTATTCGTCACAAACAAATCATCTCCCACCAATTGTATTTTATCTCCCAAGCGGTAGGTTAACAGCTTCCATCCTCTGACATCATTTTCGTTCAAACCGTCTTCCAAAGAAAAAATTGGGTACTTTGCAACCAAATCTTCATAGTATTGAACCATTTCCTCTGCATTTCGATAAACTTCTTTACCGGACATTTTGCTTTCCCCGGGAAAATAGTACAAATCCTGTGTATCCATATATAACTCAGATGCTGCTGCATCAATGGCAATCTTAACATCTTCCCCAGGTCGATAACCGGATTCTGTAATAGCTTCTACAATCAAATCCAAAACTGCCTGAGAGCTTGGCAAATCCGGTGCAAATCCACCTTCATCCCCAACTGCTGTAGACAATCCTCTGTTTTTCAGAATCTTTTTTAATGTATGATAGATTTCACATGCCATCTGCATTGCATGTTTTACAGAATCCGCTCCAATAGGTGCAATCATAAACTCTTGTAAATCAACAGTATTATCTGCATGTTTTCCACCATTTAATATATTCATCATTGGTACCGGTAAGGTTCTGGCATTCACTCCTCCAATGTAACGATAAAGAGGCATTTTAAGGGCAGTTGCCGCCGCCTTAGCAACCGCTAAGGATACACCCAGAATGGCATTCGCACCATATTTAGACTTGTTTTCTGTTCCATCTGCCTCTAACATAATTCGGTCAATTTCTGCCTGATGAAAAACATTTTGTCCGATAATTCGGTCTGCAATCCGGGTATTCACATTTGTAACTGCATTTTGAACTCCCTGACCCAGATATCGTTTTTCTCCGTCTCTAAGCTCCAAGGCTTCGTGTTCACCGGTAGAAGCACCGGACGGAACCTGCGCTCTCCCAACGATACCTCCATCAATTTCTACATCTACCTCTACGGTAGGATTACCTCTGGAATCCAATATTTCTCTGGCATGGACATCAATAATTTTAACTTCACGCATAAAAAAATCCTCCTGCACAAAACTTTATTTATAAGTATGTGCAGAAGGAAGTTTATTCATACATTATAGAATTGTATAATTTATTTTTTAATCAATAATGATTTTCCGGTCATTTCCTTTGGCTGTGGTAATTCCATAATCTCCAGTAAGGTTGGAGCAATATCAGCCAGACATCCGCCTTCCCGTAAGGTATAACCATCATCATAATTCACTAAAATGAACGGAACCGGATTCGTGGTATGAGCAGTATGTGGTGCACCTGTCTCATAATCAATCATCTTTTCCGCATTCCCATGGTCTGCGCAAATAAATAACACACCGCCTACTTCTTTCACTGCGTCCACTGTTGCACCGACACACTGGTCTACTCGTTCAACAGCCTTAATGGCTGCCGGAATGACACCGGTATGTCCAACCATGTCTGGGTTTGCAAAATTGATAATAATAACATCATATTTATCAGACTTAATGGCATCGACTAAGTTTACACCTACCTCTGGTGCACTCATTTCCGGCTGTAAATCATAAGTGGCAACTGCCGGTGATTTTACCAAAGTACGACTTTCATCCTTATTTGGTTCCTCTACACCACCATTGAAGAAGAACGTAACATGTGCATATTTTTCTGTCTCAGCAAGACGAAGCTGTGTCTTTCCGCAAGCTGCCAAGTATTCACCAAAAGTATTGGTTACAGATTCTTTCTTAAATGCAACATATTTATTCTCAATTGTCTCATCATAATCAGTAAAGCAAACATAGGTAAGCGGGATAAAACCATTCTTACGTTCAAATCCGACAAATTCCTTGTCACAGAAGGAACGGGTAATTTCTCTTGCCCGGTCCGGACGGAAGTTAAAGAAGATAACGGAATCATTTGGCTTTACAAGGGATAATGGTTTTCCTGTTTCATCCACGATGACAGTCGGCAATACGAATTCATCCGTAACATCATTTGCATAAGAGTCTGCCATAGCCTGTACTGCATCGGTTGCTTTTTCTCCTTCCCCATATACTAAAGAAGCATAAGCCTTTTCTACACGTTCCCAACGGTTATCCCGGTCCATTGCATAATAACGACCTGAAAGCGAAGCAATCTTACCAACACCAATTTCCTTCATCTTATCTTCTAATTCTGCAACAAAATCCTTACCGGATGCCGGTGGAGTGTCACGTCCATCTAAAAATGGATGAACATATACATTTTCAATTCCCTGTTTCTTACAAAGCTCTAACAAACCATATAAATGGGTATTGTGGCTGTGTACACCGCCATCAGATAACAAGCCCCATAAGTGCAAATCAGAATTATTCTTTTTCACGTTCTCAACTGCACGTAATAATTCTTCATTTTCAAAGAAATCCCCGTCATTGATAGACTTGGTAATGCGGGTTAACTCCTGATATACAATACGTCCGGCACCTATATTCAAGTGTCCAACCTCGGAATTACCCATCTGACCGTCCGGAAGTCCAACTGCCAGACCGGAAGCATTTCCCTTTACAAAAGGACATTCCTTCATTAATTTATCCATGACAGGTGTATTTGCCTGGGCAATGGCATTGCCCTCCACCTTGTCATTTAATCCATAACCATCAAGTACCATTAACACAACCGGTTTTTTGCTCATTTTAATATCTCCTTTGAATGTTTTATATTCATTATATCTTTTTCACCGTACTTATATTAGCATAATCAAAGTCAGCATTCAAGCAAAAGTATTCTATACCTTATCAACGTAAAAATCCCGCTGTTCCAAAACCAGGAAACAGCGGGAAAATCACATTCTTTTGTATAATTACTTATTGTAGTTAACAATCTTGCCAAAGTCAGCTTTTAATGATGCACCACCAATTAATCCACCATCAATATCCGGCTTAGCAAGTAACTCAGCAGCGTTACCGGCATTCATAGATCCACCATACTGGATACGTACAGCCTCTGCTGTTGCAGCGTCATACATCTCAGCGATTAAGTCACGAATACCCTTACATACTTCCTGTGCCTGATCAGATGTAGCTGTCTTACCGGTACCGATAGCCCAGATAGGCTCATAAGCAATAACAAGCTGCTTAACCTGGTCTGCTGTAATACCAGCCAAATCAGACTTAATCTGAAGACGAATCCAGTCCATAGTAACACCAAGTTCTCTCTGCTCTAAGGATTCGCCACAGCAAAGAATTGGAGTAATACCTGCCTCAAATGCCTTCTTAACCTTCTTATTTAATAACACATCATCTTCCTTAAAGTAGTCACGACGCTCTGAATGACCAATAATAACGTACTTTACGCCTGCATCTACTAACATTGCAGCAGATACTTCACCGGTATAAGCACCGCTTTCCTCAAAGTACATGTTCTCAGCACCAACTGCAACATTACTGCCCTTTGTAGCCTCTACTACAGGTACAATATCGATTGCAGGTACGCAATATACAACATCTACTTCATCATTTTTTACCAAATCCTTTAATTCATTGACTAATGCAACTGCCTCGCTTGGAGTCTTGTTCATCTTCCAGTTACCGGCAATAATCTTCTTTCTAGACATATTTTATCTCCTTAATTTACAGAATTCATAGCATTTGTAATCCGTATGCAAATGCACTTTCCTTATTTATCGTTTGCTGCTGCAACACCAGGTAATTCTTTACCCTCTAAGAATTCAAGAGAAGCACCGCCACCTGTAGAAATATGACTCATCTTTGGACCATAACCTAAGATGTTAACGGCTGCCGCTGAATCACCACCACCGATAATGGTTGTAGCATCTGTTTCAGCTAAAGCTGCAGCAACTGCCTTTGTACCGGTTGCTAAAGTAGGATTTTCAAATACACCCATAGGTCCATTCCAAACAACTGTCTTTGCTGTCTTAACAGCCTCAGAATAAAGAGCAATTGTCTTAGGTCCGATATCACAAGCTTCCTTATCTGCTGACATTTTGTCTGCATCAAATACAGTAATATCAACCGGAGCATCGATTGGATTCGGGAATTCATCAATCATAACAGAGTCTACAGGAAGTAATAACTTCTTTCCAAGCTTTTCAGCCTTCTCCATCATTTCCTTACAGTAATCAATCTTTGTATCATCTACTAAAGACTTACCGATTTCATATCCCTTTGCCTTTAAGAAGGTGTAAGCCATACCACCACCAATGATTAAGGTATCGCACTTCTCTAACAGGTTTGAAATAACATTTAACTTATCTGCAACCTTTGCACCACCCAGAATAGCAACAAATGGTCTTACAGGATTCTCAACAGCGTTACCTAAGAAATCAATTTCCTTCTGCATTAAGTAACCAACTACTGCTGTGTCAACTAATGAAGCAACACCAACATTTGAGCAGTGTGCTCTGTGAGCTGTACCGAATGCATCATTTACAAATACATCGCAAAGACTTGCTAAATCCTTGCTAAATGCTTCACCATTCTTAGTCTCTTCCGGTCTGAAACGAGTATTCTCTAATAAGATAATTTCTCCATCCTTCATTGCATCAACAGCAGCCTTAACTGTATCATCTACAACAACAGGACTTGGAACAAACTTAACTTCCTGACCTAATAACTCTGACAAACGAACAGCAACAGGTGCAAGAGTCTTTGTCTGCTTGTCTTCTTCTGTCTTAACCTTGCCAAGATGTGAGCAAAGAATAATCTTTCCTCCATCAGCAACTAACTTCTTAATAGTAGGAAGGGCTGCAACCAGACGGTTTTCATCGGTAATCTTTCCTTCCTTCAAAGGTACGTTAAAGTCACAACGAACTAATACCTTTTGTCCCTTAACATTAATATCATCTACGGATTTCTTATTCAGCATATTTATGCTCCTTTCACTTATAACATTTTATTCAACTTCGGTGTTCGCACTACCGAAGGAATTTTCAAATAACAATTTAAGGGCCCGGTCCATGAAGACCGGACCCTTAAGGTCAATTAATATTCGAATTAGGATTATGCTAATTCAGCAAAGTACTTAATAGTACGAACCATCTGGCTTGTGTATGAGTTCTCATTGTCATACCATGAAACTACCTGTACTTCATATAAGTCGTCAGAAATCTGAGCAACCATAGTCTGAGTAGCATCGAATAATGAACCATATCTCATACCAACGATATCTGAAGATACGATTTCTTCTTCGTTGTAACCGAATGACTCAGAAGCAGCAGCCTTCATAGCAGCATTGATCTCGTCCTTAGTTACGCCAGCCTTCTTAACAACTGCTGTTAAGATTGTAGTAGAACCTGTTGGAACCGGTACACGCTGTGCAGAACCAATTAACTTGCCATTTAACTCAGGGATAACTAAGCCGATTGCCTTAGCAGCACCTGTTGAGTTAGGAACGATATTAACAGCAGCAGCACGTGCTCTTCTTAAATCGCCCTTTCTGTGTGGTCCGTCAAGTACCATCTGGTCACCTGTATATGCATGGATAGTAGCCATGATACCAGACTGGATTGGAGCGTAATCATTCAATGCCTTAGCCATTGGAGCTAAGCAGTTGGTTGTACAAGAAGCAGCAGAAATAATCTTATCATCTGCTGTTAATGTATTCTCATTTACGCTGTATACGATGGTCTTTAAGTCATTACCTGCTGGAGCAGAAATAACAACCTTCTTAGCACCTGCATCGATATGAGCCTGTGACTTAGCCTTAGATACATAGAAACCTGTACACTCCAGTACTACGTCTACGTCTAATTCGCCCCAAGGAAGCTCAGCAGCGTTAGCCATAGCATAAATCTTTAAGGTCTTACCACATACTGTGATTGTACCAGCTTCATCATCTGCTGAAACCTGATCAGCATACTGATACTTACCCTGTGAAGAGTCATACTTTAATAAGTGAGCTAACATTGAAGGCTTTGTTAAGTCGTTGATAGCAACTACCTCATATCCTTCAGCATCAAACATCTGTCTGAATGCAAGACGGCCAATACGTCCAAATCCATTGATTGCAACTTTTACTGCCATTTGAAAATTCCTCCTGTAAAGTGAATATTAATTTTTATAATATACCGTCTTTCGGCGGTTATTAATCAGTGAAATTCACACTAATATAATACAGTCTTTGTCCAAAAATTTCAAGCCTATTTAAAAAAAAGATGGTAAATAGATGGCAAAAGAGAAAACCTGTTCCTATTTTCCCTGTATTCTCAGTGTATTCTTTCCAAAATTTATATTTCTTATTACACAAATCCTGTCATACAAGACTGGAAAAATAGACTTAACTATGATAATCTGTAAAGGACATAAAAAGGAGGTGTTTTCCATGATTCTTGCTGATTGCCATGTACATTCGGAATTTTCCAGTGATTCTCAGGCACCTTTATCCAAAATCATAGAACAGGCAATTGCCAAAGAAATGCAGTATTTTTATTTGACAGATCATCATGATATTGATTTCCCTATTGAGGCTGCCAATGGTCTTGATTTTCAATTAGATACCGCCCGTTATCTGGCAGCTTTGGAAGAGTTAAAAACAAGCTATAATGACAAAATTGAAATTCGCACTGGTGTAGAATTAGGATTAATGAGCCATATTACAGACAAGTTAACAGATTACACGAACCAATTCTCCTTTGACTTTATCATTGGTTCCTCTCATTTAGTACGGGGTATGGATCCCTACTATCCTTCCTACTATGAAGGTCGCTCTCAAAAGGAAGCTTATCTGGAATATTTTGAATCCATCTATGATAATATTAAGCATTTTTTGGATTTCGATGTATATGGGCATTTGGATTATGTGGTCCGTTACGGACCGGATAAAACCATGAAATGGCAGTTTTCGGATTATGCAGATATCTTTGAAGGTATATTAAAAGAGCTGATACAACACGGGAAAGGCATTGAAATTAACACTGCCGGACTATACAAGGGACTGGGTTACCCTCATCCTCATAAAGATATTCTCAATATGTACAAGGATTTCGGTGGAGAAATCATTACGATTGGAAGTGACGCCCATTCCCCTGAATATTTAGGATATGGCTTTGATGCAGCAGAGCAATTATTGATTTCCTGTGGATTTCGATATTATACCCTTTTCAAGAACCGTAAACCGGAATTTGTTTTATTAGAACCATAAATTAGAAACTGCAAAAAGGTCTTGAATCATAACCACCGGTATCCGGTGGTTATGATTATGGAAAGTATTTTACAATCCCTTTTCCCTTCTTAAATAATCTTCATACTCCGGTGATTCCTTCCGTAATTCCTCCACCTTTATTTTTAAGATATCCACAACCCGGTTAATTTCTTCTAATGTATTTTCTTCACCCAGCGTCAACCGAATCACACCGTATCTATATTCATCCGGCACTCGAATTGCCTGAATGACATGGGATGGCTCCGTAGCACCGGAATTACAGGCAGAACCGCCTGACGCACAAATACCCTCCATGTCCAGTAGGATTAATAACGATTCGCTGTTTACAAATCGAAAAGAAAGGTTGATATTATTAGGAACCCGATACCATCTATGTCCATTTATTCTAACAAATGGTATTTCCTGTTCTACGCGCTGAATCAGAAAATCCCGTAAAAAAGTCTCTCTCTTTCTTCGTTCTTCCAGAGAATCTACTGCTAATTCTAAGGCTTTTCCCATACCAATGATTCCAGGAACATTTTCCGTACCAGCCCGCAATCCCCGTTCCTGACCACCGCCTTCTAACAGGTTGTGGAGGGGCAATTCTTTACGAACATACAGGAATCCAACACCTTTGGGTCCTTGGAATTTGTGTGCACTGGCACTTAGCAAATCTATCCGGCTTTTTTGCACATTAATCGGTATCTGCCCACAAGCCTGCACCGCATCCGTGTGGAACGGAATCCCATATTGATGTGCCAATGCACCAATTTCATCTATTGGCTGAATCGTACCTATTTCATTATTAGCATACATGATAGAGATTATAGTGGTATTTTTGTCTAGATGTTTTTTCAAATCCTCTATATGAATTCTTCCTCTGCCATCTACGGGCAGCCAGGTTACTTTACATCCCATCTGCTCCAATCGCTTACAGGTGTGACCGATTGCATGGTGTTCAATGGTTGACGTAATAATATGGCCGGGCTTTTGTTTTCCGGTTCTCGCCATGGCTGTCAATGCCCAATTATCGGCCTCTGTTCCTCCCGAAGTAAAATATATTTCCTCCGGTTGAGCCCCTATTATTCCGGCAATCTGAGCACGTACCTCTTCAATCTTCTTTTTTACCTCCTGACCGGGCTGGTACATACTGGAAGGATTATAAAACTCTTTCGTGAAATATGGCTTCATTGCTTCCAACACTTCCGAACGCATTGCTGTTGTAGCCGCATGATCCAGATAGATTCCAGCCATATATTGATCAACTCCCATCCATAATTGTCATGATTTTCAAAGAAACCCATATAATGATAAATAAGAACCATCCGAGGCTGTTCTATGACATCATCTACCAAGAACTCCATCATTAAAGGAACTTTTATTCTCACTGCAGCAGGAATACTTTCCCGCTTTTTAGGGTTCTATAATAGAATATTCTTAACCAACTTATTCGGTGCCAGGGAACTTGGTATCTATCAAATGATATTTCCGATTTACATGGTGATATTCAGTTTTTGTTGTCAGGGAATCCAAACAGCTCTAACCAGACAGGTTGCAAGACCTGACTTTAGTGAATCTACATCCCGTTCCTGTCTGCTACGGACTGCTTGTATCATATCCGTTACCTTATCCCTAATTTGTAGTGCACTTGTATTCTTCGGTTCCCAATGGATTAGTCTGAAGATTCTTCATTCATCTGAATGTGCAGAATGTCTTCGAATACTATCACTTGCCTTTCCCTTTGTATCCATGAAAGGCTGTCTGATTGGTTATTATATTGGAATTCAAAAATCTGGCGTTACTGCCTGGAGTCAGTTCATTGAACAGACTGCAAAAATCGGCGGAGTGTATTTGTTAGCAACCTTTCTGCTACATAGTGAGCCAAAGGCCTATTTTGCAGTCTATGGTGTCGTAATTGGGGAAATCCTTTCCTGTCTTTGGATGATTTTTAGTTATATACATACCAAAAGAAAAGAACCTGCATGCACCGGTAAATGTTCTCCAAAGAATCTATATCGTAAAGAATTAGCGAAAGATGCCATACCTTTAACAACAAATCGTCTTTCTCTGACTGCTTTACAAAGCCTGGAGGCCATTCTGATTCCACATATGCTGAACCTTTACTTTCAAAACGGCGATGCCTCGTTAATCCTTTATGGAACCTTAACCGGCATGGTATTACCTTGTATCATGTTTCCAACCACTTTAACCTCTTCCCTTGCAACTATGCTGCTCCCTGCCATCTCATCAGAGTATAAGAACGAGCATCTGATTACGATTCGCAATATTGTTCGAAAGAGTATTGGCTTTTGTATCATAATTGGCATCGTCAGCACCATTTTTCTTTTACTGTTCGGAAAATGGGCAGGAAATTTTTTATTTGACAGTCCAACAGCCGGTGAACTTTTATTCCAGTTTGCCCTCCTCTGTCCTTTTATTTATCTTTCCTCCTGTTTGGCAAGCATTATGAATGGTATTGGAAAGGCTCCCCTCAACCTGCTATTTTCCATTATGGGAATTGGTATACGAATTGGTTTCATTCTCTGGCTGGTTCCCCAGATCGGTCTAACCGGATATATGTGGGGAATGATGATTAGCTATCTGCTTCAAACCGGTTTATTGACTTATACGATTTATCAATTTATATATAAACAAACCGTTCCCGATTAACGCAAAAAGAGAGCATCATCACTGATGGTGCTCTCCCTTTGTTGATATTTATTCTGTATCTTCTGTTACGTTCTCTTCCTCTTCGGAAGTTTGTGGTTTTTCTGAAGATTCTAATTCATCTTCCGGTTCTTCTGTCATTTCCGGTTCCTCTGTCATTTCCGGTTCCTCCATGCTTTCCTTCTGTTTCATATTCTGAGAACGTTTTTTACGAATCACAAGTATTATGATTCCCAGAATGACTAACAATGCAGGAATACCAATAATTGCAATACCACTAATCACATATACCTGTGTTCCGGAATATACATTATAATTAATAGAGATAGCCTTACTACGAATGGATATTTTGTCAGTATCTCCTAACAAATAATTTAATCCATTTAAGAAGAAATCACTGTTATTTCCGGAAACAACTTCATCCACTTCTGTTGCCAATACATTGGAAGAAGACAACACAATCATCTTACCACCGTCTTCTTTTTCTGACAGAGCTGCCAGATAAAACGGTCCTAAAATATCGTCATCTTCTCTGGATACATATTCCGAATACAAATTCACCTTTGAATATGCATAATTTGAGGTGGATAATAAGCCTGTTACCGTATAACCGGATTTGGATTTCAAGGTTATTCCCTTAGCAACCGGTACAATCATTGCCATACCGGACTCATATAAATCATGAGTAATCTCTGTATCCTCAATATTGGGTATAATGTAGCTAGGTGTTGACGTTTCCGTTCCGGCACCATAAATCATACTGGTATCCTGTTCTAATACAATACCTTCTGCTATCTCAATTCCATATTCGTTTATCAGTTTTTCCAAATTATCCAGATCTAATTCTGCTTCTAAAATATAATAAAGATTACCGCCCTGATTCAGATAGTTCCGAAGCTTCTGACATTCTTCCTCTGAAAAATCATTGGTCGGTGCATTAATTAATACAATATCAGCATCCTCCGGTATCTCTTCATTTAATAATGTCAAATCTGCAACTGAATAATTATCACGCATCAAACGTGTCTGAACATCACTGGAAAGTGTATATTCATTATGTCCACTCGTCTGATAAATAGTAGAAGTGACTCCATCATTAACTGTGTTAATTGCCGATGTCAACAACCCTTCCAGTTCATAAGACATATCATAGGCTGTATAATCTTCATTTATCACAAAATCTGTAAAATCTGCAGAATCCAGATACACATGCTTGTCACCACAGACTACAATAATACTGTCCATATTAATTTCTGTTTCATCTGTATATTCAGCAGCAAAATTCGGATAGACTGACAAATCCCGATACATGACCTGTATATGATTACTGCATTTTTCATATTGACGGATTATCTGCTTATAATCCAAAGGAAAGCCTTCCTCTGAATCCAAAATATACAACTGTACATCCTGCTCCAGACCACCTACAATACTTTTGGTCTGTTCGGATACTGTATAAATACCTTTGGGGGTCATATCCCAGGAAATATTCCATTTTCCAATTAGAATATTCAACACAACCAATACTGCCACAATTCCTACAATTAACGAGGTAGACAGAATTCCAAGCTTTAATCGTTGATTCATTTTCATATCTCTACCTCCTTAACGCCATCTTCTCTTTTCAATTACCTGAGTTGCTATAAACAGGCAAATTGCAGTAACTGATAACAAATAAACAACCGAAGAAAGATTCACAATTCCATTTAAGAATTCTTCGTACCTTTTTTCCAAAGACAGCCAATTCAAACTGGAAGTCAGTCCATACATAAACCATTCTTTTTTCCAGAAATATAGTCCTGCCGTAATTCCACAGCCTGCCAAAAAAGCCACAGCGGAAACCAATGGTTTCTTTGTATCAAAATAAAACAATACTGTAATTGCAATAATAATGATGCCACAGAACACAAACGTTGGGACAATCCCCTCCGGCACCAGAGAAACAAGCAGTTTTGAAAACAGCGTCAGAATACCAAAAACTGCCGATACAATGACTGCAATTACCGGTTCTTCTGTCAAAGCCGAAATCAAGGTGCCAACTGCAATCATAGAAAATGAAAACAGAATCATACCAATATATCCGCTAAGCGTATTTGCAATTGGTAACTCACCATTTGCAGCAATTATAATAGGAAACACAGTAATAATTGCCAATCCTATTAAAAAAATGGTTGCACATGCCAGAAATTTTCCTAATACTATCTCCCATACAGATACCGGTGCTGTCAGTAACAATTGGTCTGTCTTATGTTTTTTCTCTTCCGCAAACAGGCGCATGGTAAGAATCGGAATAGCAATGGCATAAATAAATATCATATAATAAAAGTTACTCAATACATAACTGGCAAAATCATTATATCCGTATCCTATGTTTGCCACAGAAAAGAATACACCTGTTATACATACAAATAATGCCAGATATATGTATGCCTGCATGGAGGTAAAATATGCTTTCAATTCCCGTTTATAAATCGCTATCATTCTTCCTCCTCCTTACCGGTTAATTTAATAAATACTTCCTCCAGGGATAACTGTTCTACATTAATGCTGTATACAATCATTTGATTTTGTGCAAACAGCAGGAACAAATCATCTCTGATATCCTCTTTAGCAGAAACCACCTGGAATTCGTATACTCCCGGCTCAACTTCTGAAACCAGGTTATACCGTTTTACCAGTTCAGATTCCCGCAAAATCTTATGAATCTCCTTTTTATTTCCTTTTACCACCAGTCGCAACTGCTTTGGATTCGAGTGTTCTAATTCCAAACGCTTCGTTTCGTTCTTAGCCACAACTGTTCCCTCATCTAAGATAATAATATGGTCACAAATCGTTTCAATCTCAGATAAAATATGGGAACTAATCATAATGGTATGCTTACCGGCAAGAGAACGAATTAATTCCCTGATTTCTATAATCTGATTTGGGTCTAACCCTACCATCGGTTCATCCAAAATCAATATTGGTGGATTTCCTACCAGTGCCTGAGCCAAACCTACCCGTTGCTTATATCCCTTGGATAAATGTTTAATCAACATTTGTTCCCGTTCCAACAGATTGGTTTTCTCCATTACCTCCGTAGCTTCCTGTTTTGCCTCATTTTTCTTTAATCCTTTTAATTCGCCAACAAATTGCAGATATTCCCGCACCGTCATTTTTTCATATAACGGTGGTTGTTCCGGCAGATATCCCAGCAATTTTTTTGCCTTCTTTGGCTGCTCCAGTAAATCAATCCCCTGTATCTTTACAGTTCCGGAAGTAGCTGATAAATAACCTGTAATAATATTCATGGTGGTAGATTTACCGGCTCCATTCTGCCCCAACAATCCTACAATCTGTCCCTCTTCTAAATGGAAACTGATTCCCTTTAAGGCTTCATGGCTGCCATAATTCTTTACTAAATCTTCAACAAGCAGCATTTTTACTCCTCCTAACAGTTTCTATATAATACCTTCTATCATTCATGTTCCTTAGTATAATCCAAAAATAAGTCTAAATTGTGTCTAATTAAAATGAATCAAAAATTCTTTCTAAATCCCTATTTGCTTCTACATTTCCCATCATAGTAATACTTTGCAGGTCCTCTTTGAAAAACTGTTCCATATAATCCATAATATCTTCTATCGTTACCCGTTCCAATTCCGCCAAGGTTTCTTCCATAGTTACAATCCGTTCCATATATAGCATATGACGGGCATTATTATTCATACGGTTATGGGTATTCTCCATGGAAAGAAGTAGTTCTGAACGGATCTGGGACAGAGTCTGCTGTACCTCTTCCCTTGTTGGACCTTCCTTCTTAAACTGTGCCATAGAAGAACAGATTCCCTTATACACATCCTCCAGATTCTCTTCGCTCATACCACAGTATATCTGAAACATACCTGTATTCCGATAAGAACTTCCGTAGGAATACAGACTATAACACAGCCCGGATTCTTCCCGAATCTGCTGAAACAATCGGGAACTGGAGCTTCCACCAATAATATTATTCAAAACAGATAAGGTATAGCTTCGCCTATCCAGATGGGAAACACCCGGATACCCAATACACAAATGCACTTGCTCCGTTTCCTTCTGGAACCATTTTTTTGCAGGATGGTAAATAGGTTCCGGAATTTCTTTTCTTTTTTCTCCTTTTGGAATCCCACCAAAATGTTGTTCCAATAAATCACAAACATTCTCGGTATTTACATTACCTGCAACTGAAATTATCATCCGTTCTGCAACATAATGCTTATGCCAGAAATCCAAAAGTTCTGCTCTGGTTATCGCCTTAACATTTTCTTCCGTTCCTGAAATAATATATCCCAAAGGATGATTCCTCCACACCAGTTTTTGAAGTTGTTCCTGCACCATATCCTCCGGTGAATCTTCATACATATCTATTTCATCCAGAATAATGCCTTTTTCTTTTTCCAAATCACCTTCATCAAACAAGGAATGAGTAAACATATCACCTAATATTTCTGCCATTGCCGGCAAATGCTCGTCTAACACCCTGGCATAATAACAGGTTAGTTCCTTTGCAGTATATGCATTCATATCATCTCCCAATAATGCAGTTTCCATAGCAATCTCCCTTGCTGTCCGATTGCTGGTACCCTTAAACATCATATGTTCAATCATATGTGCAATTCCGTTATTCATTTCATTCTCATAGGCAGAACCGGCTTCAACATAAATGCCCAATGCAACAGAACGTACATTGGGCACTGTTTCGATTACCGTTCTTATCCCATTGGATAATTTTCTGGTTTCAATCATAACTATTTCCTTTATCAAATCATGAATACCTGGCCCTTGGATGTGCCTGGTCATATACTTCTTTTAAACGTACCGCACTTTTTTTCATATATATCTGAGTGGTTGAAATATCCGAATGCCCTAACATTTCCTGAACAGCTTTCAAATCAGCTCCATTGTTAACCAAATGGGCAGCAAAAGAATGACGTATCATATGCGGTGTAATATCCTTATGAATCCCTGCCATTGCTGCATAATGCTTAATAATTTTCCAAAAGCCCTGACGAGTCATAGGTGTTCCCTGACAATTCGTAAACAGATAGTCCGTATTTCCACACATATTGCCACGTGCGGATTGAATATACCGAACCAATGCTGTCTTTGCTGCAGTTTCAAACGGTATAATCCGTTCCTTTTCACCAACTTTACAACAGATATAGTTCAAATTCAAATTAACATCTGTCATCTTCAAAGCAATTAATTCGGATACCCGAATTCCTGTGGCATATAGCAATTCCAGCATTGCCTTATCTCGCAATTCCTTTGGCGAATCACCGGAAGGCTGTTCCAACAATAGGTTCACTTCCTCAATCGTCAATGTTTCCGGTACTTTCTTTTCAACCTTTGGCGGTTTTAACTGTTCAGATGGGTCTTGCGCAATCCGCCCCTGCCGTAACATATACATAAAAAATGCCCGAATGGATGCAATGCTTCTGGATATAGTAGCAGTTGATAAGCCTTGGCGCTCCAAATAAAGCACGTAGGTTGTCAGATTGGTTGCTGTAATTTCCTCCATGCACTTCTTTCCATGTTCATTCATGAAATTTTCCAATTTTACTAAGTCCCTAATATAAGCAGCTACTGTATTCTTGCTGGCGCGTTTGACTGTGCTTAAATAGTTCTCAAAGCGTTCAATCTCTTCCCTCATTCAACATTTCCTTTCAAAATATGTCGATACAAAGCCTATTATAATTAGAAATTAATGTAAAATCAAATATAAATTTGCATTTACCCCTGTTTTTCCTACTATTTTTGCAAAATCCAGTATATTAATTCCGGCGAAATCCAAATTTCCGACAAAACACCTATAATTACTGCACCAATAGGGAGCAAAAATCCTATTCCCACAGATTGTATGGTAATTCCATTGGGTTGTTTCAACTGTTCTTTTCCGGTCAAAAACAACCAAATCGCCAACACATAACATAAGCCTTGTGGGAAAAAGCAGGCAATTGCCAAGAATAATCCCTGAATTCCTAACCGCATCGTTTCCAAGGATAAAAACAATCCCCATATAAATCCACCAAAACCTGTAAAAACAAACGAAAGAAAAACAGAATTGCAGAAAAATCCAAGCAAAAGAATACCAAGCATCTGCCCCCCTCGTTTTCGCACTAAAAACCATCCCAACGTGTCTCTTTCTTCCAATATCCAATTTGATATAGAATACTGATCAATAGCAAATACTGCTAAAGATTCCGGAGCTATCCGTTCCATAATATTGGCAAATAATGTTCCCAAAACAATCCCGATAAAGCCACTTAAAATCAGCCAGGACACTTTCATTCTTTTCATATTATCCCCCACTCCTGCCGACTGTACCAAATCTGTTCACACTCAACCGGTCAGAACCCTATATTCATATAATAGAAAAAGCCGGAGTCATGTCCGACTTTATACTATATATGCTGGAAAACAAAGAAATATTCAAGCTTACGTTTCGCTATTCTCCCTTTTGTCTGTCTTTTACTAACTATTCCTCTTCCTGCTGTTTCATATGATAATACAGAATAGCTATTATGGTTTTAGCATCAATAATCTCTTTTCTTTGAATCATTTCCAAAGCTTCCTTCAGAGAAAAACGATAGATTTCAATATTCTCATCTGGATCCAAATGGCGTTCACAACGTACCAGATGCTCAGCCAGATAAATATCGGTTTTCTCATTACTAAAACCAATAATTCCATATGCCTGTGCGATGAATTCCAGATGTTCTGCGTGATACCCCGTCTCTTCCTCCAGTTCTCTCCTGGCACATATTTCACCAGTATGATCTTCTGGTTCCCGTAATCCGGCAGGTATCTCATACACCTCCTGATCTACAGAATTTCGATATTGACGAATCAGTACCAGCCTGCCTTCTTCATCAACAGGCAACACTGCAGCTCCACCGGAATGCTTCAATAAGTCATAAACCACCTGTCTTCCATCCGGCAATTCCAAATGATCTTCATACAATTCCACCAATTTACTCTTGTAAACCAGCGTTTCTCCCAATTTTTTATACTTTGCCATAAATCCTTACTATCCCTATACCTCTAACGAATTCAAGAATGCTTCTAAACGGTCCAAGCCCTTTTCAATATTTTCGAGAGATATTGCATAGGATAATCGAATATGATTCTCAATGCCAAAATCCTCACATGGGATTAAAGCCACATTGAAATCATTAATCATAATATCTGCTAATTTTGCAGAACTTCCAACCACTTCTCCCTTATACTTCATGGCAACAGCTTCAGAAACATCAATAAATACATAAAATGCTCCCTTTGGTTCTACACAGGAAATATATGGCATCTTGGCAATTCGCTCTACCATGTACTTTCGGCGTTCATCAAAACGTTCTTTCATATATTGAATGGTTTCCTGTGGCCCATTAATTGCTTCTACCGTTGCTTTCTGTGCAATGGAATTTGGATTGGAAGCACTGTGACTTTGAACACTACTCATCAATTTTGCAATTTCCAAAGAAGATCCGGTATAGCCGATTCTCCATCCGGTCATGGCATAGCTCTTAGACACACCACTTACTGTGATGGTTCGTGCATAAATCTCATCATTCAAACTACCAATACTAATATGTTCTGCATCATCATAGGTTAAATATTCATACATTTCATCAGCTACAACATAAATGTCTTTTTCAACAACAAATGCTGCAATTGCTTCCAGTTCACCTTTTGTATATAACATACCTGTTGGATTACATGGAGAATTCAACACAAGTGCCTTAGTTTTATCCGTAAAAGCTGCCTCTAACTCCTCCACAGTAACTTTATAACCATTTTCCTTTTTCGTTGTAACTGCTACCGGAATACCATCCTGTAGTTTCACCATCTCCGGGTAACTTAACCAATATGGTGCAGGAATCATTACTTCATCCCCCGGATTCAAAATAGCAGAAAAAACATTAATTAAAGAATGTTTACCACCATTGCTGATTACAATCTGTTCCGGTGTATAATTCAAATGATTAAAGGTCTTAAATTTCTGACTAATTGCTTCCTTTAATTCCATAATACCGGAAGCCGGAGTATATTTTGTAAAGCCATCACGAATCGCTTGAATTGCTGCGTTATTAATATTATCCGGTGTATTAAAATCCGGTTCACCAGCCCCAAAGCCAACTACGTCAATTCCCTTTGCCTTTAATTCCTTTGCCTTTGCTGTAATCGCCAAAGTAGATGAAGGTTTTACAGCTTTTGCTTTGTTTGATAATGTTAATGCCATTATTTCACCATCCTTAGTTATTATATTTACATTTTCTGCTTCTATATTTCAACTTTTCTTATAGTAATATAATCATAGCCAATTTGCAAGTATTAATAATAGAAAAAAACCGCCATGATACCTTAGCGGTATCATGACGGAATACATTCAGTTTCATGCTTCAATGATCCAATGCATGTTTCCTACTTCGCAACATCAGTCGCACGAGACTCTCGAATTAAGCTTACCTTAATCTGTCCTGGATATTCTAATTCACTCTCGATCTGTTTAGCAATATCACGAGCCAAAATAACCATATCCGCATCGCCGACCTGCTCTGGAACTACGATAACACGAATCTCTCTACCTGCCTGAATAGCAAAAGACTTATCAACACCATTAAAACTATTTGCAATTGTTTCTAACTGGGTTAATCTTGTTGTGTATGTTTCTAATGTTTCCCGTCTGGCACCTGGTCTTGCAGCCGAAATTGTATCCGCTGCCTGTACAATACATGCAATCAGCGATTCCGGTTCTACATCACCATGATGAGACTCAACGGCATTAATAACAATTGGAGATTCTTTATACTTCCGGCATAAATCCACACCGATTGAAATATGCGAACCTTCCATTTCATGATCCACAGATTTACCAATATCATGTAGAAGTCCAGCTCGTTTAGCCATGCGGACATCTACACCGATTTCTCCGGCTAATAATCCACATAATTGAGCAACTTCAATGGAATGCTTTAATGCATTCTGACCATAACTGGTACGGAACTTCATCTTACCAAGTAAACGAACCAACTCTGGGTGAATACCATGAACACCTACCTCTAAGGTTGCGGCCTCACCTTCTTCACGCATCATGGTTTCGACTTCTTTCTGCGCTTTTTCAACCATTTCTTCAATTCTAGCTGGATGAATACGTCCATCTACAATTAATTTTTCAAGTGCAATTCTTGCAACTTCACGTCTGATTGGGTCAAAGCTGGATAAAATCACTGCTTCCGGAGTATCATCAATAATTAAATCAACACCTGTCATTGTTTCAAGTGTACGGATATTACGTCCCTCTCTACCAATGATACGTCCCTTCATTTCATCATTCGGTAACTGAACTAATGAAATTGTGGTTTCAGCAACATGGTCTGCTGCACATTTCTGTATAGCATTTACCACATACTCTTTTGCCTTCTTACCAGCCTCTTCCTTCGCTCTGATCTCCATTTCCTTGATCATTACTGCAGTTTCATGTTTTACTTCATCTTCAACAGTCTTTAATAAGTAATCTTTTGCTTGTTCAGAGGTTAATCCAGAGATTCTCTCTAGTTCCTGTAGTCTTCTCGCCTGGAGTTCTTCAACTTTGGCCTTCTGCTTATCTAAAGAAGCTTCTTTAGCTGCCAAAGAGGATTCTTTCTTTTCCATCTGTTCCGCCTTGCGATCCAGATTCTCTTCCTTCGAAAGAACACGCTTCTCCATTCGCTGTACTTCGTTCCGTCGCTCTTTCATTTCTTTCTCGAATTCATTCTTGGTACGAAGATTCTCTTCTTTCGCATCAAGCAGAGCTTCACGTTTCTTAGCTTCAGCGGTCTTTAATGCTTCATCAATAATCTCACGAGCTTTATCTTCAGCCTTACCAGTCTTACTTTCTGCAACATTCTTACGAAATGCAATAGCTGCAAACCAAGTAATAACTGCAACAACCAATACTATAACAGCACAAATTATATAATGAATCGGTTCCACAGGAGCACCTCCTTATTTAGTTTTCATTGTACGAATACAACAAATCAATTTTATACTCATTTGTGCATTATGTCAAGTGCCTTTCGAAAAGCAAAATGTTTTTTGTCTATTTGTCCAATCATATTTGACAAAATCAAAATCCTGTCAATTCACTCGCACTGGTAAATCCTTGACCAATTGCATATTCCCGACGTTCTGCATACATCTCTGCATAAGTCGCCTGCATATACGGCAATAAGAAATAGGTACCAATACCGCAACAAAGTATTCCCAACAAAGTCCATCCTAAAAAGGACAGACCCACTACCCAGATATCAAACTTGTGCCCATCTGTCATAAATTTACTGATTTCAAACGCCCGTTTACTGTCAATATTCGGATTCTCAGCCATAATATATGGTACAAAATAGTATTCATACGACTTAATAATACCCGGAATAATAAACAATAAGCTCCATAAAAAAATCTTAATTCTGTATAAGAACATGGTTTTTACTGCATCCATATATTGATTTTTACGGAATACACTGAATAAATCACCAACACTTGAAGTATCATCCATTTTTCGATGCTTCATAAAGTAGCGATTCATTCCGACCAATACAGGGTTCGTCAGAAAACAGGTAACTGCCATACCAATAGCAAATAAAACAAGAGTAACTATCAGTACAATAGCTATCATAATCAAAATAAAATTCCAATCCATCTCTGAACCAGAAGTGCTTTCTGAATAGCTGTTACCGGCAGAACCTCCTCCGCCACCTGCACTGCCACCTGCACCGCCGCCAAATACACCAAAGACGGATGCTATCAGGCATACCAGAAACGGTATCCAGTAATTATGTCGAAGCACATTTTTTGCCTGTTCTTTGAACATTACACGGTTAAAATTATCACTCATTCTCCATTACCTCCTCTTTATATACCACAATCATGTCCTTCAATATGGTTTGTATCATAGTATAAGAATATCCTTTTTGCAGAAAATAAGCAATTACTTTTTCCCGTATTCTTCCATCTGACAAATTCTTATTCTTAACGTACTTGTTCATTTCCCTTACTAAGAGTGCTTCTTCGTCATATTGGTATTGCTCTAAATAATAATCAATACAATTCTCAGCATGAATTCCTTTTGCACATAAGTGTTCCAATATTTTACGACGATTCCACCGTTCGCAATGGGAAGCAATATATTGCTCTGTATATCGCAGGTCATTAATATAATTATACTCCTGCAACAGTGCTATAACAGCATCTGCTGTCTCGCTTTGATATCCCCGCTGTTTCAATTTTCTCCGTATTTCCCATTCGGTTTGGTCATGACAGGTAAGGCTGCGAAACACATATTCTTTTGCTTTTAAGTATTCAGAATCATTTAACTTATTCATCTGATTCCGAATCCTTATTTACAGTTTCTGAATCTTCAGAAATTCCGCATTTATTTCTTACCAACTGTTCAATTTCAGCTAATACTTCCGGATTCTCCTTTAAATACAGCTTCGCATTCTCTCTTCCCTGTCCAATTTTCTCGCCCAGATATGCAAACCATGCACCGGACTTTTGAACCACATCATTAGCAACTGCCAAATCCAGAATATCCCCTTCTCTGGAAATTCCCTCACCAAACATAATATCGAATTCTGCCTCTCTAAATGGAGGTGCCACTTTATTCTTTACTACTTTTACTCTGGTGCGGTTACCAACTACATCTGTACCCTTCTTTAAAGTTTCAATCCGACGAACATCTAAACGAACAGATGAATAGAATTTCAATGCACGACCACCGGTAGTTGTTTCAGGATTACCAAACATCACACCTACTTTTTCACGCAACTGATTGATAAAGATTACAATACAGTTGGACTTACTGATAACTGCTGTTAATTTACGCAGTGCCTGAGACATCAGTCGTGCCTGTAAACCAACATGAGAATCCCCCATCTCACCATCTATTTCTGCTTTTGGAACCAATGCTGCTACCGAGTCGATAATTACAATATCAACTGCTCCGGAACGCACCATGGTTTCAGCAATTTCTAATGCCTGTTCTCCATTATCCGGTTGGGAAATATATAAATTATCAATATCAACTCCAATATTTTTAGCATATGTAGGATCTAACGCATGCTCTGCATCAATAAAACCTGCGATTCCACCCTGCTTCTGTACTTCCGCCACTGCATGTAAAGCAACCGTTGTCTTACCACTGGATTCCGGTCCATAAATTTCTATAATTCTTCCCTTTGGAAAACCACCCAGACCCAAAGCCAAATCCAGACTTAAAGAACCTGTCGGTACAGTTTCAATATTCATATTTGTACCGGAATCCCCCAGTTTCATAACAGAACCTTTACCATATTGCCGTTCAATCTGTGCCAATGCGGCATCTAAAGCCTTTAACTTATCTTCACTTGCCATAACGTCCTCCTTATATAAAACATATGTTCGATTTCTAGTTATAATCTAATATATTTTTTTATTCCTGTCAACTTCTTTTTTGATATTTGGAATAAAAGTTCGTACCTCCTTTCTGTACACACTAACATACTCCCTTGTCAATCCAACGCAAATTACCGAAACTTTTTCTATTTTATCATGGCAGTTTTAATATGTAAATAATATTTATATTTTTTTATATTATTTTTATATATGCTATTTCCAAGAATACAACTCTTGTTTTTTGGAGATGATTTCGATATAGTAACAATCAGATATACTTATTTAAAAATGAAGATACAGGAGAATTTCATGAAAATCACAGGCGTAATTGCAGAATATAATCCATTTCATAACGGTCATCGACATCATCTGGAAGAAGCACGGAAGCAGACAAGCGCAGACTATATTCTGGTAGTCATGAATGGTGATTTTATGCAGCGTGGATGCCCCTCTTACTGGAATAAGTACACCCGTGCCGCCATGGCAGTGGCAAATGGTGCAGATGCAGTGATTGAACTGCCGGTACTATATGGTACTGCCAGTGCGGAGTTTTTTGCTTTAGGCGGCGTACGGCTTCTGCATCAGTTAGGAGGAATTCAGCATCTCAGTTTTGGTTGTGAAACCAACCGTCAAAACATTTTACAGAGCATCGCTTCGTTTTTGAAGGAGGAGCCGGAATCTTACCGCATACACTTAAACCAACTACTCTCACAGGGAATATCCTTTCCAAAAGCAAGAGCAATTGCGGTTTCAGAAATTCTTTCTTTACATGACTGCACCCGACAGGAATTAGAGGCAATCTTAAATCAGCCCAATAATATTCTTGCCTTGGAATATATGAAAGCATTATTGCGGGAACAGAGCCCCATAACACCGGTTTCATGCTTACGGACTGACAATGGATATCACCGGTCGAATTTGGAGCGATACTTCTCATCTGCGACTGCAATACGGAAAGAATACGATAATCATGGTTGTACTGAACAACTACGGTCTGTTCTGCCAGAAACTGTATACCAAGTGCTTGAAACCGAATATAACCAACGTTCCCCTATCCAAATGAAGGATTTTTATCCGTTACTTCAATACTGTTTATGGAAACCGGAAATGAATTTAACCGATTATCTGGATGTATCTGAGGATTTAGCAAATCGAATACGCAGTGTTTACCGTCCGGAACAATCTTATCAGGAATTCGTTGAAGCCATTGCAAATAAGCAATATACCTACACTAGAATATATCGTTGTCTCCTTCATATCCTATTGGATATTCGTGCAACAGAAATGTCCCGGCAATTAGCTTCCAACAGTATGCATTATGCCCGGTTACTGGCTTTTCGAAAAGAATCTTCTCCAATGCTGCGACATCTTCAAGATACCAGTTCGATTCCAATCATCACGAAAATCAGTGATGGCATCCGCAATCTGGATTATGCAGGAGATTCTATGGGGGTGAAACTGTTAGAACAGGATATTGCGGCAGCTCATTTATATGAACAGGTGATTGCCAACCGATATCAGGTTTCTGCCATAAATGAATACACCAAAGGAGTTGTCATTGTTAACAATGGTTATTTTTAATTCTTAAGAATCATATATTGAAGCAAGAAGACAAAAGGAGCTCTTAAATGCGTCGTATATGCATGATTCTGCTATTTGCATGCATTCTGGCAGGTATGCTGTTCCATGTACCACTTGTCATTCAGGGAGCTCATACCGGTCTGGAATTATGGTATGAATCCGTTTTGCCATCCATTCTACCTTTTATGATTATTACCAGTCTTCTACTGCAACAGGTACAGGGTAGTGGCATTTGTTTTCTGGGGCTCCTTTGCGGTTTACCGATAGGAGGTAATCTGGTCAATCAGCAGTCATTATCCGGGCGGATGAATTCTGGCATGGCGAATTCTTTGCTTTGCATCTGTAATATTACCAGTCCAATGTTTATTCTGGGCTATATTATCAATCAGACCTTACAGGGACAGGTTTCTGTTCTCAGATTTCTTTGCACCATTTACTTTCCCATTGGCTTCTATGCTCTATGGAGTTTTTTCAGGCATAGAAGGAATAAAAGAGAATCCCCTGTAACACCTTTACAGGAACCCTATTCTACTCTTTCTTTAGATGATATACTTAAGCATTCTTTACAGGTTATTCTAATGGTAGGTCTTTACATTATGCTATTTTGTATTATTATTCAATTTTTGCTGCATTATCTGCCCGGTAATTCCATTCTGTTAAAGATATTGGCTTCCTCCTTGGAAATTACCAATGGTATTCATGTAATTAACCAGCTTTCTATTCCATTCCAACAAAAAACAGCCCTAATTGCCGGCCTCACATCCTTTGGAGGAATCTGTAGTATTCTACAAACCAAAAGTGTATTAACCAGCAAGGGGCTGTCAATATTTCATTATACCTGTATCAAATTGTGCATGGGCGGAATCAGTTACCTTCTTGCACTAATCTGGCTTTAATTATTCACCGAATAAGTCATCTTCCTCTTCTTCATATTCGAAGCTTTCTTCATCCGACTCCATCGCCGGCTCTTCCTGTTGGACAGGGCTCTGATATTCCGGCTGTGATTCATAATTATAAGTCGGTTCTGCATAAGTCTCTTCCGGTGTAAATGCACTGTCCACATACTGTGGTTCCGGTGTGATTTCCGGTTGCTGTGCCTGTATCATTGCCAGATGCTGTTCTTCTATCTCCTTACGATTCGCATCAATGACTGCCGCATTATTCTGTAAGGATTCAATTAAATTCTCATAATTCGTTTTTTCTACTTCCATGGTAGCATGAATGTATTTCTCAATATCATTTAACATGCCGGTAGTATAATCCATCATACCAAGACGAATCTCAGCAGCTTCTGCGTTTGCCTGTTCAATAATTGCGTTCCGGTCCATATTAGCCTGCTTCAAAATCTCTTCTGCCTGAATATTTGCCAATGCAACAATTTCACTTTCATCTACCAATCTTCGTGCTTCATTAGAAGCTTCTGTTATAATTGACTCTGCACGGGTTCTGGCATCTGTCATAATACCTTCTTTATTCCGCATAATTTTCTTACTACGTTCCAATTCGCTTGGCATCTTTAAACGCAGTTCATTCAGCATTGCCTCTAGTTCACTTTTGGGTACACTGATACGATCAGAGGAGAACGCTACATACTTGCAACTGTCAATAAACATCTCTATTTCGTTAATCATATCTTCTACGCCTTTTTTGCCCATCTCAATAACCTCCTGATTCCATTCGTAATAATAATCCGTACAGGCGGGCAGCCTGAAACCATCTATTTTGTATTGAATTTTGCTTTTAATAACGGTATCACATTCTCCGGTACAAAGGAAGTTACATCTGCTCCATATTGGGCATATTCCTTTACGGTACTGGAACTTAAATACGAATATTCAATATTGGTTGTTAAAAAAATAGTATCAACTTCCGGTGCAACAATACGATTGCTCTGTGCAATCTGTAATTCATACTCAAAATCCGTCACAGCACGCAAGCCACGAACAATTACATTCGTATCCATCTCTTTGGCAAAATCCACCAACAACCCTGAAAACGAAATCACTCTGCAATTCGGAATCGTTTTCGTTGCTTCTTCCAACATATTAACACGTTCTTCCACAGAAAACAATGGAGATTTCGCACTGTTTACCAATACACCTACAATAATTTCATCAAAAATGGCTGCAGAACGTTGAATAATATCCAAATGTCCCAATGTAACAGGATCAAAACTGCCTGCATAGATTGCTCGTTTCATATTCGGTTCCTCCTATATCACTTGTGTTCCAATTACATTTCTGTCTCCCGATAAAGAAACGTATGCTTATTTGTTTTATACTCTTTTACCCTGTCAATGTAAAATGGAAGCTGTTCCAGATAATCGAATTCTGTCTCCAGACTGGATTCTACCACGATTAGGGTATCATTTCCAGCCAAAGATGAATCTGCCAGAGCATAAAGCACCTCTTTTTCCAGTTCCCGATTATAGGGAGGGTCCATGAAAATCACATCAAAAGCTCCATGTTTTCCCTCCAGCATACGTATGGAACTCACAGCATCATAAGGAATTACCTCTGCTCTCTGCTCCATTTTTGTATGTGCCAGGTTATCTCGAATGACTTTCACTGCATTTCGGCTGTTTTCCACCAAATATGCCCGGTTGGCACCTCTGCTTAGCGCTTCAATACCAATCCCTCCACTACCACTGAATAAATCCAAAAAATCACTCTCCGGAATATACGGTGCCAGAATATTGAATAATGTTTCCTTGATTCTGTCTGTTGTAGGACGGGTATCCATGCCCGGTACTGATTTCAATTGTAAACTTCTTGCTGTTCCTGCAATGACTCTCATACAAGCTCCTTCTTTTACATTCTTCTTATTTCTAATTCAGAATTACTGTCCTCTTATTTGATTTCGAATCCATTTTCCGGTTTCAGACAAATCCGATTCTGACCATCCGGAGGTCTTCGTACATCCGGAAGAAATCAATGCCGAAGTCTCTGCTTTATTTGATAAGCTCCAGGAGCAATAGCTTAGATTATTACTGTTAATCAAATCAAACCATTTGTCAGACTGATTATAATCATTTGCTCCATTACCGGATGCATCACACAAGCTGAACTCCGATACGAAAATAGGCAATCCCTTATCCAGTGCATAAGTAACCTTGTTCCGAATATTATCTGTATGGGTAGCCGCATAGAAATGTACGGCAAACATAACATTTTTAGAATCCTTTAATGGATTAGCAGCCAAATCATCTGCTACCACATCAACATCCTGTGACCAGGTTGGAGTACCAACAATAATAACTGCATCCGGATCGTTACCATGAATAATTGGTATAATGGTTTCTGCATATGGCCGAACACTTCCCTGCCAGGTTGTTCCTCCATTTGGTTCATTACAAATCTCATAAATTACATTATCATAGTCCGCATATTTCGCTGACATTTCTGCAAAGAACTTTTCTGCTTCTCCCTGATTAATGGTTGGATCAGTATCATGCAGAATATGCCAGTCAATAATCACATACATTCCAAGCTCGGTAGCATAATTTACGCCATTATCAACTAAAGTCTTTAACTGTTCCTTATCACCGCCACTGCAGTAGCCGCCAGACTCATCTGTGTACATGGCAAGACGGATAACATTGCCACCCCAGTCATCCCGAATGGTCTGGAATGCTTCCTTATTCACATATTCCGGGAACCATGCCAATCCATGGGTACTGACACCCTTTAACTGATATGGGTCACCATTCTTATCTACTAACTGAGTACCTTCAACCTGCAAGGCACCATGATTTTCTAATGGTGTACCGGACTCGGTTTCCGGCTTTACTGACGGAGACACCTCCTGTGTTGTCGGTTCTTCTGTTGTCGCTGCTGCACTTCCATCCTGCTTCTTTCCGTCTACATATAATGCTGCAATTTCCGGCGTTATCTTTGTTGGCGTAGTCATATTAAAGCCAACTTCCACCTTATTGCCCTTAGTAATTGCAGCCCCCCAGTCTGTAGCAGTTACCGTTAACTTGGTACCACTGATCTCCGCTTTACATCCCCAACTGTCTGCAACACTACTACCCTGTGGTACATCAATTTCTGCATACCATTCTGTTACATCTGCATTACTATTATTGGTAAATGCAATATTATATGTAGCACCATACGCACCTTCATCCCCCCAAGTAGATGAAGTATACACAGATACATTATAATCCGAAGATTGTACCGGTGCTTCCGTATCTTCTTTTGTTGACGCTTCCGTTGCTGTATCCTCTGTTAATTCAGTGGAAGGATTCTCTCCATCTTTTGATTTCGAATTTGCTTTTCCAATGAAAATCCCTGCCACCAGTGCTGCTACAACTACTAAAACCGCAATTGCGCCAATGATAATCTGTTTCTTATGCTCTTTCAACCACATAGTTCCCTCTCCTTTGATTATTCTTGTACCATAGTATACTACAAATTCAGTGCCATATCCAGTTTTTCTGATAGTTTATAGTGCTGAATATGTTCAAAATCATAGTTTTCCCGTTCCAAATATTGTAGAGCAGATTGTGCCTGCTTCAAAATATCTGCGTCACTGTAGATATCCGCCAAATGAAAAACCATTTCTCCACTTTGACGAACGCCGAAAAAATCTCCAGGTCCCCGTAACCGCAAGTCTTCATTTGCAATATGAAAACCATCATTGGACTGATATAATACATCTAAACGTTCTTTGGCTTCTTCCTTATCAGAAGTATTTATCATAATGCAGTAGGACTGTTCCTTTCCACGTCCTACACGTCCTCGGAGCTGATGAAGCTGTGCCAGACCAAAACGTTCTGCGTTCTCAATCATCATGACAGTAGCATTCGGATTATCAATACCAACTTCAATAACGGTAGTGGATACTAACACCTGTATCTCATTTGCATAAAACCGTTCCATAATTCCTGATTTTTCTTTCGCAGACATTTTACCATGGAGATATTCTACCTGTATATATGGACTCAGGTTGGTTCGAAGATTATCTGCATAATCCACAACATTTTCCATCTCTGTGGATTCACTTCCTTCTACCATCGGACAAATAACATAAGCCTGATGCCCTTTCTCAACCTCTTTTTCAATAAAATGATGGGCAGTTGGTCTGGATTCTACACCCACCACACAATTCTTAATAGGCAAGCGGGAAGCAGGCATTTCATTCATAATGGAAATATCTAAATCTCCATATAAAATGATAGCAAGTGTTCTTGGTATTGGTGTTGCACTCATAACAAGCACATGGGGTTCTTTCCCTTTATTGGCTAATTGTTCCCTCTGATGAACACCAAACCGATGCTGTTCATCAGTAATCACCAAAGCCAGCTTCTGATATTCTATTCGTTCCTGTATAATGGCATGGGTACCAATTACGATATCCACACTGCCATCCTGTAACCCCTGATAAATTCTCCGTTTCTCTTTTACCGGTGTTGAACCAATCAATAATTCCACATGAACGGAGTAAGGTTCTAACTGCTTTTGAAAATTCTCATAATGCTGGGTTGCCAGCACTTCCGTTGGTGCCATAAACGCTCCCTGATAACCGGATTCCACAGTCATTAACAAAGCAAGCATAGCTACAATAGTCTTACCGGAACCAACATCACCCTGTACCAGTCGGTTCATAACAGAATCACCGGACATATCCTGTTGTATTTCATCAATGGTCCGCTTCTGGGCATTGGTAAGTTCATATGGTAAACTTTCTATTAATGACTGACAGGCATCGCCGGCATGAATCGGATAATGATTTTCTATCTTTGCTCGATGCAGCTCCAGGCGTCGCATGGAAAGCAGGAACAAAAAGAATTCATCAAAAACCAATCTATGCCTTGCCAATTCCAACTGTTGCTCATCCTTCGGAAAATGAATCTGGCGTACCGCTTCCCTATATTCCATCAAGCCATATCGTTTGGGTATATCCAACGGCAGATATTCTTCCATTTCATGAATTACGCCACCAACCGCTTTCATATCTTTCTGAAGTCTTTGATTGGTCAATCCTTCTGTTAAGGAATACACCGGCTGTAATTCTTTACGCTTTTCTAAGTATTTTGCTTCTGTATAGTATTCCGGATGTTCCATTACTTTTTGATAGTTACGAATGGTAACTGTACCCACGAAAATAAAGGTCTGTCCCACATGGAATACCTTCTTTATAAAAGGCGAATTAAACCATACCATCTTTATGCTTCCTGTATAATCCTTGGCAGTAAAGGTGGATACGGTCAAAGTCCGCATCTTCTTCATTTCCACATAAGAATTCACCGTTGCCCGAATGGCTACCCGTTGTCCAATGGGTACCTCTGCAATATCCACCGGTTCTTCATAAGTCAGATAATATCTGGGATAATGCTCTAACAGGTTTTCAATCGTGTTAATTTTCAATTTTCGATACAGAGCAGTGGTCTTCTCACCAATCCCCTTAACTTCACTTATAGAATCTGTCAGTTTCATATCTTCTCCTGAAAAGAAAAAGCTGTTACAAAGTAACAGCTTTTCATAAATTTCTTATTTGAATTTACGCTTTCTAGCAGCCTCAGACTTCTTCTTACGTCTAACGCTTGGCTTTTCGTAATGCTCTCTCTTACGAATCTCCTGCTGGATACCTGCCTTAGCACAGTTTCTTTTGAATCTGCGTAAAGCACTATCTAATGTTTCGTTTTCTTTAACTACTACGTTCGACATGACCTCACACCTTACCTCCCTCCAGTTGTATATTGTGCAATACATAACTGTATGGGTATTTTTAGCACTAAGTAAGTGTATAACAAATAGCTGTATTTTGTCAACACTATTTAGATACTTTTATTCAGAAATTTTAAAATTATATTCATAATCTACAATTTCATATGGACAGTCCGTTACTTTTGTCAAAGTTTGAATAGTTTTTTGGTAGGAATCCTCAATCCGCACCCAGTCCTTTTCCTCAAGAAAAGCAAAAGCAGCCGGATTCTCATGTGCCTCTACGACCGGAACCACACCTATCACATCATCCTTCCAATATACATAAGTCGGAGCAAACCGCCAGCCCACCAGGGTTGTGGTATCTCCTTTCTTTTCAAAATCCATGTCCATGATCAAACCGATATCCTTCATGACACCACTTTCGTACCGTTGACTGGAAATAAAATTACCCAACGAATAAATAACATATCCTGTCCTTGTGGTACCATCCGGATTAGTAATTTCCCGAATTTCCATTGGCTCAACCACATGCGGATGACTGCCTACAATGATATCCGCTCCTGCCTCAAATAGTCGGTCTACACACATTTCCTGCCAGGAATCCTGCATTTCCCGATATTCTGTACCAAAATGAATAATCGGCATAACCACATCTACTCCGGCCTCATCTAACGCTCGTACATTTTCACACATAGCTTCTATCTTAGCGTCTTCATACATCTCTAATGTATTGACCGAAAATGGTGCGGAAGAAGGAACAGGAAGACCATTGGTTGCGTAAGTATAGCAGGCAAATCCAAATGTAATTCCATCCACATCAACAATGCATAATTCCTGTTGTTCTTCTTGACTTCTTGCCGTTCCCACATGCTTCATACCAATGGAATCCAGATAATTCAAGGTGGAATACACACCTTGAAGACCGGAATCCAAAGAATGATTATTGGCAGTAGCTACCATGTCTACCCCAACATCCTGCAGGTTATTTCCCAGCACCTCCGGTGCATTAAACATCGGATAGCAGGCATAGCCCAGTATATCACTGCTGGAACCATTATAACGCCCTGCAAAAGTAGTCTCCAAATTACCAAAGGTAAAGTCTGCCTCACTCAGATATGGTTCTACATAAGTAAAACTCTCTGCATAATCAAACGTATCCGTTGCCGAATCATATCCTCTGGTAATCTGCCACTGGTGCATCATAATATCTCCAATAGCAGTTAACGTCACTTGCTTCACTGACACATCCGCCCGAAAATCTTCTGACATAACTTCCATAGTTTCCGGTGCTGTCCACGCCACCTGATACACTTCCTGGTCAGCCTTGGTCCAAATCATGCAGATACCGGTACTTAAAGCCATCAGTATTACGATCTCAACGAAAATGATTATTGCCTTTTTCTTCATTTGTTCCCTCTTTTATTCATTATGCTAGTTGCTCTGCTAAAACCTCAGCGGCTTTCTCTAACGCCTCCTGAATACCGGCAGAATTCTTACCACCTGCCTGTGCCATATTCGGACGTCCACCACCGCCGCCACCGACACAAGGTGCAATGGCTTTAATTAAATTACCGGCATGTGCTCCCTGCTTCATGGCTCCATCTGTTGCCATTACAATCAGGTTCACTTTGCCTTCATTGGAAGATGCCAATACAACAACACCTTCTCCTAAATTGCTCTTCAACTGATCTCCTAAATCCCGAAGACCATTCATATCTACTCCATCCACAGCAGTTGCAAGGAATTTCATGCCCTTAATCTCTGTTACCTGGCTGGCAACATCTCCTAATGCATCCTTGGCTAATTTGCTCTTTAAGGATTCATTTTCACTGGATAACTCCTTCATTTCTGCCATTAAATGGGTTAATTTATCCGTTAAGGTTGCCGGAGTTGCCTTCACAATCTGGGCAGCCTGATTCAGTTCTTCCTCAACCTGCCTATAATACTTAAATACGCCTTCACCGGTTAAAGCTTCAATTCTACGGACGCCTGCAGCCACACCGGATTCTGACAGAATCTTAAATGTCATAATATTGCCGGTATTTGCAACATGAGTACCACCACATAATTCAATCGAAAAATCGCCCATGGATACAACACGAACTGTGTCACCGTATTTTTCACCAAACAATGCCATGGCACCTGTTTTCTTTGCCTCTTCAATTCCCATAATCTGAGTTACAACTGGTAAAGAAGCCTGAATTTCTTCATTTACAATCTGCTCTACCTTAGCAATCTCTTCTGCAGTCATCGGTGAGAAATGAGCAAAGTCAAACCGTAAGCGTTCCGGTGTTACCAAAGAACCCTTCTGTTCTACATGAGAACCTAAAACCGTCTTTAAAGCCTTCTGTAACAAGTGGGTTGCACTATGATTCTTACAGGTATCTGCACGTCCCTTCGTGCATACTTTTAAAGTAACGGTATCTCCAACTTTGAACATACCCTTGGTGACTGTACCAATATGTCCAACCTTACCACCTAACAGCTTAATCGTTTCCTCTACCCGGAATTCACCATCGGCAGTAACAATCACACCGGTATCACCTTCCTGTCCACCCATGGTAGCATAGAATGGTGTCTGTTCTACGAAAATCGTACCATGCTGACCGTCTACAATCGCTTCAGAAATCTCTGTATCGGTTGTTAATACCGTGATTTTAGAATCTGCTACTAAAGTATCATATCCTACAAATTCAGTTGTGATTGCAGAATTGATTTCATCATATACAGTCGCATCAGCACCCATATAATTCGTAGTCTTTCTGGCAGTACGGGCAGCTATCCTCTGTTCCTCCATGGCTGCCTTAAATCCATCCTCATCAATATCGTAACCCTTTTCTTCTAAGATTTCCTTGGTTAAATCCAATGGGAATCCATAGGTATCATATAACTTAAAGGCATCTGCACCCTCCAAGGTCTTCACACCGTTTGCCGCCATTTCTTCCTCCATGGAAGCCAGAATCGAAAGTCCCTGATCAATTGTCTTATTAAACTTCGTTTCTTCTTGTGTCAGCACATTGAAAATAAAGTCCTTCTTCTCATCTAATTCCGGATAGCCATCCTTTGAGCCTTCAATCACAGTCTCAGACAGCTTAGCTAAGAACATGCCGTCAATACCCAACAAACGTCCATGTCTTGCTGCACGACGAATCAGACGACGAAGCACATAACCTCTGCCTTCATTCGTTGGCATAATACCATCCGAAATCATAAATGTAGCAGAACGGATATGGTCAGTAATCAATCGAATGGAAACATCCTTATTCTCATCTTCCTTATAGGTCACATTGGCAAATTCACATACCTTATTACGCAACGCCTGAATGGTATCCACATCAAAAATAGAATCCACATCCTGTACAACAACTGCCAATCGTTCCAATCCCATACCGGTATCAATATTCTTCTGTACTAATTCTGTATAATTACCCTTGCCGTCATTTTCAAACTGAGTAAATACATTATTCCATACCTCAATGTATCGGTCACAATCACAACCAACGGTACAGCCCGGCTTTCCGCAACCATACTTTTCGCCACGGTCATAATAGATTTCGGAGCAAGGACCACAAGGACCTGCACCATGTTCCCAAAAATTATCTTCCTTGCCAAAACGGAAAATCCGTTCCGCAGGGATACCAATCTTTTTATTCCAGATATCAAATGCCTCATCATCATCCTGATACACAGAAGGATACAGACGGTCTGCATCGATACCCACAACCTCTGTTAAGAATTCCCAAGACCAGGCAATTGCTTCATTCTTAAAATAATCTCCAAAGGAAAAATTACCCAGCATTTCAAAAAAAGTACCATGTCTTGCAGTTTTTCCAACATTTTCAATATCACCGGTACGAATGCACTTCTGGCAGGTAGTCACCCGTCTTCTTGGCGGAATCTCCTGTCCGGTAAAATAAGGCTTTAATGGTGCCATACCGGAATTGATTAATAACAAACTGTTATCATTATGAGGAATCAAGGAGAAACTCTTCATCTTTAAATGCCCCTTGCTCTCAAAAAACTCCAAAAACATTTTTCTTAATTCATTTACGCCATAGCTCTTCACGTTCTTATCCTCCTGAAATTACAGAATTACCGCAATTACTCTGCAGTTTCCTGCTGTTCTTTCTTTTTATTCACTATTTTACGAATTTTAACACCTACAAAAATTCCGGCAACCATAATTGCCAGTAATGAAACTGCCTTGACAGAATACTGCACCAGTTCTGTTAAAAATAAGTCCATTCCTTCCATATCAAAACCTCCTTTTTACCTGATTTAACGACGTTCTACCAATTCTCTGGTAATATCTTCCCAGGTCAGACCTCGTTCCACCATCAAAACCATCATGTGATACAGAAAATCCGAAATCTCATATTTTAATTCTTCACTATCCGGATTCTTCGCAGCGATTACAATTTCTGTTGCCTCCTCGCCTACTTTTTTCAGAATCTTATCAATACCCTTATCAAACAGATAGTTGGTATAGGAACCTTCCTTTGGATTCTTTTTGCGTTCAGCAATCACATCATAATCTTCTTTCAGTATTGTTAACGGATTCTCATCATTATAATCCTTCTTAACCAAATCCTTAAAAAAGCAGGAATAGCTTCCTGTATGACAGGCAGCACCAATCTGCTCCACCTTTGCCAGAATGGTATCATTATCGCAGTCCAGACTTAAGGCTTTCACATACTGATAATGACCGGAGGTATCCCCCTTCAACCATAATTCCTGCCGACTTCGGCTGTAATAGGTCATCATTCCGGTTTCAATGGTCTTATTATAAGACTCTTCATTCATGTATGCTACCATTAATACCTCACCGGTTTTATAATCCTGAACCACCACCGGAATCAATCCATCCGAATTCAATTTAAACTCTGAAAAAGGAATCGCTGATGTAAAGGTATTCACCTGTAATCCATCCCCGATAAATGCCTGCTTGATCTCAGTGGCACGCAATCCATCTTCTTCCGATACCACTATTCCCATAACACCGGTAGCTTTCAAAAAGTTACCGAGGAAATGATAGTCCTCTACGCCATCCGGTACATGGACAAGAACCGGCACCGGACTAACCGATGCAATTGCCTGAATCGTATCCAGATGTTCGCCTATATCACCCTCTACTGCCGCAAACAACTGTCCAAATCCATACGGTATCAGCTTATCTGCATAAGCCTGCATATCCTTAACATAATATCCGTTAATCATGCCGGAAATCTTCTCAGCACCAAATCTGCCTACCACTTCCTTAATGACTTCTTCCTTTTCTGTCATCAGACAAACGGACGATGCCCCGGCATACAGAACTTTCTTTACGTCTTCAAACCGTTCCGGCGACATACGCACACACAATGGAACATCCACTGCTCTTGTTATTTCCTTAATAATTTCCAAATCCTTTTCACATTCATAGACAAAATGCAGCTCATCAACACCTGCATGCCCCAGTGCCACTGCACTGTCCACTGCCTTTGTCTGGTCGATCTGGGATACAATTTTTATGTAATCCATACCTGCCTCCTTAGATTGTACCTTTCGTCGATAATACATCGGTAATTCGAATATCATAAGAAGTCGCCTCATCTAATGCCTTTGCAAATGCTTTAAAGGTTGCTTCGATGATATGATGATTATTTACTCCATTTAACTGTTTGATATGCAGATTCATGCCTGCTGCATAGGAAATCGCATAAAAGAATTCCCGTACCATTTCGGTATCAAAATAACCGACTTGGTCTACGGTAAAGGTTTCATCGAACACCAGATAAGGACGTCCACTTAAATCAATGGCACAAAGCACCAAAGTTTCATCCATTGGAAGCATAATGGAACCATATCGTTTGATTCCTTTCTTATCACCCAATGCTTTTCGGATTGCCATACCCAATGCAATGCCCGTATCCTCTATGGTATGATGAGAATCTACAAATAAATCACCTTTTACGGATACCGTCAAATCAAACAAACCATGCTTTGCAAAGCTGTTCAACATATGGTCTAAAAATCCGATACCGGTATCGATACCGGTTTCACCGGTACCATCAATATTTAGTTCAATCTTAATATCGGTTTCATTGGTTTTACGGGTTACTGTGGATTTACGATTTGCCATAGTGTTCCTCCTTATTCTTCAAACCTTACCCGGATGGAATTGGCATGTGCTGTCAATTGTTCTGATTCTGCAAATGCAATAATATCCTTATGAATCGGTTCTAATGCTTCTTTGGAATAATATATAATGCTGGACTTCTTTATAAAATCATCCACACTTAATGGTGAGAAAAACTTTGCTGTTCCATTTGTCGGAAGTACATGATTTGGTCCTGCAAAATAATCTCCCAACGGCTCTGAACTGTATTCTCCCAGGAAAATGGCACCTGCATTCTGTACCTTAGTCATCACATCAAATGGATTCTTCGTTACAATTTCTAAATGCTCGGAGGCAATCTGATTCACTGCATCCAAGGCATCCTCCATTGATTCTGCTACCAGCATATAACCAAAGTTTTCCAACGACTTGGTGATAATCTCTTTTCTGGACAACTGCTCTACAAACTTATCTACTTCCACTGACACCTGATCCGCCAATGCTTCACTGGTGGTAACCAGGATAGCACTTGCCAGTTCATCATGCTCTGCCTGGGACAACAAGTCTGCCGCCACATATCTTGGATTGGCAGTTTCATCTGCCAATACTAAAATCTCACTTGGACCTGCAATAGAATCAATTCCTACAAATCCATTGACTGCTTTTTTTGCCAATGCAACAAAAATATTTCCCGGTCCTACAATCTTATCGACTGCCGGTATGGTTTTAGTGCCATATGCCAATGCAGCAATTGCCTGAGCACCACCTACTTTATAAATAGCATCTACTCCTGCCTCGCAGGCAGCTACTAACGTAGTAGAACACACTTTTCCTTCCGCATTACATGGTGTTGTCATAATAATGCTGCCAACACCGGCTACTTTTGCCGGCACAATATTCATTAATACAGAGGAAGGGTATACTGCTTTTCCACCCGGCACATATACTCCCACCTTGCTCAGTGCAGTTACCTTCTGTCCCAGAATTGTACCATCCGGTTTTGAGTCAAACCAACTATACTGTTTCTGCTTTTCATGATATTCCCGAATATTTACCAATGCTTTACGAATCACTTCTAACAATCCCGGTTCTATCTCTGCATATGCAGCATCAATTTCCGCCTGAGTTACCTGCATGGAATCCGGTGTCAGCTTTGCATGGTCGAATTTTTCTGTATAAGCTAATACCGCATCATCCCCATTGTTTGCAACATTTTCCACTATTTCCTGAACAACTTCTACATAAGAACCATAATTATTGGGACTACGTTTTAATAAATCATTTAAGATATTCTTTTTTGTTTCTTCTGTTAATTTTACCTTACGCATCTATATGCCTCCTGCTATGTAATTACTTAGTAATCAATCCATTCAAATCATTTAATAATTGACGTATCCGCTGATGCTCCATCTTTAAGCTGACCTGATTCACAACAATTCTGGCAGACAACGGACAGATTTCTTCTAAGACCTCTAATCCATTTTCCCTTAATGTGGTTCCCGTTTCCACAATATCTACAATTACTTCTGACAAGCCTACAATCGGTGCCAATTCCACAGAACCATTCAACTTTACAATCTCTACCGTTTGGTTTTTCTGATTCTGGAAATAATCCTTTGCAATATTCGGATACTTGGTGGCTACCCGGATAATCTCATTCTTTTGCAATAATTCTTTTGCTGATTCCGGTCCACACACACACATCCGACACTTGCCCAGATTCAAATCCATAACTTCATATAGGTTTCTGCCTTCTTCTAATATGGTGTCCTTACCTACCACTCCGATATCTGCAGCACCGTACTCTACATAAGTCGGTACATCAGAAGCCTTGGCAAGAAAGAATTTCACCTTTAATTCTTCATTTACAAATAATAGCTTTCTGGTATCCGGGTCCTTCATTTCCTCACAGGTGATACCTACCTGTTCCAGCAACCCTAAGGTCTGCTTTGCTAAACGCCCCTTTGCCAGGGCAAATGTTAAATATCTCATTCTTTTATCCTCTATGCTTATTCTCTAATCTTCGTTTCTAACGCTGGCACTGAAATGTTTTTGCCTCTGCTCCGTCCAGATAAATCAAGGTTTCAAAATGTTCTTTTCCCGCATAGGCTTGATAATCCTCTAAGGTTTTCTTTGCCGACATACGAATCAATTCTACCTTTTTGCCTTCTTTTCTCATCTGACAGCCCATTTCAATGGCTTTCTGCTGATATTCCCGTTGATATAGAAGAATAATTTCCTTTTCCTCAATTTCAACTGCAATTCCCTGACGACTGATTGCATTCATCAATGCATCAATGACAAATGCAAAACCGATGGCAGGAGCATCTTTTCCAAACTGACTGAGCAACGCATTATAACGTCCGCCTCTTACAATGGCATCACCGGTACCATAGGTATATCCCTTGAATAAGATTCCGGTATAATACTTAAAATCACTGAGCATACTCAAATCAAAGCCCACATGTTCCTCGCAATGATAGTAGGATAAGGCATGATATACTTTTTCCAAACGGTCAATGGCAATCAGGGAACGCTGATTCTGAACCAGACCTTTTGCCCGTTCCAGCATCTCTAAACCGCCAAATAACTGGTCAAAGGATACTAACACCTGCTTTAAGTGTTCTGAAATATCCAGATGCTTTACATATTCCTGTAAGCCAAAGAAATTCTTATTTTGTATGTATTCCCGAATGGCAACCTCTTCCTCTTCATGCAGTCCGGCTTCTTCAATCACACCCTTGAAGAAATCTACCTCTCCAACCTCAATCTGAAACTCCTCCAAACCAACTGCCTGAATACAATCTACTACTGTTGCAAGAATTTCCGCATCAGCAGCAGAACTGTCATCATTCACCAGCTCGCCGCCAATCTGGGTTACTTCACATAGTTTTCCCTGGTGGCTGATTTTGTTAATAAAAGTATTCCCTTCATAGCAAAGACGGATTGGTAATTCTTCTGTCTCATAATACTTAGCCACACAACGTGCAATACTTGGTGTGATATCCGGACGTAATACCAGGGTATTATTCTCTCTGTCAAAAAACTTGTACATCTCATTGGAAGGTGCCGAACCCTTGTCTCGACTGAAAATATCAAAGTATTCAAAGGTTGGTGTCTGAATATCATGATAGCTATATAATTCCAACACATGATGAAGCTCACTCATGACCTTTCGTTTTCTCTTATACTCATTGTCATAAATGTCACGTACCCCATCCGGCGTATGTAATAGTTTCTCTTTCATCTGTGTTCTCCTTTGCTTTTTGACATAGTTTGCCTAAGCATAACTACCTAACATAGTATTATAACATGTCGCCTGCCGGCTCCATGTGGGGCATTCGCACAATGCCGCTTTGTGCAAGCACAAACGTCGCTGTGCTCATTATAACATATAATTTTTCATATGCAAGCAAGAGAAATTGGGTTTTGCTTTAATATTTTATTGAAACTATATATTTTTGTTTGGGATATTTTACGCTATTGAATAAATATTTGATGAAAATAAAAACACTCACAACGAACTAGTAAACAATTGTACAACGGATTCCAAAAGTGGTAAATTACAACATCTCTTCTTAATATCTATTTCATAACTTGCCAAATTATCGTCCGAAGTAAAAATCAGTTTTCGAAGTTCTTCATCAGTTTTCAAGATTTCTACCTTGTCAAGTAAAATAAATTTATATTGGTTTTGTAATAATCTACGATATTGTATGTCTTCAATAGAATTAAAATCTATCAGATTTATTGCATCATCTCTAACCGGAATCATATTGTTAAAATTAATTGCACCGTAAATTCCTTTATTAATTCTTCGAAAATCCTTTGAATTTTTCATACTCTTGTGCTTTTCCTTTGGAGAAGTAAGTGGAGCATAGTATTTAATTCCATTTACTTCAATCAAGACTCCAACATAGGGTCGTCTATGATTTTTATTTTCAGCAACTTTTGTATCATATTTTCTCAAAAAGTTTATATAGACATCTTTAACTGTGTATAATCTCATATTTCTCCTCCTTTCATTATAATAGATTAAAAAGGGCGATTTCTCGCCCCTTTTTTAGGTTCTCGCTTTATGGTGGAGACTCACCGCTTTTTTAGGTTCTCGCTTTATGGTGGAGACTCACCAACTTTGATATTATTATATGCAAGTATTTGAAATAATGCAAGTATTTTTTTATCATTTTATAATATAATCAAACACGTCAATTGTTTTAAACCCCATATTCTTTAAAATGGAAACACTGTTTACAATATCTGATTCATCATTATACTCAGGAATCCGTGGCACCCGAATCTTGCATTTCCACTGCATCTGTTCCTTGACTATGTAATTGAGATTCTGTATCACCTTTTCATTTGACTGCTTCGTATAGGCTTCATAAATCAAAGGATTCATAGTTTTTATATCAATAATAAACTGATGCACCAAATGCAATAACTCTTCTAATGATTTCTGCTCCACCCACAAAGAAGTCTCTACATTAACATTCACATGCTCCGGCAGAATTCCTATAAAATCTCTGATTGCATCTGCATGTAATAAAGATTCTCCACCACCAAAGGTGATTCCTCCCTGAGTCGCAACAAAATAACAATAATCCTGCATGACGACATTCAACAATTCTTCCTTGGTGTACTCCTTATAAGGTGCCTCCTTTAAAACCCTTTGGTTAATACAATACTTACACTGCAGCGGGCATCCATATAATCCAATCAAAGTGGTAACACCCTCTCCGTCAACAGTCATCCGATGTCGGTTGATTGTCTGAATCTTAAAGTTCATATTCTACCATCCTACATTTTCTGATGTATCCGCATCTTCCTCATTATCCTCAGGAACATATACTACATCCCCTTCTAATTCCTCCGGCTCCTCGTCCTCGGAATCTTTCTGGGTGCCATCATTCTCATCAGTAACATCCGGGTTCCAAGTCTCTTCCCCTTCAAGTTCCATAGGTTCACCCTGAGTTTCTCCTTCTAAATAGTCCTCTGTTGTACAGGTAGAACTACCCGGGCCTACCATTTGAACATCACCGGCGGTCTGTCCATAATTGCATCCTGTCAACCCAACACTCATAGCAACTACCCCTGTTGCCAAGGCGGTTTTTGCCAACAAAGCCTGATTCAGTCTTTGTTCCTCCTGCTGACACTTCGGACATGTACCGGAACATTTTCCTTCAAATGTACATTCCGTCTGATGTAAGTCAACACCGATTTTATCTGCAACTTTTTTTCGTATTTCCTTTAATTTTTTACAACGCTCTTTATGAAAATCCATAGACATCCTCCCTTTCCATATCATTCATTTTATAGATTTATCAGCCTCTTCTTTTATATAGTGTAATATAACCGATAAACTGTTGCAAATCTTTTTCATTTTTTCTATTTTCACACTTCTTACGATTATCTGGACATTAAATCACGGCTCAATGGTTCCAAATAGTGCACCAATATACCCTGTTTACCACGTATAAAGTTCTCTTTTGCCAATTCCTCGTATTTAAAATTCTTGGGATGGCCTGTCTTTATCCGTTCCACATACTGCTTTAATTCACGAAATGGCATATAGTATAACTCATTTCTTGTTGTAAAGAAAACAATCAAAAAACTGATACCCTGCTGAGCCTCGAACTCTTCCATGAACCGATACTGGTGTTCATGAATATTCTGCATGGAAAAGGTATCGGTTGTACATTCTTTTGCATCAAAGCATACCGGCACTCCCTGCACTACGCCGATATAATCCACCGTAGAATCTTTCTCAAAATATGCCAATGTAATCTGACTGCTTTCTTTATCAATTTTAATTGGTTTGATTGGGGTTGGTATCTTCTGCACCAACGCAAGACCTTTTTCCCTGTAGGTTTCATTGGAAAGATTGATTAAATCCTCCAGGGTAGAGCCTCGAAGCCCACGGCTGTTCCAAGTTGCCATTCCAAATTCCTTCCCTGTTCTGTATTTTCCACTATTGTTCCTGTTTTTGCAAATTATTTTCCTGATTATAATCCAGATTCCACAATTCAATTAATGAACTATTATACTTTTTTGGCAATGGTGCTTTCCATTCCGTGCAGGAAATGTTCTTTAATTCTCCTTCTAATATTGGAAACACCACACGGTATGCATGTAAAAACTGGTTTTGAATCTTAAATTTCTCCCGGAACTCACGATTCACCTCTCGGTTTCCATACTTGGCATCTCCCACAATAGGATGCTCCAAATATGCCAGATGTGCACGAATCTGGTGACTTTTTCCTGTTACCAGCTTCACCTCTAACAGTGTGTATTCTTCATTCCACCGTAAAGGTTGATAGTGAGTTTCAATCAAACTGCCTCCCTGAATCGGCTCCTCTGAAACTGATACCTGATTCGTCTTCTCATTCTTTTTCAAATATGCAGTCACCTTTCTTGGCTGTGTCATTTTACCTGACACTAAAGCCAGATAATACTTTTCAAGGCTTCGTTCCTTTAACATACGAGACAATTCCTGACTGCCCTTTAATGAAATTCCTGCAAATACAATCCCGCTGGTGTTTCGGTCTAGGCGATTACAAACGGATGGAGTAAAAGAACTTAACTGCTCCGTTGTTACTTTTCCCTGCTCTAACAGAAATTGTATCATCTGTTCGTTGATAGAATCATCCTCTGGTTTTGCTTTTTGTGATAACACCCCCGCAGGTTTGTTTAATATCATTATATTATCATCCAGATAAATTATCTGGGATTCTGCCAGAGATGCTTTGTATTTTTGAGATTTTTCTTCATGAAATTTCTCATAGGTTTCATCTGACAAGTAGATTTGTACACAATCACCAGCTGAAAGTATTTCTTTTCCTTCTGCTTTCTTCTGATTCAGCTTAATATTCTTTTTACGAAGCATCTTATAAATAAAGCTTTGCGGTGCCAGATTTAGCACTTTCCCTAACAGCTTATCCAGACGTTGCCCTGCTTCATTACTACCTACAACAATCTCTTTCATATTGTTTTCCTACATTCAGCCTTTCGAGTATTCATTCTTGTATACTTATACCTATACACAGACATCCAGCACCCTTTGTTTCAAGCGGTCACATTTAATCGATAAATCCTCTTCTATAATTGGTGCGGACACTACTGTATCCACTAATTCCTGTACCGAATTCACGGTACTGGCATAATAGTCATATCCTGTTTTTTCTATAATTCCCTGTACATACTCTTTCTGCTTATCAGCATCATACTTTTTGTCATTGGAACCGCCCCATAATAGATAAACATTTCCCTGGTCAATCACCATACAAGGTGTAAAAGATATTGCTTCATAGGAGCTTAAAGCCATATCATATAAAATAATACAGTTACTACGTCCCTCTAACTGCTTTTCAATTTCTTCCTGTTCCTCTTTCTTCATAGAATGGAATTTCACTACAACTATCCACAATATCAGAATCTTAGCAAAGGGCAAAGACAATATCACCGGTATCAATATTGCCACATGCTTTACCGTACCAAATATCAGATAAACTGCAATTGCTGCAGCTATAATTACAACAGCCAGTAACAGTGAAAACAAACCATACCGTTTCTTATATGCATCTATATAACCAAATGTTCCTTTTTTCATTTTCTCCTGCCTTTCTGCTTTCATCAATTGGATAACAATTCCATATAATCACGAACAGCAAAATCTGCTTCCTGCTTCTTCTCTTCCCATATACCTTCTGTCGCCACGTCAGCCACAGCACAGGTTCGCATACCTGCCCGTCTTCCCGCTTGTATTCCTTCTATAATATCCTCAAATACCAGACAATTCTTTGGGGCAACTCCTAAATCTTTTGCCACTAACAGATAAATATCCGGTTCCGGCTTGCCATGCTCTACCTCACAGGCAGTATGTACCGAATCCATAAATGCATCAATTTTTCTTGCCCGCAGTGCAATTTCCACCAAATGCTTTGAATTACTGGTTGCCACACCGGTCTTTATTCCATTTTCTTTTAAAAGCTTTAAAAACTCATATGCTCCCGGTTTCAGTGGCACCTCAGTTCGGTATTTCTCCTCCGCCATCCGGTTCCAAGTCTCTTTCATTTCTTCTATGGTATCCGAAATCTGATATTGTTCTTTAATAAAATCAGCAGTCTCCGAAAAACTCATGCCTGATATCCTCTGTTGCAGATTCTCCGGCACTTCTAACCCATGCTGTCTGAAATACTCCCGGTCAATAGAAGCCCATACCCACATGGAATCCACCAGGGTTCCATCTAAATCAAATATAACCGCCTGAATATCCTTTAATATATTCTGATTCATACTTTCTTCCTTACATTCTTTATTATACTTGCATTACCGGCTACTGCCATCTCCAGCCAGCCAGATACTTATTTTTTAAGGTCCCGTTTGCCAGTTTTCCCCACCCCAGTGGAAATCCATCTACACCAAACAAAACCATTCCATTTCTTCCTTCCAGTTCAATGGTTTCTCCTTTTAAATAGCGAAGCACCCGTTCATCAGAAACCGGAAGAGATATGGCATTCTCGTATTCTTCCATTCGTAAAGCCATTGCAAGTGACTGACTTGGTTCGAATCGGTTCTTCTTCAATTCTCCTAAGAATAGACCATTTCGAAGGAGACGCAGACCTTTTATATTTGGCATCTCCTTTGGCAGATAGTATAGCCGCTCCTTTTGAAGTTCCATACGGCTCATATCCCAATCCCAATGAATTCCATTTAAGAATTTCAAGACCTCCTCCGGTAATTTTATCTTTGTCGGGCGATACCAGTTGACTCCATGCCCATCCATACCTTCTTTTTTATGCAACATTGCCACAAAATGTCCTTCCCCTTGAATATGATGTGGCCACAAGCGGCGACATTTTTGAACCTCCGGATTCTTGGTAAGGCTCCATTCCGGATGCCCCTTATCAAATCCTTCATACATTGGAAGCTCCACTAATTCCAAATCGGAATCCAATTCCAGTAAATAATCCATTGCCTGCTCATTTTCCTCCGGGGAAAAGGTACAGGTAGAATATACCAGCGTTCCTCCCGGGCGCAGACACTTTACCATTTCCCGTAAAATGCTTTGCTGCAGATTCACAAACATTTCTACCCCATTACTTTCCCAAGCTTTTACCATTGTATTGGCTTTTCGAAACATTCCTTCACCGGAACATGGTGCATCTATCAATATCTTGTCAAAAAAGCCTTGAAAATAATCGGCGATTACATTGGATGGCTCACTAACCACCAGCATATTCGGCACACCAAAAAGTTCCAGATTCTTAAGCAGTGCTTTTGCTCTGGAATTACTGATATCATTTGAAACCAACAAACCGGTTCCGTTTAATTTTGCTGCTAACTCTGTAGACTTTCCACCCGGTGCCGCACAGATATCCAACACCCTGTCTCCCTCTTCAACCGGAATCACACTGGCAGGTGTCATGGCACTTGGCTCCTGAATATAGTATAAGCCTGCAAAATAATATGGATGCTTTGCCGGTTGAACCGTATCCTCGTAATAGAATCCATTGGAACACCAAGGTACCGGCTTTAAAGAAAATGGAGATATCCGCAGAAATTCTTCTACGGATATCTTACCGGTATTCACTCGTAATCCATGAAAAGAAGGAGTATCTAAAGATTCCTGATATTCCGGAAATTCTTCTCCCAGCATTTCTTTCATGCGTAATTCAAATCGTTCTGGTAACTTCATTTTATTCTCCTGGGTGATATTTTATCGTCCTGTATTCCTTTCACTAATTTAGGCTTTGTGCTTTATAACCTTCCGCTATAATATCCAACTCTTTACAGAACCGCTCTAACTGCTCCAAATCCTGAGTGGCAAATATCTGATAGAATTCTTCCTGTATCTTTAATACTTCCCGTTTATTTGCCAAATGATACAGATTCTGGATATTGACAAGAATATCCGAAACCAAATTAGCTTTAATGGTAAACATGTTCTGTGCGTCAATGATTTCATCACGTACGGACGACATTTCAGAATCCAATGCAACAATGGCATTGGCAGCAGAATATAATCGTTCCCGTACATGCACAGGCATGTTGCCATTATACTTGTATTGCAGAGAATGTTCAATAGTAGCCCAGAAATTCATTGCCATCGTACGAATCTGTATTTCTGCCTGTAAACGCCTAGTTCCCTCTAAGGTGTATACATCATAATAAACAATTATATGATAGCTTCGATATCCGCTTTCTTTATAGTTTGATATGTAATCTTTCTCGCACTTGATTTCCATATCCTTTCGATTACGAATTATCTCCACAACCTTGTCGATATCTTCTACAAATTGACACATAATTCGGATTCCTGCAATATCATCAATTTCATCCTCAATTTCTTCAATTGCAAGATTCTTCTTATTCATCTTATCCAAAATGCTGGATATCTTCTTTACCCGGCCTACAACCTGTTCAATTGGCGAATATTGCCCTTTACTTCGATATTCTTGAATAATGTGATTAAACTTAACCACCAGTTCATCCACTGCAAGCTGATAAGGCGACAAAATCTCCCGCCATAATTGTATCTCCATATAACCACCCCTATTATATCATGTTGCCTGTCGGCTCCATGCAGTTTTTCACATCATGCCAGTTTGTGCAAGCACAATCTGTTGTAATATTCATTATATCATATTTCTAGTCAAAATCCAATGAAATGCCACTGGAAAATCTAGCATTTTTCATGGATAATCACTCAAAATCATCCTGTTTTAACCAAGATTGATATTTTCCTTGCATAATTTCCAAAAATGGGAATGGATTGACACTGATTTCCTTTCCGTCGTCATCATAAATGTAAATTCCCAAATGAAGGTGTACATCAAACATACCGGTGGTTCCTTCTTCGCCGTAACCGGAATCTCCCATAAATCCCAGTAATTGTCCGGCATACACCCTGCTTCCTATCTGTAAATTCTCTGCATAGGAATCTAAATGAGCATAATAATAGTAAACCCCTGATTCTGATTCAATTCCAATTCTCCAACCACCAAGCTGTAACCATCCCATGTTCTTCACCAGGCCATCCGTCATACTTACGATTGGAATTTCTCCTCGAACATTAGAATCAGACATCAAATCTGTCCCTTCATGTCTGCGTTCTCCTCCATAGCTACGCTCTCCATACCAGGAATCAACATAATCAATGGACTGTATATAAGACTTTTCAACCGGAAAATACTGTATTTCCTTGTAAATTGCTTGAAATCGATCCTCGAGCCAGATATCGTACACTTCATTTTTTTTATGATATAATACATATTCAACAGAGTTCTGACGAAATGCTTCTAAATCTGCCTGATAACGTACTTCATATGCCTGATAAGTAAGTCGGTCTATCACGCCCCATTCCACAACAAAACACGTTATCATACACAAAATCCCAATACCCAAACGCATAAGATGTTCGTATTGGTTCCATTTTATCTTTTCCATAAAAAAGCCTCCCCTGCATAACTTATGCAAGAGAGACTTCCTTCATTCCTATAAGAATCCTTTAATAACTAAAGTCAGATAAAGGTATAGTAGTCGCTGTTCTCAAATTATAGCTTGTATAATTATCACCCGTTCCATCAACATAATATATTGTATCTCCCGGGACATACGTTTCCGGAACAACAAAGCAATAATAACTCGTTCCGCCGGAATTAGAAGTAAGCTCAATAGCAGTGAGATTCTTCATTTCATAGCCTTGCATCATAGCAAACATCGTCTGATTTTTAATATAAAATTGTGCGGTTTCATCTGCATAACTAACGCACCTATAAGTACCACTGTCTCCAGATGTACTATATCTACCATCTGCATATAGAATCAAATAATCTGCACCTGTACCAATTGGTACTTCCAAAACAACATTGGTTAGTTCAATACAACCTTCCTCTAATACATCAAAGCTTTGTTGAAATATACCCTTAACATCTGTTCCAACCGTGGCCATCATTATTAAATTGAGACAAAGCATAACAACGCTTATCATACCTGCAATTCCACTAAACACAATGCCTAATACTGCCGGTACTTTAATCTGCTTTTTGACCAAAGCAATAATTCCGAACACAATAGATGCCACGCAAAAAATCAGCGATACCACCGGAAAGCAAACGGTCAGTACACCTATCACTGCAAAAACAATCGATAATATACTGAACACTACTTTTTTCTTGCCATTTGGCTGTAATGTCATATTCGGATTCTGATAATTGTATGCACCGGTATTGAAGCCCATATTCGGATTCTGATATACTGCCTGTCCTCCATTCATTGCATTGTTTGGTTGACCTGTTGTTCCTCCCATATTCATATCAGCCGGATTAACTTGTGTGCTCCTCCCTAATACGGCTCCGCAAACCGGACAAATACCCGAAACATCTTCTACAACAGAACCGCAGATAAAACATTGTTCTTTCATTCTTTTTCTCCTTTCGCAATAATTACTCTGCATACCCATCATCAACCAGACGGCCCGGTCCATCTGCCGCATCCGTTGCCAACCTGTCACAACGTTCATTCTGTGGATGTCCCGCATGTCCCTTTATCCAGTGAAACTGAATCTGATGTGGTTCCTTTGCCTTTAACAACCGTTTCCATAAATCAATATTTTTCACCGGCGAACTGGTATTTAGTTTCCAGTTTTTTTTCAACCAGCCGTCAATCCAATGTTCTGTAAATGCTTTTATAACATATTGGGAATCTGAATACAAATCAATCTTACAAGGCTTTGTCAATGCTTCCAAGCCAACTATAACCCCCATCAATTCCATACGATTATTCGTTGTCACCTCATAACCTGCAGAATACTCTCTGGTGTGCAAATTCCCTTTGGTATCAATATATTCAATAACGGTTCCGTACCCTCCCGGTCCCGGGTTTCCTCTGGAGGAACCATCGGTATATATAGTTACATGCATAGGTTTTCTCCTCGTTTAATTATATAGCATCAAATGCTTCAATTCCAGCACGGACTAACTGTTTAAACTGTGTTGCTACCCGGTCAGCCGTTTCCTGTACTTCCTGATGGGATAACGGCTTGCCCGTAATACCACATGCCATATTGGTAATGCAGGAAATACCACATACCTTCATGCCCATGTGATTCGCTGCAACTGCTTCACATGCTGTACTCATGCCACAGGCATCTGCACCTAACAGACTTGCCATTCTTACTTCAGCCGGAGTTTCATAGGCAGGACCCGTAAACTGAATATACACTCCCTTTTTCAGTGGAATTCCTATTTTTTCTGCTTCCTGTTCCAGAAGTTCCTGTAATTCCACATTGTAAATCTCTGACATATCCGGAAAGCGGGTGCCTAATTCCTCTATATTCTCTCCTATTAATGGAGACGGCACAAAGGAAGAAATCTGATCTTCTATCATCATCAACGTACCGGGAGAAAAATCTGAACAAATTCCCCCTGCCGCATTTGTCAGGAATAAGATTTCTGCCCCCAGCATTCTCATTAAACGGGTTGGTAATACAACATCCGTCATAGAATAACCTTCGTAATAATGGACTCTTCCCTGCATAATTACTACCGGAACTTGTCCCACATAACCAAACACAAATCTTCCTTTATGTCCTGCCACTGTGGATTGGGGAAACCCTTGAATCTCCGAATAGTCAATAGTCTTAACAATATCGATTTCGTCGGCAAATGCCCCTAAGCCTGAGCCTAGAATTAATGCAACCTTAGGTTGAAAGTCCGTTATCTTCCTACAACTTTCATAACATGCCAGTAATTTTTCATAAACTAAATTCATATCGTTCCCCTTCCTGTATTGCTTATCCCATATCAATTCGATATAACACAGTGAACACAACTCTTTCACCAAAAACCAACATTGTCCTTGCCCTTCTTTCCCAGTATATCAAAATTGAAGGACAAGGACAATAATAATACAGGATTTTATTTACGGTTCATCTTAACAAACGTCATGGTATTAAATAATAATGCAAACCATTCCGCCATTTCCGTCGTTCACTATTTTTTCCATGGTATCCTGTAACTTTACCTGACTTTCATCTGTAATCTTTCCGGTTTTCGTCCGAATTCCATCTTCAACTAATTGTTCAATGGTTTTTCCAAAAATATTGACGCTCCAGATATCTTCCTGCCCTTCTGCCCCAATATATTCCACCAAGTCCTTTGCCTGTTCCTCTGCTCCAACAATTGGTGCTATTTCCGTCGTAATATTTGCCTTTATCATGTGAATAGACGGAGCTTCTGCTTTTATCTTTACTCCATATTTATTGCCATGCTTAATTACCTCCGGCCTTTCAATATGAATATCACTTTGTGCCGGTGTTACACAGCCATAGCCCTTGAATTTCACAGATTCCAGTGCATCCGCTACCTGTTCATATTCCTTTCTCTTTTCTGCCAGTTCTTTCAAAACCTTCATAAATTGATATTCATTTTCCAGCGTCACACCCAGCATATCACTCAGCATTTGATAATAATATGCATCATCCACATGTATCATTAAATTAATCTTACCGCTATCCAAAGCAATACTGTCTAATTTCACCTTTTCTATGTATTGTCTTTCCGGGAATTCCAAATGATATACATCCCGAACCACCTGTATCTGATTCAAAATTTCCTTCGCCATGGAAATTAATGCTGTCTTTACTTCTGATTCCAGATTCAATGCTTCTGCCCATTTCGGAATATGAAAATCCACTTCAGCCACAGGAAATTCCAATAATAATGCCTGAAGAATTTCTGTAATATCCTCTTTTCTCAGTTGGTCTGCATTCATTGGGAGCACTCTCACACCATAGCTTTCTTCCAACTGCTTTGCCAGTTCCATTGTTTCATTGGCATATGGCCTTGCACTATTTAATAACAGAACAAATGGTTTTCCCAACCCTCTTATTTCCTGAATCGTCCGCTGTTCTGCTTCTATGTACGCATCTCTTGGAAGTTCCCCAAAGCTTCCGTCTGTGGTTACTACCATGCCAATGGTGGAATGGTCATGAATGACTTTTCTCGTTCCGATTTCTGCCGCTTTCGTGAATGGTATCTCATAATCAAACCATGGTGTCTTTACCATGCGTTCTTCTCCATTTTCTTCATGCCCCACTGCTCCCGGTATCATAAAACCTACACAATCTATCATTCGCACCTTCATATCTACAGCATCATTGATTTTTACATTCACTGCTTCCTGTGGTATGAATTTCGGTTCTGTCGTTGTAACAGTCTTCCCGGCAGAACTCATTGGTAATTCATCCCTTGCCCTTACCTTCACCGGTTCCTCTTCAATATTCGGCAATACCATTAAGTTCATAAACCGTTTGATAAAGGTAGATTTTCCGGTTCGAACCGGTCCCACTACCCCAATGTACACCTCACCGTTCGTTCTTGCTTTCATATCTGCGTATAAATCATAGGTGCCCATATTATTGTCCATAAATAACCTCCTGCATTGTATATCAACTTTATCATGGTTATATTACATGATAGATTGATATAATATATGCAGGAGGCTCTGGGAATATTCTCTGTTCATTATTGTATAAAATTAGAAAACTTATCATAATACATTCTTGCTTGTATCTCGTCCAAAGTAAATAATCGTTCTAATTTATCAAGTACTATTTCCATTGGACGGTTTTCCTCTATACTATCAAGTACGAACGCCCTAATTCCGATTTCTTTTCCGATTTCTTTTCCAATTTCTTTTCCAATCTCAGTTCCTTTTTCCATAGCATATTCCATAATTGTCATCCTAATCTCCTCCCATTCCTCTGATTCCTTCACTTCCGCTACAATTTTATTCAACCTTATAAGTCTATCATCCAAAACAATTAATTCTGGATTGTCTAACCGACTATCCTTCATATATTGCAGCAAACTAACCAATTCTGCCCTTCCATTCTTGCTCACCATATTCAGAAAAGTCTTTTTTGTTCCATCTCCCAAATGTAAGCCTTGAACGCTCTCACATTGTTCTGTAAATTCATACATGGCACAATCCCGTCCAAATATATCTTCCTGTGTAATAAATATAATTATGGTAGACGGCAATTGCTTGTATTTTGTGTTTTTTCCAGATTTCAAAATTGGAACATCCATTAATCCTTGATAAAATCTGGAACGTTTAGGAACCTCATCCTTCTTCGTATCATTCTGCATTTCCATATTGAATTGCCGTTCATCAATGCTTTCTGCCCAGGCATCCAAACGAATTGCACGTTTTCCCGGCTGATTCAGAATCACTTCTTCTACTTTCACCTGTTTTAGTTCAAGATTTGGTTCATCCAAAATAATGCTAAGGATGCATTCATATGCCTCCCTATTCTTCATGACTGATAAAAACAGGGCAAAGTCACTTAAATTCTCCACAATCTTCTCAGACGAAAAATTATTATTATTATTATTCTCTTTTGTCATTGCATGTCCTTTCTGAAACAAGAAATGCCCCTATTTCTTGTCAATATCGCTACATACAACTGACTCCATCTATAATTATATTACTGAATACCATTAAATAAGTCAACAATTTTGTTATATATTTTATTATCTTTTTATACTATTTTTTTACTTAAAGTATATTTATATTAAAAATCAAATAACCTCTTACATATTTGTTTCTTTCCTAATTAGATAAAAACAATCTATAAGAGGTTATTCTCATAATCTTATTTCTTTATGCGCATGATTAATTTACTATCAACTTTTCTTTGAAATACTTCGTTCCAGCAATACACAGCCACAGAATAAACTTACTAATCCAAGGAAGATAACTAATTGTAGTTGCATAGCATCCCCTGTCTTAGGCCCTTTTGCTACCGTTGTATCACTGGTAGCACTCGGCTGGTCAAACATAACGATGGCATCTTCTGTTAATTTCTCGTAGTTACCTTCCGAATTCTTAACATATATCTTACCTTCACTGTCGATAGCAAAGAAAATCGTTTCAGCCACTTCATAGCCTTCCGGTGCAGTCAGCTCTGTCAAAGAGTAATATTGCAAATCACCAGGCTTCGGTGCTGTAAAGATATCTGCCGGAATCAGAGTCGGTGTATTTTCGGAAATGAAGCTGTAAATCACTTCCCCTGTCTCATTCTTGATAATAAGCTTTGCACCTGCTAATTCCTTGGAATTCGTTATATCCCGTTTACTGATTGTTATGGCAATGGCATCATCTACCATGACTGCCTGTCTGTCTGCTTTCTTTTTACCATTGACATATAAGGTTCCGGAAGCATCAAACTTAAATGTAATACTTTCTGCATATGCATATCCGTTTGGTGCATTTGTCTCTGTTAATGTATAGGTAATTCCCGACTTAAAGGTTCCTTCCTCAAAATACTTCGGTACTGTACCACTGACAAAGGTAATAGTCTGGAAACTATCATCCTCTGTAGTAGTAATGGTTAGGGTTGCCCCCGGTACTTCCTCTCCTGCAATATCCTGCTTGCTAACAGAGAATTTCGACATGTCTTCCATTGTAATTGTATTACGGTTTGTAGGCGTATAATTCTTTGTGCCATTCACATCCTTCACAAGATAAACAGTGCCATCTCGATCGATTGCAAAATGAATGTCAGCTGCCGTATTGTAACCAATTGGTGCTTGCGTCTCACGAAGGATATACTCCTTCAATGCATCCGGATTTGTTCCCAAATCACGAACATATCCATTTCCGGCAACCACTTTACTCATATCAACCGAAGCGACGTCTGTTCCACTCGTCCACGTAGCAAGTTGCGTTCCGTTTCTGTCAAGAATCGCAAGCTTTGCTCCTGAAACAGCATCCTTGCTGAAAGAATCAATCTTTCCAACGGATAATTGCAGTGCACCATCCGTCATATTAATAGTTCGATTTGGCATAGCCACGCCATTCACATATACCTGATGACTCATTGCATCAATGGTAAACTCAATCGGTTCTGCATATGCATATCCACTTGGTGCTTGCAACTCTGTCAACGTATAGGTACAACCCGGCGTAAAATCAAGGTAATCCCATGTCTGATTCTGCCCTGTACTCACCCATGTCTGTGTAGTAAAGAACGGATCATCAACAGAAGTCACTTCTAACGTCGCACCAATCACCGGTGTCTGACCATCCGTTGCAACTTTTCCTATGCTTAGTCCGGCTTCCTCATCCTCCATCACGATGGTGTTATTGTATACCGTAACGCCATCCCCTCTGGTAATACTTCCATCCGAATGAATCGTGAATATAATAGGATTTGCCAATTGATATCCATCCGGTGCAGTTATTTCCTGCAAAATATAGGTCTGATCTGCCTTAAGCAACGAACCATTGATTTCAACCGGTGCTGTATAATTCGTAGTGAAATCCGTTCCAACAGTCGCCCCAATCCGCTGCGTAGCGGCATCATACTCCGAAAGTCGCAAGGTAGCACCTGGTAATAAGGTACCAAAGCCGGTCTGTTTTCGGACCTTTAAGGAGATGGAATTATCTCGCATCGAAATGGTATCCTTACTGGTGTTCAGACAATCCGCATTGCCATTTGTTATTTGAATTTCACCGGAACTGTTTATTTTAAATTTAATATCACTTGCTACTACATATCCATCCGGTGCTGATAATTCGCGAAGAATATAAGTCGTATTCGGCCTTATGGTACTGTCGCTTTCAGCAACCGCTCCATTCACGGTAAATGCATGTGGTCTTCCGTTCGATGTCCAAGTAACCAAAGGATCCAGATGTCCGTTACTGTCAAAAATGCCAAAGGTTGCCCCGGCAAGATCCATACCGGTCTGTGCATCTACCTTACGGATATATACGGTATTAGCCGGTTTTACTTTGTCCTCTACAACTATGGTATGATTCGTAATTGATTGGTATGTCTTTGTAGCTCCGGTTCCTGTCACCGTATATACGGTTCCGTTGGCGGCAACTGCCAATTGTACATCCTCAGCCACCAGATATCCATTCGGAGCTGATAATTCCCGTAAGGTGTATTCTGCATAACCGGTCTTTGGAGCAACAAGAGCACTTACCTGATGCGCTGATGTGCCGGAAATCCAACGTTCGACTTCAACCTGATTTGCATCATAGAGGGCAAATGTCGCACCCAGCAATTCATTGGTACCACCCATTGCAATCTTACTGATAAATAACTCAATCGGTTGATCTCGCATCACAATTGTTTGTCCACGACATTCACCGCTGGTTGTAATACTGCCGTCTGCTTGAATGGTAAATGCAATACTTGATGCATATCCATAGCCATTTGGTGCTTTTGTCTCAACCAGATAATAGGTTGTATTCACTTCTAAAACCGAAGCAGGTACCTTATGAATCTGGTCCGTTGTGGTCCATGAGTCAACCACGGTTCCGGTTAATGAACCTTTATGCAATTCCAAATTGGCACCGGAAAGTTCCGTTGTTCCGCCAACCATTTGCTTACTAATGCTAACCTGAATTGGATTATCCTTTATAGTGATTTGCTGTACCGTTTCCGAAGCAATCACCACCTTAACCGGAGTCGCATTTACTGTATATCCCGTAGGAGCTTTCGTCTCTTTGACATAATAGGTGCCAACCGGAAGATTACTAAACACGGCAATACCATTCGCATTCGTTGTGACCGGATTGGTAATTCCTGTACCACTTACCGGCGTGGTGCCATCGGATTCATACAATGTAATTTCGGCACCTGGTAACAGAAGAGTTGATAACGGACCTGTCTTGGTGACCCAGATACTGCCGAATATCTGTTCATTCTCAATTAAAGCTTCTGTAGGACTACCTGCCCATCGAATCTGTTCATCTGCTAACGGAGTTGCATCCGGGTCAGAATATGGCGAATTCTCTCTTGTTCCCAATGCAATCTCAACACCATTCGTAAGCTTATATCCATTTGGTGCTGCGACTTCTTTTACTGAGAACTGCGTCGTTGCCGGATAACTACTTACCGAAATCCGTCTAAAGTACACCATACCCTGTGAATCACTGGCTATCGTAATACCGGTGCCTACACCATCCGCATACAATTCAAATACGGCATCCTGTAGGTTCGCATTGGTAGCACTATCTGTTTTCTTAATCTTGAAACTGATAAATGGTGCAAGTGTATTCAATTTCTTATTCTCAATCCTCAATGGCTGTGTTCCATGTTCTGTCACATATTTGGTCACTGTCGTATCGGAATCCACAATAACCTTATATTGATTGGTATCACGAATATATCCTTCCGGTGCCTGCGTTTCCTCGATGTAATAGGTACCATACGGAAGCTGTTCGAATTTTGCAATACCACTTGCATTCGTTGTTACACGATAATCAGAGCCATCTGCCTTCTTCACAATCAAATGATTGGCATCATATAACAGGAATTCCGCATCTTGGAGTAGCGTTTCAGTACCTTCTTCAACTTTTGTCACCTTAATCGAACCATTTTCCTTGTCATTAGTAATATCAAACGAGAAGGTATGTCCGGTTCCATTCGTATCTATCTCTGCAGTCGTAATGGTATACTTGACATCCGAGGTCTTATATCCGTCCGGTGCTGCTATTTCCTGAATATAATAGTTTCCGTACGCTATGTCCGTAAAGTTCAACTGTCCATTAGCATCTGTTGTACCCTGTTTTACACGGATACCATTCGGTGTATATAGACCAAAGACTGCTCCACTTAAGGTTTCAGAAGAAACACTATCCTTCTTTGTAATTGCAACGTTGAATATAATTGCATCGTTGACTACTGTAATTTCTGTATCTCCCAGAGAATCTATTGTAACAGGCACATCTGCTGCCACACGATATCCTGCTAAACCATTGGTTTCCTTTACCACATATTCGCCAAATGGAAGATTTTCAAATACTGCCGTTCCGGTATTATCCGTCGTGACAACATATGGAGTTGCAGTTCCCGGCTCATTAACAGCTGTATTTCCTGTCGAATCAAATAGTGAAAATTCTACATTTGCCAATGGTTTTGCCGGAACACTGTCATCCGTTTTGTGAATCACAATACGTCCGATTGCCTTTTGATTGGTTACAGTAATTGATTTTGTAACATCATCGTTCTCTGTACCATCTCCAATCGTAATGGAATGTACTGTATTATCCAGAACATATCCGTCCGGTGCGACATCTTCCCGGTAATAATAGGTTCTTCCCAGTTCTAAGTTCGTAAAGGTTGCAACTCCGTTACCATCCGTTCTCTCCGATGTCAGTCTGTCCGTACACAAAGCATCCTTGTACAACCCAAATTCAGCATTCGCCAACACAATACTTGCCTCATCGGCATCCTTCTTCGTAATGTTCAATGTACCAACCGCTTTATCGTCTTCCAAAGTACAGCTTGTGGGATCCACATTACCTCCGTAGCTGTATGTGACATCGACTGCTCCGTTTCCACTATTATCTGCAATATTCACTGTTACAACCGTTGGATTCACCTTATATCCGGCCGGAGGCGTCATCTCCTTCAGATAGTATGTTCCAAGGTTCATGTTTGAAAATGTAATCAAACCGTTTGCATCCGAGGTTCTGGTTGCAATCAAATTGGAACTTAAACATGAGACATCTGAATATAAACCAAACTTAGCCCCGGCCAAATTATATCCGGTTGTTGTCTGCTTTCTCAATTGAATATCGCCCGTATGCATGTTATTCGCACTAACATTAGGAATAACAATCTCAAAATACTTGGTACGTCCATCCGCTTCCGTCTTCAGACTCGCTTCCGTACAATCGTCAATTACAATTGTACCGTCTGCTTCCATAGCATAAGAATCACCATTCGCTTTCGTTGGAGGCACGGTTGAACGTTCATAACCATCCGGTGTCTGCGTCTCCTTTAATTTGAATATATATCCTTGCGTCAAGTCTAAGGAAGCACCCGTCATTTCGAACACAGCATAACCACTCGCATCTGATGTGGCAGTACCAATACAACTATCTCCCAGCCAAAGCTCGAACTCTGCGTTCTTCAATGCTGCATTCGTTACAGAATCCACCTTCTTGATTCGAATTTCCCGTTTGATTGAGGAACCTGCAGAAGAAGAACTAAAGGAAATATTCTCAACTGTAGCAGAGGTTTTGGAATAATCCACACCACTTCCCACAAAGGATACAGTATTCGCAACGTTCTTTCCCTCTAATTCCGCCGCCAAGCAGTTGAATTTCGTACGGAACTTGAATACATAACAATCAGAACCAATATTTGGCAGTTGTACAATCAGCTGATTATTAAGTGCCGATACCATATAATCCCTACTTGACACCTCAGTCAAAGAACCATTGTCGTCCTTATACAGAGTTCCGGAAACGTAATCAAAATAATCCGGTAATTGATCCATAATCTTAGGATTGGAAATGGAACGCATATCATTGCATGCTTCATTAACCGTAACGACCCAATCCACATAATTATTACCTGCTCTATAACTATATTCTTTATCCAATGTTCCACCGGCAACACCGGTAACCGTCGATGTAACATCATCACTAACTGTCACTCCACCCTCGTAATCCACAGACAGGGATGCCTGATTGGTATATGACAAGTCCTGCATGCCTTTCTCGTAATCGGTCACCTTTGTCAGATATACAATCTGGAACTGCTTTGTCAGAAAATCAGCAACCTGATCATCACTTGCATAAAAAGTAAAGGAAATCGTCTGCTTTCCCGTACCGCCATCTGTACCGGTTGTTGGAGTCAGATATACTCTTTTGCTGTCATCCCACTCATACATATTCTGAATGCAGAAACTACCGTCCACATATTTCATATCTTCCGGTATAAGATCCGAGAATTCCATACCTTCCACTGTTAATTGCGGTGCGTTGACGGTAACGGTCCAGCGAATCGTACCATCATTTAATGCCTGATGATTATTGTCCTTTGAAAACTCACCGGCTTTCGTCAACAAATCCGGTTCCTTCACCTGCACCCACTTATTAGCCGTACTCGTAATTGGCGTCGTTAGATTCAGGTTGCTGATAAGAGCTGCCTGATTATTATATTCATACCAGTTGTCCGCATTATACAAAGGATCATTCATCAAGGTATTCATATAATTGCTACTCAATTTCGTTTCAACTGTGATTACCTTTGTCGTCGATATATCACCTAATTGAAATACTATATTGCCACCCGATAAGGAAGAAGGTGTCAAAGGCGTGCCATCCATAGATGCACTGACAAAGTCCATTTGAGCAGCATCAAAGCTATCGGTTACCTGAACCCCTGTTAAGGAACGACCTTCGTTATTTACTGTAATCGTCCAAGCAAAGGTATGTGTTACCGGATTCCAATTGGCACAACTCTTTGATATTAGATTAAGACCCGGAACCGTTGCTTCTTTGGTCACATTATATGCATGAGACCCATTCGTTCCTGTAAGATTTGCAGTATTTTTAAAGGTACTCTGTGAATAATCCGTCACCTTTGTCTTGTATGTAATCGTTACAGTATCTGTAAACGATGTACCGGATTCAAACGAGACAGTAAATCCTGTCCCTGTCTGATTTGGAGTAACACCATTCGTTGCCTGCATGCTTCCGTCAACATATTCCAATCCTGTCCCATATGTATCCGTAAATGTAGTTCCTTGAATATCCATATTCTCAGCATTAATCACAACGGTCCAAAGAATATTACCGTCCGCATCCACGGAACCACCGCTCTTGCTGACAATATCCGGTTTAATCGTTACTGTAGCATCATCTGAAACACCGGATGTTCCATCATCAGGATTAAAAATAACCGTATTATTTACCATTGCCTGTGAATTCGCATTAACGCTAGGTGGTAATACCGAATCATCATAGTATGTACAAAACTTTACCGTGGTCCGATAATCCGGATGGCAATTGGTCACTTGAATATTCACCTGATTTCCCGTCGAATGATCTACAATTCCCGGTGTTCCCCATCCGTAGGAATTATTGTTAACCTTTGGGTAACCGGATACATTGGCATAGGTCAAACCGGCAGGCAAATTATCAATAATCGTTCCATCCAAAGTTTCTCTTCCGTTCAATCCGAGAGAAACCGTCCATTCAATATAATTTCTGCCATCCACATTGACAATCTGGGTTCCTTCTTTGGTTACATCCACCGCACCAATCACCGGTGTATCCTCTGTGTTTCCTTTTCCCAATGTATCCACGTGAATGGTAAAGTCGCCGTTTGCCGTTGGAAAGCTTAAATCTGCCGACTTTCCTTCTTCTTGCATGTCTTCGCTCAAGCCACCATCAAACTGAACATAGAAAGGCACATTCGTTTGATTTTTCACCTTCTCGTTGAACACAAAGGTCAAAGTTCCATCCTTGGTGATATGAACAGTACCAATCGATTCGCCTGATACATTATCTGCCAGTTGATGATCCGCTTCCACATCTACACGGATGCTGCTTGGCAATTGATAGATATACTCTTTTCCAACTTCCAACACATTTCCATTACCAATAGAAAAGTCCAGACGCATATTAATATCCGCATCATATGGGAATTCATAGCTTTGATTCTGATCCATTTCTACAACATGTGAACCCTCACTATCCTTGTATACTGCTTTTAATATCAAATCACTCAATGTAATTGACGTGTCATTAAAAATGGTTGTCTGTGCATTTGCCTTTGTGATCTTTATATCCATAGGAATTAAGGTCGCTGTAACCGCCAATATCATAAGCAATGCCAGTGTCCTTCTCCACAACTTACTTCCCCTAATATTTCGTAAAAACCGTTTCATAGTATGTACCTCCCCTTGCAAATTCTATGTAATAAAAGTTATATAATCATTAAAATAATAATTATAATAATTATACCATAACGTCTCTTTTTTTTTCAATGTTTTCCATCATTTCCCCTACATTTTCCAGTATGTTTTCTATCATTCCCCCTGCGGTACTGCATACAGCCTAACTCTCCACCGCAATTCCGGCACTGAAGATTAGCATTACTGATGGGAAAGAACCGTTCCGGATACATGAGATGAGTAATCTCCCAGATGCCAACCACAATGCATGCACCCAGCAACAAGCTATATGAAAAGAAGCCGGGTATAAATACTATCGGCAAAATCAGCAGGACTGTATCCCAGTTATAAATCCGGCATTGGGTACAGCATCGATTTTTCATCAGAACATCCCGAAATGGGCACCAGATTAAGATACACACCAAGTCCCCAACATAAAACAATGCCGAGCCAATCAATAGTTCTCTGCTTCCTAAGATATTCCATTTCTTTAGAATAGCAGTCACAACAGCCACCAGCAGCCATGCTGCCAGCACGATCCATGCTCCTTTTTCGTACCTTCTCTTCTCTTTTTGAAAGCCATCCTTGAATTCCGGATTCTGACCTTGCTTATACCTTGCAAACTCTTCCGTTGGCAGAAATTCTGACTGCATATATTTCATACATCCTCTGGGCTTTGTATTCTTTAACGGTAAAAGTTTTTCAATCATATACCATACCCATAGTACCCACAGGAGATGTAAAACAGAAAAATGCCGAAAGAAATTCATTCCTTCCAGCATTTCCAATTCATTCGGGCACAAATAAGCTACCAGCACCACTGCAATCAATACCAGTATACGGAACCCAAATGCAATCCAAGAACTTTTATATAATTTTCTCGTTTTTTCTGACATATATGCCATGTTCTTTTCCTTTAATACCAGATTGCTATCTTACCATTCACTCTCTGATGTACGATTTCGAAGTAATAACGACGGTACTGCTTCCTTTACGGGAACACCATCAAAAAGCACCCTATTTACCTGTTCCGTAATCGGCACTTCCACATCATATTTCTTTGCCAATGCAAGAGCCGCTTTGGCAGAATAAACACCTTCCACTACCATTTTTACTTCATCCATGGCTTCCTGATAGGTCTTTCCCTGTCCAATCAGATATCCTGCATTGTGATTTCGGCTGTGAGTACTGGTACAGGTCACAATCAAATCTCCGATTCCTGACAATCCGGCAAATGTTTCCGGACGACCTCCCATAGCCATACCCAGACGGGTAATTTCTGCAATTCCCCGAGTAATTAAAGCTGCCTTTGTATTATCACCAAAGCCTAAACCATCCACAATACCGGCTGCCAGTGCAATTACATTCTTTAATGCAGCTCCTAACTCAATTCCTATCATATCCGGACTGGTATATACACGGAATACCGGATTCATAAAGGCATCCTGAATAGCTTCTGCCGTTGCTTTGTCATGAGCTCCGGCTACAACTGTAGTTGGTATCTTCCGTCCGACCTCTTCTGCATGACTTGGTCCCGATAATACACCAACTCTTGCGTTATGTATTTCATCCTCTATCACATCTGTCATGTTCATCAGAGTGCTTTCTTCAATTCCCTTCGACACATTCACGATAATCTGATGATCCTCAATGAATGGTGCCATACTTTTTGACGTAGAACGGATAAAAATAGATGGAACCGCTAAAACCAGCATATCTCGACCTGTAATGCTACTTTCCAAATCGTTGGTTACTGCAATACGGTCAGGTATTAAAACGCCTGGAAGCTTTTCTACCTGCTCCCGCTTTTCATCAATCATTTCCACTTCCCGTTTATCAATGGACCACAAGGTCACATCATGCCCATTCTCACACAGTAATACCGCAAGTGCTGTCCCCCAGCTTCCTGCACCCAATACACTAATTTTCATGTATATCCACCACTTTCTCTTCCTTTTTCTGTCCCAGTTTACTTTCCTCTCCATGAATCAGTCGGACAATATTTGCCTTATGCTTATAAATTGCCAAAGCTGCCAGACATCCAAGAACAATAATGCTTTCCACTACATATGCCTGTCCCAGATGATAAATCGTTTCTGGATCATTCAACACAAAAATCATGTACATGGTCCACATTTGAATCATCAAAATAATTGAGCCAAGAGACACATATCTTGAAATTGCAACAACTATCACAAATACAACCAAACCGGCAATAATAATTCGTAAATCCAACAAACTAATGACAGCTCCGGCGATAGCAGAAATTCCTTTTCCACCTTTGAAGCCCATATAAAATGGGAACACATGTCCCAATACAACTCCTAAAGCTGTATATATCACCAATAATAAAGTCATATCCGGTGCAACATGGTTAAAAATCAGCCTCACAATCAGACAAGCAATCACACATTTCATACAATCACCAACAAATACCATTGCCCCGGCCTTCTTTCCCAGAACTCTTAGTGCATTGGTTGCACCGGAATTGCCACTTCCGTATTCTCTTATATCAATGTGATGAATCTTTCCAATAATATAGGCTGTCTGGAATAATCCAAAGGCATAACCCAATACCAGACAAAGTATCCGGTAAATAATCTCCATTCCCATATTATGATTCCTTTCTTTCTCTTATGATAAATTTCAGTGGAGTCCCCCGGAATCCAAAGGTATCACGAATCCGGTTCTCCAAATATCTGGTGTAGGAAAAATGCATTAATTCCTTATCATTTACAAAAATAACAAAAGTAGGCGGTTTTACGGATACCTGGGTCACATAATAAATCTTTAATCGTTTTCCCTTATCACTTGGTGGCTGCTGCATGGCAACTGCTTCACTGACTATTTCATTCAATACACCGGTTGCAATCCGCAGAGAGTGATTTTCAATAACTGCATCAATGGTTTCAAATAACTTTGGCAGTCTCTGTCCGGTCTTTGCTGAGATAAAAATCAATTCTGCATATGGTGCAAATGATAACACATCCCGTATATCCTCTGTAAAGCGATATATCGTCTTATCATTCTTTTCCACAGCATCCCATTTATTTACTGCAATAATCATTCCTTTTCCACGTTCATGGGCAATTCCTGCGATTTTAGCATCCTGTTCCGTAACACCTTCCGTTGCATCAATTACCAAAACTGCCACATTACACCGTTCTACAGCAGATACCGTCCGAATAATACTATACCGTTCTAAGTCTTCTTTTACCTTGCTTTTCCGACGCAAACCTGCAGTGTCAATAAACACATATTCATTGCCATTCCGTACCACCTCAGTATCGATGGCATCTCTGGTGGTGCCTGCAATATCGGATACAATCACCCGTTCTTCACCCAACAGTTTATTAATAATCGAGGACTTTCCGGCATTTGGTTTTCCGATGATTGCGATTCTTGGACGCTCATCTTCTACATCATCCTTACTGCTTTCATCGAAATGTTTTACAACCTCATCCAGCATATCTCCCAATCCCAAGCGGGAACTGGATGAAATCGGTTGCGGATCACCAAGTCCCAGATTATAGAATTCATATACATCCGGCATAAACTTTTCAAAGCTGTCCACTTTGTTGACTACTAAAACGATTGGCTTGTGAGAACGCCGGAGCATATCTGCCACCTTAAAATCTGCGTCTACCAATCCCTGTCGTACATCCACCAAAAACATAATAACATCAGCGGTTTCAATTGCAATCTCTGCCTGTTCCCGCATGAACTTCAACAATACATCGTTGGTTTCCGGTTCTATACCACCAGTATCAATCAAAGTAAAATAATGATCCAGCCAGTTCACATCTGCATAGATACGGTCACGGGTTACTCCCGGCGTATCCTTTACAATGGAAATCTGTTCACCTGCCAATACATTAAATAACGTGGATTTTCCAACATTCGGGCGTCCCACGATAGCCACGATTGGTTTACTCATTGTTTTCTCTCCTTATATCTGTAACGAACCACTTGTGTTGGTTCCTCTTCATAAGCTTCTGACTCTTCTATGATTGCCTGAATAAAGCCCATACCATTTGATTTTACAATATGAATTGGAACTTGTAAAGTCTTACGGACATCTTCTAAGGTAATATCATCTAAGAAGACCGGCTCGTCTGCTTTTAATACCACAGAAGGCAATACCACCCTGTCTCCTAAATCCAAGCCCTTTAACTGTTCTATGATATCCGTTGCAGTTAAAAGTCCTGCTACGGTTATTTGCTCTCCAAAATAATGATTTATAATGGACACAACCTGAAATTCTATATTCGGGAAATAAGCTTTTAGTTCCTGTACTGCCCAACAAATCGTTGGATAGATTAGCTTTGCAGTTACCAAGGTCACCCTACCCTTTCGCGTATCTACGCTTAGATTCTTGAGTGCCTCTGATAATTCGTCCCGAAACATGCGAACCATTCCCACGCCATTTTCATATTGAATGTAATCGTCATACCGTTCTGCTTCCGGCAGCTCCTGTTCTGCCAAAATATACCATTCATCACTAGCGTGAATAAAATGCATTCCGAATTTTTTATATGCAATTTTCTGATAGTGGTGAATCATTTCCAACACATCTATTGCATCTTCTCTGTTGAATGGTTCTAAGGGATACAGACCCTCTCGAAACTTCGTCAAGCCTACCGGCACTACAGATACACTCTGCATATATGGGGCATACTGCAACAAATCTTCAATGGAGTGCCGTAGTTCTTCCCCATCATTCACGCCCTTACAAAGTACTATCTGTCCATTCATCGGTATCTCTGCTTCGTAAAAACGGTCTATTTTCTTTAATGCCTCTCCGGCAAACCGATTGGTAAGCATCTTACAACGCAGTTCCGGATTGGTAGTATGCACAGAAATATTGATTGGTGCCAGATGATAACGGATAATCCGGTCAACATCCTTGTCAGACATATTGGTCAATGTAACATAATTGCCCTGTAAGAATGAAAGACGGGAATCATCATCCTTAAAATATAGTGTTTCCCGCATTCCTTCCGGCATCTGATCAATAAAACAAAACATACATTTATTCCGACAGGAATGGTATTCATCCATCAGGCTGTTTTCAAATACCAGACCAATATCTTCGTCAAAATCCTTATCGATTTCCAGTTCCCATTCTTCCCCATTTGCTTTCCGAATCAACAGTACCACATATTCATCTTCAATTAAGAACTGGTAATCAAAAATGTCTTGAATTTCCTCTCCATTAACAGCCAGCAGAATATCACCTGCCTCGATTTCCATTTCTTCTCCAATGCTTTTCGGCAAAACCTCTTTAATAAGATGCCAATGCCTGTACGAAAAATGATTATTATTCGATTGTATATCATTTGGTTCATATGGATTATGATTCATGATAACTCCTTTGATTTCTTCTTTTCTGTCAAATATAATCTTCCGACTTCTCAGAATCTTCCTTCAACATAATAACTGCTCCCAGATTTCCTCTCATTCCATGGCTGGCCCGGTGGGAAAACAAAAATTCCGGGTTACAGCAGGTACAAATATCTGTTGTATCCAGATGTTCCTTCGTAATTCCTGCTTCCCATAGTATAAACTGATTTGCCTTCCATAAATCAAGATGGTATTTATCTGCTCCTGTTTTCTGCATTATTGTCTCATATTGCTCCGATGTAAATTTCTTCTTGAATTCTTCTGCCACATCTCCACTGATTTCATAACATTTCTGACAAATAGACGGTCCTATGGTGCACCATATATCCGATGGTTTCGAGCCATATTCCTGTGTCATGTACTCTATCATCACCTTGCCTATTCGTGCTACGGTTCCCCGCCATCCGGAATGTGCCAATGCTACCACCTGTTTCACCGAATCATAAAAAAACAATGGAACACAGTCTGCATAAAAGGTCATTAACGGAATTCCCGGAACATTCGTAACCAGACCATCAATTCCAATGATATCTGATTCCCGCATGATTCCCTTTCCACAATCCGCCTCTGTTACTTTATGAATCTTTGTTGTATGCACCTGGTCGGAAAATACCAATTTTTTCTCTTCATATCCGACTGCCCCGGCAAACCGGCGGTGATTTTCCATAACAGCTTCCGGTTCATCTCCACGATGGAAACTTAAATTCATGGAAGATAAGTGCCCTTTACTGACCCCACCCAAACGGGTACTGAAGCCATGAACCACACCTGCCTGCTCCAAATTCCGAAACGTCAGGTAATAGACTCCCTCATTTTCCTGTAAATGGGTAGAATGATTTTGATTTGCATATTTTATACTGAACATTATTGTCTCCTTAAAATGCATTACGAATGTATTGAATTTCTTCCCCTAATATTGCCACTACATCAAATCGAATCGGTGTATCTTCCGACAAGTGATTCTCATACAAATAATAACGGGCAGTCTGATAGATTCTCTTCTGCTTAGTCAAAGTAACTGCTTCTGCCGGATATCCTGCCCGTAAATCCTTACGATACTTTACTTCTACGAATAGTAAATATTGGTTTTCTTTTCCAATGATATCAATTTCTCCCTGCCTGCACCGGTAATTACGGGCAAGAATTTGTATCCCCTGCTTTTGCAGATAAGTAACTGCCAATGCTTCATATTCACTTCCAACCACCCGTTTATTCATACAATTCCTCTTCATTTATCAGGTTTTATCCAATTTACTGCGAAGCTTATCCATACGATCTACATAAACCAGTATTTCTGCAACTACACCATATAGCTCAGGTGGAATATAATCGCCAATATCCAAATGAGACAAGGTATCTGCCAGTCCTTTATCTACATAGGTTGGTACATCATGCTCTTTGGCACGTTGAATAATTCGTTCTGCCAATTCTCCTTTACCGGCAGCAACCACCTGTGGTGCCTGATCCTTGGGGTCATATGCCAATGCTACTGCCTTTTTGGTTTCCTGTTTCGTAGCTTCTTCCGGATTCGATTGTCCTTTCGGTGAACGATCACCATAATATTCATATGGCTGTTCATATTCATGTAATTTATTTGCCATACCGGTTTCTCCTTTTACAGACTCTGCATTCCTTGTTACTATTATGTCCGCATATCGAACGTAAATCTTTTTTGACCCGTTATCAAATCCTGATTCAACATCTCTTCAATCACAGCATCTGATTTTCCACTCTCTTCTGCCAGAGAAACAGTATCTGACAGTTTCGGTTCTGTCTTTACTACCTCATTGGTAAACAGGAACCCTTTCTCTTCCAGCTTTTTTGACAAGTCGCTCATATTCTCCGCAATTACATCCACAGAAGTCTGATCTTCTAAGGTAAATCTGGCATAGAGTTTTTTCTCGACTAACCGCACCAAAACATCTGTATTTCCCAGATTTGGCATATCTAAATGCAGCAATACCTTTACCCCTTCCGGGCCCTTCTGAACCTTCTTTTTATTTGCATAAACAAACAGTTCCGAATTTGCCTCCTGTCCATTCATCTTCATCGGAAGCTGTGCGAAAATAAACTGCTCATTTAACTGCTGGATGAATTGTATATTTTCCCGCATATTTTGTGACTGCTTCGCAAATTCCTGACCGGAATTTCCCGATTGATTCAAGCTTTCAGAAAGCTTTGCAGACTGTTCATAAATCCGTTCATATAGCTGGTCTATTTCCTTAGGCTGTTTCATTTCCTCCGGTTTTAGCAGCCATTTTTCCTGTATTCCTTTTTTTAATAGTTTTCTATAATTGTCACTTTGGAAGAATCCTTTTACTACCTCTGCCGGCAATTGGTTTTCCTGTTCCAGATAATCACTGATATTGGATAATAAACTTCCAAAATCCTTGGAATTCTCTGCCAGTTGGTCAAAAGTATCCGGTTTCATTCCAAGCTCTGACATCTGACTTTTCAAGGATGTGAAAAGGGAAAGGTCTGACTGAAATGCAGTTGGAACATTGTCATGTGGTACTTCCTCTTTCCAACCAAAAATATCTATCATCTGATGATTCCATTCCTGTATCTGTGACACATCGCCGGATTGAAAAGCAGAAGAAACCGTCTGTTCCAGACTGTCTAGCACCTGATTGATATTCTGTGTTAATTGATGCTCATGAACTGTATACTTTGCAAACTGTTGAATATTGCTTTCATTAACCGGGATTTGAAGTCGATTCATAGCAACCAACTGCTTGATGTCCGCCTCCGGAAACCGAACCGATTGCTGCATAACTCCTCGCATCGTATCTTTATCCAAGGGCATACCGGATTCCATAAGAGCATTGGCTATGGATACATTCCGTTCTGTCATGGCAAATCCATTGGCATCTAACGCCTTTTCTACCGCCGGATTTCCACCGCTGATTCCCTGACTTTCCAGTGGCCGGATAAAAATCTGTTCTCCTTGATTTTCTTTTACCTGAAAGGACATTTTCTGCCCAATATTCAATTCAACAGATTCTCCTAATTTTGCATGAACCGTTTGCAGATTATCTAATAGAATCGTAACATCCTGAGTTGTAATATTTAAAACCTGCCCTTGAAACACCTGACCCGGACGTAAAAAAGACAGAGTAGAACTACCCTCTGCCTGTTCAGCAGTGGCTTGGCTGATTCCGTTCAAAGCACGTAATGCTTCTGCACTACTATTTCTTTGATTGTCCCAGCTCCCCAATGTGTTCCAACCCTGTCCAAAAATATTCATAAATACTCCTTAAGTCAAATGAAATTTTTAATAAAACTACGTCGATGTATATCACATGGACCATACTTGCGAATTGCTTCAATATGCTCTGCAGAACCATATCCTTTATTTCTGGCGAAGCCATACTCAGGATATATTTCATCGTATACACACATCAAATGATCCCGTTCTACCTTTGCCACTATACTGGCGGCAGCAATTGAAATACTTTTTGTATCTCCTTTTATTATCGGCACTTGAGGCTGATTTACTGAAGGAATTGTTACTGCATCATTTAAAAGAATCTGAGGAGTAACCGAAAGCCTACTAATTGCCTGCCGCATAGCAACATAATCTGCCTGCAAAATATTGATTTCATCAATGGTTGCAACATCTGCAATTCCCACGGCATAAGCAATTGCCTTTTCTTTAATTTCCTCATACAATTCTTCTCGTTTCTTTTCACTCAATTGTTTAGAATCATTCAAATACAAAAGATTCACATCTTTAGGGAAAATCACCGCAGCCGCCATAACCGGTCCTGCCAAGGGTCCCCGTCCGACTTCATCAATTCCGCAGACATAGTCATACTCGTTCCAGTATTGATATTCGAATTGCTTCATATTCTCAATCCGCTCAATTTCTGCTTTCCACTGACTCAAACGTTTTTGTGCCCTGGCAACTTCTTTCATAACACCAGTTCTATCATCGTTTTCAAATTGCTTAATACATGCCGGTAATTCCTCATAGGATGCATGTTGTAATACTGTTTTTATCTCTTGTATACTACTCATAATTCTTCTCCGTTTTCTCTAACCCACCCAAGTACTTTGTTTCTATTTCTCATTTATCGATTTTCCCGATTCTGTTCAATGGCCACATACGGAATACTGCTCTTCCTTGAATAATATCAATGGAAATCGGACCAACCTCTTCAAAACGACTGTCCTGACTGTTATTGCGATTATCACCCAAAACAAAATATTCATTTTCTCCCAGGGTTATCGGTTCCGCCGCAATCCCACGCAGTTCTTCCCGTATAACATCATTCCCATAGCTTTCCTGCAATGCTTCTGCTTCATTAAAAATACTTCCATCCGCTTCTTTATGCAAGGTCTCTTCGGTACCTATGTAAATGGTGCCTTCCGGACTAATGTAAACAGTTTCTCCCGGCAATCCAATAATACGCTTGATAAAATAAGTATCACTATCCTGATATGGAAACACTACAATATCAAATCGTTTCGGATCCTGAAACCGATATGTCAGCTTATCCAGCCAGACACTTTCTCCATCATGAAGAGTCCCTTCCATGGAATGTCCAATTACTTCCGAGCGGTTTCCAACGAATGTCAGCACTAAGAATACCAATACTACAATTGTAGCTATATATAGAATAGTTGTAATAATTTCATGTCTGATGTTCAGTTCATCATCATATTCTATTTGATTTTTTTGAAAAATCCCCACTGTCTCACCTGCTTTCAGGACGCTCCAAGGTAATTGCTCCTAATTTACCATTTCTGTAGTTTTCCAAAAGAATCGCTGCTGCTTTATCATAGTCCGGCTGGTCACCCTTTAACTTGCATTGTCGATTCGCTGCTATCTGCTCCAGAATTGCAAAAGACTCTCCGGATTCATCCACCTGATATTTTTGCTTCAAAATCCCCGGATACGTTTCCACCATGAAACTAATAAATGCAAGAGCTAATTCCCGCAGATTCAGAATATCGTCCTTAATCGAACCAATCATTGCCAGTCGGATTCCCACCTGCTGGTCTTCGAATTTTGGCCACAAGATTCCAGGAGTATCTAAAAGTTCTACATTCTTATTAATACGAATCCATTGTTTTCCTTTTGTTACTCCCGGCTTATTCCCTGTCTTCGTACATGCCTTTCCTGCAAAAGAATTGATGAATGTTGATTTCCCTACATTCGGAATTCCCACTATCATCGCCCGAATCGGTCGATTCAAGATTCCCCGTTTCCGATCCCGTTCAATCTTTTCCTTACAGGTTTCCTGAATTACGCTTGTAATGGATTTCATACCGGCACCGGAACGGGCATTGATTTTCACTACTGCATATCCTTGTGCCTTATAGTATTGCTCCCATAGATTTGTCACCTGTTCATCCGCCAAATCCACTTTATTCAGCAGAATCAACCGGAATTTATTCTTTGCTAATTCATCAATATCCGGATTCTTACTGCTGTATGGAACGCGGGCATCGACCAGTTCAATCACAATATCAATTAATTTTATATCCTCCTGCATCATACGAACTGCCTTTGTCATATGACCAGGATACCACTGAATATTCATAGTTTACCTCTCGTTGTTTTTGGCAGCCATCGATAAACGACCTTGCCAAGTATTTCATTTTCCAGTATATTTCCCATATTGGCAAACCTGGAATCCTCACTGTTATTTACATTGTCACCCAGGACAAAGTATTCTCCCTTTTCCAAAGTAATCCCTTCCATTGCCAATCCTTCTGTCGCAATCTTTTCTTCAAATGGCAGCTCTGTTAATACTACACCATCAATAAATATATATCCATCTTGTATCGTAACGGTTTCTCCGGGAAGACCAATCACACGCTTCACGTTATAATAGCTGTTATCGCCCTCCCTCTGCTTAAATGCAATGATATCAAAACGCTGTGGTTCTCCAAAGACATATCCTATCTTATTTACCAATACCACATCGCCATTCTGCAGGGTAGGCTCCATAGATTGTCCTACAATCCGAAGGGTCTGGACACCAAATTCCACAATACTATATCCGATAATCATCACAATCAGAATAGAAATCGCAAATCTTCCAAGGGAACGGATTAATTCCCGCTTATTAATTTCCTTTTTCTCCCGGGTATGGCGCAAACGATTTCGATTTGCGCGCAAATATGCCCGTCTTCCGCTTTTTCGTCTCATTCTTTACCTATCATTTTAATTCTTGTAAAAACACAGCCTGTAAGCTGGTTTTCTCCATTGTTTGCTGCTTCTTGTTTATTATAATCCAAAATGCAGGGAAAATATATAAAAAGATGCGTAAAAAAGCAGGGAACTTACGCACCCTGCTTCTTTTGCTAATTAAGAACCACTATTTTACTAATTCCTTAACCTTAGCTTTCTTACCAACTCTATCACGTAAGTAGTTCAATTTTGCTCTACGAACCTTACCATGTCTGATAACTTCAACCTTTGCTACATTTGGGGAATGTAATGGCCAAGTTCTTTCTACACCGGTACCATTCGAAGTCTTTCTTACGGTAAAAGTTTCTCTGTTGCTGCCACCCTGTCTCTTTAATACAGTACCTTCGAAAATCTGAATTCTTTCACGATTTCCTTCCTTAACTTTTGCGTGAACACGTACAGTATCACCTACACGGAATTCCGGTACTTCTGCCTTGCACTGAGTAGCTTCAATGTTCTTAATAATGTCGTTCATTTGTGTGACCTCCTTATTATTCAGATGTTCTTGCCGAATCTCTGTCAGCAGAGGACCATCCACTTTTCACAACTTCACTAATGTATCATAATTTTTTCCGAAATGCAAGCATTTATTATATTTTCGGCTTAAAATTTGACAACTGTTCCGGAATCCGATACAGTAGGTATCATCATATCACAGATAACCGGAAGAGGGAATACATATTATGAGCAAAATCATTATTATCGGAGGCGGAATTGCCGGATTAAGTGCCGGAATTTATGCCAGAAAAGCAGGATTTGAGACAACTATTTATGAAAAGAACGGCGTTCCCGGCGGAAACTGCTCCGGCTGGAACCGGAACGGATATCATATTGATAACTGCATTCACTGGATGACGGGGACCAAAGAGGGTTCCACCCAGAATCAGATCTGGCATGAGGTCGGTGCATTAAACGACTCCTTGAAGCTGATCAAACGGGACTCTTTCTATGTATCCGAATGGGACGGTCAGCAGATTGCACTATGGCGGGATGTTGAGCGTACCCGGCAGGAAATGTTAGCTCTCTCTCCGGAGGATGAGAAGGAGATCAACTGCTTTATTGATTATGTACGTCTGGCAGATACCGTCCTTACCTCCAGACAGGAGCCGAAGGAACTGCTGCATACGATCGATGAGATGACATTCTCCCTGACCCACGCTGAGATGGCGAAGGCATTTATCCAGTATATCGGTCTGAATCTGGAAGAGCTGGCGATGAAATTCAAACATCCGCTTTTGCAGCACATCTTTCTTGATTTTATGGCAAAGGAATACGAAGCCTACTGGCTGGTACTTGCCTACTCCTTTTTTATTTCCGGTAACGGAGATCTTCCGGAAGGCGGATCCATGGGAGTCGTCCATCATATGACTGAGACCTACCGCTCTCTCGGCGGAAAGCTGGAACTGAATACTCCGGTGGAACAGATCCTGATCAACAAGGAGAAATTAAGCATTGAACCTCCGATCGACAAGACTACTTTAAAAACAAAAAAGGTGAAAAAGCTGATCGCCAGGAATGCAGACGGTGTCCGTCTCTACAACGGAAAGGTAGTCTCTGCCGACTATATCATCTGTGCCTGTGATATCAACTATACCTTCCGGCAGCTGCTGAAGAAGTCCTATATTCCAAAGTCTATCAAGAAGGTATACTCCAACAAGAAGGATTATCCGATCTACAGCTCCTTCCAGGTTGCCTTTTCTGTAGACGGACTTATTGATGAGATCAACGATACTCTCAGCTTCAACTGCTCGCCTCTGGATGTCGGCTATCGACGGATTGACCGAATCTGCGTGAAGAATTACCGCATCTACGGTGATTACATCGCACCGGAGGGAAAGACCGTTATCCAGTGCAGCATCGTTCAATATGAAAAGGATTTTAAATACTGGAAGAAATTATATAATAAAAAAGAGCAGTATCTGCGTGCCAAACAGAACACTGCCGAAGCCGTAAAGACCCGTATCGAGGAGCGCTTCCCTGAATACGAAGGAAAACTTCATCTGCTGGATGTATGGACTCCGGTCTCTTATGCCAGACGATTAAATGATTATAAGGGTGCCTATATGCGATTCATCACAACAGCAACCAGCACCAACGCCTTTCTGTCTTCAGAAGTGAAGGGTCTGCGCAATGTCTATCTGGCCAATCATTGGCTGCGGTATCCGGGCGGTATTCCGACAGCCGCTTATATGGGCCGACAGGTGATTGAAGAAATAAAAGAAACGGAGTCGTAATGACCCCGGTTCTTTTATTTCTTATCCGTCTGTCTTGCCAACAAATCCGGTCTGCGCTCCTGCGTCCTTTTCACAGACAGCTCATGACGCCATTTTTCTATATTTGCATGATGTCCGGAAAGCAGAATATCCGGCACCCGCATCCCCATAAATTCTTCCGGTCTGGTATACTGCGGATACTCCAGAAGATTCACATGAAATGACTCGAACTCTGCAGACACCTCATTATTCAGAACACCCGGCACCAGCCTGGAAATGCAGTCGATCATCACCATTGCAGGTAATTCTCCACCGGTCAGCACATAGTCTCCGATTGAAACATGATCTGTCACGATCATCTCCAGAATACGCTCATCCACACCCTCATAATGTCCGCACAGAATGATCAGGTCTTCTTCCTTCGCCAGCTCCTCCGCCAATCCCTGATTAAATACCTGTCCCTGCGGTGTCATATAAACTACCCGTGGCTTCTTCTCAAGTCCATCGGTAATATGCTTCCAGGTCCGGTAGATCGGTTCTGCCTGCATAACCATGCCGGCCCCACCGCCATATGGATAATCATCTACATGACCATGCTTTTCGGTGGTGAAATCCCGGATATTCACTGCTTCGATCTGAATCAGATTATTTTTCATTGCCCTTCCGGTAATACTGGTCGAAAGTCCCTGCATTATCATCTCCGGAAATAATGTCATTACATGAAACTTCATTCCAACATTCCTTTCATCAAACGCACAACTACCTTTGGCTCTTCCACATCCACATCGAGAATACACTGCTCAATTGCCGGAATCAGAAGCTCCTTTCCGGATTCCATTCTGACTACATATACATCATTGGCTCCGGTTTCCATGACATCGGTCAATACGCCAAGACAATTTCCGTCCTCTTCATAAACCTTTGCATCTATAATATCTGCGATATAAAACTCGCCCTCTTCTAACGGAACCGCATTCTCTCTGGTAACCCAAAGACCCGCTCCCTTATATTTTTCAACATCATTAATAGTATCTATTCCTTTAAACTTTAAGATTGCCTGATTCTTAAAGAATTTACATCCCTCTACTTCAACCGGAATCTTCTGTCTGCCTGTATCGATCACA
>JAGAOO010000022.1 GCA_017623675.1 Lachnospiraceae bacterium
TAATACTTTTACATATTCTTCATTACTTAAATTCTTACTTTGAAATTCATATGAATTTATAAAGCATTCTGCAACTTCTTCCGGTGACTGTGCTCTGCTTAATAAAACATTGCACCATGCGTTGAGTCCTTCTTCCTCACCAGGTCTTTCCAACGCCTTTACATACAAGCGGTTTACAAATTTCGTTAACTCCGCATTCTGATCACGTGGTTGTGTTAATGTTACACTTCCCCGTTCAATACCATAAGAATTACAAAGATTTGTATATTCCTGTGAATGTGCAAAGCCATAAAACACATATTCTCTGGAAACACCTTGATTTAATAAATCTACCCATGCCGCTTTACCGGAAGGATCTGATGGACGGTCCAAAAACACCTGATACATCATTTCAACATACTCTTCGTTAGTTGTATGCTTATTCTTGTATTCCTGGCTAAATACAAATCCCCATCCAACTTCAACACCACTGTTTCGTTTCGTAACAAGTGCTTCATTCCATGCATTCAAGCCACTTGCATCCGGTTCTCTGCCCAGACATTTATTATATAACCGCACAACAAACGCTTCTGTGTCGGTATATGGATTTACTACGGTAACCGTACAGGTTGTTTTTACCCCATTCACTGCGGTTGCTGTGATTTTCGTAGTTCCTGATGCGATAGCATTAACCTTACCACTTGCATTTACTGTAGCAACTGACGGATTAGAACTACTCCAGGCAATGGTCTTGCTCTGTGTTGTATTCTGCGGTTGAATGGTTGCCTGCAAAACCACTTCGCTTCCAACATTCATTTGAACACTACTCCGGTTCAATGTGATACTCTGTATTGGAATTGGACTAACGGTTGATGCTGCCAACGCACTATGGCTTTTAATTCCCTTCAGCTCACTACCCTGATATGCAATATATATGGTTCCGTTATCCACATATCCATTCACACTGCTTACCATCTGGCTGAATACATTCATGCCTACCTGTTTCCAACTGTTATCCTGATAGCCCTGCACCAGAACTGCATTTCGAATGGTGTCATAATAAGCAACATATAAGGTTCCATTTCCATCAAAGAACATATCTACAGCGGTGGTTTCATTGGTCGAATAAGCCCCTGTATATTTCACAAAGGCACTGCTGTTTGTTACATTACACTGATAAACATAATTTCCGTTGCCATTAGCAGTTGTCAGATAGATATCATTTCCATTTGCACATATCTGAAAATAGTTGCCCGTTATGGTTGTTCCGGTACTGATTTCCTTCCACGTGGTACCCTGCTTATAAAATACATGTATGGTATCAGATGCTAAATAATCCCGATAACAGATTACCACTCCATTTGGTGTAACTGCAAGCTTTGGATTGGTCACACTGTATCCACTAACTGTAAAAGTACCGGTAGCATCTGTAATCGTGCCGGAAGAAGTCATGGTATACAGATAAAAGCCACTATAATCACCCTTCCCACATAGAATGTACAAAAGTCCATCTGCTCCTACTTCAAAATCCACATCATAGCAATAGTCCTGCGTTAAAACTTTTACACTCTTCCATGCCCCGTTTTCATAGCAAAGCAGTTCTGCTTTTCCACTTGCATTAGAATATAAGCCGTAGATTTTTCCATTGTAAGTCAGAACCTGTACATTACTGCCATACAATTGTCCATTTAACATGGTAACATCCAGACCAGCTCCTGAATCATACGTTGTGAGCAGCGACTGATAGGTTTCCGCCTCCCAATATTTTCCTGTCATATCAATGGAGTACTCAATATCAAAGGAAATACTGTCTCCACCGGCACTGTTAACATTGGAGATTATAATCCCACTGTTGGTTCCGTCTGTATATGTAATGGCACCATCGATCGTCGTAGCTGTTACGTCACTGCTACCAAAGCAAGTCCTCCCCGATTCTGCCGACAAATATGCATTTCTGGCATTTGTTTTTGTAGCTGTTGCTTCTGACTCTCCACTGCGGAATACATAGATATAGTCTTCTGTCAGATTTGACTTTGTAGAAGCTGCCATATTCACCCGATAAACAATAATGCCACTGCCACCGATTTTATCATCTATTTTATCTATATTCGCTTCATTATAAAAGCTCCCTTGTTTGCGATATTCAATAACAAAAATTTCTGTATCTGAATATGGTGTTTTCAAAAGCATGGAATACTGATTACTGTCTGCCTGTGGACTGGTTAACGTATAATGTCCGCTTGTCAGACCTTCCTGCATCTCAATCCAGCCTAACTCGTTTCTGGTATATGCCAATGGATATTGAAGAAACGCTGAAGTTTCTGCCATAATATCCCAGCATCCAACCGGACCTTCTCCGCAACTTCCAACTCCTGTATTGCATATGCGATAAGTATCTAATGGTTCTAAAACATGAAGAAGCTCATGAGCAACCACACCGGCTCCTCCTGCTGCACTGCTTACTCTTCCATAGTTAATTACGTTATATGCATTTAGATATTTGCCTTTTATATTCAAGTTATAGTGTCCAGCATTTGCTTTATGAGGATAAAGCTGTGAATCCCGTTCTGTTTCCGCAGATGCCACCAGAAAGGTTACATTATCAATATAACCATCATTGTTATAATCTAATTCTTCTGTCAGATTGTTTAATAAACTGCTATCACTGTTTAATTGAGACAATGTTCCCTGAATCAAATCATAATCACTGTCTGCATTACTGTAATATTCCGTAGTATGACTCAAGGTAATTGGTACAATGATTGTGTTATCCGAGGCATCTACCGAAAGCTGTGGCATGATGTTTTCCAGTTCCATCTTTTCACAGGAAGCAAGGGTAAAATAATCTTTTACGGACAAGGCATCATATCGTCCTGTTGTGTTATAAATCCGGTATATATTTTCCCCTTTATCATTCCAGTAATCAGCTCCAGAATCACTAAAGCTCACATATAGAACCAAATTGGCAAATTTCGTAGAGGTTGCCGCAAAAGTTTCTGTGGGTGTAATATGCAATGTCATTACAACCATTAGAATAGATAACATCATACAGATAAGAGGTCTTACTTGTTTTTTGATATTCTTTTTCTTTTCATTTTTCATTCGTCTACCCATGCTTCTCCTCCCTTGTCACTTTTATTCTATTCCACAAAAAACGGATGCCTTAACTTTTACATATCACACAAAACCCATAGAAATAGGCAGGGCTTTTACTAATGAATTCTTGTTGTTTTAACAAGAAGATTGTTATGGAATTATTATACTTTAATTGGAAATTACAAGCAAGAAAATATATGCTTTTATTTCTCCTTGACAATACCCTTCTCCAACAAGATTTCAGGATGATAAGAAAGTTTTGCCTTTCTCAGTCCTTCAATGCCTAAGTCCTCTTCTCGATTGATATATACATAATCTTGAAGTTCATGCATAACAAATTGCTGGTTAATCATTGGATATGCACCTTCTATTTCCGAAAATGCCTTTTCAAAGCTTACATCAAAGGTATCACTGGTAATAGGGCTGCCTAAGGTAATAGCAACAACTCCCTCCTTGGTTCGCAACAGTCCACCCTTCATAGACAATTTCTGAAAATTCCTCAATGCCCGTATTACAAGATTGTTTTCTTCTTTCTTTTCCTCGTCGCTCTTAGAACAATTCTCCTTACACCATTGTTTTGCCATTGCAACGCATTCTTCTACATTTTTTTCTGTTAATGTTTCATAGCTCCATTCTGGATTCTGTTCCTGAAACCGCTTGATATGATTTCGTTTTCCATGCAGTTTTTTACCCGCTAAGTTCGTCAGTTTTTCTCTGCTGTAGATATAATCTGCCCAGTCTCGTTCATATTGTATACTGAATCGCTCCGGATACCATTGATTAATACGGTCATACATGACTGGATCAATCAACCCAAAGTATGGCTCCTGACATAATTCTTTAAAATACTCCAACTCCATTTCAAAAATAACATGCTCCGCTTCTTCTGTATCTGCACCAATAGGATAAGACAAACGGTATTTACCATCCTCATCTGTATGTCTTAAAATTAATGTATTCTCCACGATAGTGTATTCCATATGATAGTAATCAGCCCAAAGTATCAGGTTAGATACACTAAGTTCACAGCCTCTATATTGATTTTTTTTCAGTATTTGTTTCAATTCCTCAAAGTCAACCATGTCTGGTTTTTGAAATATCCAATTCATATCGGGAATCCTTTCTCTTTGTTGTATTCGTTATAACCCTTAATCAGTAACTTTATACCATTTTATCAAAAAGTGCAAATAACTTATTTTCCTAACAAGTATTTCACTTATTTCTCTTTTTCGATTGCACTTTTTCTCAAATCGTTTATACTAAAAGCAGTATAAAACGCAAGGAGAAACATTATGTCAACTAATCAAAAGAAGAACTGTATCGTTGCTCAATCCGGTGGGCCAACTGCTGCCATTAACGCCAGTCTTGCCGGTGTGATTCAGGGTGTATTTTGCAGTGAGGAATTTGACACTGTCTATGGTTCCTTGAATGGTATTCTTGGTATTCTCAATCAAAAGCTGATGAATTTAACAGAAATCAGTCAGGAAAAACCCCATTTTATTGAGACTTTAAAAACTTCTCCTGCCATGTACCTGGGCTCTTGTCGATATAAGCTTCCGGATTACAAAGAGGATGACGAACCTTATCAACAGATATTTAAAACATTTGAAAAGATGAATATACAGGCATTTTTCTATATAGGCGGAAATGATTCCATGGATACGGTAATGAAGCTTGGACATTACGGTAAACGAATCGGCAGTCCGGTTTCTATTATTGGTATTCCAAAGACGATTGATAATGATTTATGCGTCACTGACCACACCCCCGGTTATGGATCTGCTGCCAAGTTTGTCGCCTCTTCCTTATTGGAAATTGCACACGACACTTTTATCTATGCTGTAAAAAGCGTTACTATCGTTGAAATCATGGGGCGGGATGCCGGTTGGCTCACTGCTGCTTCTGCTCTTGCCCGCAATTCTTATAATAATGCTCCTCACCTGATTTATCTGCCGGAAGTAGCATTTTCAAAAGAAGCGTTTTTGAAAGACGTAGAAAAATTATTAGCGGTTCGTAATAATGTCATTATTGCTGTTTCTGAAGGAATTCGGGATGAGTCAGGAAATTATATCAGTGCCACTACTGCTGCGGCAGACACCTTTGGACATAGTCAATTAAGTGGTACCGGCAAAGCTTTGGAATATATGGTGAAGGACAATTTGGGTGTCAAGGTTCGTTCCATTGAATTGAATGTCTTACAACGTTGTGCCTCTCACACAGCATCCTTAACAGATTTAAATGAATCCTTCCAACTGGGTCTAAGAGCAGTAGAGGGTGCAGAACAAGGGCAAACCATGTGTATGCTGACCATGCATCGCACCAGTCAGCATCCATATTGTATTAACATTCATTTCTCACCGGTGGACGATATTGCGAATCAGGCAAAATCCATCCCAAGAGAATGGATTAACGAAGCCGGTAATGATGTCATGCCGGAGTTGCTGGATTACATGCGTCCATTAATTCAAGGGGAACCGGATTTGAAATATGAAGACGGACTACCAATCTATCTCCCTGTTGACCATCTAATGTAATTTTTACTTTTTTATTGACTAATATTCACCATCTGTTATAATTGTATCATATCAGTTGTAAAGGAGGTGAATTACGATGCTGACACAAGATGATTTCGAAGCACTGGAGCAACTTTTTGTAAAGCACATTTCAAAAATTGAGGACAGACTTACTTCTCTCGAAGAAAAGGTTGAACGGCTCGAAACCAGAATAACTGCTCTCGAGGAAAAAGTTGAACGCCTCGAAGCCAGAGTGACTGCTCTCGAGGAAAAAGTTGAACGGCTCGAAGCCAGAATGACTGCTCTCGAGGAAAAAGTTGAACGGCTCGAAGCCAGAGTGACTGCTCTCGAGGAAAAAGTTGAACGACTCGAAACCAGAATAACTGCTCTCGAGGAAAAAGTTGAACGGCTCGAAGTCCGAGTGACTTCAGTTGAAAGCAGACTCTCTTTGGTTGAGGACAAGCTCATACATATTGAAATCGAATTGTTGGAAAACAATGTTCTTCCTCGTCTTATTACGATTGAATCCTGTTATACATCTACCTATCGACGGTATGTAACAGGCATTAATCAGCTGGACGCAATGCAAATCGATATTGATATGATGAAAAAGACAATTACCAGACATTCGGAACTACTGCAATTTCTTGCGTAGAACAAAAATACCGCACGGGGGCTGCGGTATTTTTGTTTACGTATTATACTCACTGATTCATTTTTTCCAACAATTTCTCTACATACTCTCTGGAAATTTTACCCTCAGAGAAACTTGGCAGGCTCTTAAGTGGCATTTCTCTTGTCTGTGCTTCCATCATATCTGCCATTCCTTCTCCCAGTAAGTCCTCTCCCTGAGTATCAAACATGCTATCGCACATCCGCTTTAACTCTGCAACTTCTTCTTTTACAGTTTCATTTTGATACAAGTCTCCTAAAATTGTATTCATGGTATAAGTTCGCTTCACCTTTTGTACCGGTGTGATATAAACCGTTTTCTGTTGGCGAATATCCTGAGAAGAAGCCCCAATTAGTATTCTGAATTCTCCTTCTTCCGTATACCAGCCATGGGACTCTACATCATAATATGCCCATGCCCGTTTTCCTAATGTAAAGGTAACGGTCTTACTCTCTCCCGGCTCTAACCCAATCTTTTCAAAGCCCTTTAGTTCTTTCACCGGGCGCGGAATCTGACTAATGACATCCTGTACATAGAGCTGTACAGCCTCTTTTCCATATCTGTCACCTGTATTGGTAATTGTTACAGATACTGTTATTTCTTCTTCATCGGAAAACCGCTCTTTACTGACTGTCATATCACTATATTCAAAGGTGGTGTAGCTCAGTCCATGTCCAAATGGGAACAATACTTTCATATTCTTCTTTTCATAATACCGATATCCAACGAAAATTCCCTCTTTATACTCTACCTTCGTTGCTTCTCCCGGAAAATTCAAGTAAGATGGATTGTCCGAAAGCTGAATTGGAAATGTTTCCGGCAGCTTACCGGAAGGGTTGGATTTACCAAATAAGGTATCAACAGTTGCTTCTCCTACTCCTTCCCCGCCAAGATAGGTTTCTAAAATTGCTTTAACATTATTTACCCAAGGCATTTCAACAGGGGAACCATTGTGCAATACTACCACTGTATTGGGCTGAATCTCTGCAACTGCCTGAATCAGCTGATTCTGAATTTCCGGCAACTGCATATGTTTACGGTCAAATCCCTCTGATTCATAGGTGGCAGGCAGACCGGCAAATATCACGGCAACATCTGCCTGTTTGGCTGCTGCAATCGCATCATTGAATCTCTGCTTTTCCAGTCTTACATCCTCTTCACTGACGGCATCCTTTGTATCAAAGCCGGACACATAGGTGACATTCTCCATGGTCTTTACCTGTTCCAAGGCAGATGACCAGTTCTTCGAATTTACATGAGAGCTTCCCCCGCCCTGGAATCTAGGCTTTTCTGCAAATTTACCGATAAATGCAACCGACTGCTCGTTCGATAACGGAAGCACTTGGTCATCATTCTTCAAAAGCACCATACATTCCTTTGCTGTTTCCACTGCCAGCTTATGATCCGCATCTTTATCCCAGACTGCCTGTTCCTCTCGATTTTCTACATAAGTCATAATCCGACTGACAATCCGTTCACAGGTATCATTTAATATTTCTTCCGGCACTTCACCGTTTTTTACAGCCTCAACAATATCTTTATCTGTATTTCCACCACTGCCGGGCATCTCAAGGTCCAAGCCTGCAAGCAGACCTTTCACCCTGTCATTCACTGCTCCCCAATCTGTTACCACCAAGCCTTCGTATCCCCATTCTTCCTTAAGCACATCCTTCAACAGCCATTTATTCTCAGACGAAAATGTACCATTAATCTGATTGTACGAACACATAACGGCCCACGGCTTTGCCTCCTTGACTGCATCTTCAAAGGCTGCCAGATAAATTTCCCGCAAGGTCCTTTCATCTACTTCAGAGCTTATGGACATTCTTCTGGTTTCCTGATTATTTGCCGCAAAATGCTTAATGCATGCACCTACATTCTTACTCTGTACTCCTTTAATATGCGCTGATGCAATCTGGCTGGACAAATATGGGTCTTCCGAATAATATTCAAAATTCCGACCACAAATAGGACTTCTCTTAATATTGGTGCCCGGTCCTAATAATATGCTGATACGTTCTGCCTGACAGGCATTTCCCATTGCCTGCCCTGCACGATACATAGTTTCCCGGTCAAAGGATGCTGCCTCTGCACATGAACCCGGAAAGCAGACTGCCTCTATACTATCGTTAATATTCTCGCTGTCCTCCCGCTGCTTCCGCAAACCATTCGGTCCGTCACACACCATAACTTCCGGTATTCCCAGACGCTCCACTGATTTCAACCGCCAGAAATCCTTACCGGAACATAACCCTGCCTTCTCCTCCAATGTCATTTGAGATACAATACTTTTTGCTTCTTCTCTTGTCATATGCTACCTCCCAATATTTGGCATGAGGTGTCACCGCAGGTGACGGAGTCCTGATGCCGTTTTGTTCATATTTTACCTTACACTAGCTACTTTCAATCATTATAACAAGCCATATACTTCCATTCCTTGTAATATCTGGTTCAAAATTACAAGATTCAATCTTTTTATTCTGTCATATAAAGAATATGAATCATTCTTGAAATCTCACTTTTAAAAAATTTCCATGAAATCTGCATATATATCTTTCTTCGGTACATACTACCTATTGAAATTTCAAAAAAGGAGAATGGACATATGAGTAATTTATCAGAACTTGAATTACAGAACCTTCGTCATCTGATTGGTGGATATGAAACCTGCCATTGCAAAATGCAGGCATATGCACAGGAAGCAACCGACCCACAGGTAAAATCTTTCTTTGAGGATGCTGTTACCTCTTCTATGGACAACAAGCAGACACTCATGAAATTCTTACAGTAAAAGAACAGACAAACAGGAGGTAATTTAGCATGGAAGAAAAAACTATGGTAGCCGATGCCTTAGAAGGCATCAATTCAGAATTAAAGAAATATGCAGATATGATTCCTCAAACTGAAAACCAGGAATTGAAGCAGACCTTAAAGCAGTTCAGAAATGCTGCTGAAATGTCACAGGAGCAGATTTATACCATTGCCAGAGAACGCCAGTATTATGTACCGGCAGCCAAAGCAACCGAAGATGAGGTTGCTCATGTACGGAATCTGTTCTGTTAATCAAAAACAGTTTTTTAATAAAAATACTCCGGTCTACATCTATATGATATCTCACCTGCCTGTTTGACAAGCTATCACGTATTATGTATACCGGAGTTTATATTGCACTATTCAACCTGTAATGTCATTTCAAAGATGACTCTTGTTTCCGGATCTCCAAACACACTATAGATTAATCCATCTTCCATATTAAATCCACCTGCTGATTTACCGGCAATATAGCTGCAAGCTGCCTCTTCATTTTGTACAGAAGAATTATAACGATCCTTGAGATCCTTATCAAATTCAGCCAGCTCATCAACTGTTGATACACCAAATTCGATTCCACCAGGACCTACAATAGAAGTATGTTCGGTATCAATCTTCATATCATCAAACTCTTCTCTTGCATACAGATATGTAACTCTGCCATCTGCTTGAACAGTGATTCCTATTGTACTGTAACCATCCGACACCTTACGATAGGTATAGTCACCATAATCGCTTGATTTAATTTCTTGATTAAATCCGGTTATCTCCATGAAATCATCAATCTTTGTCTTACCAAGTGTCACGACTCCGCCGTTGATTTCCATGACGCCTTCCGTCCAATCTTTACAGTTCCTTGGATCTGCTGCCCCACCTGTAGCACCGCAGCCTGCCAAAGCCAGACACATTACAGACAGTAGAACAGCTGTTAGTTTCTTCATCATTTTCTTCATATACCTTTTCCTCCAATGCTTTTATGCTAATATTATGATGGTATGATAACACAGAAGGAGAGTAAAGGAACTCTAAAAACGATGAACTGTAGCAAAAAAACGACGAGCGACACTAACTTTTTTCTTATTGTTATTAATTTTAATATTGTAAATTTAATATTTATATGTTATTATCAGTTTACTTCAAAACAAATTATAAAATTACTTTAATCACGAACGAATTCAGTTCACATTTCCATCTTAAATAATAATAAAATTTAAAAGGAGAATGCCTATGCCAAAAATGATATATCAAATCTATGACAAGATGTTCAAAAAAATACTCACCTTATCTTCTACTGCAGTTATCAATCTTATCAATGGCTTATTCGAAACCAATTATCCACCAAATAGTACCATTACTTATAACTGGACAGAATTTGAGGATAATGAACTTCGAAAAACTTTAGCAGACACTATAATAACCATCAACAATCTTCACAGCTATCATTTGGAAGCCCAAATGTCCATTGATGAAAATATTATTTTTCGTGTATTTGATTATGGTTATAGCCACGCCAAACGTAATTTTCAGGACGAATTTCATTCATACACATTACAATTCCCAGAGCCTAAAATTATTTACTTATATGCAGAATCCGATATTCCGGATGCATACATATTAACTTTAGATTTTGGAACGCAAGGAAGCTTTGAATACAAGGTTCCTACCATGAACTATCAGAAAATCACTACTGAAGAATTAAATCAGAAAAAAATGATTATTCTCATCCCTTTTTCTTTACTGAAACTACGAAATACCTTGGAAAAGGAACGATCACCGGAAAATCTTGTACGATTGCAAACTCTAATCCAGAATGATATAATTCATAGTATTGATAACAATTTAAGAGTTGGAAATATTACTATGGATGATGCCAGAAAACTACGAAGTCTGACTCACAAGTTATATTCCCATCTCTATGCCCATTATGAAGAAATGGAGGAGTTAAATGAGATGACTGACGAATCATTATTGCTGGATATTGAAATCATTGAGAAGAAACACGAGCAGGAAATAGCTGCCCTACAGGAAGAACTAAAACGCCAACAGGAAGAAGTAATCCGATTAAAAAAGCAGTTAGAAGAAGCACACCGTTCTTAGCGGTGTGCTTCCATTTTATTTAAAATATTATACTTCTATCACTGAAGGTTGGTATACCCCATCAAACTGATATCCACAGCCTTTGCCACCTCTCTGCCTTCCCGGATAGCCCATACCACTAAGGACTGACCCCGGTGCATATCACCGGTAACAAATACCCGGTCAACACTGGTTGCGTACTGTCCCGGTTCCGTCTTCACATTGGTTCTGCCATCTAATTCAACCTTGAAAGCCTTCGTTACATAATCCTGAGAACCTAAGAATCCGGCTGCTATCAATACAATATCGCATTCGATTTCATATTCACTTCCCGGCACTTCAGACATATTCATGCGTCCGGTTGCTTCGTCCTTTTTCCAGTCTAGCATTACGCATTTTGCCTTAATCAGCTTACCATTCTTATCCCGAACGAATTCTTTTACTGTTGTCTGATAGATTCGTGGGTCGTGACCGAATACGGCAATGGCTTCCTCCTGACCGTAATCTGTCTTGAGAATCTTCGGCCACTCCGGCCATTGATTATCATCTGCCCGTTCTACCGGTGGTTTTGGCATCATTTCCAACTGAGTTACGCCACTTGCTCCAAGACGTATGGAGGTTCCTACACAGTCATTTCCTGTATCACCGCCACCGATAACCAAAACCTTCTTATCCTTGGTAGAGATGAAATTCTGATCCTTAAAATTAGAATCCAACAGGCTCTTAGTGGTTGCCTTTAAGAAATCCACTGCAAAGTAGATACCTTCTCCTTCTCTTCCCGGTGCCTTGATATCTCTTGGGTTAGATGCACCACAGGCAAGAATGACTCTATCATACTCTTTTAACAGTTCTTCAACCTTAATTGCCTGCATATCTGTTCCTGCCACCTGTTTTGCAGTTGCACCAACATTGGCATTGGTTACGAATTTCACGCCTTCTTCCTTCATAACCTCCACTTTCCGGTCTATAATTTTTTTCTCAATCTTCATATTCGGAATACCATACATCAACAGACCACCAATTCGGTCGCTCCGTTCAAATACAGTTACAGAATGTCCTCTTCCATTTAACTGGTCTGCAGCCGCCAGACCGGAAGGCCCGGAACCAATGACAGCAATCTTCTTACCGGTACGAACCTTTGGAGGATTCGGTGCTGCCAAGCCATGTGCATAGGCATATTCAATAATACTACGCTCATTTTCCTTATTGCTGACCGGTAATCCATTCAGATTACAGGTACAGGCAGCTTCACAAGGAGACGGACATACTCTTGATGTAAATTCCGGGAAACAATTGGTTTTCCGAAGACGGTGGTAGGCCTGCTCCATATTGCCATTGTATAATAAGTCGTTCCATTCCGGAATCAGGTTATTTAACGGACAGCCGGATGCCATACCCTTAATCAGCATACCGGACTGACAAAACGGAACACCACAATCCATACATCTGGCAGCCTGTGTCCGCTGTGCCTCTAATGATAACGGTGTATGGAATTCGTTAAAATTCTTGATTCTCTGCTTTGGACTGGTCTCGTCACTTGTTACTCTTGCATAATCTAAAAATCCGGTTGGTTTACCCATTCCATATCCCTCCTATCGTTTCATCGCATAGAATGCTTCAATCTGTGCCTGTTCACTGCTAAGTCCCTTTTCCTCCATCTGAACAATCATATTCATCATACGCTTGTAATCATGAGGAACAATCTTCTTGAACTTCGGCAGATAATCTCCAAAGTTTTCCAAAATCTCTTTACCAATTGCGGAATTGGTGTAAGCTACATGCTCTTTGATTAACTCATTCAATTCCATAACGTCATACTTGTTGCTGACTGCTTCAATAGCAACCAAAGACTTGTTCAGCTTCATATACAGGTCACTTTCCATATCCAGAACATAAGCGACACCACCGCTCATTCCGGCAGCAAAGTTCTTTCCGGTCTGACCAAGAACGACCACACGACCACCTGTCATGTATTCGCAACCATGGTCACCCACACCTTCTACAACTGCAATGGCACCGGAATTACGGACTGCAAATCGTTCTCCGGCCACACCATTGATAAATGCTTTACCACTGGTTGCGCCATATAAAGCTACATTACCAATAATAATGTTCTCTTCATGCTTATAGGTGACACCCTTTGGTGGATATACAATTAACTTACCGCCGGATAAGCCCTTACCAAAGTAATCATTACTGTCACCGGTCAGTTCCAGTGTCACTCCCTTTGGCACAAATGCACCAAAGCTCTGTCCGCCGCTTCCGTTACAGTGAATGGTGTAAGTATCTTCATCCAAGCCCTCCGGATACAACTTTGTTACATACGAACCAAAAATCGTACCTACGGAACGGTCCGTATTTACCACATCAATTTCAACACTCTTCTTTTGTCCTTTTTCCAAGGCACCCTTTAACTTCTTAACCAGAATCTTCTCATCCACGGTCTTTTCTAATTCGAAATCATATACCTGCTTCTGATTGTATACCACCTTGTTCTGATCATCATTATAAAATGGATTTTCCAGAATCTTGCTTAAATCCACATTCTTCTCTGCCGCCATAGAACCTGCTTTTAACAAATCCGTCCGGCCAACCAGTTCATCTACAGTACGGACACCTAATTTTGCCATATACTCCCGCAATTCCTGTGCAACGAACCGCATAAAGTTTACCACATATTCCGGTTTACCCTTGAACCGCTTCCGAAGTTCCGGATTCTGGGTTGCAACACCTACCGGACAGGTATCCAGGTTGCAGACACGCATCATAACGCAACCCATGGTTACCAATGGTGCAGTTGCAAATCCGAATTCCTCTGCTCCCAGAATTGCTGCAATAGCAACATCCCGGCCACTCATCAGCTTACCATCTGTTTCCAAAACAACCTTATTTCTTAAATCATTCATAATCAAGGTCTGATGGGTTTCTGCCAATCCCAGCTCCCAAGGAAGTCCCGCATTGTGAATAGAATTGCCCGGTGCTGCTCCGGTACCGCCATCATAACCGGATACCAGAATAACCTGAGCTCCTGCCTTGGCAACACCGGCAGCTACCGTACCGATTCCTGCTTCCGATACCAGTTTTACCGAAATTCTTGCATCCTGATTGGCATTCTTACAATCATAGATTAACTGTGCCAAATCTTCAATCGAATAAATATCATGATGTGGTGGTGGCGAAATCAAACTTACTCCCGGAGTTGACATACGTGTCTTGGCAATCCATGGATATACCTTTGCTCCCGGTAAATGTCCGCCTTCTCCCGGTTTTGCTCCCTGTGCCATTTTAATCTGGATTTCTTTCGCACTTACCAGATATCTGGAGGTTACACCAAACCGCCCGGAGGCTACCTGCTTAATAGCGGAACAACGATTCTTGCCATCTGCACCAACCGTCAAACGTGCAATATCCTCTCCACCTTCACCACTGTTGGACTTTCCACCCAGCATGTTCATGGCAATGGCAAGAGTTTCATGTGCTTCCTGTGAAATAGAACCATAAGACATCGCACCGGTCTTAAACCGTTTCACAATGGAGTCCACCGACTCTACTTCCTTAATATCAATTCCTTTTTCCGGATAATTGAATTCCATTAAACCACGCAGATTCTTTGGTTTTGTTTCATCATTGACCAAAGCTGTGTATTGCTTAAAGGTTTCATAATTACCGGTTCTGGTTGCCTCCTGCAGCAAATGAATGGTTTGTGGATTATAGAGATGTTCCTCTTTTCCACTACGGAACTTGTGCAGACCTGCACTTTCCAGACTGGTATTTACAGCTAATCCAAGCGGGTCAAAGGCAGCAGAATGCAAGATATCAACGGTCTTCTCAATATCAGCAATACCGATACCGCCAATGCGACTGACCGTATTGGTAAAATACTTATCAATTACTTCCTTGCTTAAACCAATCGCTTCGAATATCTTCGAGCCTTGATAAGACTGAATCGTGGAAATACCCATCTTAGAAGCAATCTTTACAATTCCATGGATAATTGCAGAATTGTAATCCTCTACTGCCGCATAATAATCCTTATCCAGCATGTTGTTATCGATTAATTCCCGTATACTTTCCTGTGCCAGATATGGATTGATAGCAGAAGCACCGAAGCCTAATAAGGCTGCAAAATGATGTACCTCTCTTGGTTCTGCACTTTCCAGAATCATGGCAACCGAAGTACGTTTCTTGGTGTTAACCAAATGTTGCTGCATGGCTGACACTGCAAGTAAAGACGGAATCGGCACACGGTTCTCATCTACGCCCCGGTCAGACAAAATCATTATATTTACACCGTCCCGATACAGGCGGTCTGCTTCAACAAATAACCGTTCTACCGCTTTTTCCAATGAAGTGTTCTTATAATACGTAATTGGAATTACACCAACCTTTAAGCCCGGAACGTTCATATTTTTGATTTTCATAATATCCGTATTCGTCAGAATCGGGTTATGAATCTTCAACACATGACAATTCTCCGGTTTTTCTTCCAATAAATTACCTTCCTTACCAATATAAACCGAAGTAGAGGTTACAACTTCTTCTCGAATGGCATCAATCGGAGGATTGGTAACCTGTGCAAATAACTGCTTAAAGTAATTAAATAATGGCAGATGCCTTTCAGATAATACTGCAAGAGGGCTGTCAATACCCATTGCCTGAATGGCTTCTGTACCATTTTTTGCCATAGGAAGAATCTGATTTTTCAAATCATCATAAGAATATCCAAATGCCTTCTGCAATCTTGCCCGTTCTTCCGGTGTATATTCCTCCGGTTTTTTGTTCGGAATATTTAGGGAATGTAACGTAATCAGGTTGCTGTCCAGCCATTCACCATATGGCTGACGATGTGCATACTTTTCTTTTAATTCATCATCTGCAATTACTTTACCATTTACCGTATCCACCAGAAGCATTTTTCCCGGACGCAGACGGTCTTTTACTAAAATCTTTTCCGGCGGTATATCCAACACACCAACCTCAGAAGACAAAATCATGTAATCATCATTGGTAATGTAATAACGAGATGGACGAAGACCATTCCGATCTAACACCGCACCCATATAATCACCATCGGTAAACAGAATAGAAGCCGGTCCATCCCAAGGTTCCATCATGGTGGCATAATACTGATAGAAATCCTTTTTTGCCTGTGACATATACCGGTTATTCTCCCATGGCTCCGGAATCAGCATCATAACTGCTAAAGGCAGATCCATACCACTCATAACCAGGAATTCCAAGGTGTTATCCAACCGTGCTGAATCGGAACCATCCGGATCCACAACCGGTGTAATTTTATGCATTTCACCCTTGAAATACTCAGATTCCATAGTTTCTTCCCGTGCTAACATACGGTCTGCATTACCCCGAATGGTGTTAATCTCACCATTATGTACCATAAAACGATACGGATGGGCACGCAGCCAGCTTGGTGTTGTATTGGTAGAGAATCTGGAATGAACCAATGCAATCGCTGATACATAATCCTTATCCTGTAAATCATGGAAGAACAAACGAAGCTCTCCTACCAGGAACATACCCTTATATACAATAGTACGACTGGATAAAGAAACCACATAGGTATTGTCATTGGTCTGCTCAAATACCCGTCTGACAATAAACAGCTTTCTATCAAAATCCAGTCCTTTATTTACATCCTCCGGACGTTTAATAAATCCCTGCATGATACATGGCATTACATCCAACGCCTTGCTTCCTAAAATGGACGGATCCGTCGGAACTTCACGCCAGCCAAGGAATTCCATTCCCTCTTTTTCTACAATAATCTCAAACATTTTCTTAGCCTGATTTCTCTGCATCTCATCCTGAGGGAAGAAAAACATACCTATACCATAATCCCGTTCTTCTCCTAATTGGAACCCTAACGGTTTTACTGCCTTTTCAAAGAATTTATGGGAAATCTGTAACAGAATACCTACACCGTCACCGGTTTTTCCTTCTGCATCCTTTCCGGCTCTATGCTCCAGATTCTCAACAATCTTCAGAGCATTGTCAACCGTTTCATGTGTCTTAATTCCTTTGATGTTGACTACGGCACCAATACCGCAGTTATCATGTTCAAAGCGGGAGTCATACATACCAATCTGGCATTTGTCCGCTTCCGTTCGATGTAGCTTCTGCATAACCATACTTCCTTTCTCGCCTTATTGTTATCTCACCCTATGTCTGTGTAAGCATAAAATAAAAAAAGACAGGGAACACCTATGTGTTCCCCGTCGAACAACGTCATCATACAATACTTTTTTTCATTTGTAAAGCCTTAAACATAAAAAATATTTATTAAATTGTCTGATAATTCATCTTTTTAATTATATTGCAGTAATTTTCCGATAATTTGCAACGATGTTTCATTGTTATTTTTATTTTTTACTCATTTTTAACAATTAAACAATTTTCTTTATCCAAGTCAAAGCCAGTGCACCCGGACCAATATGACAAGCCACACTTAATGATAATGGATCAATATGAATCTCATATCCCGGAAAATCTGCTGCCAATTCCTCTCTCCATTGCAAAGCTTCTTCCTCATTCTTTGTATATGCCATTGCCAGCCATGGAGCATTCGCCTCCTCTGCCTTTGGTATATATCCCAAATTATCTGTAATATCCTTTTTAATTGCATTTACCATCATTGTCTTTGCCACTTTCACATTTCTGGCTTTTGCAAAGGCGTCTAATTTCTCCCCATGTATCTGTAATACAGGCTTTAACCGTAGAATCTCTCCAATTGCTGCCGCAGCAGGTGTAACTCGTCCACCCTTCTTCAAGTATTTCAGGGTATCTACCATGATATAGATATCTGAATCCATTTTGGTCGCCATCAATATGTCTGCAATTTCCGCAGCTGTTTTTCCCTGATCTGCCAGCTTTTTAGCATCTAGTGCAGATTGTCTCTGTGTTACGGAAATCCGCTGGTTATTAACCACAACAACCCTGCCATCGTAATCTTCAGCCAGCATCATTGCTGTCTGACAGGTTCCACTTAATCCGCTTGACATAGGAATGCAGAGAATTTCATCATACTCTTCCAATACCTGATCCCACAATTTTGTAACAGATTCCGGTGATGGCTGAGAAGTTGCTATCTCCGTATCTCCTTCTAAGTTTTCATAAAACTCTTCCTGAGACAGTGTGATATCCTCCAAATATTCCTTTTCATTCATAAAAAAGGGCATTGGCTGAACAAAAATTCCTAATTCCTTCGCCGCCGTCTGGGTAATGCCACTGTTGCTATCTGTTATGATTGCTACCTTACTCATACACATTTATCCTTCCTTAAACATCTTCCTATTCTAATTCATAAGCAATTATCTTATACAACCCTTTCCAGTTTATTACAAATTCATTCATAAAGCTACTACTTTTTAAATGAAACCTCTTTCCTTTTGAACTTTTATTGATATCTCTGACGCATGGCTTCATACATCAGCACCGTCGCCGCAGTTGACGCATTTAAGGATTCTACCTGCCCTTCCATTGGAATTCGAATTCGCTCATCTGCCGCCGCCGTCAGCTCCGGCGTCAGTCCATTCCCTTCGTTTCCAATGAAAAAACAGCTCGGTTTACAGTAGTCATAATCATAGAATATGGTGCCGTTCAAATGAGCTGCATAACAGCATATTCCTTGCTCCTTTAACCAGGATACTCCCTCTTTGATATCCTTCTCATAATAAAAAGGCATACGGAAAATGGCTCCCATAGTAGCACGCACCACCTTGGAATTATAGATATCCACAGTATCCTGACTCATCATAATTCCTGTTACACCTGCACCTTCTGCGGTTCGGAATATGGTCCCTAAGTTGCCGGGGTCCTGTATGTTTTCCAATACCAGAACACATGGTGTTGGCACATTTTCACAGCTGCCAGAGTTTGTATGAGCTGTTACAATCCCGGTCAGTAACGATTCCCGTTCATAGGTCATCTGTCGTACCACTGCCAATACTCCCTGAGGTGTCTGTGTATCTGAAATCTCACGAAATACGCTGTCGCTAACCACTTCGTATGTCTTTCCCTCTTCCCAATGGGCAGGGAGCTGTTTCTTCCAATCTTCTGTTACATAAGCCTTTACTAATTCATGCTCCGGAATTTCCCGAAACATACGTATCCCTTCCACAAGAAAGACCTGCTGTTCCCGTCTGGCTTTACTGCTTTTTTGCAGTTTCATGATTGTTTTTATTTGTTGATTTGATGTACTGGTTATCATTATTTACGTTCCTTTACAATAACGTTTTCATTGCCTAACATGGTTCGAAGCCTTTCTAAGCCGATACCACTTGCCTGAATTCCAAACTGCGCCGGAAGATTTTTCCGCAGTTTTCCTTCTTTAATGTATATCTTTACCATGGAACTGCCGGAATACTGGTCGATAATATCATACATACGACTTTCCAGCTCATCATACTGCTCTCTGGTTTCAAACTGCAACCAGACATCTCTTGGTATATCATCAAAGGAAACCGCCTTACTGAATAACAGTTTCGCTTCATCCTCTGATACAGAAGCCCGTCCTGTAATAAAGAGCTTAGCATCCTGTACCAATATACTCCGATTCTTCTCAAAATCCTTAGGAAATACAACAACCTCTATGGTTCCATACATATCTTCCAAGGTGACAAATGCCATATTCTGATTATTTCTGGTCAGCTTTAAGGTAACCGCCGAAACCATACCGCCAACGGTATAGATACCCTGATCTCGTACATTGGTATCTCCGGTTTCCTCATCCAGTACAAAATCCATGGAGGTAGCATCCGCCTGTTTTTTTACCAGGTCTAAATAATCTTCCAAAGGATGTCCACTGACATAAACACCTAACACTTGTTTTTCAAATGCCAGTTTCTCTTCTTTCTTATAATCCTCTACCTGTGGCATTTTTATCTCAAATTCTTCTTTTTCTTCCTCTCCAAGAAAATCCAGTAGGCTCATTTGCCCTGCTATGGAATTCTTATTAGAAGCATTAATATTTCCAAGAATCTGAGGATAAATTAACATCTTTTGCCTCCGATTCCCCTCCAGTTCGTCAAAGGCTCCTGCCAAAATCAGATTTTCAATGGTGCGCTTATTTACTTCTTTTCCCGGCATACGCTCTAAGAAGTCCTGTAAGCTTTTATATGGTCCATGAGCTTCCCGTTCTTCTACAATCTCATCAATCACATTTCTACCGATATTTTTAATGGCAGACAGACCATATACCATTTTTCCGTCTTTTACAGAGAATTCTGCCACTCCGGAATTGATGTCCGGCGGAAGTATTTCAATTCCCATCTGTCGGCATACATAGATATATTCTGTTACTTTACCTGCATTTTCAATAAAGGAGGTCATCAATGCCGCCATGAATTCTACCGGATAATAATATTTCAAATATGCGGTCTGATATGCCACCACTGCATAACAGGCAGCATGGGATTTATTAAAAGCATACTTGGCAAAATCTGTCATCTCATCAAATATCTTATTGGCGATTTCTTCTGAAATCCCCCGCTTGATGCAACCCGGAACCCCTTCTGCTTCATTGCCATAGACAAAGTTCTTCCGCTCCTTCTCCATGACATCTGCTTTTTTCTTAGACATGGCTCGACGTACCAAATCACTTCGTCCCAAGGTATAACCTGCCAGCTCCATAACAATCTGCATAACCTGTTCCTGATAAACAATACATCCATAGGTTGGAGCCAGAATTTTTTCCAGTTCCGGTGTATCGTATTTGATTTCAGAACGATTATTTTTTCCTTCAATATACGCCGGAATAAAATCCATAGGCCCCGGACGATATAAGGAAATACCGGCTATGACATCTTCCAGATTCTCCGGCTTTAATTCCGTCATGAATGACTTCATTCCTGCACTTTCCAACTGGAACACACCTTCTGTCCGCCCGGAACTGATAAGGCCATATACATTCGCGTCATTATAATCAATACCATCGATGGAAAATGAGATTTCTCCATTCTTTGCAATCATATCACAGGCATCCTGAATCACAGTTAAGGTTCGCAATCCAAGGAAGTCCATTTTTAACAGACCAAGCTGCTCAATGGTCGTCATAGTAAACTGGGTGGTAATCGCATCATCACCGCCCTTAGAAAGAGGTACATATTCATCAATCGGTTCCTGACCGATTACTACGCCTGCAGCATGCATGGAGGTATTCCGCGGCAAACCTTCTAACTTCTTAGACATATCAATCAGATACCGAATCTGCTCGTCTTCTTCATACATCTTTCTCATATCCGGGCTAACCTGTAATGCCAGCTCCAGTGTCATATTCAGGTCACGAGGAACTGCCTTAGCCACAGAATCTACCAGTGCATATGGAAGGTCTAAGACCCGTCCCACATCCCGCAGAACTGCTCTGGCTTTCATGGTACCAAAGGTTACAATCTGTACCACCTTTTCTTTTCCATATTTTTCAACAACATAATCAATGACTTCCTGCCTGCGAACATAGCAGAAGTCAATATCAATATCCGGCATGGACACACGCTCCGGATTCAAAAATCGCTCAAACAGCAGGTTATAACGAATCGGGTCAATATTCGTAATCTCCAGACAATATGACACAATACTGCCGGCTGCCGAACCACGCCCCGGTCCTACCGGTATCCCATGTTCCTTGGCATAGTGAATGAAGTCCCATACAATCAGGAAATAATCCACGTATCCCATTTGACGAATGGTATTCAATTCATAGTCCAGCCGTTCCTGTAATTCCTCCGTTACAGGCTGATAGCGTCGCTCCAGGCCCTCTTCGCATAAATGCTTCAGATATCCAAACGCATCAAAAGGTGCCGGAACATCGAACTTTGGTACCTTCTGTTCTCCAAAGACAATTTCTACATTGCAGCGTTCCGCAATCCGATGAGTGTTTTCCAATGCTTCCTTGGCGTACGGGAATAAAGCCAGCATTTCTTCCGGTGATTTCAAATAATACTGACCACCCTCATACCGCATCCGGTCTTCATCCTTTAATTTTTTATTGGTCTGAATACATAACAGGAAATCATGAGCTTCCGCATCCTCTGCATTCACATAATGGATATCATTGGTAACCACTAATGGAATTCCCAGCTCCTGATGCATGTTCAACAGTTCCGTATTAACAGTTGTCTGCTCCGGAATTCCATGGTCCTGTAATTCCAGGAAATAATTATCCTTTCCGAAAATCCTCTGGTATTTCAGTGCTGCCTCTCTGGCTTCTGCAACGAATCCCCGACGAATCTGCACCGCCACCTCTCCTGCCAGACAGGCACTTAAGGCAATCACACCCTCATGAAATTCTTCTAAGACTTCCATATCCACACGGGGTTTATAATAATATCCTTCCGTAAAACCTCTGGAAACAATTTTCATCAGATTATGATAACCCTTATCATTTTCCGCCAACAATACCAGATGATAGTATCGGTCCTCTCCCTTGCTGGCCTCACGGTCAAATCGGGAGCCGGGTGCCACATAAACCTCACAGCCAATAATTGGTTTAATACCAATCTCCCGACAAGCACGATAAAAATCTATCACACCATACATAACACCATGATCCGTAATTGCAATGCTGTCCATACCCAGTGCCTTTGTCTTTGCTACTAATTCTTTTATTTTACTTGCTCCATCCAACAGACTATATTCTGTATGGACATGTAAATGAGTAAATTCCATATGAAACCTCTTTTTATTCTTACATCCTCTACTTTACTATATTTTCACTTGCTGTTTGCTTCTTCCTTTTATTTTTCAACACTTCCAGCCTTATATATGCAAAGGTTTTCGCTTCTCCTTCTTCTGCAAGCATATGAAGCAGTTTTTCTAACAACGCCCGAGTATTCGGATGCATGGGATATTTATTCTTTCCTCGTTCATAATAAGTCAGTGGTGCATCCTCCGTATAAGTATCCGGATTATAATTCTTACAGGCAGCAATCCGGTCACAAAACATTTCCACCACATAATTCACCGGCATTTCCATACCAGCCAGTCCTTCTTCCGGATTTAAGCTGTAATCAATCCAATATTCCAAATGATGCTTATTTCTTCCTTTATGGTGTAACCAGGCAGAGGTATATCCTTTTGCCTCCCGTTCTGCATTATTGGGGCTACGATTTCCCTGATAGTATTTGACTCCAACAGAAAACTCTGTCCATGAATATTTTGATAAATCATGGAGTAAACCCTGCTTATACAAGCCACACTGAAAGCAATGCTTCATAACCAGCCATTTATGATGATTAATCGTCTTTAGATGGGAAAACCACTTCATTTTTCTGTCCTCGTTCCTTTTGCAACAAACAAAGATGTGAGTAAAGCATTTCTGCCCTGCCTCACATCTGTCAGCTTTTATTGATTCAAATATTCCTGTAATGTACTATCATCTACAACAATCCGATTATCCATTGTTTTCATGACATCTTTAATCTGCAAGGTTGCGGCTGCTCTCTCTGAGCTTAAATCATATACCTGATTCTTATCAAAGCTTAATACAATCGGCTGCAATGGATTCTTATCATTTTCCCGAATTACCAATCCTCGTTCCCGATTGGTCAGTTCTACACAAACACCGGGCGAAAGAATACGAATACTATCTAACAATGCTTTTACCACTGTTTTATCAAAGCTCCTTGCATTTTCTAACAGGCTGCGAACCACCCAAACCTCTGATACCGGTTCCTCATAAAGATTCATAGCCGTCTTTACATCATAATAATGTGCAACCTGAATTACCCGTACTCCCCAAGGAATATTTTTAGAATTTGCCTCGGAAGAATAATCATAATCCTCCTGCCAGCTCTTCACCAGACGTTTCACACTGTTGTTAATATCAACGCTGTCATTGATAATTTTGCCACCATCCAATTGTGCTTTCCGGTACATCTGGTATTCTTCTGCTGAAAAATCATCTGTCTTATTCTGCATCTTAGTTGGCAGGAACAACCGTCCAATATCATATAATAACGCTGCCACTACGATGTTTAATTGCTCTGAACTGTCAACATGTAGCTTGTGAGAAATCAAAGCTGCCAGTATTCCAACATTTAAAGCATGTTTATAAACATAATCCTCAGGGCTTCGAAGATTCTGAGTAAAATTAATCTTATGCTCCAGATTTCCATACATCCTCACAATCTGGTTTGCCAATATCATTAATTCTCCCGGACGTTTTCCGCTCTTTAATGCTTTTAAATCATCTTTGATGCTAAATACTGCCATGGTTTGAAAGCGTTCAAATTCGATATCTTCTGCCGACATTGGCGGTAACGGTTCTGCCGGTTCCAGAATATACAGGCCAATCAATCCAAAATTCTTAACACTATATATTCCCTGCAGCGTTAACTTCGTATTCCGTTCATAAAGTAATACACCATTTTTATTATAAATAGGCTTTGCCAACCGCATCCCGACTTTCAAATCATCTGTTGGTACGAAAATCATGAAAACATCCCCTTTCGCTTATTCTTCTCCTGTGCTACAATTGTTTACAATATAATATCATTTTTCCGATTTTCTGTCTATAAAGAAAACGGAATCGAAAGGACAATTATGAAACCCATTATCAAACGCTGTTTGATTGTAACACTAATCATCAGCTTCATTCTTTTATATGCATTTCTTTCCTATCGCTTTCAAGCCGGATTCATCTGCGTATTCTACCAGTTTACGGGCTGGTATTGTCCAGGTTGCGGTATTGGAAGAAGCGTACTAAGTCTGCTCAACGGCGATTGGATGCAGGCATTTCGATATAACGTACTTTTAATGCCATTCATCATACCGGGAGTACTGCTTTTGCTTTTTACAGCATGGCAGTATATTAAGGGAGTATCTCCCCAAGATTTCCTCATCTTCCGTATCACCAAACGCTTTGGAATACCAATTGCTATCCTTTTGCTTGTTTATGGATTTTTAAGAAATATACTGGACATACTCGCGCCTACAATGCTATAATGAATTGAATCTATGAGAGGAGGATTTAATAATGGAGCAGAAGAATAATTTTGGCTTATTGTTAGGTTTAAGCATTGCAGAAATCATTTGCTGTTGCTTACCTGCCGGTGTAGTTGGTTTAATTATGGCTATTCAGGCAAATAATGCATTTAGAAGTGGAGATTATACTACATACGATTCTAAAGCAAAGGTAGCAAGAATTGCTTTAATCATTGGTGCAATTGTTGGTATAGTTATTAATGTCTTAACCTTTATTTCTAATTTTGCTATGATTGCATCATCAATGGGTTCTTATTAAAATCAAAACCTAAATAAAGTCATTGATTTTTCAACAGCAATATAGTAATATATTGCTGTTGATTTGCTGGAATAGCTCAGTCGGTAGAGCACTTCACTCGTAATGAAGGGGTCGAGGGTTCAAGTCCCTTTTCCAGCTCTCAAATCTGAAAACGGACATCCATACGATGTCCGTTTCTTTCTTTAAAAATTCCACAATCCATAAATTGGTACATTTAATCTTCCTTTATGGAAACTCAAAGGCTCCAAGGAAATTCGAATTGCCATACGATTATTATATTTCTGATGAAAGACCTTTAGATTCTGTGCCTTTGTCCGAATCCTGGTCTGCACATCCACAGGAATAACTTCTCCATCATCCTCAAAAATAAAATCGATTCTGGCAGTTGCCTCTGATGTCCAAAAATACAATTCTTTAATGTTCGAATTTAAGGTCAGTTCAGCCAGCACTAACTGTTCCGATAAGATGCCATTCATCTCATCGAATACCTGCTCGCTCACTTCTGCCTCCTTTGCTGAGATTCCGGCTGTGTTTCGTAACAAACCATGATCCAGATGATATAATTCAAAGGACTTCTTATCAATGTAATCCTCTAACGGTGCAATTCCCCGTGAAACCTTCCACACCTTTCTTACATATCCGGCTTGTACCAGCCAATCAACAGCTCCTTCATATTCTCTTGCCCTCGCCTTTACATCAATGGCACCATACATAAATTTCTTATTTTCCTTAGTGAGCTGCATCGGCACACTATCCCATACCTGAAGTATCTTTTTTACTAAAAGCTTCGGAGCAAACCGTAAAATGTCGTCCCGTAAATCCTGTAAGATACGGTGCTGAAGCACATCCGTATTACTCACATCCCGGTGCTTAATAAAATCCAAAACCACCTCCGGCATTCCACCGGTAATATAAAAATATCGCAGATAATTCAAAATCATAGGTTGTAAGTCGCTCTTTAATCCATCTACCTTTTCCTGCTCTATAATTCTGCAAAGTTCCTGTGCTTTATTTGCAATCAGAAATTCTTCAAAGGTCATTGGATACATGGTCTTAATCGTTATTTCCTCTTCTACCAGATTCTCTGCCGGCAATTGTCCCACCCAGGAAGCAATTATCACGATTGGAAACTGCTGTCTCTGCCTTGCATATTGCAAGACACCTGCAAACAAATCTTCTTCCACCTGGACCTCGTCAAATACGAATAAAACCTCAGAAGGATTTACTGTCTGTAAGTCAATATCTGTCAATACCTTTAACTGCTCATCAATGAATTCCACCCGATTGGGCATCATGAATAATTCTCGCAAAATAGTATCTTTATCAAATTCAATATGTATGGTTTTAGGAAAAAACGCCTCGGCAAAATCCATCACACACCATGTTTTTCCCACTCCCTTTGCACCCTTTAACAGCAAAATTCCAGGTTGTTCCTTTTCCTGCCATGCCGCCAAATCATTTACCATGTTTCGATACATATTGCACCTTCCTTCTAGAATTCACATTATTCTAAGCAAATCATACCATGTGATAAATTCATTGTAAAGTCATTATTTCCTGTCAAATTTCCCACATCTTTTCCAACAAATGCAAACCATCTTCCATCTCCTCCTCTGTCAGATTGGCATATCCCAACAACACCGTAGGGTACACAGAGCATCCGGTTATATAGTAAGCAGACAAAGGATACACTTTTATTCCTGCCTGTTCTGCCCGTTCTACCAACTCTGCTTCCGAATACATGGCATCCTGAAATTCCAATAAAATATGCAGCCCTGCACTATGCCCCTCAATAATTACCCGTTCCTTCCATGTTGCCAATCGGCTTAAGAGATAATCATGCTTTGCCCGATAAATTCCCCGCATTCGATTTAAATGGCGTTCAAAATACCCTTCTGCAAAAAATCTTCGAACAATCTCCTGATCAATTCTGGAAACAGTCGTTGCATAAAAGGAAGCCTGTTGCTGATATACCTCATATAAGGACTTTGGAAGTACCATATATCCCATTCGGATTGCCGGAGATATCGCTTTGGACAAGGTTCCAAGATAAATCACCTTGCCCTTTGTATCTAAACTCTGTAATGCAGGAATCGGCTTTCCCTGATAGCGAAATTCACTATCATAATCGTCCTCCAGAATATAACAATCTTCTTTCTCATATGCCCAATTCAATAACTGCAAGCGACGATTCACAGGCATAACAATTCCCAACGGAAATTGGTGAGAAGGAGTAACAAATGCAAGATTGGCATCTGATTCCTTCAATGGTTGTATTTCCATCCCCTCTTCATCTAAGGGCATGGGATAAATGGTATAATTAAAGTTATGAAATACTCTATAGGCTTGCTGATACGCCGGATTTTCCATGGCAACCTTAGTATCCTTTGGCAGTAATCGTGTCAGAAGCATTAAAAGATAATCGGTTCCCGCCCCAATAATAATCTGCTCCTCCCTACAATTCACTCCTCGGGAGCGATGCAGATAGTCGCGAATAGCAGTACGCAGTCCTATATCTCCCTGTGGGTCTCCATTTCGAAACAAATCTGCACCGGTATCCAGCATCGTTTCTTTCATTAATCTCTGCCAGCGATGATTTGGAGCATACCGTAAATCGATACCAAAAGGAGAAAAGTCAACTCGATATTCTTTTATGGTTTCTCCTCCTGTATTGGATAGCTGTACTTCTAACGGAGTATTCAAATCAAGAAGTCCATCCATTTCCCGGACAAAATATCCCCGTTTAGGCTGTGCTTCAATATATCCTTCGGATTCCAGCTGTTCATATGCCATATTCACTGTATTCCGGCTGATATTTAAATCCTGCGCCAGCTCCCTCCCCGAAGGAAGCTTACTATTACAAGGTAACTGTCCTTGTTTAATCTCATTTACTATATATTCATAGATTTGCAGATACATTGGCTTTTTACTCTCATGATCTACGGATATGTGAAACATGCTATCACCTCTCAAACCAAAACAACGGACTGACTAAGGAATCCCCAAGCCAGTCCGTCTATACTTACTGAATCATTCTATTCATCCAATTTACCAATGGATAAGAAACCATTCTCACCGGCAGACAATAACCGAGATAAACCAACGGTCTGATTCGCTCTGTCACCGGTTGCAACATATGTCTCTCCTGTTTCAACTAAAGAATTAGCAAGTTCGAATACCTTATCCTTAAAGCCAAGTAGTTCAATCTTGCTTTGAGAACTCAGCTTAAACAGATACTGATTCTTAGCACTTACCAGCAGAATACTGAATGTACATACCTCTCCATTGGTATTGGTCATGGCAGAACCTATCATTCTTGAATTCACTACCATAATGTCCGCATTTTCTACCGGGAGATACTCACCTACAATCAATTTATATACCTTTAAGAATTCCTCTTCTACTTCTGCCTGTACCGGCATTTCTGCCACTGCGAATTCCACAACCGAATCCGCAATCTTAATGGTACCGCCTTCATCATCAATTACAGCAGTATATTCTTTTGGTACTGATAATTTGAAGAACTTATTATTAATTACTTTATAACCTTCCCGTTCCTGCACCTGACGATATAACAATTCCGGGAATGCCCGTTCTAACCGGTTCATTGAGGTCAAGGCACCTTCGTTACCCTTACGAGCCATCTCCCGTAAATTCTCATACAAATGTGTAGTTTCTTCCGTCATACTTGGTGCCAAGGCAACAATCTTCTCTATAGAAGGTGCATAACCGTTCATAGCTGCCTTATAGTAAATCTTTAACATCTCGTCTTTCGGAAGTCCCTGTTTTGCCTTTTCTTCAACAACTTCGCAAAGGGATTCATTATCAAAACCTTCGAATCCTAAATCTAAAGCTTTTTCCAATAACTTCTTACCAATTCCGCCGTCTTTTAAGTCGCCTTCCTTTTCTCTTCCCCTTACAATTTTACCATAGCGGTAGAATGCTTCTGCACTTCCCAGATTACAAGCGGTTTTAAATGCTTCATCTATTTCTCGCTCACTTGCCAGATAGAACACTTGATTTCGCTTCTTCATGGCTACCTGTAAAGCAGTTTCTGCATTTCCGTCTTCGATTTCTTTTTCCCAACGATTGACCGCCAGTTGCAGTTCTTCACCATTTAAGCCTTCTATATCTTCAATATAAGCAGCTGCTTCTGCAATGCCATTCTCTGCTGCCCGTTTGAAGTATTTAAGTGCTAATGAACCATCCCGCTTTGTACGAAGCAAACCATAATAATATAAGCGTCCCAGATAAAATGGCACTCGTTCATGTCCTAATTCATCTGCTTTTTCATACCAATTCAAAGCCTGAATATAATCCTTCTTCTGTTGCTCAAAAATGGTACCAATCAGGAATGCCAAATCGGAATCATCATTGGCCTCAAACAACTGCTTTGCCAAAGATAAAGCCTTTTCGTAATTAATATATGGGCTATCTTCATCATAATACAATTCAATCAAAAGATAGCTTGCTTTTTTACTTCCTACATTTAAAGCCTTTCTTGCAAACTCCATAGATTTATCATATTGTCCAAGGAAATAGTAGAAGACCGCCTCACTGTAATACTGTTGATCCTTTCGATTTGCACTTTCATCACTAATAACTGTCGGATCCACAAATGCAAAAGAATTGGCCACTTCAAAAATGATTTCCTCATACTGTTCAATAATTTCCATGGTAGCACATACGAATTTGATACATGCCAATCGATTTCTCTGCTGGAATGCAAAGGTAACGATACCACGTTCTAACTCTCTATGATAGTACGTTGCACAGATTCCATCTGCATACTCTGTAATATACTCCTGAATATTCAGGTCATAATCCAATACATCGTTATCATACCGAAGGAATAATTCCAAATCACGGGTTGATTCCTTTGGTATACTGTCATATGTAACATAAATGGCAAAATCCTTATAGTTCTCATTTGGAGCATAATACTCTTCTTCTGCTTCTTCGTTAACAACCTTTACCCAGTCCTTTGGAAGCTTATGAATATATCCTTCAACTTCATCATGCACATACGTATATTGATACTGCAATTTTGAACCTTCAATGGTTTTAAATCGATATTCAATATTCTGTGACTTTCTGCGTTCTGAAATCTTGGAATATAATTTTTCTTTTTCCTCAAATTCAATACTATCCGTATTATTTAAGGCATAGTCCACACGTTCAAAGCCAGCCTGTCCCTGCTCATCGCCCATTCCTGCTGCTTTTTCGTAATAGGTTCTAGCCTTTTCCAAATTAATTTCAATTACGGTATCTCCCCGATTACCAAAAGCATCATACTTATACAGACCTTCTTCATAGATACTTCCCAGTTTTAATAAGGAAGCCCGATCCTTGAGACCCGCACCTTTTTCCAAATATGACAAGCCTTTACTAAAGTTATTCTTACTAAGCAAATCTCTTGCCACTTTAAAATATATTTCTCCATCCGGTTCCAATGCTAAAAGTCGTTCATAATATCCAATAGATTTATCACTATTCACCTGAACGGTTGAATTACCATAGCTACCTGTTTCATACATTTCACCCAGAATACGAAGTGCCTGACAGCCATAGTAGATATATTGCTCACTGGACTCTACTACTTCCGCTGCCTCTTCCAGCTTTCCGATTGCATCTATTGCCTTTCCCTGATTCAAAAAATCAATAGCCTGACTTACCGCTTCTTCTGCCGGATTTGCAAATTTTTGTTTCTTGCTTCCACCTATGGAATCAATCAGATTATCAATAAATCCAATTTTACCAAAAGCAATTATCAGTGCAAGAATCACCAATATTGCGGCTATCAACAATCCAACGCCACCTTTTAGAATAATTGCTAACAGAATGCCTATAACGCCGATTCCACCGGCTACCAGATACTTTTTCATAATGCTCCCTCATTTCCATTCATAATTCTTGGTCCTTGTGTCCTATCCCACCATTTTATAAGTAGCTGTTATATAAGGTGCCTGATAATGCATTAACATAAGCTGCATTATTGTTATACAAAGAATTAGAAGAAGCAGCATTGGCCGATAAATTATAGATATCTGCTGCTTTTTGATATACTTTTCCGGTCATGGATACTGAGCCATTAAACATACTCTTTACATCAAGCATATCTGCCTTCTTAAACTTCTCTTCATCAATAGATAAAGTATTATCTTCATTAATGGTAATTCCTATATCAGAAAGGGATTCTTCATATGATGCCGTATTTTGTATCATGTTTACACCTTTACGAAGAATGGATGTATTGTCTGTTTTAGCAGTCTGTGTGACCAATGCATTATAATCCTCTGTAAAGCTTTTAACAGCCTGAAATATCTTATCCCTGTCATATTGACTGGTAATAGCTCCTGTTTCATCTTTCACTTCTTTTTTCTGGAACAGGGAATCAGAGCCACGTTTCATTAAAGCCTCTGATGATGTCTTCAACGCATCGGCTTTTGTACTCAATTCTACTAATGGCTTTTTATCGAATGAATTTGTATTGCCGGCTAACACATCATAAGCAGAATTAACAGTACTCTTCTTATTGTTTTCGCCAGACTTATTTGTCTCCTCTGCCTGCTGTGCATAATATGCTTTCACCAGCTTGCGGTAAGAACCATTCTTAATCGCTGCATAATCCCCTAAAGATGCAGATAAGCTACTATACAAATTATTACTGCCAGAACTGCTCCCCAACATACTGTTAAAAAAACCGGAACTGGTATTCGTGTTCAATCCGTAAAATGTCGCCATAATCTTCACCCCTTTATTCTCTAATGGCTACGCCTGTAAAAAATCTGCAATTCCTTCCATTGCTTCTACTTCATCTTCACCATCGCAAGAAACAAGCAATTCATCTCCTTGTGATAATGCAATGCTCATCATACCCATAATACTCTTGGCATTAATTTTCTTATCTTCCAGCTCCAGATAAATCTTACTTTCATACTGACTGGCAACCTGTACAAACATTGCAATCGGCGGTTTTGTATCCGGACCTTCTTTAATATTAACGACCATTTTCTTCGTTGTCATATGATTCTCTCCTTGTACACTTCTGCTCATAATTCAAACAGTTTTTTGCATACTTAATGCTTTACCCTTCATTATGCCATTCAAATGAATATCTGTCAAATCAACTTTCTGATTTTTTACTTATTTTTCGACAAAATATTCTTCTCTCAAGGCTTCCGCTATCTCACTCAGCTTTCGCAAACGATGATTTACGCCGGATTTACTCACCTTCGGTTCCAACATTTCTCCTAATTCCTTCAGGGAAACCTCCGGTTCCTGTAAACGAAGTTCTGCCACCTGACGTAAGCCTTCATTTAGACTTCCAAAGCCCTTATTCTGCTCAATAAACCGAATATCCTCCAATTGACGTTGTGACGCAGTCAAGGTTTTATTAATATTGGCAATATCGCAATTCACTTTACGATTCGTCTGGTTACGTACATCCTTTAATATTCGTACATTTTCCATATTCATTAAGGCACGATGTGCTTCCATAACATTTAGGGCATCTACTATCATAGAGCCTTCTTTTAAATATACTACATGATATTTCTTTCGCTGTACAATTTTCCCATCTAATTCAAAAAAGGCCAGTAATTCACGAATATCCTTTGCCAAATGTTCATTTTCGCAGGCAATTTCAAAGTGATAGGATTTTTCAGGATTGTTTACAGAACCGCTGGTTAAAAAAGCACCTCTTAAAAAAGCTCGTTTACAGCAATCCTTCTGAACGATTAAGTGATTCAATTCATCACCTTCCGTTAATTTACACGCCTGTAAAATCTGAGTTGTTGCTGCCCCTTCGGGAATGACTGCTTCATAGACAGTCGCCGCCTTGTGTTTTCGATAACTTTTTATTCTAACTTGACAGACAACTCCAAATATTCGATACACCAATGTGGTAAACTTTTTTGCCACTCGAAAATTCTCTGTTTTCAAGTAAATATTCGGACCTGATCCTGCGCCACTCATCAACATCAATGCTGTCAATTCTGCAATCCGACAATGTCTGGCTCCTGCTACCTGACGTACCAATTCCTCTTTTACTTCTGAGGAAAATGACATATGCATCACCCCTTTGTCACAGCATCTTTTTCAATATCCCGATGTTCAATTCTAACACTTTCATCGGCGGATAATAATGCACGATATAGTCCGTTTGCCAAGGTTACGGACCGATGTTTGCCTCCGGTACAGCCAATAGCGACCACCAATTGGTTCTTTCCTTCTTTTATATAATTCGGAATCAGAAACTTCATCATATCCTGAAGTTTATCCAAGAAAATACCGGCTTCCGGTGCACTCATAACGAATTCCTGAACCGGTTTCTCATTACCGGTCAGTGGTTTCAATTCCGGAACATAATAGGGATTTGGCAGAAACCGCACATCAAAAACTAAGTCTGCATCTCTTGGTATTCCATACTTAAATCCAAAGGAAACAATCGTAATGATAAAATTCGCATATTCCTGATTATCTACGAATATTTTTTCCAGTTCGCTCCGGCATTCCCTTGTCAGCAAATTCGACGTATCAATAATATAACTTGCCATTTCCCGCAAAAAACCTATGGTCTGACGTTCCTTCTCGATTCCGGCCTCAACTCTTCCGGAACGGGCAAGTGGATGGCTACGCCTGGTTTCTTTATACCGTTTCACAATCACTTCATCAGAAGCATCTAAAAATAAGATTTCAAAAGGATATCCCTGACCCTTTAATTCTTCCAGATAACCAGACAAGCGAACAATACCATCTCCACTTCGAATGTCTACTCCTATTGCAACATTATTAACATCTGTTCCGGAATCATATGCTATTTCTGCGAATTTAGGTATCAGTTCTACAGGAAGATTATCTACACAAAAATATCCAAAATCCTCCAAATTCTTTAACGCTGTACTTTTTCCCGCACCAGACATTCCTGTTACAATTACAAATCTCATGTTATCGCCTCTTGTCTTCTCATCCTTGTGTTAGAATGATTATTTCTCTACGCTTCCTTTTTACCTGCTTACTGTCAAAACTCACCAATTTTCCGTACTTCCGGTTCTAAGGTTACCTTAAATTGTTCTTCTACCCGATTCACAACATCATTCATTAGTGTCAAAATCTCTTTTGCTGTTGCATTTCCACGATTAATTACAAATCCACAATGCTTCTCCGAAACCTGTGCATCGCCAACTCGGTATCCTGCCAAGCCTGCCTCCATAATCAGCTTGCCGGCAAAATATCCCTCCGGACGTTTAAAGGTACTGCCTGCACTTGGAAATTCCAAAGGTTGTTTTTCTCTGCGTGCCGCATTCAACTCCTTCATTCTGGAGGCTATCGAATCTACATCTCCCGGCTCCAATCGCAGCTTTACCTCTAAAACAATATAATTCTTTTTGGAAACTATACTCTCCCGGTATCCGAATTCCATCTGATCCTGTGGTAGAATCAATACCTCGCCATCCGGTGACAGTAAAGTTACACACTCTATAATGTCCTTGATTTCTCCACCGTATGCACCGGCATTCATCATAACTGCCCCACCAATGGTTCCCGGGATGCCGGATGCGAATTCCATTCCGGTCAAACCATGCTCTAAAGCTACATTTGCCACCTTTCCCAACATACAGCCTGCCTGTACCCAGATTGTGTTATCCTCTCCTACTTCAATTTCAGAAAAATCAGTTCCAATCTGAATAACTACGCCTCGAATTCCATTATCACCAACCAAAAGATTGCTTCCATTCCCAATAATATAATATGGTATGGACTGTTCTTCACACCAGCCAATAACAGCCTCGATATCTGTAATACAGGTTGGTTTTACCAACACGTCAGCGGTTCCTCCAACCCGGAAGCTGGTATGATTTTTCATTGGCTCCTCAAAAAAAACTTGTTCTGGGTTTATGACTTCTCGAATGTTACCTAATATGTCGCCTTCCATAGTTATCCTTTCAATCATTATTTTTATTAATTTATGTTCTGACCAAATTCTTCATTCCCGGTTGACAATGCTTGAGACATTAAAATCTTACATCATACATTTTATATAATCATTCTTTATCCAAGAATCAATTTTGCGCCACCATAGATACCTGCATCATTTCCTAGTGTTGCCAATTCAAATTTGGTTCCTCTGCATGCATGAAATGCATACTTTTCAAAATACTTAGCTGTTGTATCAATTAATACCTTTCCGGCTTTTGACACACCTCCGCCAATAACAAAGACTTCCGGATCAACAACACATGCAATCTGTGCTAATGCCCGTCCCAAGCATTCTCCATGTGCTTCAACCAAGTCATTTGCCAGTTCATCGCCTTCCTTAGCAGCATCAAAAATCTCTTTTGCAGAAATATACTGTACGCTCCGTAGCTTTGATGGAGCATCCGTATTATTTAATAATATCTTTGCCTGTCTTACAATTCCGGTTGCAGAGGTATACTGTTCTAAACACCCCTTCTTACCACAGCCACAGGTTTCTGTTTCATCATCCTTAACCTGAATATGTCCGATTTCACCACCGGCACCATTTACACCTGCTAACATCTTTCCACCAAGAATAATACCACCGCCAACTCCGGTGCCTAATGTAACCATGACGATATCAGAATAGCCCTTACCGCCACCCTGCCACATTTCACCCATGGCAGCCATATTGGCATCGTTTCCGGCTTTTACCGGTAATCCTGTCAGCTTACTTAATTCATCTTCGACGTTAAAAATGCCCCAACCTAAGTTAACACATTTTAATACAGTACCGTCCTGCTTTACCGGTCCCGGAACACCCATTCCAATTCCGGCAACATCTTCTTTATCAATAGAATTTTCACACAATTTATCTGCAACCGATTCCGCTACGTCACTTAAGATATAACATCCACCTTCATCTTTTCTGGTAGGGATTTCCCATTTCTTCAACAATTCTCCCTCCACTGTGAATATACCAATCTTAACGGTTGTTCCTCCGATATCAACACCTACTGCATATTTAGCCATCTTTATATCCTCCTTTTATCTTATACTGTCTTTCATTTTAGACAAATCATTCTATTCTCATTGTTGCACATACTATTCTCATTGTTGCACATACTATTCGCATATCTTATTGTGGAGTTTCACTCTGGTGCTTCTGCATATTTCCGGTTACACGGTTATACAATTCCTGAGCTGCATTATATCCCATTTTCTTCTGCCTGTGATTAACCGCTGCCGACTCAACAATAATTGCAATATTTCGTCCCGGTCGAATCGGAATGGAATGGCTCACCACCCGATTGCCCAGTATTTCAGTATACTGGTCATTCAACCCCAGTCTGTCATACTCCGTTTCCTTACTCCACTCTTCCAGCTTAATAATCAAATCTATGGTTTCTGACATTTTAACACACTCTACACCAAATAGAGTCTTAACGTCTATAATACCGATACCACGAAGTTCAATAAAATGTCTGGTAATATCCGGTGCAGTTCCAACCAGAGTTTCATCACTGACTTTTTTGATTTCTACCACATCATCTGAAACCAAACGATGTCCTCGCTTAATCAATTCCAAAGCCGCCTCGCTTTTACCGATTCCGCTTTCTCCCATAATCAGAATTCCTTCACCATAAACATCTACCAGTACACCATGAAGACTAATTCTCGGTGCCAGTTCTACATGCAACCAGCGTACCGCCTCATGTACGAAGGATGATGTAGTGGAATTGGAAGTTAAGATTGGAATTCCATATTCCCTTGCCACATCTATAATGAAATCATGTGGTTCCAGTCCTCGGCAAAAAATTAAGCAAGGAATTTTATAAGAGAATAATTTCTTGAATATCTCTCTATTCTCTTCCTCTGTATGCATATTGGCAATATAGGCATGCTCCACATTTCCGCATATCTGAATCCGATTTGCATCAAAATGTTCAAAAAAGCCTGCCAACTGAACTGCCGGTCGATTAATATCCGGGTCTGTAATCATGATTTTGTCTGTATCGATTTCCGGTATATGGTTTACCAAATGTAGTTTTTCAATTAACTTAGTTAATGAGACTTCGTACATAACCTTCTCCCTTTCATTTCGAATTATCCTTATCCGAAGTAACGGATTCTCAATGTGTTTTTTCGCCTTATGCCGATGTCCGCAAGCGCACATCGTCGCAAGGCTCATTATATCATACTTCCAGTAAGCATGCATTAGTTAAATTTCATTCACCCTGTTTCTCTTTATGAAAGAATTGGTATACTGCAATAGCCGTTGGTTCATTCATGTTAGGTGCCTGTTTCAATTCCTCCACTGTTGCCTGCCGAATAGCTTCTATTGTCTTAAAATGCTGCATCAACGCCTTTCTTCTTGCAGGTCCCACTCCTTCAATCTCATCCAAAATGGATTTCACCTGAGTTTTACTGCGTAGCAGCTTATGGTATTCGATTGCAAAACGATGTGCTTCATCCTGAATTCGCGTAATCAGGTCAAAGGCTTCATTCCTTGGCGGAAAAGCAATTTCCTGATTATTATAATATAGGCCTCTGGTTCGGTGATTGTCATCCTTTACCATGCCACAGACCGGAATATTCAGATGCAGCTGTTCTAATACCCGTAATGCCACATTCACCTGTCCTCGTCCACCATCCATCATTATCAAATCCGGAAAACGATTAAAGCTGCCTAACTCTTCCTGCATTCCTTCCTCTGTCATCTGACGTTGTTCCTCTTTTCCATGAAGAAAACGTCTGGTTAAGGTTTCTTCCATACTCTTATAATCATCGGGGCCTGTCACCGTCCGCAAGCGGAACTTCCTATAATCACTCCGCTTCGCTTTTCCCCTTTCGAACACCACCATGGAAGCAACTGCATTTACACCACTGATATTGGAAATATCAAAGGCCTCAATCCGATCTGCCTTTTCAATGCCTATCAATTCCGCAATTTCTCTTGCAGCTCCTATGGTTCTTGCTTCCTCCCTTTTTATCTTCTCCAAGTCTTGATGCAATACCAGCATGGCATTATCTTTTGCAAGTTCAACTAATTTATGCTTTTCTCCTTTTTGTGGCGTTAAAATATGCACCCGCTGTTCCCGCTTCTGCGACAGCCATTGCTCCAGCAAGTCCCGTTCCTCCACTTCCGTTTCCAGCAGTAATTCTTTCGGAATATATGGTGTTCCGGCATAATACTGCTTAACAAATGCAGCCATGGTATCTGCCGGTTGTTCCGGTTCCACACCTGACATATGAAAATGCTCTCTTCCAAGCAGTTTTCCTTCCCGAATAAAGAAAATAGATACGACTGCTTCTTTTCCTTCCACTGCCATAGCCACTACATCCCGGTCTACAGCGTTAGAATTCGTGTTAGTAATTCTCTGCTTTCCTACGATGTGATTTACACTCTCCATTAAATCCCGGTATTCTGCTGCCTGTTCAAATTCGAATTCCGCAGCCGCCGCCTGCATTTTTCGTTTCAGTTCTTCCATAACCTTTTTGGTATTACCATTCAGAAAATCCAAAACTGCATCCACATTTTTACTATATTCTTCCTGAGAAATATATCCCTGACATGGTGCCAGACACTGTTTCATCTGATAATACAAACAAGGTCTTTCCATCCCTTGTTCCTTTGGTAACTTCTTATTGCAAGAACGAATGTGGTATAACTTTTGCAGCAATTCAATCGTATCCCGTACTGCACCGCTGCTGGTAAATGGTCCAAAATATCTTGCTTTATCCCGTTTGATTTGACGGGTAAGCAATATCCTTGGAAAGGGTTCCTCTACCGTAACCTTAATAAACGGATAGGTTTTGTCATCCGTCAGCATGGTATTGTATTTCGGAGCATATTCTTTAATCAGATTATTTTCCAATACCAGTGCTTCCAGTTCTGAATCAGTCACGATATATTCAAAATAATGAATCAGAGTAATCATTTTCTCAATCTTCGGAGAACGATTCCGCCCGGATTGAAAATATTGCCGCACCCGATTCTTCAAATTAATTGCCTTACCCACATAAATAATCTCATCGCTCTTACTGTGCATGAGATAAACCCCAGGCTGTTCCGGAAGTTTTTTCAATTCTTCTTCTATATTAAAATCCTTCATAATCCTACTCTTTCTGCTTTGTTGTATGTTCAGTATACGAGATTTTGCTGTGCTTTTAAAGAATCAATTGTATAAATTAAGGTTTGTTGGTTTAGTCGCCTTATCGGTTTCTGATGACAGATAGTTACCGCAGACACGCTTGCACTCCGGTCAGCACGTAATGGTGCATAAGGTGCGACAATACCGCACCTAAGCACCAACGTGCTTTTAAGGTCTGCTTGCAACTATCTATCACCAGAAACCGGTAGCCAACTTTACAGAATAATCCATAATTTATATGGGAAGCAAAGTACCGCGCCGCGCAAGTTATCAATGACTGCGGAGCCATACTACTTTCCCCAATATAAATTATGGTTCATATCCATTCCTACAGCAGCGGTTTTGAGGGTATATGTTCACGCAACGACCTTAGAAGCACGTCGGTACTTAGGCTGTGCTTTGCAATCAATAATACATGATATCTGGATGCACAGCCTTATGTACCGCTACGTGCTGGCCAGAGCGCAAGCGTGTCGTGCGGGAATATATATCCTTAAAACCGCGGTCGCAGGCATTACGTTAAACCATAATTTTACTGTCTAACCTTAATATGCACTTCCCGTAACTGCTGTTCTGTCACCTCTCCCGGAGCTCCGCACATCAGATCCTGTGCGTTACCGTTCATTGGGAACGCAATAACCTCACGAATATTTTCTTCGTTACGAAGGAGCATAATCATACGGTCAACACCCGGTGCCATACCGGCATGTGGTGGTGCACCAAACTGGAATGCATTGTATAAAGCTCCAAACTTTTCTTTTAAGTCTTCCTCGGTATATCCGGCGATTTCAAATGCCTTTACCATAATCTGCATATCATGATTCCGAACCGCACCGGAAGACAGCTCTACACCATTACATACAATATCATACTGATATGCCAGAATATCTTCCGGATTCTTGGTGTTCAAGGCTTCCAATCCGCCCTGTGGCATAGAGAATGGATTGTGGGTGAAAATCATCTGTTTTGCTTCCTTGTCATATTCATACATTGGGAAGTCGTTAATATAGCAGAAACGATATGCATTTTTCTCTAACAAATCCAAACGCACGCCTAATTCTGTACGAATCTGTCCTGCATACTCTGCTGCCCGTTGTTCATTATCTGCAATGAAGAAAATAGTATCTCCGGGAACTAAGCCTGCAATATCTGCAATTTCCGTCTTCATATCATCCGGAATAAACTTGTCAATTGGTCCCTTATAGCTCTTATCTTCCAATACTTCCAAATAACCAAGTCCACCCATACCAATCGAGGTTGCAAACTTCAACAACTTTTCATGCTGACCCTTTGATAACTTTTCATGTACGTTAATCGCACGTACTGTCTTGCCATGGAACGGCTTAAAGGTACAACGTTGGAAGAAATCTGTCACATCCACAATACGAAGTGGATTCCGCAAATCCGGCTTATCCGTACCGAATTCCAGCATTGCCTGCTTATAGCTAATAACCGGATAAGGGGCTTCTGTAACTGCATAGCCTTCCGGTGCAAATTTCTTAAATGTAGCAGATAATACTTCCTCACCTACACGGAATACATCCTCCTGGGTAGCAAAGCTCATTTCAAAATCCAACTGATAAAATTCTCCCGGTGAACGGTCTGCTCTTGCATCCTCGTCACGGAAACAAGGTGCAATCTGGAAGTATTTATCAAAGCCGGACACCATTAACAACTGCTTATACTGCTGTGGTGCCTGTGGCAATGCATAGAACTTACCCTTGAACTTTCTGGACGGTACAATATAGTCTCTGGCACCTTCCGGTGAAGAAGCGCAAAGAATCGGAGTTTGAATTTCCAAAAAGCCCATTTCTGTCATTTTTTCCCGCAGGAAGCTAATCACCTTTGAACGGAAAATGATATTATCCTTTACCTTCTTATTTCTTAAATCCAAGTAACGATATTTCAGACGTACATCCTCACGGATTTCCTTAGAGGTCATGATTTCAAATGGAATCTGCTTATATACTTTACCTAATACGCTAACGCTGTGTGCCTCTAATTCGATCGTTCCGGTCTCAATATTCGGATTGTAGGTTTCCTCATCACGATGCTCTACTACACCTTCAATCGATACACAGTCTTCCTTTGTTAATCCGTCCAACAGGGTAGTATCACGCATTACTACCTGTAATACGCCATACATATCTCTTAAGTCTACGAAGGAAACACCGCCGTGGTCACGGATATTTTCTATCCAGCCTGCCACCTTTAATGTTTCTCCAACATCTGATTCCTTGATGTTATCAATGGTTCTGTTCCGATACATGTTTGATGTGTTCATCTCATTTCTCCTTCTTTTCTTTCTTCTCTGAACAAAGGGCTCATTCTCTATCATTTAAAAATAAGAAAGTCCGCCCTAAACAACTACTTGTTCAGGACGAACAGTACATTCTTTCTGTCCGCGGTACCACCTGATTTACTGCTTTTGCAGTCTCTCACCGGTTACAGGAACTCCTTATAACCTGCTGTTTTTCGCACAACTGCGGCGCACCTACTGCCAAAAGCTCACACAGACTGAGTTCTTTTACTCATTTGTCCTGTTTCCTTTCGGGTTCAGATTGCGGCTGGTAAAGTGTTATTCACGCCAATTCATTTTATGGAGCTTCCACCCTCCTCCACTCGCTGGAAACGATAATTGGGCTACTTCTCTTCGTCATCGCCTATACGTTTGTCATTATATATCACCGGAAAATCTGCTGTCAAGTCCAGACCTTGAAATAGGCACCAGTCAGCCTTGAACCATCTACGTTCACGGCATCACCTTAACATTATGCACAATTACCCGATTTTCTACTACATGAAACCAGATATCATGATTACCGAACATCATACGATATTCTTTATCTACAGCCTCCTGTGTACCGGGTCTTGGGTCTTGCCTTAATAACTGGATTACCGTTTCCCGTTGTTCTTCCGGCAGACGGTTCAATAATTCTTCCGGGAATTCCACTTCCAATTCATAATCCATGACCGTTCCGGCAAATCCGGCTGTAGCTTCCGGATGGCTGTCTGTGTATGCCAGATAGGGCTTGATATCATAAATTGGTGTTCCATTTAACAAATCCGCACCGGACACATACAATACCGGTCCCAGCTTCTCATCCAGCTCCACCCGTTCCAGCTTTACAGAAGAAAGTCCAATGGAATTGGGACGATAGGGCGAGCGGGTCGCAAATACCCCCATGCGTGTCCGCCCTCCCAGTCTGGGCGGAGCAACCGTAGCAGTCCAGGTATCCTGAACTGCTTTTGAAAACTGCCATAGAAGCCAGATATGTGAAAACTCCTCCAATCCTCGAACCGCATCGGGATTGCGAAATTCCGGTTCAAATACTATCTTCCCCTGCAAGGACTCTACCAGTCCACTCTGCCTTGGTATTCCGAATTTTGCAGTGAAATCCGTTTGAATATGTGCAATTACTTTCATCATGCATTTGCCATCTGGCACAATTCTTCTAACATTTTTGGAAGCTCTGTTGCCATATTTTCATCTGTAAACTGGCAGGTTCCTACCTTCTTGTGTCCACCACCATTATATTTCAACATTAAGCTACCAACATTCACATCACTGGTTCGATTCAAAATACTGTATCCGACGGCTGCAGAACAACCTTTTCCGCCACGACCGCTTACAATCCATGCAGAAATATTCTGTTCCGGATACATACTGTAAATCATAAAACGATTTCCTGTATAAATCGGGTCAACTCCCCGCAAATCAGAAATAATCACATTTCCTTCCACACGGGTATATTTCGTAACCATTTCCTTGAATTTTTCTGTCTGCTCGTTATAAACCTCAATACGTTCCTGCACATCAGGCAAAGCAAGTATTTCATCTGTTGTCATGGTACGACAAGCGTCCATCAGTTTTTCCATTAATTGATAATTGGAAATGGTAAACTGTCTCCATCGTCCCAAGCCCGTTCTAGGATCCATTAAAAATCCTACCAAAATCCATCCCGTAGGATTCATCACTTCATCAATGGTCAGATTACCGGAATCTACCTTATCTACCGCTTCCATCATATCATCAAACTGTGGAAACCGTTCTTTACCACCATAGTATTCATATATGATTCTGGCACAAGAAGGAGTAATCCGGCTTTCACCCTTGTATTTTCCCTCTAATTGCTGGCGTTCAAATTCGCTGGAATGATGGTCAAACCAAAGTCCGCATCCTTCTACAAAAGGTACATTAGCCAGACAATCATTCTCATTTACTTCTATCAATCCATCCTGCAAATCCTTTGGATGTGCAAACATCCAGGAATCAATAATTCCTGCTTCCTTTAATAAAGCTCCACACGCAAGCCCATCAAAATCTGAACGTGTAACTAATCTCATTTTCTAATTCCTCGCTTCCCTTCGCCTTTATATATCTTAAGTTCTCCCGCATGAACGCTCACCTCGTGTGCTCCGCACCCTCGGTGTTCGTTGCACTCACATAAGCTCTTAGCCAATCCCTTGCCTGCAAGCAGGCAGTGCTTGGCCTGCGACACTGCGGTTCTCTCCCGCATGAACGCTCACCTCGTGTGCTCCGCACCCTCGGTGTTCGTTGCACTCACATAAGCTCTTAGCCAATCCCTTGCCTGCAAGCAGGCAGTGCTTGGCCTGCGACCTTGCGTTCATGCTTATGCGTTCATTATACTCTCTTTCTGGGGTTTCGTCTAGGTCATGTATGGAAGATTTCCGCATCTATTATGAATGTATTTTTAATATATTAATAATGTCTGTTTGATTTGCTGGAAAAAATATACACTACCAACAGGAGGGTCGAATTATGTCGTCAATGCATTCAAGAAATAATAATTGTCAGGATCGTATTAAACAAGTTCGAAAGCAACTGGGGCTTACGCAGGAAGCATTTGCAGAAGCACTGGACATTTCTTATTCCGCATATAAGAAATTAGAAAGCGGTGAAAATATTCCCTCTGTAGATACCTTGTTCAAATTTAAAAAGAAATTTCATATTTCATCTGATTATATTTTATTTGGAGAATTAAATTCTGCAGACGATAATTGGAATCATTTCTTAAACTCCTCGGTTCAGGAACAGGCAGAGTTATACTATCGCATATTATACTACTATTCTCACATTCAAACGATTAATTTTCTGTCTGAGCAGGAACAGCAGGAAATTACGGATTACATAGAAACCATCTTTCCAAAATCATCTGACAAATAAAACTTAGGGCGGTTCTACACACATTTTTTTCTATGAACCACCCTCTTTTTATTTTTTACGTTTTTCTTAAATTTCTGATTTTTCTTGTGAAATGCTGAGTATTATACTATAATATGTGAGGTAAAATGAATGTAGTTCAATTTTGATTCACTGACTTTAGAGGGAATGCTATGAGTAAAACGAAAGGTATGCTGTCTGTTGTGATTCCGGCATACAACGAAGAAAAATGTATATATCAGAATTTATTAACAACCTGCACCTGCATTTCAGAATTCTGTCCGAATTATGAATTAATCTTAGTAAATGACGGAAGTCCTGATAGAACCTTTGAAGAAGCGATGCGTGCAAAATCGGAGAATCCTCACATTAAAGTTGCCACTTATCAAATTAACCGTGGAAAAGGTGGTGCCATCAAGGAAGGAATTGCAAGAGCCTCCGGTGAATATATCGCTTTTCTGGATGCTGATTTGGACTTATCACCTACGCACCTGAAAGACTTTTTGCAGGCAATGCTTGATGAGGATGCAGATATTGTAATTGGTTCCAAGCTCCATAAGGATTCCAAGCTGGAATATCCTTTGAAACGTAAAATCATGAGCTATGGCTATTATATTCTCCTGCGACTTTTATTTCATTTAAAACTAAAGGATACTCAAACCGGAATCAAATTATTCCGTTCCGATGTTATCAAACCAATTGCAGAAGAATTAAAAACCTCCGGTTATGCATTTGATATCGAAATTCTTGCTAAGGCTAATCAATTTGGGTGCCGCATCTTAGAAATGCCTGTACGTTTGGAATTCAAACGGGGATTAGAAAACGGTTCGGTTCGTATCCGTATTAAAGATATTTTCTCTATGTTTATTGATACTTTAAAAATCTTCTGGGATATTAAGATTCGTTCTTAATACCCCAGTTTTTTATTACCACTGTTGAAATACCGTTTGTAAAATAACATATAATACTGCCTGATGTGCCATATAAATAATCAAGGAATGACGCCCAATAAAGCTTAACACCGGCACTTTCCAGCCCAATACCTTTTGAGTCATTTCATTTTTCTCCAAAACATCCATCTTCCTAAGTCCCTGAAAAAGAAAATACCCTACAAGAAATAAGAACATCCAGGGAACCAGCGAAAAATAGTCCGTAGAGAAAAATGCAGACTCTGGAAAACCAAAAAAAGTTGAAACCAGGTTATGATATAGTTCCCTTGGAAGCTTCATAAGTTTCCAGCCCTCAAATCCAAGAAATCCTATATTGACATCTCTTGTTACTGTGAAAAGAATACCACTGCAAACCAGTCCCAGCCATGGATTTATCTTTTCCAGTAATTTATGTAACGGAATCATAAGTAACATGCAACTACCCAGCAATGTCAGCACACCAAATACCACCCGGTTGTCCGGCATGGCAATCAACGTAACCAATGTAATGATTGCACCGCCGCCAAACACCATAAGACCTCGCTTTAAGTGGTGTCTGCCCATACTCCAGCAAAAGCCGGAAAGCAAGATAAAGGTCCAACAGATGCTTTGTTGCCAAATGTACGCAAGTGTCCCATGATACCACTGCCAGTCAACTCCGTATAGATAAACCAAATCCCAGGTTCCATGATACAGAATCATGCTGATTAAGGTCAATCCTCGAAGACTGTCCAGTAAATGATATCGTTTCTTCTCACTTATTCTTTCCATTTATTACTCCCAGAATAATAATTTATTATATATCAGCTTTTGCAACGGACCACTGATAATCAATACAACAAAGGATAAAACAATTGCCGTACCCGAATGTAAAACTGCTCCCAGCGCCATTGTTCCTGCAAGAATATTCACAATGAAAACAATCAAAAACATTCCACGTCCATCACAGACCTGTTCCGGTTCTGCTTCCTTAATCCGTAATGGCACTACTTCACCAATCCACTTTTTACCACTGGTAGACAATCTGCTTCGATAACGATGTTCTTTTCCCTTATAGGTATAACGATAAACCGGTGTCGATGTTTCTGCATCGCCTTTCACCGCAATCACTGTTCCATATACTACAACCGGATATTTCTTTCGCATAATAAGAATAGCCAAAGCGTTGTTCAGGATGAAAACAATTAGCGATACAATCAGTATTACAATCGGTGGAATCGTAATAGAAGTTCCTCCCAGTAGTGACATGAAAATGCTTAGTATTATACCAATAACAGGGCAAAGGGACATCAGTGCAAACACCACACCAACTATAATGAACGACTTCGCAATTGCCGACATACCTGTTTCATTCTTATTTTTCGTATTAGGATTGACAGGTGCCGGGGCTACGTAATCTTCCCCCGTTACACTTACCACAATGCCTGTACCAATCAGTACATTTTTTATGTAATCCTCAACATCTTCTCTGTCAGCAAGACAGATTGTAGTTCCCATACTCTGCATTTTGCTTCATCGGAACCGTCCATGCAAATCCATTTACATTTCGCCTGTCTCCAAGTTCTATGGATTCTCCGTATTTCTTACCATTAAATATACCATGTTCTAAGTCTGCTTCCAAGTGTTGAAACTGATTTGATTCAAAAATTACTTCAATGCTCTTACCTAAATCCTTGTATCGAATTGCATAACTCTTTCGTTCGTCTACCGGGTAGCACGCCACTAAACGGTTTTCTCCGGCATTATCCGTATACCGGATAATCGGTATATTAACAAAGTTAAAATCAGTCTCGTTATACGAATAATTCGGTGTAACCAGCATAAGTCGCTCAACAATGGTTCCTTTTAAATGATAACCGGTTTCTCGAATTGTCTTTTCATCCATCGTAATCTGCCCCTCCATAAATTATATCATAATGAAACATGCTGATGCACGTGTAGGTCATCAACCTTCGGCTGGTGACATTATATCATAACCCTCTGGAGGGAGAGTAAAATATATGTAAAATACAATAGATTACAAAGTAAACAATAATTTTAAGAGTTCTAACAGCAACAAATGTGCTGGATAAAATACATAAAAAAACCATTTATGCACCGGCTTTCTACTGCCACCCGCTCCATTATAAAATCCTTTAAGCAAGAATGGAACTAGAAAAACACCCAATTGATATAAACTCCACCAAGAAATTCCAAGGTTATTATTGCCCTTATTGATTTATGCTTCAATTTCTGCATTTGTTCTGATTTCTTCGTATGTCATAGATTGACTCTCCACTATTCCTTCTGATTCTGCAAATACTTATTTTCTTTAATATTTACTCGTAAATCCCCATACTGTTGCTATAAGCATTTATAGCTTTATTCATTAAGTTTTGACGATTGTCTCCATGATTTTGGGAACTTAGATACGATGATTCTTCCACTGCAAAAACCACAGGGAACATATCTGCTTTTTCAATCCAAGCGATATCTCAGCTTCTGATAAGAAATAATCCATCAATTTTAAAGTTTTGCATATTTATTCCGATTGATTCTATGCGCAAATTAAAATCTCCTTCCATATACACTTCATAAAGAACTCATTTTTCAAGCTCATATAATCGATAAATCTTTCTGTATCTCCGCTTTGAAAACACAGTTCTAGAGAAAATTTGCTCAGACAACCTCAGTTCCTTGACAAGAAAATCAGGTGTGAGAGAATGTTCTTTTTTTCGATAACTGCCACCCCTACAAACATCAATCCGTTTAAATTGTACTATTTCTTATTTAGAAATTATAACTACCGTTTCCCGTTACAGTTTACTTTTCAGTCTTTGACAACCCTTTGACCATCCTATCAAAATCAGACTCGATTGGCTGTGTCTTATTGAAGATGTCATATTCCTGATATGCTTTCTCCACTGCCTGTTTATGGGAAATACGCCCATTATCTTTCAGAATATCGTATCTGCGGAATTCAAGGAACTCATTGACACTTTTTGAGAATTCTTTCATTGTAAACACATTTTCCCGTTCAATCAAATCCTCTATATAATCAAAATACCCTGTAACAGCACGTTCCAATTGTCGAATCTGTTTTTCATCCAAGTAGTTTTTGGCAATCGGTGTATCTGATTTAAGTATCCGACCATCGGGAGCATTTTTCCATGTAGTTAATCCCATATTCTCCTTGGTGTGATTAGCCTGATTGTACACAATTTCAGCCGCAGTCTTACCGGTAATGGCATAGTGGAATTTGTTCTGTATGGTGGCATAAAAATGATATGCAGTATCGGAATCTCTATCATAATCAATGCTGCACTCAGCAAATATATCCGTTATCTGTTGCCATATTCTGCGTTCGCTGGCACGGATGGAGCGAACTCTTTCCAGCAATTCACGGAAATAGTCTTTTCCAAAAGCTGTTTTCCCCTGTTTCAGGCGTTCATCATCCATAGCAAAGCCTTTAATCATATATTCCTTCAATATACTGGTTGCCCAGATACGGAACTTGGTCGCCTGAATGGAATTCACTCTGTAACCTACAGAAATAATGGCGTCCAGATTGTAATAATTGGTAAGAGAAAGCTGTGTTTTTCCGGGAATCGCACCGTGTGGAGTGGGTATTTCCATTTTGGAAACTACCACTTCTTCACGAAGTTCTCCCTGCTCGAAAATATTTCTTAAATGCTTGCTGATTGCCGGTGTCTGAACACCGAATAATTCAGCCATTGCCTTTTGGGTAATCCAGATGGTTTCATCTTTTATTAATGCGCTGACCGTTACATTATCATCTTCGGTTCTGTACAGCACCATTTCCATTTGTTTTGTAATATCTGTATTCATATAAAGCCTTCTTTCTTATAGCAGGTGCATTAGTTATTGTTATCCTTATCCTTCGCCGGCTCTTATACACATTATACTGGTTTTTACATTTTCCACTGCAAAATACGCTGTTGGGTCTGCCGGCAACAAAGGCATTTCCGCAGTGTTTACATACCTTCAGTGAGAACTTTTCATCTAAAACCAGAAGAAAGGAGCCGGATTATATGAAGATTTATTTTATCCGTTGTCGCAGTCCGTCAAAGATACTTTGATTATACCAAACATATGTTTGCATTTCAAGAAGGAGGTGACTGTTCTTTTACTTTCCATCTGCATCCCCCTCAAATGAGAACTTCGCACTACCGGAAGTCAGGGACACCCAAATCCGTTTTTCTCCGTTCACATAGGATTGAGGCAGATTACAACTGCCGGAAGTCAAATCCGTATCGATGCTGTAATTCTCCATTTTATCCGAAAGAGAGATTGTAAAATCACCGGAAGTAGCATCCAGATAAATACCCTCTTCCACAGCAACCTGTGTCAAATCATAATCGCCGGAGGTAGCATTTAAGTACACCTCCTTGGCACTGAAGCCATCACAGGATACGCCACCGGATGTATTTTCAAAAGTAGCAGCACCCTCTACATCTACATTCGTTACATTTACACTGCCTGATGTGAAATTCACTTCAAAATTCCCAGCAACCGTCATATCCTCCAACTGTGTATTGCCACTGGTCAGATAGGACTTATAATCCCCTTGGGCTTCAACATTCTGAAGCTTCAAAAATCCAGAGGTTATATCTGCTCTTATATCCTGCATGCACTCAACATCTTCAATGGTAATGCTTCCGGATGTACCATATACAATAAGTTCTCCTTCTACCGTTAATTCAGACATATAGATACTGCCGGAAGCAATATCCAAATCATATTCTCCCACATAACTTTGAGGAACCGTAATTGTCATTTCATGGGCATCATCTTCATCCATCGCGTCAAACAAATCTTGGAAGGTGGGTATATAGAACAGATGAAAGGTTCCTGATGTTTTTTTATCAATCAGAAGCGTTCCATTCCGTTCTGAAATCTGAATGTTAGGTTCTTCCACCTCATCCCAGTACGTAATCTCTATTTCATCACCATCACCCGGTTCTATCTTAATATCATCTGAATACATATCTAAATCAATCTTATCGATTTCATCGGCGGCAATGGAATAATACTTTTCTTCATAAACCGGATCATTTTTTGTTGTTTCTCCGCTAACATAAATAATTGCGTTTCCAATACATCCGAGAATGACACCACTTACCACCATGCAGCCTGCCACAATCATTGCTTTTCCAAATCGTTTCATATTATGCTTCCTCCTTTCCGATTAAACTCTTCTTAATCTGTAAAAAACACCACTTCGTACCATGACAGATTCCTTTCGTGATTAAGAGGCTTCCAAGAAATGTAAAGATTCCGATTCCTCCTGTAAATAGAGTTGCCCCCAGATAGAGGAAAGCAGATCCAAATGCTCCTTTGAATAAGCAGACAAAAAATCCTGCAATTCCTGTTAAAGCAGATGCTCCAAATGCCAACACAAGGCACCAAAGCATGATATCAAAACACCATACCAAGGCATAGAACATAAGTACCATTCCTAGAATAAATATTAATATACTGCCCCATAACGGAAAACCAATCACCAGCAATACAATTGCCCATGCAGGCATCCGTTTACCTTTCGTCTTTTCTCTGGTTTTCTGCTTTACCAAGGTTGTTATTGGCAGCTCACATTTTATTTGCTCTGCAATCTGGCTGGCCGCACCAAGAGACGCTACTGCCTCCGATTCACTCATACCGTCTTCCATACGGTCATCTATCATTTCCGCATAATATTCCATGGATTTTTCTGTTTCCTCCACGGGATATTCCTGAATACGTCGTTTTAATTCTTCTAAGAATTCCGCTTTATTCATTTTCATTCATCTCCCCTTTGATATATTCGTAAATTGCAAGCATACCTTTCCATTCCTCTAAGAATTCCCGAATACGCTCTCGCCCAGTTTCTGTTATTGCATAATACTTTCGTAATCTGCCATTATGTTCTGCTGAATATACATTCAATGCACCGGCACCTTCCAACCTCCGCAGGATGGGATACAAGGTTGATTCTGATATTTCTACATAAGGCTGTAAATCCTTGATAATCTTATATCCATAGGAGTCTTCTCGCAACAAAGCACTCAGCACACATATATCCAGCATTCCTCTTTTTAACTGAATATCCATTCTTATACCTCCTTATGCACAATACTATATATCGCATTGTATTATGTGTCAAGTGGTATTTATAAAATATTTTAAAGTTCTTTTCACCACATAAAAAATGAGGCAACCCTAAAAGTCAGACTTTTGAGGGCTACCTCATTTTCTATATATTCTGTTTCTATATTATTGACACAACTTTGCCACTACCTGATTAATTACTTTTCCGTCTGCCTTGCCTTTCAATTCCGGCATAACTGCTTTCATTACCTGTCCCTTATTCTTGGTTGCCAGTACCTCAGCAAACTTTTCAGTCAGGAATGTTTCTACCTCTGCTTCCGACATCATAGCCGGTGCATATTCCTGGAACACCTGATATCTTGCCTGATACTGTTCCAGCAAATCTGTTCTGTCAGCCGGGCAGGTATCAATCTGCTCTTTCACACTTTTAATTTCCTTTAGGATAACCTGATTTACCATATCCTCCGGAATATCATCCCGACATCCATTGTCAATTCCAACTTTTTTCACTGCCGAAACCAAAGATGCAATGCTGTCCTTTCGCTCTTTATCCTTAGCCTTCATTGCTGCTATCATGTCTTTTTGTAATGTTTCTAATTTCATGTTCTCCACCTTTTCCTTTCTGATATAGATTTTATTATAACCTGTCGATTATTTACAGATTCATCCTTTTATTTCCCCGCATTCAGATAATCCACAGCCGCTAAAGCCGCAACCGCACCATCTGCAGCTGCTGTCGTTAACTGCCTTACACTCTTGGTTCTGCAATCTCCCGCAACGAAAACACCGGCTGTGTGGGTTCTACAATCCTCTCCAGCCACCACATAGCCTCCTTCATCTAATTGTACCAGATTCCGGAATACCTGATTCTCCGGTGTCTGCCCCACAGCTACGAACAAACCATCTATCGTCAGTCTCTTGGTTTCCTTTGTTCTGACATCTTCCAAGCGTATCTGTTCTAAACAATCAGTTCCAACCAGTTCCGTTACTACTGCATTACGTATCAGTATTACATTCTCTTTTTTCTCTAACTGTTCTGCCAATCCGGCATCTCCACGGAATTCCTCCCTGCGGTGAATCAAAAATACTTGTTTGCAAATATTGGATAAGTATTCTGCATCACCCAAAGCTGTGTTGCCACCACCGACTACCGCTACTGACTTATCTTTATAAAATGCTCCGTCACAGGCGGCACAATAAGATACACCCTTACCTGTCAATGCTTCTTCCTGTTCTAAGCCCAGTTTCCGATTCTTTGCTCCGGTTGCCAGAATCACTGTTCGGCCTTCAAAGATTGCTTCTTCCGTTTGTACTCTGAAAAACGATTGTGAAGAGGCTTCTGGTGATTGCTTCTGAATATCAATCACCTTTCCGGTTTCCAGTTCTGCTCCCAAGCCGGTTGCCTGTTCATACAGGTTCATAGCAAATTGAAAACCGGCTATATTCTGAATCCCGGGATAATTCTCAACCTCCGGTGTATTCACAATCTGCCCACCGTAGATTCCTTCCTCTAACAACAATACATTCTTACCGGCACGCCTGCCGTAAATTGCCGCTGTCATACCGGCAGTTCCGGCTCCTACGATAACAATGTCAAACATTTCCTTTGTTCCTTCTTTCCACTTTAAGCCTGTGCTAACATCTTTTGTAAAGCAGATTTTGGTAATGCTCCTACCTCTGTCTTCACTGCTTGTCCATCTCGAATCAAAACGAAGGTTGGAACAGAAATAACCCGATATTGTCTGGCAATATCCGTATTTTCATCTACATCTACCTTCACGAACTTTACATTTGGAACTTCCGCTGACAACTGTTCAACAATTGGTCCTACCATTTGACAAGGTCCACACCAGGTTGCAAAAAAATCTACCAATACCGGCTGGTCTGCCTTTAATACCTCTGCTTCAAAATTATCCGTTGTTACATGTACCACTGCCATATGCTTCTCCTTTCCCATGCTTCTGTCTAAGCATTACAAAAGCATCTTATCCTTAGTATCTGAAATTACTCATATTTTATACATCTTTCCAATTCAAACCCCAATTACGCCTGAACATCTTCCTCTAATTCTCATTCAGATGTTCCTTTGCAACTGCCAGCATCAGTTTGATTCGATTTTCCTGATTGACCTTTGTTGCTCCCGGGTCATATTCAATATCCACTGCATTTACTCTTGGGTCAATCCGACGCACCTTATTAATCATACCTTTAACAGATACATGACATGGCAGACAGCCAAAAGGCTGAACACACACGATATTCTCATATCCATGATCTGCCATTTCTAACATTTCTGCCGCCAGATACCAGCCTTCGCCCATGCTGTTGCCGATGCCAATGACCCCTTCTGCCCGTTCCTTCAGCGTATTTACCCGCTCCGGTGCAGTAAACTGGTCAAATGCTTCAATGTTACGAATCAACATATCTTCCACTTTGAATAAGAATTTCATGACTATATTCATAATCAGCTTTTTCAATGGTTTTCCACCATAAAGCCGCAAATCCTCCAAGGCACCGTTGGTTTTATACACACCAAAGCCCAGCATACTAGGCATAAACACTTCACAGTCCTGTTCCGCCAGAAATTCTTCCAGATGATTATTTCCCGGCACAGAATATTTTAAGAACAGTTCTCCAACCACTGCTACCTTTACCTTTGGAACCTTCTGAATTGGAATAGAAGCAAAATCTTCACCAATTGCATGCAGGTTCTTCTCAATTGCTTTCGGCATAAAGCCTCTGCCCTTCTTAAAAGTAGCCGTCAACCGCTCAATCCATCGGTCTACCATGGCATCCGTATCTCCCTTATTGATTTCATAAGGTCGTACCTGATTACTAACAATCATAATCATATCGCCATATATCATACCTGCCAATGCCATTAACAATGTTCTTGGTGTCAGATTAATTCCGCTATTCAATTCCAAGCCCCAGATATTTGCTGATATGAACGGAACATTTGGATAACCTGCTTTCTCAAATGCCTTTCGCATCAAATGGATATAATTGGAATCTCTACATCCACCACCGGACTGGGTAATAACCATTGCCACCTTGCTCGGATCATACTTTCCGCTTTCCATTGCAGTCAGCATCTGTCCGGTAATCAGCAATGCAGGATAACAGATATCATTGTGGACATACTTCAAGCCTTTCTGCAATACATCCGGTCCCTCTGCTCCCATCAAATCAATATGAAAGCCTTGTCGGCTCAAAATCGGCTCTATCAGGCGAAAATGCAAAGGAGCCATTTCCGGAATTAGGATCGTATAATCCTTTTTCATTTTTAATGTGAATTTTACCCGCTCCTTATAATGGGTATTTTTATTGTTCATGTAAATTCGTTCCTTCCTCTGTCTGTTCAATGGCCGCCATCAGGCTTCGAAGCCGGATTTTTACAGCCCCCAGATTCGTAACTTCATCTATTTTAATCTGTGTATACAGTTTACCTGCATCCTCCAGAATGCTTCTTGCTTCATCTGTTGTGACCGCATCCAATCCACATCCAAAGGAAACCAGATGTACCAGATACATATCCGGTTGTGTGGCAACATACTGAGCTGCTGAAAACAGTCTGGCATGATAGGTCCATTGATTCAGCAGATTCACCTTAAATTTCGGAACCAACGAAGCTACTGCATCCTCTGAAATCACTGCAAAGCCTAATGCTGCAATCAGTTTATGAATACCATGATTAATTTCAGGGTCTGCATGATATGGTCGTCCGGCAAGTACTATGATTTTTTTCTTCTGTTCTCTTGCCTGACCAATGATACGCTGTGCTTCCTCCTGAATCTTTTGCATATAACTGTCATATTCTGCATATGCCTTCTCACAGGCATTCTTCACCTCAGCTTTCGTAAAGGATCCTAAGTGTTTCTCTAACACCTGATGTATCCGCTTCGGAAATTCCTTCTTCACATGAGGTCCCACATAATCATTGATATACTTTATATTACCAAAATTAACGGTATTGGCTTCAATTACTTCCGGATAACCGGCAATGACTGCACAATTATAATGGTTCGCACCCTTCTTTTCATCAAAATTATAGGTCATGCAAGGATAGAAAATGGCATCTACCCCCATCTCAATTAACTGTTGAATATGCCCGTGCATCATCTTCGCCGGAAAACATACCGTATCAGAAGGAATGGTACCTTGTCCTTTCAGGTACAGCTTCCGATTGGAGAAGCCGGACATTTTCACCTGATAACCCAGACTGGTGAAAAAGGCATGCCAGAACGGATACATTTCATACATATTCAGTCCCATCGGAAGACCAATGACTCCTCTGGTGCCATGACCCGGTTCATACCCGGCCAACAGTTTTAACTTATATTCATACAGGTTCAGGGAATCGTCCTGTGCCTGATTGGTTACCGGCTTTTCACAACGGTTTCCGCCAATGAATCTCCGTCCATTTCCAAAATCATTTACCGTCAATTGACAGTGGTTATTACAACCGTTACAGGTAACACTCTTAATAGAATAGGTAAATTCCTTCAATTCCTCATAATTCAGAATGTCGCTATCCTTGGTTGCCGCAGCTTCCTGTTCCCCTGTTGTTTTCTGATGTTGCTTTTCATGCTCCATCATCTGCTTTGCATATAAGGCAGCCCCATAAGCACCCATCATCCCTGCAATATCCGGGCGAATTACATCTACACCCATTTCCTGTTCAAATGCACGAAGTACCGCATCATTTAAGAAGGTACCTCCCTGTACAACTATTTTCTTTCCCAATTCCTCTGCGGAATGTACCCGAATGACTTTATATAATGCATTTTTCACTACACTGATAGAGAGTCCGGCAGAGATATTTTCTACCGTTACGCCTTCCTTCTGTGCCTGCTTTACGGAGGAGTTCATGAATACAGTACAGCGGGAACCCAAATCCACCGGATTGTCACCAAACAATCCAAGCTTTGCAAATTCATCAATGGGATATCCCAAAGAGCTTGCAAAGGTTTGAAGGAAAGAGCCACAGCCGGAAGAACAAGCTTCATTCAAGAAAATGTTATCGATTGCACCGTTACGGATTTTAAAGCATTTCATATCCTGTCCACCAATATCAATGATGAATTCCACATCCGGCATAAAGTATTTTGCTGCTGTAAAATGTGCAACCGTCTCAACTACGCCAACATCCACACCCAATGCGTTTCGTATCATATCTTCCCCGTATCCGGTCACTGCACCGGAAACAATATGAACATCAGGATATTGTTCATACATTTCTACCAACGTATCCCGTACTACATCAATGGGTTTTCCCTGATTGGACTGATATTTGGAAAACAGAATGGAACCTTCCGAATCTGTCAGGATTACCTTCAAAGTGGTGGAGCCGGAATCAATCCCCAAATAGGCATCTCCATGATATTCCATACCTTCCTTACGAGGCACCTGATGCTCCTTATGTCGGGCAGTAAATACTTCATATTCCTCTTGATTCCGAAACAACGGCTGTAAGGCAGATTCCGTTACAAAATCTGCCTGTTCTCCAATCTTTATTAATGCCTGATTCAAATCCACAGTATCTTCTGCATAGTATGCAGCACCTAATGCTACAAAATGCAGGGAATCCTCAGGACAAATTCCCTTGCAATTCAATGTCCTGTCAAAGCTTTTCCGCAGTTCTGACATGAAGGTCAATGGACCTCCCAGATAGACAATATTTCCCTCAATCGGATGTCCCTGCGCCAGACCGGTAATCGTCTGGTTTACAATAGCATAAAAGATACTTGCAGAGATATCCTCTTTTCTTGCTCCCTGATTTAACAATGGCTGTATGTCCGTTTTTGCAAATACACCACAACGGGAGGCAATGGAATAAATCTTCTCATGCTGCTTTGCCAGTTCATTCATTTCATCAACGGTAATCTGCATCAGGCTTGCCATCTGGTCTGCAAATGCTCCTGTACCTCCGGCACAGGTACCATTCATTCGAACCTCCAGATTCCCCTGAAGGAACAGAATCTTAGCATCTTCTCCACCTAATTCAATTACCACATCTGCCTCCGGCAGACGATGATTCATGGCGACCTTTGTAGCATATACCTCCTGAACAAATGGAATATTTGCCCGTTCTGCCAGTCCCATACCTGCCGAGCCGGAAATGGCACAAACCACCGGTTCCGTTATCTGAAACTGTTCAATCAACCCCCGAATCACTTCCTGGGTCTTTTCTGTTATCATGGCAAAATGCCGTTCATAGCTTTTATGTATAATGACTCCCTGATCATCCAGTACAACACACTTAATCGTTGTTGAACCGATATCAATTCCTATCTTCATTCCGGTTATCCCTTCTTATGTTTTCAAACCCTTTCCTGCTGGTCATGGTGTAGATTTTCCTTCTGCACCCAATTATAACGTCTTCAAATAATTCAAGTAGCGGAGATTAATCTTCGACCACTTAAAGCCTAATTTCTTCAATTCATTTACCGTAAATTCATTACTTATCGGTACATTCTTCGAGGAACTGGCAATGGTATTGTAGAAAGAAAGAACTGCAATTTCTTTATCCTGAATTCGTTCCTTCAAGCTCCGTTCAAGCACTTCCTTAGGTACACGTTTTACACGTAACAACATCTTATTGCATAAGCTTTCCAAATAAAATACATTCGGATTATACAGGTTATAAATATTATTTACCCGATTGTGTAATGCCAGACGTACATAGGCATCCGCACACTCATCCACTGCAGTAAAGTCAATTGGATAAGCAGCCAGTTCACTACTGTACATGCCAAGCTTAAACAAGCCTCTGCAACGATCAAGGAAACCATTGTCCTGAGAATTCTTCTGGAACTTACCATCCTTCATTCTCCAGGTCAGATTACCAATCCGGAAAATGTTCGCCTTCAAGCCCTGTTCTCTGGCAAGCAGCACCCGCTCTTCTGCTTTGAACTTGGAGTGAATATATACATTTTGTGTGTAATTCTGTCCAATATCCAGACTGAATTCATCAAATTTTGCGTCCGCCTTACTTTGAGAAACGGTTCCTGCTCCATTGACACTTGCAGTAGAGGTGTATTGCAAGACTGCGTTAGCATCTCTACAGAAATCAATTACATTCTGAGTTCCTATTACATTGGTTCGTTCAAAATCCGAATAATTCCCTGCATGATGCACATTAGCAGCTGTATGAATTACCATATCTACTTTGTTCGTCAGGGTCTGGTATTCCTCCGGTGTCAAGCCAAACTGTGGCTGTTCAATATCACCTTTTGCAACCTTATATGTAAAATACTCATATTCCTTCGGAAAATAGTATTTTAACGTTGGACGTAACCGTTCCTCGTTTCGCACCAGACAAACCACATTCATCTTTCGACGTAACAATTCCCGTAATATGTGGGCTCCTAAAAAGCCGGTTGCTCCTGTCAGCAGAATATATTTTGGTTCTGTTTCATATACCAGATTGCTGTTATTTTGAATTAATGCATTTACATCAACATAATCTTCTTCCGTAGCTGCCTGCTCGCTCATTAACAGAGTTTTTTCCAGCTGTTCTACCGTTGGATTTTCATAGATGTCCTGTGCCTGAACTCCTACAACTGCTGCCAATTCCAATGCAGTTAAACTGTCGCCGCCCAGTTCAAAGAAATCATCCTTAATACCAATCTGTCTTCGCCCTAATGCCTGCTCGAATGCCATAACCAGCCGTTTTTGTTCTGCCGTTACCGGTGGCACATAGTCAACCGCCCGCTTACTCCGCTGTTCCTTTATCCATTTCATAACCTCTCTACGCTTAATTTTAAGCGTGGTGGTCTTAGGGAAGTCCTGTGCCCGGAAGTCCAAGCCCACAATCCGTTTGTAAGCCGGTAATTTTTCATTCAGCTTTCGAATCCCCTGTTTAATTCCTTTTAACACAGACTTTTCATTTGGATTCACAGGTTGTACAATGGCACTGATTTTGCCGTTATCATCATATACCATAACGTCCTTAACACCGGGAACCGTCATCACATATTCCTCTAATTCTTCCGGATAAATATTTTTACCATTATCTAATATAATCAGATTCTTTGAACGCCCGGTTATATAAAGGTATCCTTCATCATCCAAATATCCCAAATCACCGGTATGGAACCAGCCATTCTGAATTGCTTCGGCAGTGGCTTCCGGGTTCTTATAGTATCCCAGCATAACACCATCGCCTTTTACCAGAATCTCCTGATTCTCAATCTTTACTTCCATATAAGAAACCGGCTTACCCACGGAACCAAACTTATTATGTCCCGGATAATTTGCTGCCACCAATGGTGCACACTCTGTCAGTCCATAGCCTTGATACATATTAATACCAAATTCATCAAAGGCTTCTGCCACTTCTGAACGCAATGCCGCACCACCAACTACTACATTCGTCAGGTTGCCACCAAATTTCTCCAATAAACTTTTATATAAACTTCTTCTGGCATCAATTTTCAGACTGCTCAATGCCTTATTACACTTTTTCGCAAATGCAATCTTTCCCTTGTTGCCACCGGATTCTATTCCTTCCATTACCTTCTTATAAAAGATTTCTGCAATGGTAGGAACCACGAGAATCACCGCCGGTTGAAACCGATTCAGATTTGCAACAATGTTTTCTAATTTATCATTGATACAAACCGTAGCTCCACAATAAAGTACTCCTAAATTATCTACTGTCAATTCAAAGGTATGATGAATTGGAAGTACTGACATAACTACCGGATTGGTTTTCAGATTTTGCGTAAAATCCATACGGTAAATATCATTGATATTACTTACAATATTCTTATGGCTCAGCACAACTCCTTTGCTGGTTCCGGTTGTACCGGAAGTAAAAAGTATCTCAGCCATAACATTGGGATCAAGCTTCGGCAGTGCAACCGGTTCTGTCCGCAATATTTCGCGATATGTAGTTCCGGAAAAGCTTACAACATCTGTAACTGCATTCTCACTTTCCCGAATTTTTGTCATCATTGGTTCAAATTCCTCAGACAAAAACACTACATCTACATCACCCATTACAAGGAGATTTAATATTTCCTGCTCCGGCAGCATTCTGTCCAACGGAATAACAACATTATCACTATTTGCAATTCCTAAAAAAGTTACAATCCAAGGATAACAGGAGGAGCCTAAGATTGCGATATGCTTTCTTCTCCAGCCTTTATTCACCAGCCAGGACGCAACTGCATTGACATCCCGTTCTAACTCCTGAAAGGTTTTACTTACCACCGTATCTTCTACGAAATACTGATATGCCTTCCGCTCACCATATAATTTTGAAATCTCTTTTACAAATTCTTGCAAATCCACAAGCATCTTATTCATATAAAATCTCCCACACGCATTATTCCAACAAATTCCCTTTAGTACAAAAATCAACACATATGATAATTATACTCTGCCACATTATTAAATTCAATTCCTAATCTCTGAATTCGTGATAAATTCTTAATCGAGTAGGTTGCTTGTCGGGCTTTTGCTACAAAAAGCTGCCATGCATATGGTATTCACCATTTACATGACAGCTCATCCTTATCATTATCTTTTATAGAATTACCTTAATCCAGTCCTTAGGAGCTTCAATCCGTCCCATCTGAATTCCGGTCAAAGTGTCATAAAGCTTCTGGGTAACCGGACCCATTGCATTCATACCACTTGGCAGACAGATTTCTTCACCATGGTCAACTATCTTACCAACAGGAGAAATAACAGCTGCAGTACCACAAAGACCACATTCTGCAAAATCCTTCAACTCATCTTTATAGATTTCCCGTTCTTCTACTTCTAATCCTAAGTATTCTTTTGCTACTACCATCAAAGAACGTCTGGTAATAGAAGGTAAAATACTATTGGATTTTGGAGTAACTACCTTATTATCCTTTGTTACAAACAGGAAGTTTGCACCACCGGTCTCTTCTACCTTGGTTCTTGTACCCGGGTCTAAGTACATATTTTCATCATAGCCTTCTTTATGGGCTGTTACAATTGCGTGTAAGCTCATGGCATAATTCAAACCAGCTTTAATATTACCGGTTCCATGAGGAGCTGCACGGTCAAAATCGCTGATACGAATGGTCAATGGTTTTACTCCGCCCTTGAAATATGGTCCAACCGGTGTGGTGAAAACACGGAACTGATATTCGTCTGCCGGTTTTACTCCAATAACAGGATTAATTCCGAACATATATGGACGAATGTATAAGGTTGCTCCTGAACCGTATGGTGGTACATAAGCTTCATTTGCACGTACGGTTTCTACAACTGCCTCTACGAATTTATCTTCCGGAAAAATCGGCATTTCCAATCTTGCTGCTGACTGTGCCAAACGTTCTGCATTCAAATCCGGGCGGAAACATACAATATGTCCATCTTCCGTTGTATATGCCTTTAATCCTTCAAAAATTGTCTGTGCATACTGTAACACACATGCGCACTCACTCATGGTAATCATATCATCTTCAATCAGCTGACCATTATCCCATGCACCATCCTTGAATGTCGATACAAATCTCTTATCTGTCTTCAAATAACCAAAGCCAAGATTTGCCCAATCAATGTTCTTCTTTTCCATTATCCTCCACACCTTTCCTGATGAAATCTCTCGTATTCCCTTTGAGTTTCTTTTCATTTTGCTTTATTTTAGTCCTTGATTTCTCTACTGTCAACCCACAACCAACGGAATCTGTCTGCTACTGCGCAATAATTGTATATTCCGCTTCGAATACCTTGCCGGGACGCAATTCATTTCCATATTCTCTATCTGCCAGCATACCATCAAAGGATTCTTTATCACAGCGTCCATACCATGGTTCAATGCAGACAAATGGTGCCTGTTTCTTTGCAGGTGACCAAAGTCCAAATAATGGTGCATCGAATACTACCGTCAGATACGGTTTCTTATCCGGTCCTGCCAACGCCACTTTATGTGCCTGCTTTCCTTCTATTACCAATGCATCCTCATCGAATAAATGGGCATCTATTTTCATACAACCGCCCTGTGTATCCAGCACATGTCCTTCTGTTTCAATTAATCCGTTACTGCTTAGCTTACTGTATGTTAATTTCTCTTTATTATCAAACAGCAAATAATAATCCGTTTGCTTTCCCTCCTCTGCAATCGGACACATAAATGCAGGATGTCCTCCAATAGAGAAAAAGATGGTTTTCTTATCTGTATTGCTTACTTTCCACATCACCTTTAATTCTCTTCCAACCAGCTGATAGCCAATTTCCAAACAGAATTCAAAGGGATACTTTTTCTTAGTTTCTTCATCGGACACTAACCGGAACCAAATCGTATCCGGTGTATGTTCTGTCATAGCGAATTCCATATCTCTTGCAAATCCATGCTGTGACATTGGATAAGTCTTTCCGTTATACTTATACTCTTTATTCTTTAGGCTTCCTACGATTGGAAACAACACCGGAGACCTCCTGCCCCAATATGCCGAATCTCCATACCATAAATATTGCTTTCCGGTTAAAATATCTTCTATACTTATCAATTCAGCACCGGCATCCGAAATCACAATTCGTAAGTCCTTACTTTGCACTGTATGTAATGCCATTCTTCTTCCTCCCAATCTAATCAATGTTCAAGGCTCATTATATCACGTCGATTACCGTCTCCGTGTAGTTTTTCGCCTTATGGCGATGTCCGTAAACGCACATCGCCGCAAGGCTCATTATATCACAATTATTCAAGGTACGGAAGATATATCTATAAAGCTGTGACATGAGAAGAGGAAGTGTTTTCTTTTATTGAAAAGCACTTCCTCTAATTTTCCTTATTCATTTTTTGATCTCCCTTTGAGATTATTTGAGAAACTCTCCTCGATAATTAATTTCCCACACCTGCCATTACTCATCAACTTTTCAACTATATGTATCATTATCACAATTTGCATCTTTTGAAAGGATAAGTTATTTGCTTGTAAGCCAATCGTTTCATACTCATGTATTAACTACCTAGTGTCCGGTTTCTTCTATCGTACATTCAGGTACGTTCTATTTGGACTTTTGTTTTCGAATTTATATTTTAAGGCATTCTGTGTGGATTCTATTCCATGAGTTTGAAATCTGATTGACTGATTTCAACTGCGTGTCCAAGGGTATCTCCTCCTAACATTTTAATTTTCAATGGTTGTTATCGTTTTGCTTTAGCTATGATTTAATTATAATCACCTCTCTTTAATTTGTCAACACATTTTTATGATATTTTTAATATTTTTCTATTATTTATTCTGTTTTCTATTTCTTATCTATCTATTTTACTCTATTTCTTTGACTTATTTAATTATTTTGGGCACATTTTCGAAACTATTCAGACAATTATTACATCACCCCACCTATTAAACAGTCTTTTTCTGCGTTAATATCAAGTTTTATGCTTGTATCCAAAACGAGTAGGGGCCAGCCTACTCGTTTTCGCAAATGAACATCCTGTGTCAGCGCAATATCGCTTTTTGGGCTTTGCAACAAAAAACGAGCAGGACTATTGCCAAAAATACAACAGTTTTCTGCTCGCTTTTACCTATCACTTTATTAACGCTTCTGTTCCGTTCTCGCCCGAATATAATCCTCGAAAATATCGGTAGTTTTTTCCAATCCCAGTTTGCTGCAATTTATCGTCATATCATAGTTTCTTGCATCACCCCACTTGGTCTGACAATAGTAATTATGATAGGACTTTCTCTTTTTATCATGTCTGCGAATGATGGATTCTGCCTCATCTCTGGATACGTGTCTTGTTTCTTGTACCCGTTCCAGTTTTGTTTCCATATCTGCCATTACAAAAAAGGAAATCAAAGCATCATATTCCTTCAGTATATCCTCTGAACAGCGTCCAACTACCACAAAGGATTCTCCTTTATCCGCTTTCTTTTTCAAGAAATCAAACTGTAAACGTGCAATTACTTCTTCCGGTGAATTACTATATCCACGGACCGTTCTGGACAATAAAAGATTCCTCGGTCTCTCATCATATTGATGCAGCTTATGTTCCTTAATTTCTTTCTCATGGGCAATTTCATCCAAAAGATTCCGATCATAATATGGCAAAGAAAAACGTCTTGCCAGCTCTTCTGCTATCTTATGTCCTCCACTGCCATATTCCCGTCCAATTGAAATAATCATTTGTTTTTCCATGATAACCCCTCCTTATAAATAACGAACGAAAATAAATAGCGTACTTACAATCAACACAAGCACTGTTGCCGGTGCCACCTTTGCACAATATTTTCCCCAGCCAACCGGATAACCTTCTTTGGCCGCAACCGATGTACCAACTACATTGGCAGAAGCACCAATCGGAGTTGCACTTCCACCAATATCCGTACCCATGGATAAAGCCCATGCCAAGGTATGAAGATCAACACCTGTGGTTGCTGCCGCTAAGTCACGAATAATCGGAACCATGGTTGCAGCAAAAGGAATATTATCTACAAATGCACTGGCAATTGCAGAGCCCCAGATAATGATTGCCACCATTATCATAGCATTACCACCACTGATTTTTCCAATAAAACCTGCAACAATTTCCAAAATACCGGTTTGTTCCAAACCGCCTACAACCATAAACAATCCTATAAAGAATAGTAAGGTCTTATAATCTACCTTTTTTAATACAATTCCAATTGCCTTTCCTGATGTAATCAGCGTTAGAATTGCAATGAATACACCGATAAACGCAACCGTCAGTCCTGTCTGCGCATGTGTTACTAATAGAATAACAGCACATGCAAAGATAATACAACTAAATATAAATCCTTTTTTATCAGTAATTGCAGATTTCGGGTCTGGAAGTTCTGCCTCATTTATCTTAGCATTTCCATTTCCTCTTAATTCCTTATGATACACGAAATAGAAATAAATGATGGTTACCACTAGGCAAACGGCTGCCATCAAACCAGTATTTTTCAAAAAATCAAAGAACGACAAGCCCAATGATGTACCAATAATAATGTTTGGCGGATCTCCACATACAGTTGCAGAACCTCCCAGATTTGCACAGAATATTTCTGACAATATCATCGGAATTGGATTAAACTTCAACAGCTGAGCCAGTTCAACAGTAACTGCTGCCAAAAACAAAATAACTGTAATACTGTCAATAAACATAGCCAAAACAAATGACATTATCATAAACGTAATAAAAATAGGAATCGTTTTGTAATGTACCATCTTGGCAATTAACATACATAACCACCGGAAGAAACCGGCCCTTGCCATTCCTTCTACCATTATCATCATACCGGCAATAAATATAATGGTTGCCCAATTAATACCGGACGTAGATTCTGCAGCCGCTTCCTTGGCAAGTCCCCAGAATTCCAAAGTAAATATCTGCTTCACATTCAACGTCTCGACGATTGCATTCACATCATGCATGCATACTCCAAACACAAAAAGCAATGTTAAAAGTCCACAGCCTAATGTAATGTAATGCCGTTCAATTTTGTCAAGCACGATTAAGACAAACATTGCAATGAAGATTACAACTGCTAAAATTTGTGCTACCATTTTTATCCTCCTTTGCTTAAACGTCTCTTCCTACAAGGTTATGAGGGAGGAGCATTTTTTTAACCGTATTCATTATATGCATTTCATTTTCAAAGTCAATATTAAAATTGTACTAAATTCAAAACAAAGCCCCCGCTTATTCCAGCGGGGACCATGTACTATCTGAATATTTTTGTTATGATTATTCAACATCCTGCAAAGCAGCCATATCTTCTTCACCTGTACGAACCTTAACAACTCGGTCAACAGCGTATACAAATATCTTACCGTCACCAATATGACCGGTATAGAGTGCTTTCTTAGCCGCCTCTATTACATCATCAACCGGAATCTTGCTGATTACAACCTCTACCTTAACCTTTGGCAATAAAGTTGCATCCATTTCAACACCACGGTATTTCTCGCCGGCACCCTTCTGAATACCACAGCCCATTACCTGTGTAACTGTCATACCGGTTACACCAAGGTCGTTTAATGCTTTCTTCAAGTGGTCGTAGCGAGACAGCTTTGCAATAATAACAACCTTGCTCATATCGCTTTCGATTGGTGCTCTGTTTACCTTTACTGCTGCATCCTTCTGTGCATCAGAAGCCTTAACATAATCATCTTCACCAAGGTCAGTATTCTCATTTACTTCTGTCATATTAGCATTGGCATCCATAATAGCAAAACCTGCATATGCAGATGGAAGACCATGTTCCTTGATATCCAAACCTTCGATTTCCTCTTCCTCTGTAACACGAAGACCATTTGTCACCTTAATAATCAAGAATACAATCGTCATAGTCACGGCAGTCCATGCCAATACGGTAACCATACCCAATACCTGTAAACCTAATAACTGGAAGCCACCGCCATAGAACAAACCGGTCAACTCGGATTCCGGAGCAGTCGGAGTAGCAAACAAGCCAACCGCTAACGTACCCCACATACCATTTAAGAAGTGAACTGCTACCGCACCAACCGGGTCATCAATATGTAATACATTATCTAAGAACCATACACCGAATACTACCAGTAAACCTGCTACTGCACCAATAATTGCAGAGCCTGCAGCATCTGTTACATCACAAGGTGCAGTAATTGCTACCAAACCGGCAAGGGATGCATTCAAACACATAGAAACATCCGGTTTACCATATTTAATCCAGGTAAATAACATACATACAACGGTTGCAACTGCAGGTGCAACTGTTGTTGTCAAGAAAATACTTGCCAACTGATCTGGTGTCCATGCTGCTGCACCGTTAAATCCATACCAGCCAAACCACAGAATAAATACACCAAGAGCACCGATTACTAAGTTATGTCCCGGAAATGCATTTACCTTTGTAACCTTACCATCTTTCTTAATGAACTTTCCAATACGAGGTCCTAACAAAGCAGCACCGATTAATGCAGATAGACCACCTACCATATGAATTGCACAAGAACCTGCAAAATCATGGAAACCAAGCTGTGCTAACCAGCCACCGCCCCAAATCCAATGTGCTTCAATTGGATATACAACTGCAGAAATAACTGCTGAATAGATGCAGTAAGATGAGAATTTAGTACGTTCAGCCATTGCACCGGAAACAATTGTCGCTGTTGTTGCACAGAATACCAAATTGAATACAAATGCTGACCAACCAAACTCACTATAGTTGGAGAAAATATCCAAAGTAGGAATTCCACAGAATCCTGCTACATCGTCTCCTAACAATAAACTTGAACCAATCAGGATGAAAACAACTGTACCAATACAGAAGTCCATCAAATTCTTCATAATGATGTTACCTGCATTCTTTGCTCTGGTAAAACCTGCTTCTACCATCGCAAAACCTGCCTGCATCCAGAATACTAATGCTGCGCCCATCAGAAACCAGACACTTGTTAAAACTTCACCTGTGACATTATCAGTAATGGCACTCATAATCTCTTCACTAAGTTCCATACGCACTCACTCCTTACTCATTTTTCTTTTCTATCGCTGTCTGCGATTTGATGTGCTTGAGTTTATCAAGATTTTTTTTTTGTTTCTTGAAAAAAAGGGACATTCTGTTTTTTGAAAAAAACTGTTGACTTCCGAAACCAATGCGAGTAAAATAGGAGCGTAGGAATTTCGAATGAGGTTCTTAAGTAATTTTACATAGCATAGATTTAGCAGACAAAGAGGTCGTTTATGGGTTCTCTTGTCTGCTTTTTTATTTATGTTCTGTATGTCTTGGTTTTTAAGATAGGAGTGTGATTATCATGAAGAACATTAATTATGAAAACGACAACCATTTTATTTTGCACCAGCCGTTTTTTCACGAGGGAGTTCTAAACTACAAAGAGGTAATGTTTACCGAACCTTATCAGGCATTATTCTATGAATTCCAAACCGAAAAAGAGGATTCCTGCAATCAGAATGTTACATATATTCCAAATGGTTGTACCGATATCCTTTTTATTCAGGATGCAAATGGTAATTACATGGAAATTCTCGGTTCCAGTACAGAGGCAAAACAAATTCATCGCCTTTCAGATGCTAAATATTTTGGTATTCGATTAAAACCAGGATTATTCATCTCCTACCATGGTTTAACTTTAAAAGAGATTGCGAATCAGGAAATTTTCTTTGAAAAAAACAATGAGGAATTATCTGCATTTTTTGAAAAATTGAACAAGACCAATATTCTGTCTCGAAAGGTTGATTTATTCCACGCATACTTTAATTCTTTCATTAACGTATCAGAAGTGAATGACTTAACCGGGTATATATTAAGTGAAATCAATTCTTCACAGGGAAATGTAAGAATCCATGAATTGGCAGATGAATTACACTATTCGGAACGCCATATTTCCAGAATCTTTTTGGATTCTATGGGAATTACGCCAAAGACCTTTGCCCGCATTGTGCGATTCCAAAATGTAGTAGATTCCATTTTACAACAGCCAATGCTTTCTCTTTGTGATTATATGTCAGAGCTTGGCTACTCGGATCAGGCTCATTTTCAAAGAGAGTTTAAGCAGTACACCGGCATTACTCCAAGACGGTTTCTCTCCTATGCTCAAAATACTACTTATCCGTCTCATTATGCCAGTGTTGAACAGCAGGCTTCATAAGAACATAAGAGGAATGTCACAGATGTGATATTCCCCTTTCTTCTATATCTAATATATTACACAATAATATCTGCCAGTTTTCCATTGGTAACCCGTAGTAAATCATTGGGATTCAACTCAATTTGTGATCCTATTCTGCCACCACTGATTATAATAGTATCGAATGCCACCGCACTGCTATGAATTACAGTTGGATAGTTCTTTTTCATACCAATTGGCGTACAACCGCCTCGTATATAGCCGGTAACTTGATTGATGTCCTTTACATGTATCATTTCCACCGACTTCTCTTCTACGGCTTTTGCCGCCTTTTTCAAATCCAGTTCCTGAGCAATCGGAATTACGAATACATAGTAGTTCCTGCTTTTTCCAATAGTAACCAGTGTTTTAAAACTACTTTCGTATGGTTGATTCAGCTTATCCGCAATGTGAATTCCGTCAATAAACTCATCACATTCATATGTATTTACCTTATAAGATATTTTATTTTTATCCAGTATTCGCATAGCGTTGGTTTTTACGTCTTTTTCCTTTTCTTTACTTTTTCCCATAATCTCATCCTCTATATCCAACCTTTTTTAATGCATTTCTTCCTATTTATAATATATTTCTATGGTACTATTCCAAGTCAATAATAACCAGCTCCGGACGATTAAATACTCTTGGCACCGGTGTACTTTCTCTCGCCAATCCCCGGCTGACAATCAAAGTTCCACTTTCAAAATCATATCTTCCACCTGCATACTTTGGAAATATAGGAACCTTTGTCATCAAATATATCCCCGCTCAGCAATATGATATCCGGCAATTGCCTTTGATAATCCTGATTGCCCAAACGGTCCAATTAACAAGCCTTATGAACCAATCAAAACACCAACATCACCATGCAGCAAAAGCCTTATAATACCGCAAAGTACCAAACTCACCGGATAGTAGATATAAAATAACCACTTCATTCCCTTCCAGCTTCCCCGTTGTCCGTTATACGCTTTTAGAAATGGAATTGATATACACACAAACAACTGAACAATTCCATATACCTTATCAATAAAGAAGAAATATACCAACGCATAAATCAACGTCCAGAACATCATGCCCTGCATCTGTTTCTTAAAATTCCCACGATTGGATGCAATGGTGAGAATCGCCATAACTGCGATACAGCTCCAGTCAGAGCAAAATGCAATAACATCGATGAGAATAATCAGCACTCTTTTCATCCAATCTTTTAACTTTGGATGATCCAGAATTGCTAATCCTACTACCGCCCAGGCCAACGACCACATCACACTGGTCTGATTAAATATAGTGGTTTGAAACGGGATAAACGGAATCCCAAAGCAAAAATTGTAAGCAAAATGGGAAACCAATGCAAATCCAAACAACCGAATGATGTATTTCTTCACATTCTTCGTATAATGATATCCTTCCGCTATGAAAAACCACATAGTAGGTGCTGTCAGTCTCCCCAAGATATGGCATCCTACAATCCACCATTCCGTCCGGTACCCCGGAAATATTACCCAAATTAAATGGTCCAAGGTCATAGCTATAATTGCTATCAGTTTCAGCTGATTGCCATTCAGTCCTTTTGTAATCGCTTTTTCCTCCATATTGTTTTCTCTCCTCATACCCTTCATATAATTAAATGAAATCAAAACTTACCTGTTCATATTCCAGATTCCGGTACTCCACTTCCTCCTGTTCGACCTGACTACGGTAATCAATGACAACCGTCTGTTGCCGCTTTCCAACCATCTGTTGTCCCAAGATGTAGTTTACATCGAATCTTGCAGTAATTGCCGGTGTGGCACCACGGGCCGGTACAATTAACTGTACATTATTGGTTTTCAGCAATGCGAAAATTGGCTCCCAGATATATACATCCTTGGCTGCACCGAATGGATTATCGATGAAAATGGTTTTCATCAGCTTATCATTTTCACCATTTGGAGAATGTAAGCCGGAAATGTAATTAATAATGGAAATTAGGAACTGGATATAAATTCCCTGAGACTGTCCTGTACTTCCTACTGCTTCTTCGTACCGAAGATACCGGCTCTGCTCCTTCATTCGTTCCCGTTTATACAAGGTCAGTTTAATATTGTTCATATCCGTCACAATCACACTGAACAGTTTCTTTAGTTCCAAGCGGCTGCGGATAAACTTAATCCGTTCATTCTGATTCTGGAACCGATCTGCACCTTTTACCACATCATCAATATAATCAGACATTCTCTGCGGTATAAATTCATCCTTAACATAGGAAATATTCAATCCCACCATCTGAATTGGTTCACCCTCCAGCATAATTCGAGATAATTTCGGAAGCTTCTCCAATTCATTTTTCACATCCTGACAGCGCTGGATACACTGTTTCTCAAAGTTGGATTTGATAAACTGCATATCCTCGATGCCCTGTTCCACCCGTTCTTTTTCCAGGGCAATAACATGAATCATAGACGTTAAGCTATCCCGAAGCTGCTTTGCTTCTCCAAAATTGCACGGAATTTCTACATCATTGCTAATGGTCTGGGATAGTTCAAATGCCTGCATCTCTGCCAAAGCCTGTGCGGTCTGGTTCTTGTATCTTTGCAGTTCATTCTTAGCACGCTCCAACGCCTTGGTACTCTTGTCATAAGCAAGCAGACTGGCTTCAAATACCTCCCGTAGCTGTTCTTTGCCAACCATCAGCACCTTGGCATTCTGTAAGCTGATATCATTGGTTTCAACAATTCGTTTCACATCTTTATATAAGTCCAGCATGGCAGTATATTCCCGACTATACTGCTGATACTCTTTTTCAGATTCCTTGTATGCCTGATCCAAATGGGACAGCAAGGTTTCTCCTTCTGTGATTCGGGCATCAATTTCTTCCTTGGATACTTCTACCTCTTCATATGGGCCAAAGCGTTCTTCCAGAGTAAGCACCGCCTGTTCAATACTTCCTTCCAACCGGTTCGCCTTCTGATTCCTGCCTGTCAAATGATGCTTCTGGGTATCCACAACCAGGGTTAATCGGGACAATTCGGTACTTAACAATTCCAATTCCTGCTCGTCCACAGCATACAGTTGGTGGTTCTTTCGCAATTCTTCCAATTCCTCTACGGAACAGTTTCGCTTTGTAATCGACTTTAATGCCTTATCCATGGATACCTGCAACGTAGCAATTAACTGTTTCTTATCTTCTAAGACAATGGTACTCTTTTCAAAGACTGCTTTCACCGCTTTAAAGCGGGCATCTAATTCGGAATCCTCCAACGCCTCCATATCAGCCGGTATGTCTTTGACTGTATGACTTTCATCCAAATAGTATTCCTTATAACACTGTTCCCAGTCCGTCAATCGCTCATCCACCTGTGCCTGCAGTGCCTGCATCCGGTGACTGCTTTCCGCATCCGTTACTCTCCACCGATACAGTTCCTGCTGATATTGATTTTGAAGCTTTTGTAACCGGACAACCTCTGCTTTCGAGGTTTTCTGTTGTTCCTCCTCCTCTGCCATCTGCCTGCTTAAACTTGCGATGGATTCTAAGGTGGAACGTTCCTCCAACCAGTCTAATTGTGCCTGCCGCTTCTCTTTTACCTCTTGTTCTTTTGTTTCTACCTCATATTGTGCCTGCACCAACTCCTGTTTCTTTCTTTCCAGTTGTTCCTTACATTCCCGCAACGTATCTCTTGCCTTTAGCTGTTCCTGTTCCACATCAATAATTGCAATTCCCTGCAAACCGGCTGCAAAAGCACTATCCTCCTGATATGTGGCACTCATTTCCTCTAACCGGGCAACCTCTTCTCTTAATTCTTCCAATTCCTCTATTTGCCGTACCTTCTCCTGCTCTAAGGTATCAGTAGAGACAAATGCTTCTCTTCCCCGTTGTAAATACATGACACAGTCATTTTCACTTTCTGTACTAAGAGAATCCAGCATAGATAGATTATAAATCGGTAAAAAGCCATCCCCCAGATTCAATTCCCGCAGTTTTCCGTCATTCTCTAAAGCAAGAAAATTCTCAACGATCAATCCATATGGCAGTAATGGATGACTGAAAAGCATCTGTGTTCTTACTTCTTCCGTCTGGGCTGCCAGATAATCCATTCCAAATATTGCATTGATGCCATGGCGGCTTTCAATATAGTATTTTGCCTTTTCTACTGCCTGAGTTGGTGCAATCAGACGTCCCTCTTCCAGCTGCTGTAACCGCTTTTCCGCTTTTGTCAACAATTCCTTTTTCGCAGAAATCATGGCGATATTATCCAGATAACGTCGATTAATATTCTGAATTAAATCTGTAATATCCTGATTGGTCATCCATTCTGTTGTTTTCTCACCGGTATTTCCGGTATAGATTTCCAACATTCGTTTCAGCGTACCGGTCTGCTCCTGATACTCCTTATCCTGTGCCTCTAATCTTTCTAATACAGCTTCTTTCTCCCTTAACTGCTCTGTAACTGTTTCTACTTCCTGTTTTAAGTCATAATAGGTCTGTCTACCCTGCTGCAACTGCTGTTCCAGTTCATCAATTGCTTCCTGCAATCCACTGTTCTGTTCCCCCCGCTCCTGCAACAGTTCCTCCGCATTCAAAAATGATCCTGTAGCTAAACGGCTGCGTAACTCCTGCATCGTCTGAACATTTCTTTGACTACGTTCCTGTATCTGCTGATATTCATGTTCTGCAACAGCGAATGCAATTTGTGTTTCCCGTTCCAAGTGCTCTAAGGTTTCTGTTTTTTCTTTGGCTTCCTTTGCAGTTGCTTCTTCCTTTTCCAGTGCAGTCCGAATCTCTGCCAATGCCTGGTCGTCCCGTTGCTTTTTTAGCTTTGCCAGATTGCGAAGTTCACCCAATTGATCTTCATTTTGATGAAGAGATGCTTCAATAACTGCTTCATTTTCTTCTTTTACGCCCTTGTCCTTCCAGTAATCCAGATAATCATTCATACTCTCCTTGCGGTTTAATTCTTCCTGACAAGTGGCAATTGCCGTCTCTCCCCTTGTAATCTCAGCCTGTAAATCCCGAATTTCTTCCATTAGGGCTTCCAATTTTAACTTATCTCTCTTAATCTTTAGGCTTTCCTGTGTTAGTCTCTGGCCATTCATCTGTGCCAATTGCTCTGCCTTCCGTTGCTCCAGCTCCTGCATTTTCTCTTCACTGTTCTTAGCAACTGTTGCACCTGTAACACATACATCTGCAATATTCGAACATTGCTTTGCCTGATTTTCATATAACTCCAAAAAGGCAGAAACCCTTGCTTCCAATACATGAAGCAATTCTGTCTGCCGGTCATAATCTGCAATTTCCCGCTTTTTTCGAGACAGTTCTACCAGCTTATCCTTAATTTCCAACAGAGTATGTGCCATATCATCTGAACTGTCATTCTTATCAATCTTTACCAGATATGCTTTTTCAATGATTTCTTCAATTAATAAATCCTCTACCACCTTGCGGGCAGTCTTATAATTTGTTTCAAAATACGTCCGGACATGACCTTCCGTCTTGTTGATACCACGAATAATTTCCCAGTGGCTTTCGTACAGGCCATAGCCACTGATAAAACGCTGGTATTCTCCTTTTCGCTCAAAGACATGAACCTCTAATTTCAAATCCCGTCTTCCCAGCTCCTTCAGATAATTCTTCCAGCCACTATAGCTGACACGTTCTCCATCCTTCACCAAAGGAAGATTTACGATATCATTATCATTATAATCCCGATAAAAGATACAATAGTTAAAGTATTCTACCGCAGCAATTTCCCTGCCACCTTCTTCCTCATCCGGCGAATCCTTTGCTTTTCTGGCGCAGAAACCGGTAGTCATATAACGATAGCCTTCATGGATATCCGGTTCATCTAATTTCCACTCAATCAGAGAATGTATGGTGGTGTTTCCACTGCCGGTACGAAACAGCTTTTCAATGGGTTGTTTCTCATCTAAGGTACAATTCGGAATCAGATTCTGCAGTAATAACAGCATCAAAATACTCTTACCACCGCCATTTGCCAAATCATATAAGGTGTTCTTTCCATACATGCGCATGGTAAAATCATCATACTGTTGTGTGCCAAAGTTGTATTTTACATTATTGACACGAATTCGATTAATACTCGGCATGCTCTTCACCTCTTTCTAACAATTCATAAATCCGTCCCCGATATTCTTCAAAATACTGCTCTGCCAATGCCTTCAACCGGTCTGTAGGGTAATACCGTTCATTCACATCCACAAACAAATTCTGACTTAATAAAAAATTGCAGACCAGCTTGGCCAATCCCATCCGGGAAGCTCTGGAAGCACGAAGCTGTTCCCTGTCTTCCCCGGTAACCATCGGTAATTCCTCCCACAGCAGGGCGATGCTCTTAAAGCTGTTTTCCTCTATTTCCTCCATGCTGTATATGCTCAAATCTCTGGTAATCGTTGAGAGAGAAGCAGAAACCTCTTTCACGATTTCTTCCAATCGTATGTACTCCCGATACTGGTAAGAAGCAGAATCCTGATAAAAGCATAGTAAAATCCGGTACATGATATAGTACGCCATATACAACTCCCGATTATAGCGAAGTCCCATAAGTCGCTTCAATTCCTCATTGGTATAACCAAATACCCGGTTCCCTTCTCCGGCACTTAAATATAAAGCTTCCTTGTATTCATACAGATTCAAATTCAGCTTCTTCAATATCTGATTCAAAATCTCATAGACTTCTGCATTCTGGTAATACTCCTCGTACAAGCTTCCATTTTCCGGATGAGAACGCCTGATTTCCTCACCCATGGTAAGCTTTGCGTACAGTTCCAGTGCTTTATCCATATTGCGACTATCCATATTTCCTGTTCCTTTCCTTTTATCTTCTAACGAATAACAGATTGGTAATGGTGAATTCCCTTTCTCCTCTTGTAATTGGAATTTCTTCCTGTACCAGAAATTCCAACATAAATTTCATATCCCAGAACCGTTCCTTTTCTTCTTCCGTAAATGCTTCAATTACCAGATTTTCCAAAAAGGTTTCCGGCTTTTCATATAATTGCTGCAAGGAATACTCTGTTTTCTGGGCAATGTGTACCAGAAAAGAATAATAATCACCGTTGCTTAAAAAGTCTTCTCCGTACTTAATTTCCAAAATGGCATTGAATTCTTTTAATTCAATCCTATCCTTTTTCGTCAATTGATCTAACAACTCATAGAATATTCTCCCAAAGTTATGGGCAATTCGTATATCTTCTTTTTCATCTTCATATCGGAACTCCCGGTTGGTGTCCTCTTTTACTACCTTTTCACCCTTATCCACGTTATCCGTCTTATAGGTAAGCATATTATCAATGGACTTGATGGAAAATGATTTTTCCAGTTTCGGTGTAAAGAGTGGTGCCAAGATATAAATCATGTCTTCCGGTGAATCTTTTTGCTCCAGTTTTTGCAGACTACCCTGAAAATCAAATACATTCCGCAGTTTTCGAAGCTTTGCCTGATGAATCATTTTATCTGTAATATCCTGCAATTGCGTAGTTTCACGAATTAATTCTCCATGGCGGTGAATGGTCTTTTTCAATTCCGTTTCCAGCTTGTTGATTTCTTCCAGAGACTTATAAAATGCAGTTGTCTCCTGTTTTCCGGCACCTTCCAACGTTGCTTTACTTAATGTCTGCTCTATTAATGCCTTATTCTTGGCAAATAATTTCTGTTCCTCATCGAACCAGCGTGCCACTGTCGCCATGTATTCTTCGCAAGCCTTTGCCCCTTGGAACACATCATGTCCCAATAGTTCAATTACTTCCTCTTTCTGTGCCACCAATCGTTTCACTTCGCTGTTAATCCGGCGTACCACATCAATACCACCTTTGAAATTCTTGGCATTAATCATTTTTTCCAGTAGCACCTGTTGGATACTGATTTTACTTTCATCCTTAATTTCCTTGGTATCTAAATAGAATTCTATTCCCTCCGAGGTAATTCGGTATTCCACCACACCTTCCCGAATATCACTTTCAATCAAACGAACCCTTGCTGTCTTCCGCTTTTTATCCTCCGGATCAAAAAAATGAAATTCGAAGGGTTTCCCCTCATTTTTTATCTTATCAAAAATATAAGCAACTAATTCCTGCTCTTCCTCCGGCTCCACCTGCAATTCAAAATCCCGCCGCAGCAATTCTGTTAAAAAACGCTCATACTGTTCATAGGTAATCGCCTGCTCGTTAAATTGGTTTTCATTAATAAAAAACCGCAGACTTGCCATGGTAATATAACCCATATCCAGTTCCGCAAACCGCCCCTCCTTGTACTGGGTAAAGGTGGTTTCATTTAAAACAAAAAAGGGATAATATTTCCGCAGATTTTGCATACGTGCATGATGTTCTTCCATGATATCATTTATCATAATATAGGTTTCCGCCACGAGAAATTCTCCTTTGTATCACAAGCTAAAATAGGGTGTATGATTGTCAGAATTCTAACAATTCATACACCCTATATAATACCATATGAAAGGAAAAGTAACAACCTAAGGATTAAGCCTTACCTACAGAACCGAATAATTCCATCTTTTCCTTAACAGTTGCCTTAATTGCCTCTGCACCGGGAGCTAATAACTTACGTGGGTCAAAGCCCTTACCTTCTAAGTCCTTACCAGCTTCGATGTACTTACGTGTAGCATCTGCAAATGCTAACTGGCACTCGGTATTTACATTAATCTTAGCAACACCAAGAGAGATTGCCTTCTTAATCATATCTTCCGGAATACCTGTACCACCATGTAATACTAATGGCATATCTCCTGTTAACTGTTGGATTGCATCCAAAGTCTCGAAGCTTAAGCCTTCCCAATTAGCCGGATACTTACCATGAATGTTACCGATACCTGCTGCCAACATGGTAACACCTAAGTCAGCAATTGCCTTACATTCCTGTGGGTCTGCACATTCGCCCTTACCGATAACGCCATCTTCTTCACCACCAATAGAACCAACTTCTGCTTCTAAGGATAAACCTAACTTGTTACAGGTTTCCACCAATTCCTTTGTCTTAGCAATGTTCTCTTCGATTGGATAATGAGAACCATCGAACATGATAGAAGAGAAACCAGCTTCGATACACTTCTTAGCTCCTTCGTATGAGCCATGATCTAAGTGAAGTGCTACAGGAACGGTAATGTTTAACTCTTCAATCATTGCCTTAACCATAGCAGCAACAGTCTTATATCCTGTCATGTACTTACCAGCACCCTCAGATACACCTAAGATAACCGGAGACTGTAACTCCTGTGCGGTTAATAAAATTGACTTTGTCCATTCCAGATTGTTGATGTTGAACTGACCAACTGCATAATGTCCAGCCTTAGCCTTTGTTAACATCTCTTTTGCTGATACTAACATAATAAATCCTCCATTTGTTATAGTGTCGCACTTGTCCATGCGCATTCATACCGTAAGTATACCCCATTTTCATGCGGAAATAAAGCAAAAAATATTATTCTTATTAATTTCCATCCACTCAGATACCCTCAAGTCATTCAGCTTCATATCCAGTAAGGTAGCAAATCACCGATTGGATCAATATGAAATGCTACCAGTAGAACATTTTTTAAAACAAAATTTAAAATAACAATTCCCAGTGCCACATAACAAAACCATGTCCTCAAATAATAATACCGTTTCCCATTATGACGTATCAAGGTAATAATCGCACCAACATAATAGTCTATAAAAATCAAAGCACAATAGAGCACAATCGGGTGGCAAATAAAAGACTCCGAAATATCCAATCTCAGCAAAGCATAAACAGCTCTGGTACCTCCACAGCCGGGACAATACAGATGTAAGTACTCATGAAAGACACACTGGGTATTTAACAATTGAACCCACGGACAATATTTCCAAATCATCAAACCGGCAAACAGCAGGATGCATCCCACATTTACCCATATAAATGCTTTTCTTTCCTGTTTCATAAATGTATTTTGATCCACTGAATAATCCTCTTTTCCTTCGGTTTTTCGGTGTTCGTTGCACTCACCCAAGCTCTCAGACAACCCCTTGCCTGCAAGCAGCCAGGGCTTGTCTTTCGACCTTGCGTTCATGCTTATGCGTTCATTATATCATTTTTTGTTGAAGATGCAATAAAAGTCCAAATTGGCGACTTGTCATTTCTTTCTTAATGTGATACTGTCGAATGGGATATTTGTATGGTTTTATGACCCATGACGCTTTTATCATCATTTGAGAAAGGAGTTCCATATGCAGATAGATGACTATATATTATTTCTAAATAACTTGTATGACGTAAATAATATACCTCTTTGTCTATTTCAGGAGGATGAGCTAATATCGCAAATCCCTGCAACCTTTGTATTAAAAGAACGGGTCAAATCTTCGTTTGAACACATGAAAAGTCTTAACAAAGATGTCAGTTATCTGTCCACGCCTTATGAAGCTTTTTGCGGATTAGTCCGCCTTCCTGAACACAACTTATGGGTATTTGTAGGACCGTACTTTTTGACACCAATTACAAAAGACCTTCTGCCTACAATTATTAATCAAATGCATGTTCCACCCGAAGAAGAAGACCGTACCAAAATCTTTTTAACCGGTTTACCCTATGGCCCTTTGCATCGTTTTCTTTCTTACTTGTCCTGCATGAACTTTGCACTAAACCATAAGGTAATGACAATTGACGAAATCGATTATAATTCTGCATACTATAAGCCTCCGGATATTGACCGTCAGTACACCAATGCCTCCTATGAATCGCGGGAAAATGAGGTCATGCACAATACATATTTATTTGAGATGCACCGTATGGATTTGATTGCCAGTGGAAATACAGAGGCAATGAAACGAAATCTTGTCACGCCTGTGCCGGGAAGGCAGGGAACCATCGCTGATAATGGTCTGCGTCAGGCAAAAAATATATTCATTTCTGCTTGTGCCATGTATACCAGAGCTGCTATTGCAGGTGGTATGGACATTGAAGAAGCATACAACTTAAGTGATGTATATATTCGTACCGTGGAAGGATATAAGAATGTAGTAGATGTAGAGCGCTTATTAAAGAAAATGCCCATGGATTTTACAGAACGTGTGGAACGGGAAGTGAAGTTCAAAAATGTTTCACAGCCGATTATGGCAGCGATTCATTATATTAAAGAGCATGTAAACCAGCCTTTGCAGGCAGAAACCATTGCCTCTCATGTAAATTTGAGTACCTCTTATTTTTTAAAGCGCTTCAAAACCGAAACAGGTTCCGGTTTATCAGAATTCATAACAAACACCAAGATTGAAGAAGCCTGTATCCTTTTATCTTATACAGACAAGTCACTGACGGAAATCAGTAATTATTTATATTTTTCCAGTCAGAGTTATTTTCAAAATGTATTCAAGAAAGTGGTTGGTGTTACTCCGGGACAATATCGCAATACAAAACGAAAACCTGTATTTATGCAGTATCCCAAATAGTACACGATGTAAAAGGTGAATCCATCCTAATGGTTTTCACCTTTTTTCTTTCTCTGAGAGAACTTCTTAACCGGAAAAAGGGATGTCCCAAATTCCTCTCTCATCTGACGGCCTGCATTTTTTAATAACTGATAGCATTCCGGATTATTTCGAATCCGCTTTTGAATCTGCCATAATTTCGCCCGCCATTTGTTATCTCCAAAATCATTTAGTGTTTGAACATCCGAATCTTCCATTGCCTGAAATACATCCGTCACAAGTTTTTTCCGTTCCTCAAGAGAAAGAGAATACACCCAGTCATGTATCTTTCTGTCCATTCTCCGGCTTTCTTCTCCCCGTTCCGGAATCGTTACAAAATGTTTCCCCAACACTCTCCATGAAATTGGGTCATGCTGCATAAACCCTCGCTCAGTACTACTGACAATCGTATAATTTTCATCATGCTCTAATAACATTCCTATAATCGAGGAGTCCGGAACAAATTTCCGAATACGATGTGCAATTCTTTGGTATCCATTGCTATTTATCATTGTTTTAGAAAAACCGGGACCATCATAGTTATATATCCCCTGAATTCGATTCTGTATATCCGGCTTGACACTTGTTGCTGCATATACTGCCAGATTTCCACCCTTCGAATGTCCTCCCAACCACAGTTTTCCCGGACATCTTTGACTGATATAATTCAAATAATCCATTGCCTTCTTCTGTGCCGGGACCGTTTCAAAGCACATGCGAAAATTCTCCTTCCAGCCAATTATAGTATCATCCGTTCCCCGAAATGCCACAAAGGTCTTTCCCTCTTCCATCTGTATACATAAGGCACTGAACTGACTCTCTTCCTCTTGATTGATAGAATTCTGATAGCACATTAGATGTAAACTCCCAAACCTCCTGCTGGCTGCCATCCTTCTCATGACAAAAGGTGCCATTTTTATTAATGAGAATTCCTGCAATATCTTCTTTTCTTCCTGCTCTCCCCAAAATAATTTTGACGCATTCTGTAAGGTAATTCCTTCCTGTTCCCAAGGCGAAGGCAGAATGTTATCAAATGCTACATAAGCCAGATTTGACAATATCAACCCATCTATTTCATTAAAACGACATTGTGAAAATGTCAAATCTCCCCTCCAGTTCAGATAATCTACTAAATTCGCCATATTTTCACCTCATACTACAATTCTATATTCCTTCTGTTGTAGTATAAGCAGTTTTATATTATTTTAGCCAAACCATAAATTCATCTTTCTATTATTATTTCTTTAGAAATTTCTCATTTTTTGAACACAAAATAAACACACTTTCCCCTTATATTAAATCTTGTAAGAGCTTTTCATATATTTGAATCCTCTCTCCCCTCATTTGAAATGGCTGGATGCTTCGCAAGAAGTCACCCAGCCATTTCCCTTTTATCTCTTATGCTTTATTCTGTTCCTCTACCAAACGCTCTGCTCCATAAATCTTTCGAAGCTTTGGTTTTTCAATCTTGCCTGTTGGATTTCTTGGAATATCGGCAAAGATTATTTTCTTTGGTCGCTTATACCGTGGCAGCTTCAGGCAGAACTGATTCATTTCTTCTTCCGTACAATTGTAACCATCCTTTACCTCAATAATGGCGGCTGTAATCTCACCTAACCGCTTATCCGGCAAACCAATGACTGCTACATCCTTAACTGCCGAATGACAACGTATAAAGTCTTCAATCTGAACCGGATAAATATTCTCCCCACCGCTGATAATAACATCCTTCTTTCGGTCTACTAAGAAGATAAATCCATCCTCATCCTGCATAGCCATATCACCTGTATATAACCATCCATCTTTCAGAATTTCATTCGTAGCTTCCGGATTCTTATAATAGCAGGTCATAACACCAGGTCCTTTTACACAAAGTTCACCAACATCCCCCTGTGCAACCGGTGTACCATTCTCATCCACAATCTTTACTTCCCAGCCATAACCCGGAACTCCAATAGCACCAACCTTATGAATGTTATCCACGCCCAGATGTACACAACCCGGTCCAATGGATTCTGACAAACCATAGTTGGTATCATACTGATGATGTGGAAAATATTCCATCCAACGCTTAATCAGGCTTGGTGGTACCGGCTGTGCTCCGATATGCATTAGTCGAAGCTGGTCTAGTTCATAATCATCCTTTTTAATTGCTCCACTATCCAGAGCATCCAGTATATCCTGTGCCCAAGGCACCAGCAACCAGACGATGGTACAATGCTCCTTGGAAATTGTATCCATAATAAATTCCGGCTTGGTTCCTTTTAACAAAACTGCCTTACCACCGGAAATCAAACTACCAAACCAGTGCATTTTTGCACCTGTATGATATAACGGAGGAATACAAAGGAAAACATCCTCTCTGGTCTGTCCGTGATGATTCTGTTCTACCTTGCAGGAATGCATTAAACTGATATGGTTATGTAAAATTGCCTTTGGAAATCCGGTAGTGCCGGAAGAGAAATATATAGCTGCATTATCTTCGTCCTTTACTACAATTTCCGGCTTTCGGCTGGAACAATTCGCTACCATGGCAGTATAATCCTCTGCAAAGCTCGGACAATTCTCCCCTACATAGAACAACAAACGGTTTCTGCTGATTTCCTCAGCAATTTCTTCCACACGTCCAATAAATTCCGGTCCAAATACCAGAATATCCACATCAGCCAAATCTAGACAATACTGAATCTCATCGGATGCATAACGAAAATTCAATGGCACCGCCAATGCTCCGGTTTTTAAGATACCAAAATAAATTGGCAACCACTCCAAGCAGTTCATTAACAAAATTCCTACTTTATCCTCTTTCTTAATCCCCCTACTAATTAGAAGATTAGCAAACCGATTGGCTTTTTCATCAAATACATTCCATGTAATTTCCCGACGATAATGCTCCAATGGATTTGGTTCCATTAATTCATATTCCTTCCATGTCACACGTCGGCGTTCCTTAATCTCCGGGTTTATTTCTACCAAAGCTACATCATTTGCATATTCTCTGGCATTTCGTTCCAATAATTCTGTGATCGGCATCTTTTGTTCCTCCTTACTCTGCCTTTCATCTACACTAAAAAAGACAGAATCCGTATGATGCGGACTCTGTCCTCCATATCTAGCCATATTTTAACACAGTAAAGCAAGTAAGTAAACCTCTTTTATCAAGCATTTCCTTACTGCTGAGACTGCCAATCCACCAAATCCTGCAAAGTAATATTATCTACCACATTATTGACTGCATCGTTAATCTTCTCCCAGACTTTTATGGTAACACAATTCTGCATACGTTCACAGGTCATTTCTTTATCCTCAATACAGGCAACCGGTGCCAGACTACCTTCTGTCAATCGCAGAATCATACCAACGGTATAATCCTTAGGTTTTTTGACTAACACATAACCACCTTGTGCGCCTCGTACACTTTTCACATATCCGGCCTTATTCAAAGTGGAAATAATCTGTTCTAAATATTTTATGGATATATCCTGTCGTTCTGCTACATCTTTTAAACGAATCGGCTCTCCTTCATAGTTGGTTGCTAAATCAATTAATAAACGTAATGCATATCTTCCCTTTGTTGATATTTTCATAACTTACCTCCATCTGATTTTTATATATTCCATTGCTTTATTATCTCAATTGCACTTCTGACAGTTCGGAACAAGTAATACACTGCACCGGCTGTCAAAATGCCGCCAATTATGTATCCCCTAGGAATTCGTACAATTAACATGATTCCTGCTACGAATAAACTGAGACCAAATATTCCCTTTACTGTTTCTTTTAATAATCCACGTACATTTATGATTGTCTTTAAATATCTTTGGGATTCTGAAAAATCTTCGCTTTGTTGTTCCCTATCTGCCTTTATCGTAATGATAAATCCCAGAACACTTTGAATCACAGCCAACACCATACTAAGCATCAGGATAATCATGATTACCTGTATAACAAGCTGAATTCCATCTATATAAATATTAGAAAATATCTGAGCCGTTGGGCGAAATCCTATAAAACATTTCCAAATAACAGCTATTCCGATTAACGATAGAATAAATTCAAGTATGTACTTAAAATAGTTCTTAATCTTGTCTTCTTTCATAATTTAATTTCCTTAGGGCCCCTCCTCAGGTCATATGAACTTTCCCTTTTATTTACTGCTTGTTGACCTCAGGGCCCCTCCCACCTTCGGTGGGCCCCTCCTCAGGTCATACTATATCACAATTCTGTTTGACAGCATATATCAAAGTATAATAAAATACAATATATCTATTTGACTATACCCATTTTATACCATAGAATAAGTTTTACAATCCAAAAAAGGAATATAAATAGGAACTTTACCATGGAATATACATATAAAACAAATTATTCTCTGCAAACCTGTTTAGACTATTTGTCTCATCAAAATATTCTTGATACATTTGATTACCAATTAGAAGTCATAGACGGAGAATACTATATCACATTTTTAGAATATAAAAGCAGTACCAGTTTTCTTCACTTGGCAAATTCACCTAAGCCTCGTTTTAAGTTGAAATTCCAACAAACGAACCAAGAAGGAACTCTTATATATGTGATGTTTATAGAACAGCCCTTACAACCTTTTCCCTTCGTATCTACCAAGGACATTCACAATTTCTGGAAACACAAATTAAATGCTGAACCATTTAATCAAATATAGGAGGAATTCAAATGATTTACACGGTTACCTTTAATCCTTCTCTGGATTATATCATATCTGTTCCAAACTTTGTACCAGGAAGAGTCAATCGTACTTCACAAGAAATGATTGTCCCAGGCGGTAAGGGCATTAATGTATCGATTGTTTTACATAATCTGGGAATCAACAGCACTGCCTTGGGATTCATTGCCGGCTTTACCGGCGAAGAGATTCGAAGACAACTGCAGGAACTACAGATTTCAGAGCGTTTCATCCCAATAAAAGACGGGCTTTCCCGAATTAATATAAAATTACACTCGAAAGAAGAAAGTGAAATCAACGGTATGGGTCCTGCCATTCACGATACAGACTTATCCAATTTTTATGCACAGCTTGATCAGTTACAGGATGGTGATGTCCTGGTATTAGCCGGAAGTATACCCGGTTCTCTGCCATCCACTATATATCAGGATATCATGAAATATTTACAAAACAAGAAAATCATGATTGTGGTAGATGCTACAAACGATTTACTTTGTAATGTATTAGAGCTTCATCCTTTCCTGATTAAACCGAATCATTTTGAACTTGGTGAAATCTTTGGTGTTAATCAGTTCCAAGGCAAAGCAGAGGTAGCACACTACGCAAAAAAACTTCAAGAGCGAGGAGCAAAAAATGTTCTGGTTTCCATGGCTGGTGATGGTGCTGTTCTTGTTGCTGAAGACGGAAGTATCTACGAAAGCCCGGCTCCCCAGGGAGCAGTCATTAATTCCGTTGGTGCCGGTGACTCCATGGTAGCCGGTTTTCTCTATGGTTTTTCGAAAAGCCAAAATTATAAAGAAGCATTTTATATGGGTATCTCCTGTGGTAGTGCCAGTGCTTTTTCAGAGAATCTTGCTACCAAAGAAGAAGTATATAATATATATCAATCCATTTGCTAATCCAATATCATGTCGCCTGTCGGCTCCATGATGTTCATTCGCCGAATGCAGATTTTCGTGCAAGCACGAATCTGCGCTCGGCTCATTGTAAACACAAACAAGCAGGAAATTTCCTGCTTGTTCTGCTATGAAGATAGCTTTTTAATTTATAATGTATATCCCACTTCAAATGCTTTTTTATTCATCTCCACAGTCTTTGGTGGTACCGTCTTTTCGATTACCTCTAACCAGTCTTCCTTGGAGTAATCCATGTGTTGTGCAGCTACTCCCAGTACGATAATATTGAATACTTTGGAATTGCCTAATTTCTTAGCCTCTGCCATGGCATCAACCGAATACACCTTATACTTTTCAGAAAGTTCCTCAATAATTCCCTCCGGATATTGTGCCGCTCCTGTTACAACTGTAATCGGATCCATACGTTGGTCGTTGACAATAATAACACCATCTTTCTTCAGGAAATGGGCATACCGTTTTGCCTCTAACCGCTCAAATGCAATTAATACATCTGCCTGTCCTTCTTCCACAATTGGCTCTGCAACTTTCTCTCCGTAGCGAACATAGGTTACAACACTGCCTCCACGCTGTGCCATACCGTGTACCTCTGAAAGCTTTACATCATAATTGGCATGCAGGGCAATACCACCAAGTATCCGGCTGGTAAGCAGGGTTCCCTGTCCACCAACACCAACAATCATAATATTCTTTGTTTCCATCTCCACACCTCCTACTTTGCTACGGTTTCAATTGCACCGAAGTTACATAACTGTTTACATAAGCCACAGCCATTACACATCGTTTCATCAATGGAAATGGTTCCATCTTCATTCTTGGTAAGTGCAGGACAGCCCGGGCGCAGACATAAGCCGCATTTTTTACATTTTTCTGAAACCGGTACGCACTTATTTGGAAATACGTTACCCTTTAGTAAAACACATGGGGACTTGGTAATGATAACTGAAATGGCATCCCGTTCCGTTTCTTCTTTCACGACCCGTTCTAATTCCTTGATATCAAAGGCATTGACTTCTACCACATGTTCCACTCCAATTGCCTTACACAAATTGTAAATGTTAATGGCATATGTAGGCTCACCCTTTAAGGTTTTTCCGGTTGCTGCATGGTCCTGATGACCAGTCATACCGGTTGTGGAATTATCCAGAATCATAACCGTTCCGGTTGCCTTATTATAAACCATATTCATCAGAGAATTTACACCGGTATGCATAAAGGTACTGTCACCGATGACTGCTACCCATTTTTTCACGTAATCCTTACCCTTGGCTTTTTCCATACCATGAAGAGAGGAAATAGATGCCCCCATACAAATGGTGGTATCCACTACATTTAACGGAGCAACTGCACCCAGAGTATAACAGCCAATATCTCCGGCCGCATGAATACCTAACTTCTTCAATACAGTGTATACGCTTCTGTGTGGACAACCCGGGCAAAGAATTGGCGGACGTGCAGGCACTTGTGCTGCAGCTTCCAAATCTAATTCCTCATGTAAAATGGCTTTCCGTAACAGATTTGCACTGTATTCTCCCTGTACGGTGAAGATTTCTTTCCCATAACATGGAATACCCCAGGAACGAACCTGTTCCTCAATAATCGGATCTAATTCTTCTACAACATATAATTCGTCTACTTTAGAAGCGAAATCAAGAATCATCTGCTTTGGAAGAGGATTCACCAGACCCAGCTTTAGAACACTGGCATTTGGAAGCACTTCCTTCACATACTGATATTCAATACCACAGGTAATAATACCAATCTTGGTATCTCCCATTTCTACACGGTTAATCGGCATATTGGCTCCATCTTCTGCCATTGCCAGTTCTCTCTGTTCCACATAGATGTGACGTCCCTTTGCATTTCCCGGCATCATAACGAATTTGGCAGGATTGCGCTCATATGGTTTGTCCTCCGGTACTACTCGATCTTCTAATGTAACCAAGCCCTGGGAATGAGACAATCTGGTAGTGGTTCTCAAAATCACCGGGGTATCATATTTTTCACTCAATTCAAAAGCATACTTCATGAAGTCTTTTGCTTCCTGACTATCTGAAGGCTGTAAAACCGGCACATGTGCAGCTCTGGCTACGGAACGGGTATCCTGTTCATTCTGAGAACTGTAAAGACCCGGATCATCTGCTGCCACCAAAACCATACCGGCATTTACACCACCATAGGACATGGTATACAACGGATCTGCTGCCACATTAACACCTACATGCTTCATACAGCACATAGAGCGCACTCCACTGATACAGGCACCAATGGCAACCTCTGTTGCCACCTTCTCATTTGGTGCCCATTCTGCATATACCTCTTCGTATTTCACAAGGCTTTCACTGATTTCCGTACTTGGTGTTCCGGGATAAGCAGAAGACACTTTTACTCCTGCTTCCCATGCACCACGGGCAATTGCCTCGTTACCTAACATTATCTTTTTTTCCATCCTTACTTTCCTTTCCCTTTTCCTAAAACATTGAGCTTCTATTTCCTTGTTGTATCAATCGTGTCTCTTTTCCCGGATTTCTTCTGTAATCATTTGTACAAAATCTTCCACTTTCATGGCTTCTCTTGCATTTTCTTCCCCACGACGACGAGGTGTTACCGTACCCTCTGCTTCTTCATTTGCACCAACAACCAGCATATATGGTATCTTCTGTAACCGTGCCTCCCGAATCTTATATCCAATCTTCTCCGCACGTTCATCAATTTCTACCTTGACATCTGCTTTCCGCAACTCTGCCTTAACTTTCTTTGCATAGTCCATAAACTTATCAGAAATTGGCAGGATACGAACCTGTTCCGGCATCAACCAGGTCGGCAATGCACCGGCATACTTTTCTATCAGCCATGCCAAAGTTCTCTCGTAACATCCCATAGAAGTACGATGAATGATATAAGGACGTTTCTTTTCTCCATTCTGGTCAATGTAGTACATGTCAAACCGTTCTGACAAGAACATATCCAACTGAATGGTAATCATGGTATCTTCTTTGCCATATACATTCTTTGCCTGAATATCTAACTTTGGACCATAGAAGGCTGCCTCTCCTTCTTCTTCCGTATATTCCAATCCAATATCATCTAAAATGACACGCATAGCATCCTGAACCTTATCCCATTCTTCTGCCGTTCCCAGATACTTTTCACTGTCATTTGGATCCCATTTTGACATCCGGTAAGTCACATCATTTTCCAAACCAAGTGTGGTCAGACAGTGCTTTGCCAGATTCACACAGTTCTTGAATTCATCTGCAATCTGCTCCGGTGTACAAATCAAATGTCCCTCTGAAATTGTAAACTGACGTACCCGGGTCAAGCCATGCATTTCACCGGAATCTTCATTTCGGAAGAGCGTAGAAGTCTCACCCATACGATATGGCAAATCCCGATAAGAATGCTGCGTCGCCTTGTACACATAATATTGGAATGGACAGGTCATCGGACGAAGTGCCATAACCTCTTTGCCATCTGCTGTCACATCATCATCGTCATTTCCCGGATCATTTAAGACGAACATACCATCCTTATAGTGATACCAGTGATCGGAAATCTTATATAAATCAGATTTCGCCATTAACGGTGTTCTGGTTCTGACATAGCCCCATTCGTAGTCCTCTAAGTCCTCAATCCAACGCTGTAAGGTCTGAATAATCTTCGTACCCTTTGGCATGAATAATGGCAGTCCCTGTCCAATAACATCAACAGTTGTGAATAATTCCATCTCACGTCCTAAGCGATTATGGTCACGCAGCTTAATATTCTCTAAGAATTCCAAACGTTCTTCTAAGTCTGCCTTCTTTGTATAAGCAGTACCATAAATACGGGTCAGCATCTTCTTGTTAGAATCTCCTCTCCAGTAAGCACCGGAAGAAGATGTCAACTTGAAGAATTTCACTGCCTTAGTATTCATCAGATGTGGTCCTGCACAAAGGTCCGTAAAATCTCCTTGTGTATAGAAGCTAATCACTGCATCCTCCGGTAAATCCTGAATCAGTTCTACCTTATATGGCTCGTTTTTCTCTTCCATCAACTTAATTGCTTCTTCCCTTGGCAGGGTAAATGTGGTAATCTCATCTCCCTGTTTCACCAGCTTCTTCATCTCAGCCTCAATTTTATCCAAATCCTCACGGGAAAGAGGCGGCATATCGAAATCATAATAAAATCCCTCGTCAATTGCCGGTCCGATGGTACATTTGGCATCCGGATATAAATGCTTTACTGCCTGTGCTAATATATGGGATGCGGTATGACGAAAGGTCTTCTTTCCTGCCTCATCATTAAAGGTTAAAATACTCAGCTCGCAATCTTTGTCAATGATAGTTCGTAAATCCACCACCTGTCCGTCTACTTCGCCGGCACATGCCATACGGGCTAACCCTTCGCTGATGTCTGTTGCAATATCAATAACTGACATTGCCTGTGAATACTCTTTTGCAGAGCCATCTTTCAATGTGATTTTCATCTTCCTACTTCCTTTCTACTTTTTCTATATGCGTGTGGGAATTTATAACCTCGTTGTTCCGTATTTCGTTATCCACAAAACCTTTATAACACAACAAGTCCCTGACGCATATGTAACATACACGTCAGGGACGATTATTCGCGGTTCCACCCTGTTTCCTTTGTTCATTTCGCCTCATCTAAAAGTAAATTGAAACGCTTCAAAGGCTCTTCATTCTGATGATAACGGTATCACCGTCTTCCTTTCGTACCGAATCCACAAATTATCCTTTGTCAATCTCATTTACCGATTCCGTATTCCCGGAAGAAGCTCCAAGCTGGTGTTCAGAAGTTCCTGCAATGAATTCTTCTCAGCACTCGAATTCTCTCTGTAATGTGGTTTGACTTCCTACTGGTCTTGTCATAGCTATATATTTCTTATGAATATACATCGATTTTACGCTATGGTGTTGGAAAAGTCAAGAACCGGAATGGAATAGTATCCATTTTCAAAAAATGGGTAAAATGAATGTATATAAAAACTTGAATTCATTATGAAAGAAGGAATGAACTGTGCCATCCACATATGCACATTACCGTTTTGGACAAGAAGTTCTTCGGGCTCTCCCTGAAGAGCTGCAGACCATTGCCAAGAAGCATTTACCACTCTATCATATCGGGCTTCATGGACCGGATATCTTATTTTATTACAAGCCATTAACCCATCATCGGGTGAATCAGCTCGGTTATCTGTTACACAAAAGGAACGCCAGTGTTTTTTTTCGTAAGAGCCTCGCCATATTGCAAAAAATGCCGGACCCGGAAGCCGGTTTGGCATATCTGCTAGGCTTTATCTGCCACTTTGCATTAGACAGTGAATGCCATGGTTATATCGAATACAAAATCAAGCATAGCAACATGACTCATACGGAGATTGAATCTGACTTCGACCGCAAGCTTTTACGAGATGGCGGATACAATCCAAAACGCACTTGCCTAACATCTCATATCTGTCCAAGAGAAGGCGATACAGAAACCATAGCCATGTTTTTCCCAAGTCTACGGGAAAAGCATATCCAAAAAGCACTTTCGTCCATGATTTTTTACAACAAACTACTTCTGGCACCCACCCAGGGAAAACGGGATTATGTTCTTTCATTACTGCGAATCACCGGACATTATAAAGAAATACAAGGACTTCTCATGCCGGAATATCCACGTCCGGGCTGTGAAGACAGCACCCGCGAATTAACCAGACGTTATAAGAATGGGATTCCAATTGCTGTCTGGCTCTGCGAAAACTATTACAACACATTTTGTGAAATGGATGTTCTATCGTCTCGTTTCCATCGTACCTATGGACCAGATGAAGTTGAGATAAAAAAGTATGAAAATGGAGTGTCACAGGAGCTGTTAAATTCATTACGTTCAACCACTCTGTAACACTCCATACTGTTTAAGTATTCTGATGCATATATTTTTCTTTTGTTGCCATACCTCCCCGAATATGCCGTTCAGACTTATTAATGTCTAATACTACTCTGGCTTTGGCTGCCAGGGAAGGATTGATTTGGATTAAGCGTTCTGTAATATCCTTATGTACTGTGGATTTACTGACACCGAATTTCTTAGCTGTCTGCCGAACCGTTGCATTCTCATCAATAATATACTGTGCAACCTCTATGGCACGCTCTTCAATATAAGCTTTCACAGGAACCCTCGTCTCTTTGTTTTTACAATTTATGCAGAGAACGGTGGTTGTATTACAGAATCTTTATATATCAAATAAACTCATCTGTATTCCCGCCTGTTTGTCCTCAAACTCCTGTGCATAGGCAAATAATGCATTGGCATTACAAACCATTCCATATTTTTTACATGTATTCCGTACCAATCTCATTAGCTCATCCTGATTTGGAGAAGGAATATGATATGCATCACCATAGGTCTTACAATACTGTTCTTTCAGTCCCGGAAAATGCCTATCCAACTGTTGATAGTAGTACTGCCGGTCACCATCCCGTAAGGTCAGTCCGATTCCAAACTGCATGATTCCATATACAGATGCATCCACACAATAATCCAGAATTCCCTGTATGTTTTCCCGGGTATCATTAATAAAGGGAAGAATTGGGCTCATCCAGACAATGGTAGGAATCCCTTCTTCCTTCATGATTTTTAAAACCTCAAACCGCTGTTTTGTCGTACATACATTAGGTTCCAGTTTTTTACAGAGTTCTTCATCATATGTGGTCAATGTCATTTGAACAACACATTTGGTTTTCCGATGAATCCGTTTTAGGATATCCAAATCCCGCAGAATCATATCCGATTTTGTCAAAATAGATAATCCAAAGCTATACTCATCAATCAGCTCTAAACACCTACGAGTCAGTTTCAGGTCTTTTTCCAAATGCATATATGGGTCGCTCATTGCCCCTGTCCCTATCATACAACGCCTTCGTTTTTTTCGAAGTGCCTGTTCCAATAAGACCGGCGCATTAACCTTCACTTCTATATCCTCAAATGCATGATTCATCTGGTAGCAGGTACTCCTTGCATCACAGTAAATGCATCCATGGGTACATCCCCGATAGATGTTCATACCATTTTGCGGCGATAATATGGTTTTGGCTTCTTTTTCATGCATAACACTTTCTCCCTCTTTCGTTCCTGCTTATATTACAATCTATATTCCCTCATAATCAAATGCCGGTATAAAGCTTTCTTTTGCCGTTTCCCCTTCTTGAATAAACCCATTCTCCACTCCTATGGAAACAGCAAAATCAATCAGACTTTCATATTCTCGTTTGGTTACCTTACGATTCAATTCCGGAATCCCTGCCACCTGGGGTAAAGGAGTATACTGGTTCATCAGGCTTATATATACCTGATTTCCATAGGTCTCATGCACATACTGAATCACCGCTTTCCCATTTCTTACATGATTGGGCAGTAACAGATGCCGGACAATCACACCTTTCCGCATCATCCCGTTGTTTTGTGCTCCACATATAGATTCTCCGTCCTGTCCTTCCATTTTTTCTCCCGAAAACACCGGTTCCGGTTGCTGACGAACCATCTCTGCCAATGCAGACTTTGCTATTGCCGGATAGTCCTCTGCGCGGGAATACCGCTTAGCCAAAGCAGAATCCATATACTTAAAATCAGTTAAATATATATCAATCAATCCTTCCAGCATACGTAAAGTATCTACTTTTTCATAACCACTGCAATTATAAACTATGGGAATTATCAATCCCTGATTTCTTGCCAGTTGAATTGCCTGAATGATTTCAAGGGTATAATGAGTCGGTGTAACCAGATTGATATTTGCCGCATTTTTGTCCTGCAATTCTATCATAATTTCTGCCAAACGCCGGATTGTAATCGGCTTTCCAATATCCGTCTGTGCAATTTCATAATTCTGACAATAAATACACCTAAGGGGACAACCAGAAAAAAACACAGTACCTGAGCCTGTGTTTCCTGAAATACAGGGCTCCTCCCACATATGGAGAGCAGCCCTGGCTACATATATTTCTTTTTCTTTTCTTCCACATACTCCGCTTTCACCCAAACTGTGATTTGCATTACAATTACGGGGGCAGAGATTGCAGCCTGTTTTCCTTGCCATAGTTCTACTTTTTTTCTATAAAATCTTCACTGTCCGGATAGAGTTCATACTGATTTGAAGCATTTGCTGCCGGAGTCAAATAAATCTTCTTCACTTGACCCGTTTTAGGATCATATTCTATTTCCCAATAGTAATCCTTAAATGTAGCAGACTGTGGAACACCACCCAACTCTGCAAAAGCATAATCCTCCAATGTCTGCGGTGGCGAGTTTAATACTGTATCATAGCGAACCAATGCCGAACCACTGCCTAAATTTCCTCCTGTCGACTCTTTCTCCATTTCGACCGCTGCTCGCATATAACTTGCCTGTATTTCTTTAGCCGTATCTACATCACGAGTTCGTCTGGATTTTCCAATGTATTTTATCAGTGCCGGAGCCAACGCAGCTGCTATAATAGCCATAATTGCTATTACAACGATAATCTCCACCATCGAAAAACCAGCATGCTTTCTTTTTTTCATTGCCTACCTCCCTATTCTCTCATCTTCCTATACTTCCTCATTGACATTATTTTTTTAATTATACACATTTTTATAGGAAGTGCAAGTCTAAGAAACGTTAATAATTCATATAAGTGTATTCCAATTCTTTACTTTCCTGATTCGTCACACGCCATAACACTTCTCCGAAATAACGGATTTCCATTCATATTACCCCATCCCATTTTTGTTCCGATCAGACAAATCATTTCTTCTTCCGATAGCTCTCCATGCTGACTTCTCGCTTGCCGTACACACTCCTTTAGTGTTCCCAACAATTTCAAACGCTCATGAAGAATTTCATTTATTTCACTTCCAATATAAGCTCTGTCCCACGCCGGGCAGCAGAATTGTAGTTCTTTCAGTTTCAAGATTTTCTGAATAGAATTCTCGCTCAACCTTTCATTTACAAAAATGGGAAAATCATCTGTGACAGGAACAACATCGCCACAGAATAATACCTTCTTTTCTTCAAACAAATAAGATACTGAGCCATTGGAATGTCCCGGTGTCTCCAACGCTTTCACAGTTATGCCGGATTCTAACAAATATCCAGTCTGCTCTTTTATCAAATGGTCTACATGAACCGACTCCTTTACTAAAGTATAAAAATTAGGAATCGGGCGTTCCCGAGCCTGTGTTTCAATATTCTCTATCCACTCCTTTTCTAACTGTGAGGCATAGACTTCACAACCGGATAACCTCTTGATTTCAGCTGCACCTCCCATATGATCCGGATGAGCATGAGTTAGAAAAATGGCTTTTATTTCGGTAATACTTCTGCCCAATTCTTCCATGTACCTGCTGATAACAGTTTCACTTCCTGCAACACCTGCATCTATCAAATAACAATTCTTTCCTGTAATCAGGTACACATACACATACCGTTTTATCTTCGGAGTCACATAAAAATCAATTTTAATCTGGTATACATTTTCACATATCTTCATTCTTTATTCCTCCACTACTTGGCATGAAGTGTCACCGCAGGTGACGGAGTCCTGATGCCGTTTTTTCATAATTTGACTTTACTCTACAATAATCGCTCTGCTGTCTACAGAGTTTTCTCTCAATGCTGCAATTGCCCTGTATTCTTTGGAAGAAAAACAGGCCTCCAACTGCTCCTTCGTATTCCACTCAATGACAATGAATCGTTCCGGACACCACTCCTTCTGAAGTGGAGTCACTTTATCAGAGCGAATCAAATATCTGCCACCGTATTTTTCCACGATTGGTTTTACCAATCTGATATATGTTTCATAGTCCTCCTTTCTCTTCTTATCTGAATGAATTGCTACAATAAAATAAACCATTCGTCCTCCTTTCATGCAAGTATTTACTTGCTTTCATATTCTGTGCCGACTATTTTTTCCTTCCTTTCATTAAAATAGTGAATCAAAACCTTTTTAAAGGTCTGGGGCACCTTCAAGATTCCTTCTGCGGTATAGGGATATAATTCCGGTGTTCGAAGTCCAAGGGATACCTTCACCATGCGTGGCGTTACCTTTTCCATATAAATCTCAGCAAAGGATATCAAATCCTGTTCCAAATCTCCCACGTAGGTAAATTGGTCTTCTGTCAAACCGGGATTCCATTCCTGCATTTGCATGGCAGATAATACAATTTCCTTTTTTCCCTTAAACTTTCTAAAAATTGTACATTCATTAATTCCTGCCCGCTGTGCAATGTCCTTGGAAACTCACCAGCCCATTTCCATCAGCCATTGATTGAGTCTTTCTTCCTTTTGCTTTTCAGTCTCGGACGTTACCTTACCAAGTACCAGTTCTCCACGAATACTGCCATCCAGCAGATAGAATACCCGGTTGCATCTGCTGGCAACCTTGCTGTCATGGGTTACAATTAGGATTGTCGTTCCTTGCCGATTCAGTTTTATGAATTCATTCATGACCTCTCCAGCCGCACCCTTATTCAAAGCACCTGTAGGTTCATCTGCAAACAGAATCTCAGGTTCATTCATCATGCTTCTGCAAATACAGGCTCTTTGAAGCTGTCCTCCGGACACTTGTGTGATACTGCGCTCTGCTAAATCAGAAATGGACAATTTCTCCATCCATTCCCTTGCAGTCTTTCTCAATTCTGCTTTTGTTTTTCTCTTTTCCTTTTTATCCTTATTCGCCTGCATTGCAGGCAACAGAATATTATCCAAAATATTCAAATTCGCCATCATATTCATCTGTTGAAAGACAAAGCCCATCCGATGCAACCGCAGGCTTGCCTTGTCATCTTCTGAAAGCTTTGTTATTTCCTGTTCTGACAGCCATACCTTTCCTTCTGACGGCTGGTCCATGCCTGCCACATTATATAGAAGTGTGGACTTTCCGGAACCGGAGGGTCCCATAATTGCCACCATTTCACCTTCTTCCACTGTGAATGAAACATGATTCAGTATTTGATTCTTACACAAATTCTCCACTCTCAATAATTCTTTCATTGTCACTATTCCTTTCCCATACAGCACTCAAATGCTTTCACATTTTTTATTTCCAATATACCAATCCATACCGCTATACCTGCTGCCATCAGTGCCACTGCCGGTATTAGAATAAACACCATTTCCCACGCTATGACAAATTGAAAACCATCTGCGCCAAAGGATTTCAATATTATGCCACAAATTCCTTCCCCGCAGATATTCCCTGTGAGCAATCCTGTTACAACCCCTGCCACAGCAGGCAAAAAGCCTTTCATCATATATATTTTTTTAATACTCCCATTGGTAAAGCCCATTGCTTTTTGCAAGGAAATGGAATAGCGGTTCCTTTCTACAATTAATCGCACAAACAATAGAACCACCACAAAAATAATAAGTACAGCAATACCTGTCGCTACTTTTACTGCCAGACTAATTTCCTCCAGTGTTTGTCCATAGGTTTCTTTTACATAATCTGCAATGTCGACAGCATCCACCCCGGCATGATTATATTCCTCCATCCATTGTTCTCTCGAAACAGACTCCTTCAAGGTAATATATAGAATACTCCACATAACAGGTGTATCATCTTTCACACACTCTTCCATATTGCAAGCCTTTGCCGTTTTTCCACCATTGGTAATATCTGAATAGACACCACAAATTGTATAGGTTATTTTTCTTCCTCCTATTAACAGTTGCAAGGAATCTCCCACAGATAGTCCAAATTCTTTTGCATTTAAAGTAGATAATGCAAGTTCTGTCTCCTTCTCAGGAGCCCTACCCTCCACATAACTTACCGGAAATACGGTGTGATTCCCCATCTCCGTCATCAGATTGCAGATTGTTCCATCCGAAAGAAACGCCGGATACGACCTTGTTTGAAGTACCGTATATTTTTCAATCCTTGTATCCTTCTCCAGTTCAGAAACTATCTGCTCTGTTACCATTTCAATATCCTCTGTCTGCCTCACATCAATACGGATTTCTCCATCTCCAATACCCATGTAGGTTACAAACTTTGGAGAAGCAAGGGTACTATATAAATTCTGTGGAACAAGCATCAGAAATGTACCGGCTGCCACAACAAAGCCAATCAGTAAGTATTGTCCCCAAGCATGGTTCCTTTTCTGCTTCTGTGTTGAAAATAACGCTTCTAATGCAGAAAGCTTTTCTGCCTTCTTTAAGCTATGCCTGATAGAAAGCAAAATTAGTCCCTCTGCCAAAAACACTGTCAGAAGAGAAATGCTGCCTGTCAGCCAGATACTTTTCGAAACCCCATATAATTCCTGCATTTGCTTAGTTAAGGGATTCAGTATCAGGTAAGCCATTAAAAGTCCAAGGGTGGCACCACACACAGATAACAATATATATTTGGCAAGATATAACCGGCGAATTTCCCGATTTCCAATCCCCAATGCCTTTAGCATACCTACTTCCTTCTTATCCTTCTCCATTCTCATAAGCAGAATAAAACGGATACAAAGCAAAGAAATCAACAAAACCACGATGCTCACAATAAAAACCACCAGAATCATCATTCCGTCAGACAAGGCATTCATCATACGAATCAACGGTTTGGTAATTGCAGGGCCATTCGCCGGAAGTCCTTCCGCCTCATAAGCTGTAATAAATGCGTTTACATCCGTTCCGTCTTGCAGCAGAAATTCAATTAAATACTCTTCTTCTCCCTGCTCTTTTATAGCTTGATAATCTGCCTCATGAATTAAAAACCGTTTGGAGGATGCCATCATGGAATTCATCTGTGCATCTCTGACAAATCCTGCAATGACAAATTCGCGACTGCCAATCTGCATGACATCTCCAATGTTAAGATTATACCGGGCACGATAGCAGACCGGCACATAAACCTCTCCTTGTAAAACTTCAGGCAGTTTATTCTCCATATCTAATAAATAATCAAACTGTTCTCCCTGCACGCACAATCCATTATCCTGTGTACTGTCTGCCAGACTATAATCACCTAGCCGGATGGTTCCGTTTTCCAAATTTAAGAATCTGCAGATCTGCCATTCTTTTACTTCTGTATGTTCCTGAACAAACTGTGCCATCTCCTTTTCATCCCATTCACCTGTATGCATTTGCAGGAAATCAGGCGTTTTTGCCTGTTGCATAAGGTCATCTATAGAACTCAACAAATTAACAAATAATAACACTGTGAGGGAAAGCAACATAGCAGAAACTGCCATAAATATAGTTGTCACCACAGACAATAACTTATTTTGTTTGATATCATTCCATATCAGCTTTCCTATCATAAGCCGTTCCTTTCCAGCGCCCTTACACTTTTAATCAGATATAGCAGCATCGCTGTTACACTCAAAAGAACTCCCGCTATCATAACCACACCTGCTGCTCCTCTGCCAACTCCAATATGGAACTGCAATGCAATTCCATCCGCTGCTAAACCTGCTATTCCATATGCCACTACATAACCAATCTGAGATAAAAATCCAATCATGCCCCATGCTCTTCCCTGTAATTCGTCAGGAATATTTGTTCTTACCAGATAGTCCAGACAATTGTTGGCAAATGGCAGCATGGCAAAAAAGAGAAATCCAAACAGACAAATCACATAAATATTTTCCCGAATTCCAAATCCAATCATGCCTGCACCCGCCAGAAACAGCGAGTAGCACAGCACCTTTACATATCCCTTTTTGATTCCTTTTATCCCTAAGAACAAACTGGACACCAGCATTCCACAAGCACAAACCGTTTCTCCGATTCCAAGTGTGGTACTATTCGCAAAATCCAGAATCATCGGTTCTGCCAAAATCTGCAAGGTACCCATAAAGCAAGTCATAACTGAAGATACAATAATTAAAATCAATACACCTCGTCGATCTGTAATTGCTTTCCAGCCCTGTCTCAAACTTTCACCAAAAGATTCTTTTTTCTCTGTTTTCTTAATTGCTATTCCTTTTCTAACCACAGCGGTTGAAATTACTGTGAGAATAAATGTACAGATATCAATCAGAAGTAACAGCTTTATATCGCTGACTGCCAGCAATACACCCGCCAGAATGGGAGAAATCAGATATCTCGCACTTCCTGCAATATTCACCATGCCACTGGCTTTCGAATATTCTTCCTTGGTAAGCAAATCTGTTACAGTTGCACGATATGCAGGCTCCAGCAGTGCCGAAAACACAGAACTGATAAATACTCCAATGCAGATTTGATATAAAGCTGCCTCCCCTCGTATCATACAAACCAATATGTAGATAATACCTAATGCAGAACATCCATCACCTATCATCATAAGCAGTCTTCTGTCATACCGATCTGCCAGTACCCCTGCGGGAACACTCAGTAACAGTGTGGGCAAAAACGCCAGTAATGTAACAAGTGCCATACTGGCTGCACTTCCTGTCTGGTTAAATACATATACACCTAAACCAAAGCTGGTAAGACCGCCACCGATAGCCGATACTAATTCTCCTGCCCAAAGCAGCATAAATTTTGAAAAATTACTCTTTTGATTCCTCATACTCGCACCTCTCCTTTTTTAGACCGTCAGTCTGTCGGTAATAAGTTATAAAACAAAGGAACCTTTAGTTCCTCTGTCTAATGTTTCTCTTTTATATTTCTATTTATTAATTATTGTTTTCAAAGATTGGCATCATTGCAGCTTCCAAGCTTCCTTGTTCCATTCCAAGCAATCGTTCCAGATTATAGATAAATGCTGCTATTTTTCTTTGCCTCTCCTCTTCGCTATACTCTGATAACGCATCAAATGCCATGTTAGAATATAGCATAGTCATCTCTACCACTTCTGCCGGATAGTCAGTGTGAAAGATTCCCTGCTCAATGCCTTCCTCAATTAATCCGGTAATCAAAGGATTGACTCCGGCAAGCAACCGTTCCCGCATCTTCTGGTGCATCAAGGCATTCTGTGCTCTGTGCACCTGCTCCATAACCTCCCGTCCAAGGTCATTGTCTACATTTAGTGCCATAATCATCATAGTCAGACGCTGTAACACCGGAAGTTCTTTCTTCTCGGAAACGACTTTTGCCTTTGCTACCAATTGCCCGGTCATACGTTCAATCATCGCATCCAAAATATCTTCTTTGGACTTGAAGTGATAATATAGCGTTCCTCTGGCAATTCCAATCTCATTCAGAATGTCATTGGTACTGGTATTATCAAACCCCTTCGTTCCAAACAGCCTTTCTGCCACATCCAGTATTTCATTTCTGCGTTCTTCCGCTTCTTTTACCACTCTCACTTGATGTTCACCATTCCTATCTGTATACGTAACCGACAGCTTGTCGGTTGTATTATAACTCCATGCTGAAGGATTGTCAATGCGTTTGAGAACATTTGCTATGTAATCATAAAAAACCTCTTCTTATACTTAAATAAAATACTCAATCGTCTTTTCTTCCGTCAGTTTTGTTTCTTCGTTAAACAAAAGCACCGCTTCCCGATTCTCATACGGTCCCAATGCATATAGCTCCGTAGTTTCACGATTAAAATGATACTCCGGAACAATGCGGTTATAGGTACATGGTTTGTCCAATATCACCTGAATATCATCATAATCCTTAAACTTCTCATCACTATAATAAGGGTCAAACATTAAAATATTGTCATCCTGAATTCCTGTAAGCAATACATAATGCTCCACATCATAAAACAAACGAACTACCACGACCCCACCCCGGCAAAGTGCGTCATTGATATAACTTGATTTTCCTAGATAGACCCATTCCTCAGCCAGATAACTGCAAGATACCGGCAGTTGTCCTGTTCTGGCAAATCCGTTCAGCCAGTTTGAAAGAAACATCATGGCAGCATGAGAAGTTCCGCATTTTCCCGGTACACCATCTGTTCCATAGCAATCCAGACAGTATAACATAACATTTCGAATTACTTCCGGCGGAATCATCTCTCTCGGGAACAAATAGCTGATTGCATTTAACATGGTGGTAGGTCCACAATCGTATTCTGAGATTTGGTAACGCAAAGGATTTTTCGTTTCATGTATCATAATTTTAATTAGCCTCCATATACAATCTTCCTCACATATTCACACAGCACAAGATTACACCTGCCAGCGAAAGAACCGTCAAAATCCCACTACCAATGATTAAATTCTTATGAAATATTCCTGTTCCTTCCACATAGAATTCTTCCGGATACTTCGGGTTGATATACAGTTGCACCTGATTTCCTTCTTTTACCTTGTTGGTAGATGTATAGATTTCATCACAAGATTTATATAACGTGCTTCTATATTCATACTGAAATACAGGTGCTTCAACAATACGCTCACTGGGATGATTTGCATCCCGATTCCATCGGCTTTTCATCTCTATACAGGTTCCGGTCACTGGAACTGTGCAGTGTTTCTTCCGAATCATCTGATACACAACACATTCCAACACCAGCCCTAATGCTGCCAGGAAAAACATCCCCAAGAACAACGCTGCATAGAATAATCCGTCATTTTCAAGTGGTCTGCCGCAGACCAGTCTCGGCAAATCTGATAGAATATGTTCCACCATTCCGCCCATCTGCAAAAAGCCAACAGCAATCAAACCAATTGAAATGAGCAACAGTATTGTGAATGCCACCGGACCCCAGGGTTGCACCTTATGTTGTCGCAGCATTTTTACTATTGAAACTCCAATTATTCCTACAAATCCAAGGAAAAACTGACCAAGACCGATTGGTATCATAAACAAAGGCAAGCTCCCCTTCGCAGCCAGAAACAAGACTGCGATTGAGCCTATGAACCATGCCAAAAAAGTAATTCCAATCACCGGATTATTTCTTCCGATTCCTACTTCTTCATCTTCATTTAACATATAATCCCCCCTCTTTCTCCCGAAAAGAGTATGATTCTTACGGGCAAATTTCATTGCATTTTAATCATAAGCTTCCTTACTTATTCTACCATTAATGAGCATATCTGTCATTTGGATTTTCAGATAAAGGAACTTCTTTCATATGGAAATGATTTCCGTTGACAGGCAGTCATTAGTTAGTTTAGACTAATCCAGTAATAAGAATCAAGAAGGAGAGACCTATAAAAATGAACGCTATTTTTTTTAAGATAATTACTTTGTTTCTTTGTGTATTACTTTTCGGAGAGCGACTGACCGGTGATATCTGTCATGCAGTCTTAGGCATAGTATTAATGATTCTGATTGCAGCACATATAGGTCAGAAAATTGCCAAGCTAAAGCACAAGAGCCCTTATATCCGGCTGACGGATTGGGTACTTATGGCAGTAACAGTAATTCTATTTTTAACGGGAATACTGCTTCATCCGTTACAGGGAATATTGATTATTAAAATTCTGCATAAGCTTTCTTCCGTCCTATTTATACTTGGAATTATTCTGCATATGGTACAGCATAGGAAGTCGGAGTAGAATCGTTTTTTCTCCTCTTTATGAATCTTATATTAATACTTCCTCCTTATTTGATAATTTTACCTTTAATCTCTCCCACCAGCTCATGCACCGTCGTACACGGGCACATCTCTGATGGCTTTGTTTTACCTTCTCTGATACATTGCTCCAACTTCTGCTGTGCTATCTGAATTGCCTTTTCCTCGTCACCGGCTTTGCAAAGTTTTCCGTACATCTGCTCATCAGCCTTGGAATACTTCTGTCCAGTCTTAGTTTCATATACTCGTCGAAAATCCGAGCAACACGCCCATGAATCTTGGATTGCAGGCATAGACCCAAAGTAGGCGTACATCCATATTTCAAAACATGGATTGGACCAGCCCACTTGTATTCCTTTACTCACCGCCTCTAAAATAATCTCATCAAATCCCTGCACTTGATCTCTGTCAAATACAATCCAAGGTATACGATATTGTGCATCATAAGCAGTGAGTTCCAGACATTTATCAATCATGGCACGAGTTTTTGTCTCTACCACCTTTATTACGAGCTTGTTTCTCACA
>JAGAOO010000023.1 GCA_017623675.1 Lachnospiraceae bacterium
CCATTCCTACAGCAGCGGTTTTGAGGGTATATGTTTCCGCAACGACCTTAGAAGCACGTCGGTACTTAGGCTGTGCTTTGCAATCAATAATACATGATATCTGGATGCACAGCCTTACGTACCGTTACGTGCTGGCTGGAGTGCAAGCGTGTCGTGCGGGAATATATATCCACAAAACCGCGGTCGCAGGTATTACGCTAAACCTTAATTTAATGCTTCCAAATCTTGATAGAAATTCGGATAAGAGATATTCACGCATTCTGCTCCCAGAATTTCTGTATCTCCTTCTGCATTCATGCCGGCAATGGCAAAGCTCATGGCGATTCGATGGTCTAACTTGCTGTCAATGATGGCACCATGAAGAGGCTTGCCACCACGGATAATCATGCCATCATCGGTAGCTTCAATATCTGCACCCATGGCAGAAAGATTCTGTACCATAACATCAATACGATTGGATTCCTTTACTTTTAGTTCTTGTGCATCTTTGATAATTGTAGTTCCATTTGCAAAGCAGGCAAGAATGGCTATAATTGGAAGCTCGTCAATCAGTTTCGGAATAATGGCACCTTCAATAACCGTCCCTCTTAAGGAACTGGTGCGGACAGTAATATCTGCCGTAGGCTCACCGATAGTGTCATTTACATTGCTTAAGGTGATGTCAGCACCCATAGCTTTGCAAACATCCAGAATACCATCTCTGGTTGAATTGATTCCAACATTTTTTATGGTAATGCAGGAATTCGGTGTTATTAAACCGGCTACAATAAAATATGCGGCAGAAGAAATGTCGCCGGGAACGATAATCTTCTGTGCTTCTAAGTGGGCTGCCGGTTGAACGGTTGCAGTAGTTCCTTCGCATTGAATATTAACACCAAAGGATTCAAACATTAACTCTGTATGGTTTCGGGAAACATAAGGTTCTGTCACACTGGTTTCGCCATCTGCATACAGACCGGCTAACAGAATAGCAGACTTTACCTGTGCAGAGGCTACCGGTGATTGATAATGAATCCCATGCAGAGGCTTGCCTTGAATGTGCAGTGGGGCACATTCATTGCCATTGATACTGGTGATATCAGCACCCATTTGAGATAAAGGTGTCATAATTCGTTTCATTGGACGTTTTTGGATGGAAGCATCTCCTGTGACCGTGCTTGTGAAATTCTGTGCTGCCAGAATGCCGGACATCAGACGGGTGGTGGTTCCGCTATTGCCTACGTCCAGAATTTCAGTAGGAGCCTTTAGGTTATGAAGTCCCAGACCGTGAATCCGAACAATATTGGTTTCAGTATCATTTTCAATGGCAACTCCCATTTTTTGAAAACAGGAGATGGAAGAAAGGCAATCTGCACCTTGTAAGAATCCATGTACTTCTGTGATTCCGCTTGCAAGGGAACCAAGCATAATACTTCGATGGGAGATAGACTTATCTCCGGGTACGGTTATTTCTCCATTCAGAGAATTTTTTTTTGTAAATATCATAAGGGACTCCTTTGTTTTTATAATTAAACTTATTTCATAATTAAACATAGTATGAGGGAAGCAACTTGAAAATGCAAGCGGATTCCTCTTGTTTACCGCTCATATACAGTATATCCGGCTTCGCGGAGTAAGTTGGCAGCAGAAGTGGCTGCCTGATTGTCATAGAAGGAGATTCGCAATACCCCTTCTTCGTCTTCCCGATTATGGGAAATACCAATATTTTTTAGATTAATGCCTGTGTCACTGATGACATTGATAACTCCGGCAATGGCACCGGGTTCATCTGGTATATCTACAAAAATTTCATAATTCATCCGAATGACACCGGTTGCGTTATTTGGGATTGAATCCCGGTATTGTTGTGCAACCTGAAAGAAATTATGAATATAGGTACTGTCTTTTCGGTGAATGGCTTGAATCATATCTTGCAAATCTTCTATATATTCCTCTAAGCCTGCAACTATATTGTTGGAATTACTAAGAAGAATATGCTCCCATATGATTGGATTAGAAGAAGCAATCCGTGTAATATCCTTAAAACCACCTGCCGCTAATTGGCGGAACATTCCTTTGGCATCGTCATGATCTTTTGCCAGATTTACAAGCTCAGAAGCAATGATGTGTGGAATGTGGCTGATGTAAGCGGTAATCTGGTCATGCCGGGCAGGAGAATAAATAATGGTAATAGCACCTAAATCTTCAATAAAGGTGCTGAATTCATCTATTTTTTCCTGCTGAACAGAGGAAGATGGAGTGATAAAATAGTAGGCATTTTCAATTAAATGGTCATTTGCTGCTTCATAACCGGAACGCTCGGAACCTACCATCGGATGACCGCCGATAAAGGAGGCAGACAATCCCATATCCAGTACTGCCTGATAAATATCTGTTTTAACACTGCCAACATCTGTCAGAATACAATCCGGTTTCATCAGTTTTTTCAAGGTGGATAGATATTCTATATTATAATGCACCGGAGCACACAAAAAGATATAATCGCAAGTTGAAAAAACAGTATCTATCTGGGATGCAGGCGTGGTAACAGTGCCGTCTTCTACAGCAGCACTGAGAGCTGCAGCATCTACGTCAAAGGCGATAATTGTATAGTCTGGAAAGATACGCCGAATGGATTTGGCGATGGAACCCCCAATGAGTCCTAAGCCAATGAATCCAATCGTAAATGATTTGGATAAATTCATATGTAAAACCTTTCTTTCTAAATAATATCATTAGAATTGTATCTCTAAAGCAATTTTGTGTCAATGCGTTAATGCGATAAAGTGAAGGGAAACTTTTTAATAAAATATTTCCATTATTTCGACAAAGCTGCCAATTCTTCCTTGGTCAATGGTCGGTAATCACCGGGAGAGAGGGAAGTGTCTAATTCTAAAGACCCCATACGAATCCGTTTCAAATAGGTTACTTCACAACCGACACCGTGAAACATACGCTTTACCTGATGGAATTTGCCCTCCTGAATCGTGAGATATGCACGATTCGAGGAAAGGAGTTCCAGGCTTGCCGGTAATGTGCTTTTTTCTTCTCCGATATTCATACCCAAAGCGAAAGTGCTGATTGCTGTTTTAGGAATTTCTGAATCCACTTCTACATAGTATGTTTTGTCCACATGTTTTTTGGGTGATAGTAATCGATGTGCTAAATCACCATCGTTAGTAATCAATAATAGTCCCTCTGTATCCTTATCCAAACGTCCAACCGGAAATAAATCGGAATGGGTAGTATCATGAATAAAAGAAAGAACGGTAGGACAGGTATTATCTATGGTAGCACTGACAGAACCGGCAGGTTTGTTCAGCATGTAATAGACATAAGGCTCTCTTGCAATGGTTTGGCCTTGGAATTGAACCACATCGGTTTGCGGATGAATTTTGATGTCACCGGAGGTGATAAAAGCTCCATTGACAGAAACCTGACGTTTTTTTATATATTGTTTTACCTGACTGCGACTTCCGATACCTGAATCAGCCAGATATTTATCCAGACGAATTTGTTCCATAAGTGATATCCTCTCGTAGCCCCTCTGCCGGGGGTTGTTTAAAACTGATAAAATTCTATAAAATGATTATGACATAGGCCAACTTGACATGCAAGAAGGAATCTGTTATAGTTGGTTTGTAACAAAAATGTAATATTTTATAACAATTTGTTAACAGAATATTCTGACAATTTTGAGAAAAATTGGAAGAATGGAAAGTAGAGATGTTATTATGAAATGCAACAGATTTGTTAGACGTCGAATCATAGGTAGAATCGTATTTGGAATTTCAGTCATTGGAGTTCTGGGAACGGCGGTTGGTTTGATGATGACAAATAAGAATTCGGTGGAAATTGACAGTTTGGGACTTCAGACGGCAGAGATGACAAAGCTGGAAGGCAGTAATCTTTATGAAACACTGATTGAAAGTTCTACTGAGACAATGGATGTACAAGTGGTGGCATCATCAGAGGCTTCCCCATATGATGGAAGGTTTATTGCGAATATTACAGATACCTTGAATGTACGTGCAGCAGCAACCACAGAATCGGAAGTAGTTGGTAAGATGTATCCCGGTTGTGTTGGAGACATTGTTGGTACGGAAGGTGAATGGACACAGATTACTTCCGGTAATGTGAATGGTTATGTAAAGACAGAATATATTCTTACCGGAAAAGATGCTGAGCCGATGGCAGAAGAGTATGGTAAGAATGTTGGAACCGTAACCGGTGATACTTTACGAATCCGTCGAGAGCCAAGTACAGAGTCTGATGCAATTGCACTATTGGAAAAAGATGATGAGGTATATGTAACAGAAACACTGGATGGCTGGTATGGAGTATTGACAGCTAGTAACTGGGAAGGATATGTATCAGCAGAATTTTTGACAGTAGAGTTTAAGTTGGAAACAGCTATTACAATTGAGGAAGAACAGGCACGAATTGCAGCAGAACAAGCAGCAAAACAGGAACAGGCAGCGGCACAGGCAGTTAATAATTCAACAACAATTGCAACCACTCAACAGGCACCAACGCAAGCGTCTTATGATGATTCTTATTTACTGGCTTGTCTGGTAAGTATGGAAGCCGGTTATGAACCGTATGAAGGGCAGTTAGCAGTTGCGAATGTAGTGTTGAATCGTTTGAGAAGTGGTTATTATGGAAGTACAATAAGCGATGTTATTTATGCACCGGGTCAGTTCCCTTCCGTATATGGAAAGGCTATGACAGGATACTTGAATAACGGTCCATTGCCACAGGCACAGCAGGCAGCAAATGAAGCATTAGCAGGAGTAAATAATATTGGCGGTTATACATGTTTTAACAATGTAAAGTATAGTAACTTCGCTACTTATGACAGTTATACAATTATTGGAAACCATTGTTTCCATTAGGAAATGAAATAAAATTAGCAAATGGAAGACAATTGGCAAATGAAAGAATGGAAGCAACTTTGATATTGAAGTTGCTTCCATTCTTTTATGTTTTGTTCAGTTGAGTTGAAATCAAAATTGATTTAGGAATGATTGATTTCTAAAAGGTTACGGTAATGTTCATCCGGTAATGGTTTACTGAATAAATAACCTTGTAAAATATCGCAGGAGTTCTCTCGCAGAATCCGTAGCTGGTCAGAAGCTTCAACACCTTCTGCTACTACTGAAATATTTAATTTATGTGCCAGAGAAATAATTGTTTCTGCAATATAACAATCCTTAGTATTTGTGCTTATGTTATCCACGAAGGATTTATCCATTTTAAGTGTATCAATTGGCATCTGCGTTAAGTAGTTGAAAGAAGAATAACCGGTGCCAAAATCATCTAAGGCAATTCGAATTCCTAAACTCCGCAACTCTTGGATTAAAGACACATTTCTATCAAGAGATTGCATCAATACACTTTCTGTGACTTCAAGCTCCAGATATTCAGCCGGCATTTTGGTTTTTTCTAAGATGGATTTTACCTGGTTTACAAAGCCGGGATTCTTTAACTGTTCCATAGAAATATTAACGGACATTGTTATTGGTCCTAAACCGGCATCTAAGAGCTGTTTATTAAATCCGCAAGCTTGCTCCAGTGCCCAGGCACCCAGTTCGTTAATGATGCCGGATTCCTCCGCAATTGGAATGAATTCGGAAGGTGGAATTTGACCCAAATAACCATTTCGTAATCGCATCAAGGCTTCACATCCGATGATACGCCCTGATTCCATATCGCATTGAGGTTGATACATTAAGTAGAGTTCACGATTCTGAATCGCGTTATATAAGATTTCTTCAATCTCGTTTTTGTGATTTACTTCATCTTCCATGGAACTGTCGAAGAAACGATAGCCGCTTTTTCCTGCTGTTTTAGCAGAATACATGGCAATATCAGCATTTTTAATTAATTCATTTACAGTTAATCCGTTCTGAGGGAAGATGGCAACACCAACACTCATGGAAATGTGAACAATTTCACCATCTAAATCAAAAGGATGATTTGCAATTGTGATTAATTTCGAAGCAAATTGATCCAATGCATCCGTAGAACTGTTGTTGTTTTTCAAAACCAGAAATTCATCGCCACCGGTTCTGGCAAGGATGTCACCATCCTCCATAAAACTGTTCAGTTTCTGGGCAAGTTGTTTTAATAAGATATCACCATAATCGTGGCCTAAGGTATCATTGACATTTTTAAAATTATCTAAATCAATAAACAGGATTGCACGATTTACAAATTCACCGGTTCGATTAAAGATTTCATGTGCCTGAGTCATAAAGGCTACCCGATTGGCAAGACCGGTCAGAGTATCCGTATAAGCAAGTGTCTTAATCTGTGTGTAGTTTTCTTTCAGTTCTTCCTGACTTCGTTCTAATTGTTCCTTGGTATCAGCTAATTCATCATAATTGTTGGAAATAATATCCATCATATCGTTAAAGTGTTCCGATAATTCACCGAATTCATCCTGGGATTCAATTTCGCAATGAACATTTAAATCTCCTTTGGAAGCCTGTAACATCTTTTCTTTCAGAAGAAAAATTGGTGTACAGAATTTCCTTGCCAATCTTGAACTGGTCAAAAAGGTTAATAAAAGAAAGATTGCAAGGACAATTATCATTAGCAGTGGAATGGAACGGATGAGAGATTGGTACATATCCGTATTATGCTGTACCAGATAAATCCAATGGTATTCCGGCATAATACAATATCCATACAGCTCGAAGGATAAGCCTTTTCGAATAAGGATGGTTCCACTTAATTCGTTAGAATCACCGGTGAATAAGGAAAGGTTTGCAACTGCTTCTTTTTGAACCTTTGGGTTACTAAAGTCAATTCCTAAAAGACTATTGGACGCGTTGTCTAACAGGTAAGTATGGGCCTCACTGGAAATAAAGCTACCAAAATAATCTGCATCTACGCTGGCAAGCATAACACCAACATAATATTTATCCTTTACGGAAATGGGCGTCATAATGTGAATGGCATTGGACATTCCGTTTAGTGTCATGGTGGAGTTGACTTGCGTTTTTGTCAAAGTTGCAGACATATCTTCTATGTAGTGGCTGTATTCTCCTACAAGAGCATTGTTGGAACTATATACTAAGGTGCCCTCCATATCATAAACACTGTAAACAACATGATTGCCAAAATTGCCGGAGGCTTGACTTAATATAGAATGAATGGAAGCTCTGGTGGTAGAATCGGCTATCAGGTCTGTGTCCGGAGAGTTGTACTTTTTTACCAGTTGTGTAACGATTTCATTATTTGTTGCAATAGATTCAACTTCAACAATTTGCGTATTTAACTGGGCTTCAAATCCCTTCTGATAGTTTTCTACTGTGGCTTTAACTGCTTCCTTGCTGACGTTTATGTAGTTGCTATAGACAATCCATATGGCAAGAAGGGCAAATATAACAATGGGAATACTGGCTGCTACTGCCATCGAAGATTGCAGTGATTTTTTTATTGACATAAATTACTCCTTATCTTTCCGCATTACTGTTTTAATTATACGAGATTTAATGAAAATATTCAATGAAATATCCGCAAATAAAAAGGAATTTGAAAAAAATATTTTGCTGGGTTGAGCAGGGAGTCAAACAGAACAAATACCTTGATTTTACAGGACAGGTTATGTATAATGAAAATAATTAGGGTGTTAGAAAACAAAAGTTGGAGGAGATACAATGTTTGGGATTTATTTTGGAAAGTACCTTCAGGATAAGGGACTGATTACAGAAGAACAGTATAAGGAAATGCTGGAAGAAATCAAAAGTGCCAGACTTCGAATGGGCTTGCTGGCAGTTGTGAATGGCATGATGACAGAGGCACAGGCAGAAGAAGTGAATCAGTTGCAGCAGGTACAGGATCGAAGATTCGGTGACATTGCAGTTGATAAGGGTTATTTGACAGATGAGCAGGTTAGCGCATTATTGAAAATGCAAGGTGACCAGTATTTGCTATTTGTTCAGGCATTGAATGATCACGGCTATTTATCTTTAGAAGAAATTCAGAAAGAATTGAAAGCATACAAGAAGGATGAACGGTTTAGTGCCTTAGACCTGGATGCAATTAAGAGCAGTGATTTAGATAAGATTGTACCGGTATTTACCAAGGAAACATCTATTCCACCGGTTATGAAAGATTATATAGCTTTGATGGCAAGAAATATTCTGCGTTTTATTGATGCTGATTTGAGATTAGAGCAGACACAACGGATTAATTGTTTTCATGCACCATTTATGGCAAGTCAGGAATTAGAAGGGGAATTTAATTTCTTTGTTGGTCTTTCCGGGGAAGAAGAAGCGGTTATGGCTGCGGCATCTACGTTTGGCAAAGAGGAATTTACACAGATAGACGAAGATTCTTTGGATGCAATATGTGAATTCATTAACTGTAATAATGGTTTATATGCCAGCAAATTATCAGAGGATGATATTGAACTGGAGTTGCTACCGCCGGCAATGTATGTAAAGGAAACAAAGATTCAGACAGATGGGCCAATGTATATGATACCAATGTATATTTCCGGTAAAAAACTGGAACTGGTAATTTGTCTGGAAGCCAGATGGCAGATTAATTAAGAGAATCATAGTAGAATACATATAGGAGAGGTGTAGAACATGGCTAATTTTTTGATTGTAGATGATTCCAGAACTTCCCGAAGGATATTAAAAGGCATTCTGGAAAGTGCCGGTTATAAGGTAATAGGAGAGGCTACGAATGGTCAGGAAGGGTATGACCGATATGTAGAATTACAACCGGATGTGGTGACAATGGATATTACAATGCCGGTATTAGATGGTATTGGTGGATTGAAGAAAATTAAAGAAGCTTATCCGGAATCAAAGGTAGTAATGGTAACTGCAGCAGGGCAGAAGAATAAGATGGTAGAAGCTGTACAGTGTGGAGCAGATGAATTTATTCCAAAGCCTTTTGATGCAGAACAACTGGTGGCAACATTGACAAAAGTAATTAATGCATAAGATACCTGTGAAGACAGGGAAAGATTCTGATGATAAAAATGAGGCTGACCTGAATTGCAGATATGATGTCTGAGTTTCGGGACAGCCTCTATTCGTTAAGGAAGTGATTGGATGATAGATACAGTTGTGTCAGTGGAAATGTTAGTAGAAGAGGTCATGCGGATTAAAAAGAATCGGCTGGCTCCAGATGAGTATACAGGAAAGGAAAAACGTCTTTGTATTGCTTCCGGCAGCCATGGAGATGAATTGTCCGGACAATATATCTGCTATCAGGTCATTCGTAGAATCAAAGAAGAATTTCATAATTTAACGGGAATTGTTGACATTTATCCGTCGATGAATCCATTGGGACTGGATGCACAGACCAGAGATTTTCCGTTGTTGGATATTGATATGAATACGGTTTTCCCGGGAGATGATGAAGGTGCAATTCTGGAACATGCAGCTTCTCGTATTACGAAAGATATGGCAGGAGCAGATATCTGTCTGGATATTCATTCCAGTAATTCATTAATTCGGGAAATACCTCAGGTTCGATTAAATGATGATGTAATTGAAACAGTTATGCCTTTTGCCAAAATGCTGAATACAGAGTTGGTTTGGATCCATCCGTCCACCAGTGTTCGCCCTGGTAGTCTGGCTTATGCTTTGAATGCCATTGGCGTAAAAACTATGGTGATTGAAGCCGGAGTAGCATTGCGAATTGACTATGATTATTGTGAACAGATTGTAGAAGGAATCTTTTCTCTGATGAAGCATATGGGAATCTGGCAGGGAGAGGTAAAGTCTGTGCGACAGCCAATGATTGCAACAGATGGAGATGTTTGGTTCGTCAATGCGGAAAGCAGTGGTTTGTTTGTTCCGAATATCAAGCATTCCATGAAGGTGAAAAAGGGTGAAAAGATTGGTACGATAGTTGATGTAATTACCGGGTCCGTTGAAGAACGGGTATATGCACCATGTGATGGTTTGGTATTTACATTCCGGGAATACCCGGCAGTAGAAGAGGGAGCACTTATCGCCCGAATTTATGGAGGCGATTTGACATGAATAAAGAAATCATTTTTAATATGAATACTGCCTTTCGAGGTGAATATACCATTTTGGGTTATCGCTTTGGACATGGTGAAAAAGCAGCCTGTATTATAGGTGCCATGCGGGGAAATGAGTTCCAGCAGCTTTATATGTGCTCGCAATTAATTGCAAAGCTGGAGCAGTTGGAGTCAAAAGGCGCTATTGTTGCAAATAAGGAGATTTTGATTATTCCATCTCTTAACTATAATTCAATGAATGTTGGAAAAAAGTTCTGGGTATCCGACAGTACGGATATTAATCGCTCATTTCCGGGTAACCCGGAGGGACCGGCAACCAGCCGGATTGCAGCAGCAGTATTAGAACGGGTAAAGGATTATAGTTATGGAATTCAATTTGCCAGCTTTTATATGGGTGGAGAATTTATTCCACACATTCGTTTAACAGAGGAGGGGGTGCAGAATACCAGTCTTGCTAATTTATTTGGTATGCCATATGTATTAACAGCTTCAGAACGTGCATTTGACACCACTACCCTTGCATATAACTGGCAGAAAATGGGCACCAGTGCATTTTCTTTATATACAGGTGCCACGGAGCGGATTGATGAGGAACGGGCAAGGCAAGGTGTCTCTGCTATTCTTCGGTTCTTGACGAGAATGGGTATCATACGGTATAACTGTCATGGTGGATATATTTCGACCATCATTGAGGAGGATGATTTATTATCTATTCGTGCAGATATGCCGGGATTTTTCCGACCTAAGGTGTCTACCAATACAGAGGTAGTCCGAGGCCAGTTATTGGCAGAAGTGGTGGATTCCTTCCGAGGAGATGTAATTTCCCGTATGGTTGCACCAACGGATGGAATCATATTCTATCAGCAAATACAACCGATGGTGTTCCAGAATTCAGTTGCATTCAAGATGATAAAACGGATTCATGAGTAAGTAAAACAATTTACAATATATGGAGGTCATTATGAGTAAAGTAAAACGAATCTATGTGGAAAAGAAAAAAGAGTACGCTGTAAAAGCAGGCGAATTGTATGAGGAAATCAAAAGCTATCTGGATATTCCGGTAAAAGGTGTCCGGGTACTGGTTCGTTATGATATTGAAAATCTCTCGGATGAAACATATGAGAAGGCATTAGGTACTGTTTTTTCAGAACCACCGGTAGATATTTTATTTGAAGAAGCATTTGCAATGTCGGAAGAAGAACAGGCATTCAGTGTGGAATATCTTCCGGGACAATTTGACCAGAGAGCGGATTCTGCTGAGCAGTGTGTTAAGCTTTTAAATGAAGAAGAGGAACCGGTGATTCGTTCTGCAACTACTTATGTAATTGAAGGAAAGGTATCTGCCGAAGAAATGGAACGGATTAAGAATCATTGCATTAATCCGGTGGATTCCAGAGAAGCTTCCATGACAAAACCGGAAACTCTGGTGACCGTATTTGATGACCCGGCAGATGTTGCAATCTTCGATGGCTTCCAGACGATGCCGGAAGCAGAATTAAAGGAATTATACGACTCCCTTGGCTTGGCAATGACCTTCAAGGACTTTTTGCATATTCAGAATTATTTTAAGGGAGAGGAACATCGTGACCCGTCTATGACGGAAATCCGTGTGTTGGATACTTATTGGTCTGACCACTGTCGACACACCACATTCTCTACCGAGTTAAAAAATGTGACCTTCCGGAACGGATATTATAAGAAACCAATTGAGAAAAGTTATCAGGAATATGAGGCAGCAAGAGAAGTACTGTATAAGGGAAGAGATGACAAATTTGTCTGCTTAATGGATATTGCCTTAATGGCTATGAAGAAATTGAAATCGGAAGGGAAATTAGCAGATCAGGAAGAGTCTGATGAGATTAATGCATGCAGCATTGTTGTTCCGGTTGAAATTGATGGTAAGACGGAAGAATGGCTGGTAAGCTTTAAGAATGAAACCCATAATCATCCAACAGAAATTGAGCCATTTGGTGGCGCTGCTACCTGTTTGGGTGGGGCGATTCGTGACCCATTGTCAGGACGTTCTTATGTCTATCAGGCAATGCGTGTAACCGGTGCAGCAGACCCTACAAAATCTTTATCAGAGACTATGACCGGTAAGCTTCCGCAACGTAAGATTGTAACGGGAGCAGCACAAGGGTATAGTTCTTATGGTAATCAGATTGGTTTGGCAACCGGTTTGGTAAATGAGATTTATCATCCGAATTATGTTGCAAAGCGAATGGAAATCGGTGCTGTTATGGGTGCTGCTCCAAGACGCTGTGTCATTCGTGAGAATTCTGACCCGGGCGACCAGATTATTTTATTAGGTGGACGTACCGGACGTGACGGCTGTGGTGGTGCAACCGGATCTTCAAAGGCACATACAGTAGAATCATTGGATACCTGTGGTGCAGAGGTGCAAAAGGGTAATGCACCGACAGAACGTAAGATTCAGCGTTTATTCCGGCGGGAAGAAGTGGCTCATTTAATCAAGAAATGTAATGACTTTGGTGCCGGTGGTGTATCGGTTGCAATTGGTGAGTTGGCAGATGGACTTCGGGTAAACTTAGATTTGGTTCCAAAGAAATATGCCGGTCTGGATGGTACAGAACTTGCAATTTCTGAATCTCAGGAGCGTATGGCAATTGTGGTGGATGCTAAGGATGTTCAGCAGATGTTAGATTATGCTGCAGAGGAAAACCTAGAGGCAATTGTAGTTGCTGAAGTAACCAAGGAGCCTAGATTGGTGCTCTGCTGGAGAGGAAAAGAAATTGTAAATCTTTCCAGAGCCTTCTTGGATACCAATGGTGCTCATCAGGAGACAGATGTTGTTGTGGAAATGCCGGAAGAAAAGGATAATTATTTTGAACAGATTCCGGAAGTAACAGATATAAAAGATACATGGTTAAAGACCTTGGGTGACTTAAATGTTTGTTCTCAGAAAGGTCTGGTAGAAATGTTTGACAGCTCCATTGGAGCAGGAACGGTTACCATGCCATATGGAGGTGTTTATCAGCTGACACCAACCCAGACTATGATTGCGAAGCTTCCGGTATTAAAAGGAAAGACGGATACCGTTACCATGATGAGTTACGGTTATGATCCATATCTTTCAAGCTGGAGTCCATATCATGGTGCCATCTATGCAGTGATTCATTCTGTAGCAAAGATTGCTGCTTCCGGTGGTGACGTTTCAAAGATTCGTTTCACCTTCCAGGAATATTTCGAGCGTTTGGGTGAGAAGCCGGAGCGTTGGGGTAAGCCGATGGCAGCTTTGCTGGGTGCGTATGATGCACAGGTTGGCTTGGGCCTTCCTTCTATCGGTGGTAAGGACAGTATGTCCGGTTCCTTTAACGAAATTGATGTACCGCCTACTTTGGTATCCTTTGCAGTAGATGTTGCAAGTTCTAAGAACGTAGTGACACCGGAATTAAAGAAGGCTGGCAATGTATTAGTGAAAGTGGATATTAAAAAGGATGCATATGATATTCCGGATTATGCTTACGTATTGAGTATTTATCATGATTTATATAGTGCAATTCAGGCAGGTAAAGTATTGTCTTCTTATGCAGTAGGCTTTGGTGGTATCTTAGAAGCTGTCAGCAAGATGGCATTTGGTAATAAGCTGGGTGTGAAATTGGAAGGCATTTCAAGGAAGGAGTTGCTGGCAAAGGATTATGGTTCCATCATTTTGGAAGTTGAACCGGATATGGTGGCAGACTTAGGAGTAGCTGCAACGGTAATCGGACAGGTAACAGACAAGGCAGCCTTCGAATATGAAGATACTGTAGTGACTATGGAGGAAGCACTGTCAGCATGGACCAAGACCTTGGAAAAGGTATTCCCAACCCAGTCTGATGTAGAACAGAAGCCAATTCACACCGATGTTTATGATACAAAAGATATTTATGTATGTAAGCATAAGGTTGCAAAACCAAAGGTATTTATTCCGGTATTCCCGGGAACAAACTGTGAATATGATTCCGCAAAGGCATTTGAGCGTGCCGGTGCAGAGGTTCAAACAGCAGTATTCAAGAATCTGGATGCACAGGGAATTCGTGATTCCGTAGAATTGTTCTCTAAGGGCATTCGGGAAGCACAGATTATCATGTTCCCAGGCGGTTTCTCTGCCGGTGATGAACCGGATGGTTCCGGTAAGTTTATTGCAACTGCATTCCGAAATGAGAAGATTAAGGAAGAGGTTATGAAGCTGTTAAATGAACGGGATGGTCTGGCACTTGGTATCTGTAACGGATTCCAGGCAGTCATTAAGCTTGGCTTAGTGCCTTATGGTGAAATTCGTCCACAGCAGGAGGATTCTCCAACCCTTACCATGAATAGTATTGGACGGCATCAGTCAAAGATGGTTTATACGAAGGTAGTGACCAACAAGTCGCCATGGTTACAAAAAGCAACCTTAGGTGGTGTCTATGCGATTCCTGCATCTCATGGTGAAGGACGTTTCGTTGCAAGCAAGGAATGGATTGACAAGTTGTTTGCAAATGGACAGGTAGCAACCCAGTATGTGGATGTAGATGGTAATCCAACTATGGTGGAGGACTTCAATATCAATGGTTCTTACTATGCAATTGAGGGTATTACCTCTCCAGACGGACGTATCCTTGGTAAGATGGCACATTCTGAGCGTCGTGGTGATTCGGTTGCAATTAATATTTATGGTGATCAGGATCAGCATATCTTTGAATCAGGTGTAGAATACTTTAAGTAAGAGAATGATAAGTGGCGGACATTTCGGTGTCCGCCATATTTTAGGAAGTGAGCCAATGAAAAATTATAATGATAAAGAAATAAACCGTTTGCTTGCAGAAGCAGATGATTTGCTTTCCGGTATCCAGTTGTATGAAACTCCGGAGGAAGAACAGGAACGCAAGCTGAAGGAAGAACTTCAACGGCAGGAAGAACTGCGTAGGCAACAGGAAGAAATGCAGAGACAAGAGGAATTGAAGCGGCAGGAAGAGCTGCAGAGACAGAAAGAGTTGCAACAACAGGAAGAAATGCAGAGACAGGAAGAAATGCAGAGACAGGAAGAAATGCAGAGACAGGAAGAATTGCAGAGACAGGAAGAATTGCAGAGACAGGAAGAGTTACAGCAACAGGAGGAGTTGCAACGACTACAGGAAGAATTGCAGCAACAAGAAGAATGGAAACTACATGAAGAACTACAACAAGAGGAGGATTCCGAGCTTCAAGATGAGTTTTTGGTGCAGGAACCGCAGGAAGAAGAGGAGGAACAACAAGAGATACAACTGCAAGAAAGACATTTGCCGATATTTGGTGTACTCTTTATGATTTTGAGTTTTGTATTTATGGAGCTTATTACACACTTAAGTCTGTATCGGAGTGTGGATACAACATTTTTGTATCCGGTTTTGTTTGTGGCGGGTATGGGTTGTGTGACAGCTATAGTAGTATCTTTATTTTATAAACGAGTCAACACCATACTAGCTATTTTGGTTATGCTATTGTATGGCGGTTATTGTGATTTGCAGATATTGTATCATGCTGCATTTGGAAATTTCTTGCGATTGGCAGATATGCGAGATGGTGTATGGATGCTCATACATGATAGAGATATCGTTCTGTCTGCGACAGAAACAGTTCTGCCATGGCTGGTTTTGATGGTGTTACCAATTATCTTATGGGCAGTTCTGGGAAGAAAAGTGATTTGTTTTGAAAGGGGAAATTGGCTGAATCGTTTGATTTTTGCATTTGCAGGAATTATTTGTGTAATCCTAGGTGTTCTGATGCTGAACATTCATGGCTATGAAATTGGTTCTCCATATGTGTGCTTCTATCATTTTGATAGTCTTGGTAATTTGGAAGCATCAGGGCAACAATTGGGTATGCTGGGAACTCTTGTTTTGGAATGTGTGGAATGGTTCATATCGCTTCTGTAACCATTTTGGAATTAGTATAATAGAAACTTGTATTTGGATTGGAGGAAAGTTGGCATGGCAATACTTGCAGTTTTCTGTGTTTTTATTGGAATAATGGTGTTTTGGGGAGCAAAAGACAGAAGCAAAATTGAAAGACGTTGCACAAAAACTGTTAGGGCAAAGTGTATAGACCATGTGCCAATTCGTTTAAGTACCGGAAAGAGAAATGAACGAAGTGACCATTTAGAATATCGGACTTTATATGAATTCGATTACGAAGGTAATACTTATCAGGTACAGTCTCATGAACTGACCAGAGTACCTAAAGTGCAAATTGGACAAGAATGTGATATTAAGATTAATCCGAACCAACCACAGGAAATATTTACAGGTATGGAAAAGCAGAGTAGTAAATCAAACCGGATTTTAGGGATTATATTTATTTTAGTCGGTATACTTTTCCTTATTATGTGGATGTTGAAAGTTGTCGGATGAACATATACAGTACAATCACGATAGAATATAATTTATAAACTGCATAGTGGCTTTGGATGGAGCGTGGGATTTGGAATAAGCGAATCCTACGCTTCTTCGTTCAATGGGTTCCGGCATAGCCAATTCTACTAAAGTTCTTTGTTCCAATTCTGTTTCTACAAATTCCCGAATCACACATGCAACCCCTAATCCAATTTTGGCAAATTCAATTAGCAAGTCCATAGTGCTGACCTCTAAAATCTGGTTTGTCTTGATTTGATTCTGATAAAAATAGTCATTGATATATTGTCTTGTGATATTTTCTTCATCCAAGAGCATAAGATTAGCAGTTAAAAATAAATCCTGTTCCTCTTGGTCTTGAAGGGTAAGGTTATCAAAATAAGCCTGCGTTGCGACAAAGGTATCCTGAATCTGCATAATATCATGAAAGACAATATTGTGCTTGTTTTTTGGAACTCCGACTAAACCAATGTCAATCAGACCGTTTTCTAACATTTCAATAGTATGAAGCGTAGATTGACATTCAATGGTGATTTTGATGTTGGGATATTCTTTGATAAAGTCCTGTAAATAAGGTAACAGAATGTATTTGCATAGGGTGGTACTGACGCCAATCCGAATCTGTCCAATGCCCAATTCATTAATGTGACGGATTTCCTCCTCGCCGGAATCAATTACCTGAAAGGCTTCCCGAATCCGCTCATACAATATCTGACCTTCAGTGGTAAGAGTTACCCCACGAGACGTACGATTGAATAGGGTACAGCCTAAGTTTTCTTCCAGCTTTGACAAGGTTTTGCTTATGGCAGGCTGACTGATAAAAAGGGTATCCGCTGCTTTCGATATGTTTTTGTGTTTAGCTACGGTATAGAATACTTTGTAGTGATTTAAGTTCTGGTTCATGGAGGTTCCTTTCTTGGATAAATTAAGGTTTAGCGTACTGACTAGCGTTCGGCTGCGAATATATATACTTGATGCAGACACGTTTGCACTTCGGTCAGTACGTAGCGGTACATAGGATTGCAAAAGACGCAATCCAAGTACCGACGTACTTTTAGAGTCTGCATTCAAGCATATATATTCATCCGCCGAACATCTA
>JAGAOO010000024.1 GCA_017623675.1 Lachnospiraceae bacterium
AGCGTGAAGCCCCCCTCAAGATAAGATATCCCATTCGTAAGAAGTAAGACCCCTTGCAGACGACGAGGTTGATAGGCTTCGGGTGGAAGTGTGGCAACACATGGAGCTGAGAAGTACTAATAGGTCGAGGGCTTGACCAGAGAAGGAAGGAAGCGGTCACTGAGTATGCGAAGCATGCGAAGTGGACGGTTTCGGAAAAGACGGATTAGATGACTTAGATTTCTGTATGATGCTTTGAGGGTGTATACCTAAATAATCCTCGATAGCTCAATGGTAGAGCACACGGCTGTTAACCGTGGGGTTGTAGGTTCGAGCCCTACTCGGGGAGTTAAATAATAAGGCCCTATGGTCAAGCGGTTAAGACATCGCCCTTTCACGGCGGTAACACGGGTTCGAATCCCGTTAGGGTCACTAGTATTTTAGTGGCGATAGCATAAATTGCCACTAAATGCATATAATATGATATGGCGCGATGGCCAAGTGGTAAGGCATAGGTCTGCAACACCTCTATCGCCGGTTCAAATCCGGCTCGTGCCTCTCAAAGACATCTGTATAGATGTCTTTTTACCCTTAACGCGGGGTGGAGCAGTCTGGAAGCTCGCCGGGCTCATAACCCGGAGGTCATAGGTTCAAATCCTGTCCCCGCTACTTTAAGACGATTGCTTGCAATCGTCTTTTTTTGTGGTAAAATTTTGTTAGGAGGAAAATAAGGTATGGGAAACGATTACAAGTTAGGAGATATTATTAAATTAAAGAAAGCACACCCATGTGGTACAAATGCGTGGGAAATTCTTCGTGTAGGTATGGACTTTCGTTTGAAATGTACTGGCTGTGGACACATGATTATGATAGCAAGAAAAGATGTGGAAAAGAATTTTAGAGGATTTGTGGAATCTTAAAAAACACTTGCATTTTCTGCCGGGGTGTGATAAATTAGTGTTCTGTGAGACATTACACAATTTCCTTGCTCTTTCAGGAAGAAAGGGCCAGAGACCATAAGGAGGTGCAAAGACATGAACAAATATGAATTAGCGTTGGTTGTTAGCGCAAAGCTTGAAGACGAGGCTCGTGTTGCTGCAGTTGATAAGGCAAAGGCTTATATCGAAAGATTTGGCGGAACAATCACAGAAGTTAAAGACGAAGGTAAGAAGAAGTTAGCTTACGAAATTCAGAAGATGACTGAAGCTTACTATTACTTCGTAACTTTCGAAGCAGAAGCTGATGTTCCAGCTCAGGTCGAAGCAAATGTTCGTATCATGGAGCCAGTAATTCGGTATTTGTGCGTACGTCAGGACGCGTAAATTGAAAGGGGTTTTCCGATATGAATAAAGTAATTATGATGGGTCGTTTAACCAGAGACCCGGAAGTTAGATACTCTCAGGGAGCAAGTCAGACTGCCATTGCAAGATTTTCTCTTGCGGTAGACAGAAGATGGAAACGGGAAGGAGAGCCGGATGCGGACTTCTTCAATTGTACAGTATTTGGTAAGCAGGCTGATTTTGTTGAGAAGTATTTAAGACAAGGAACAAAAGTAGTAATTACCGGTCGGGTACAGAATGATAATTATACGAACAAAGAAGGACAGAAGGTATATTCCGTACAGATTATTGTAGAAGAGATAGAATTTGCAGAGAGTAAGAATGCCGCAGCAGGTAATGTCGGTGGCTCTTCTTATCAGGCAGATTCCAGACCGTCTCCGAGTCAGGCTGCTGGTGATGGCTTTATGAGCATACCGGATGGTGCTGAAGAGGAGTTGCCATTTAACTAAGTTGGAGGTAAAAATAATGCCAGTAAATAAGAGCGACAAGGCTGAACGTTCTGAGGCTCCTATGAGAAGAAGAACTGTTCGCAGAAGAAAAAAAGTATGTGTATTTTGCGCAGATAAGAACGCAGTTATCGATTATAAAGATGTAAATCGTTTAAAGAAGTTTGTATCTGAAAGAGGTAAGATTTTACCAAGAAGAATTACAGGTACATGCGCAAAGCATCAGAGAGCTTTGACAGTTGCTATTAAGAGAGCACGTCACGTAGCTTTGATGCCATATGTACAGGATTAATAAGTTTTTTTAGGGACAAGTCATTTATGGCTTGTCCTTTTTTCATTTTAATAGTATATTTAGTATGTATCTGTGTGAAGGTGCATATGTTTTACGAAAAGGAGAATGATTATGAGTCGGTATACGAAACAAGACATTATGCGTAGAATTGAAGAGGAAGATATTGAATTTATCCGTTTACAGTTTACGGATATGTTTGGTTCTTTAAAGAATGTAGCGATAACATCCAGTCAGTTGGAGAAGGCTTTAGATAATAAATGTATGTTTGATGGTTCTTCTATTGAAGGCTTTGTGCGTATCGAGGAGTCTGATATGTATTTGTATCCGGATTTGGATACCTTTGAGACCTTCCCTTGGAGACCACAGCAGGGTAAGGTTGCACGTTTGATTTGTGATGTATATAAGGCAGATGGTACACCATTTGAGGGCGATCCAAGATATGTATTAAGAAGAGTGTTACAGGAAGCTGCAGATATGGGATATCGATTTGATGTAGGTCCGGAGTGCGAATTCTTCTTATTCCATACGGATGACAATGGAATGCCGACTACGATTTCTCATGAGAAGGCAAGTTATTTTGATATTAGCCCGCTGGATTTAGGTGAAAATGCCCGTAGAGATATGGTTTTGACATTAGAGGAAATGGGCTTTGAAATTGAGGCGTCTCACCATGAGGTGGCACCGGCACAGCATGAGATTGATTTTAAATATGGTCCGGCATTAGGAACGGCTGATAATATTATGACTTTTAAGCTGGTCGTTAAGACAATGGCTAAGAGAAATGGTTTGTTTGCAAGCTTTATGCCAAAGCCAATTTATGGGATTGCCGGTTCCGGTATGCATACAAACATGTCATTGACAAAGGATGGGAAGAATATTTTCGATGATCCGAATGGTGAAAATGGATTGAGCAAGGAAGCATACTATTTCATTGCAGGTATTATGAAGCACGCTAAGGGTATTACAGCAATTGCCAATCCGTTGGTAAATTCCTATAAGCGTTTGGTTCCGGGACATGAGGCACCGGTTTATATTGCGTGGTCTGCTACCAACCGCAGCCCGTTGATTCGTATTCCGGCATCCAGAGGAGCTGGAACAAGAGTAGAACTTCGGAGTCCGGATCCGGCAGCAAATCCATATTTGTTATTCGCACTTTGCTTAGCAGCCGGTTTGGACGGAATTAAGCACAAGATGGAACCACCAAAGTCTGTAAATGGCAATATTTTTGAAATGTCTGAGCGTGAAATGAAACGGGCAAAGATTGAGAGTCTTCCGGCTGATTTGAATCAGGCAATCATTGAGATGGAAAAAGACCCATTTATTAAAGAAGTATTAGGTAATCATGTATTTTCGAAGTATGTGGAAGCAAAGAAGGTTGAATGGGATCATTACCGTATGCAGGTATCTCAGTGGGAAATTAGTGAATATTTATATAAGATTTAGTCACACTCTATAATTTTGAGGAGGAGTGCTCAATGATAAATGTTATCGTTGTGTTTCCAAAGGCAGAAGAAGCGAAAGGGATTCGAAGTCTGTTAACTCGAAATGGAGTAAATGTTATAGCGGCAGTTACCACCGGTGCTCAGGCAATCACTTTTTTTGGCGATATGGATGAAGCGTTGGTAATCTGTGGTTATAAGTTTTCTGACATGATGTATACAGAATTATTAGAATACCTTCCGGATACATTTGAAATGCTGGTAGTGGCTCCGAGGAATCATTATGCGGAATGTGACCGAAGCAAGGTGGTATGTCTGTCCATGCCGATTAGGGCACAGGAATTAATAGAAACCACACGAATTCTTATAGAAGGACTTTATCAAAAGAGGAAGAAACGGAAAGCACATCCAAGGCAATGGTCACAAGAAGAACGGGCAGTCATCGAAAGTGCAAAGCTACGCTTGGAACAGCAGAAAAAAATGACAGAAGAGGAAGCACATAAATATTTGCAAAAGAGAAGCATGGATACCGGAGTAAATATGGTTGAAACTGCTCAAATGATTTTAGAAATATTCTAATCATGGAGGAAATTGCTATGAAGTTTACTAAAATGGAAGGGCTTGGAAATGATTATATCTATGTAAATTGTTTTCAGGAATCGGTAGAGCATCCCGAAGAACTGGCAATCCGGTATAGTGACCGCCATTTTGGAATAGGTTCCGATGGCTTGATACTCATATGTCCCTCTGATATAGCAGATTTTCGTATGGACATGTATAATTCAGATGGTTCTCAGGCAGAGATGTGTGGGAATGGAATTCGTTGTGTTGGAAAATATGTATACGATTATGGTTTGACGAATAAAACGGAGCTTGCAATTGAAACACTGGCAGGTATTAAATACTTGAAATTACAGGTGGAGAATGGCAAGGTTACCTTGGTTACGGTTGATATGGGAGCACCGGAGTTGTTGGCAAGACAAATACCGGTTGCGGTTGAGAAGGAACAGGTCGTGAGTGAACCCATTACGATAGACGGTACGGAATATCATATGACCTGTGTATCAATGGGAAATCCACATGCAGTTATGTTTGTGGATGATGTAAAGGAATTTCCGTTGGAAACAGTAGGACCACTGTTTGAACATCATCCTGTATTCCCAAGAAGGGTGAATGCAGAATTTGTAGAAGTGTTGAATTCCAAGGAAGTGAATATGCGTGTCTGGGAACGTGGTGCAGGTGAAACATTGGCTTGTGGAACCGGAGCCTGTGCCAGCACGGTAGCCTGTATTCTGAATCATAGAACAGAGGATGAAATAACATTGCATCTTCTGGGCGGTGACCTTAAGGTAAAATGGGATAGAGCTACGAACAAGGTATATATGACAGGACCGGCAAAAGTGGTATTTGACGGAGAAATAAAGTAGTGCATTACGGTATCTGTAAGTTAGGTACTGATTGATAAATCAGAAACTAGGAGGAAAACAGAATGTTTAAAGTAAACGAGAATTATTTGAAATTACCGGGAAGTTATTTATTTTCAACTATTGGGAAGAAAGTAAATGCTTATAAAAGCGAGCATCCGGACAAGCAGGTTATCAGTCTTGGAATTGGTGATGTTACCCAGCCATTAGCACCGGCTGTGATTGAACGTCTGCATTCTGCTGTGGATGAAATGGCAGATGCAAAGACCTTTAAGGGATATGCACCGGATTTAGGATATGAATTTCTTAGAAATACCATTGCTGAAAATGATTATATAGCAAAAGGGGTACAGATAGCAGCAGATGAAATTTTTGTTAGTGATGGTGCCAAAAGTGATTCTGCCAATATTCAGGAGATTTTTAGTCTGGATAACAAGATTGCAGTTTGTGATCCGGTATATCCGGTATATGTGGATTCCAATGTAATGGCAGGCAGAACCGGAACCTATGATGGGACAACCGGCTTATGGAGTGACGTTATCTATATGCCATGCAGTGCTGAAAATGGATTCGCACCGGAATTTCCAAAGGAGAATCCGGATTTAATTTATCTGTGTTTCCCAAATAATCCGACAGGTGCTACAATCAGTAAGGCACAATTGCAGGAATGGGTAGATTATGCCAATAAGATTGGTGCCGTCATTATTTATGATGCAGCCTATGAAGCCTATATCAGTGAAGCAGATGTGCCGCATTCCATTTATGAATGTGAGGGTGCCAGAACTTGTGCTATCGAGTTGAGAAGTTTTTCAAAGAATGCAGGCTTTACCGGAACCCGTCTTGGATTTACCGTGGTTCCAAAAGATTTGAAGAGTGCAGATGGAGTGGCTTTGCATGGCTTATGGGCAAGAAGACATGGAACCAAATTTAATGGTGCTCCATATATTGTACAGGCAGCAGGAGATGCTGTGTATAGTGAAGAAGGCAGAAAACAGACTGCTGCACAGATTGCATACTATATGAATAATGCAAAGATAATTAAAGAGGGGCTTGCAGATATGGGATATACAGTATCCGGTGGCGTGAACGCTCCGTATATCTGGTTAAAGACACCGAACAATATGACTTCATGGGACTTTTTTGATTATTTATTGGAAAATGCAAATGTGGTAGGTACTCCTGGTTCCGGTTTTGGACCAAGTGGTGAAGGCTATTTCCGTCTGACTGCATTTGGCTCTTATGAGAATACATTGGCCGCAGTGGAACGGATTAAGAATTTGTAATCTGTGGAAAAAAGATTGTAATTGTAAGAGATTCATATTAAAATAGAATTATGATGTGCAGGGAGAAGGCACAAGGGAAATAAGATGATTGGAGGAAATAGAATGGATAAGGAAACAATTAAGAAGCAGTCTTTGGAAGTAATTGAAGAAGTACTCCCGGAATTGGATGTTGCAACTGTAGATACTTCTGCATCGATTACAGACGATTATGATGTGAATTCAGTATCAATCATTAAACTGTTGGTTGGGCTTGAAGACAAGTTTAATGTGGCGTTCGATGATAGTGAATTAGCATTGAATAAGTATTCCAGCTTTGATGATGTTATCGAATCTGTAGAAAAGAAAATGAACTAATTTTTGGGAATTGGAGGATAAACACATGGCAAACGAAAAGATTTTGGATGTAACGTATCCGGGTATAACTTCTTGGCAGTGGCATGCAACATTATTTTCCATTTTAGGAAATGATGAGAATGCAAGAAAATGGATTTTCAGTAACTATATTCAGTTACGGTGCTATACAATTAATGAGATTTTCACCGGTGATGATATGCTGTTTACAGATATGATGCCGGGTAGTAGTTCCTTAAAGGAGTGTCCGTATTTGATTTTCTCCTTAATGACAAAGGAACAGGTTGAAAACTATTGTGGTAACATTATTGACTTTGTAATTAAGACCATCGATTTGAACGGCTATGTATATGGCGTATTCGATGAAGCAAAGATTCTTTGCAATGCTGAGGTAGATTATAAGTTCCCACACGAGCTGTTTATTTATGGTTACAATATTGAGAAGGAAATCTTCTATGTTGGTGACTTTACTTTTGGTGAGCATTATACATACTCTACGGTATCCTTTAGTGATGTAGAACGGGGATATGAAGTAATCAGTGCACCGGAAGATCATATGTTTAAGGATGATTACAAGGGGACCAGAGGATTATATGTAATTCTCAAGAATAATGAAACCACATATTATGATTTGGATATTACCCTGATTAAGCAGACCTTAAGAGAGTATTTGAACTGTGAAGATACAAAGAATCATTTCAGAATGATGAGAAATCGGTTCAATGATACTACCTTTGGTGTAGATGTATATGACAAGGTAATTGAACAGATTGAGAAGCAGTTAGGTGCAGAAGAACCGGATTATGATATCCGTTCATTGCATTTGATTTATGACCATAAGGTATTGATGCTGGAGCGTATCAAATATCTGATGGCAAATGATTATCTGCCATTTAGTCAGGCAATTGTGGATGAGTATACAACCGTAGTTGAGAATACACAGACTGCAAGAAATCTGCTGGTTCGTATTTCTATTACGGAAGAAATTGAAAGAGCGGATCGTTTTAGAAAGTATTTAACTGCTGCAAAAGAAACTGAGATTAAGGTATTAACAAAGGTGTTAGAGCAGTTAGAACAGAACACTTAGAAATGAGTTAATTATGATACGAATATATTCTTTGAAATTGGAACGGGAACTGAATGAAAGGGAACGACAACAGGCATTGGATATATTAACACCGGAACGCAAGGCGAAAGCCCTGCGTTTTCGGCGTTTAGAGGACCAATCCAAGGGAATGGCAACAGGGCTGTTAGAGGAATATGTACTTTGGAAGGAATATGGTATCTCAGCAGATAAAATAAGAATAGGACAAGGCACACAAGGCAAACCATTTCTAATCGGACAAGAAAATGTACATTATAACTTAAGTCATGCAGGAAACTGGATTGTTTGTGGTGTGGGTGACGTTTCTCTTGGCATTGATGTTGAACAGGAAAAAAAATACAGTGAACGATTGGTAAGACGATTCTTTCATGAAGAGGAGGTAGCGGATATTCTTTCTAGCTCTGAAGAAGAAAGATCCAAGGTATTTGCCATGTATTGGACCATGAAAGAAAGCTTTATGAAATTATGCGGATTGGGATTTTCGTTACCGCTGAGCAGTTTTCAAACCAATCGAAAAACGGGTGAAATTACCATATTGCCATTGGTTAGTAAGGAAAATAAGCAGGTGCTTTTGGAGCAAGGATTGTTGGGTAATCAAAAACCTGTCTGCCAATGGATACCATTAGAGACAGGTTATCAATGCTGTATATGCACAAAGAAATTACAGCCGATAGAAGTGTGCAAAGTTTCGCTGGAAGATTGTATGAATCATCCGGGTTAAATCCATCCGCCGTCAAATCGAATCACCTGACCGGTTAGGTAGATAGGAGATTCTAATATTCTGGCAGCGAAAGAGGCAACCTCCTCAGGCGTAGCCATTCGGCCAATCGAAATGGATTCTTCTAATGCTGCAATCTCTTCTTGGGAAAAGCAGGCATTCATTTTTGTTTGAACAGCACCACAGGATATAGCATTAACGGCAATTCCGCTAGGGGCTAATTCTTTTCCCAAAGACTGGGTAAGAGCATTAATTCCTCCTTTGCTGGCCGAATAAGCCGCTTCACATGAGGCGCCTACCTCGCCCCAGACAGAAGAAATATTCAGAATACGTCCGGTGTGCTCATGTACCATATGCGGGACAACTTCATGGCAGTAATAGAATACAGAAGAAAGATTCGTATTAATTATATGGTGCCATTCATCAATTGTCATGTCGGTAAGAAGGCCAACATATGAAATTCCGGCGTTGTTAACAAGAGTATCAATTTGTCCCCAGGTGGAAATAATAGTAGAGACAAAATTTTGAACAAATGAAGCATCACTGCTGTCCCCGGAAAGGGCAATGCATTCCACACCCAAATCGGTTAGTATTTTTTTGGTATTCATAAGCTCTTCTGTGTGGTGGCAGGAGGTAATGGCAAGCCGGTCGTAGGTGTTTGCCAGTTGCAAAGCAATGGATTTTCCGATGCCGCTGGAAGCACCGGTAATAATAGCTGATTTTGACATATGGAAGTCTCCGTTCTGTTCCTTATTTTGCAGCTCCATAAGAATAAAACTGCAAGAAATTCTTAAAAATAATATAACATAGAATCAATAGACTTGAAAATGAAAGTTTTGTCTGATATACTCAGTTACAGAGTTTTTTCGACAAGTGATAAATGTGTTGGGAGGTTTTTGAGTTGAATAAGAAGATGTTAAAAGTATTTGGTGAAGCGTTTTTAAAGACATTAATTGTAATTTTAGGTGTTGCAATTGTAATATTTGCAATATATTTTATGATACAGGTATTTGGTGGTGGAAAAAGTAATAAGAATTCTACCGAGGATACACCGATTTCCACGGAAGATATTAATTCCGGCGATACATTAGAACCTGCATCTGACACAGCAGAACCAACAAGTGAAGAACCGACAACAGTAGAACCGATTTCCTCTGTTGGACATTCCATAGAAGTATTAAACAGCACGGATACAGCGGGAGTTGCAGCCGGCTGGCAGGAAAAATTGAATGGAGAAGGCTTTACAGTATCTCAGATTGGAAACTACGAGACAGAAACCTTAACCAGTACCAAAATCATTGTATCCCAAGATGGCATGGGTCAGGATTTGGTAGGATACTTCCAGAATGCAACAGTAGAAGTTGGAACCATTAGCAGTGGGGCAGAGATTCAGATTATTATTGGTACAGAGGATGTACAATAATACTTTGTGGATTTGATGAAAAGCATGAACAATCAAGGAAAGCTATTTGGTATACCATTTCAAATATATAGTGAACAACAGGCGTATCAGGGAAGTTGTGATTTTTTGGAAGAACCGGCGCTGTACACAATATCTTTCATAGGTGCAGAGCAATGTGGAGTTATGGCAGATGCCAAAGAAACCTTGAAACAGAATCCACAGATGATTTGGCTTCCGGGCGACGATGCAGTTCGTTCCCTGTTCCCTAAAAAGGAACGACATGAAAAGATGGAATTCTCGGTTCAAAACTATATAATGAAAATGTGTGAGTATGCCGCAGACATGGGATTAGATATATGCTTTTTGATGGAGAATGGAAAAGAGTTAGACTTTGTGACAAGTGGAATCCGCAAAACTTATCCGTATCTGGCGATTCATGGTATATGCTTAAATGATATGCAATCATCTGAAATGATGATTAATGAAATTAATTCCATTGCACCGGAAATTCTGATTTTGTGTGTCCATGCCGGTGAATTGCGACGGTATTTGGAGTGCGATAGGAATAAAACGAATGCAAGACTTTGCATTTGCGTCGGTCAGCTTCTGATGGATGAAATGTCTAAAAAGCAAAAATTGTTCCATACTATAACTATGAGCAGAGTGTTAAAACAACGTCTGCACAAATATAGCTTAAAGGAACAGAAAAAGGATGAACGTATTTAGAAATAAAAATCAGGTGCTCAGTGGACTTATGATTTTGGTTGGTACCGGTTTGATGGCAGTGGCAGTAAATTGTGTGTTTGAGCCAATGCAGTTAGTAACTGGTGGAGTGACTGGTATCGGAATTATTATAAAAGAATTGACAAGGAATATTGTGGGTAAAGAAGGGATTCCGCTTTGGATGACCAATCTAATCTGCAATGTTCCTTTGTTTTTGTTTGCATATCATTATATGGGTGGGCGGTTTGTGAAGAAGGGGCTGCTTTCCATGTTGGTCTTCACCGGATACCTGGGGGTGATACCAATCACACCACTACCGACACAGGATGCATTATTGAATACTATTTCCGGTGCGGTTTTAATGGGGTTAGGCTTAGGTTTGGTTTTTGCAGCAGGCACAACGACCGGAGGGACAGATTTGCTGGCTATTTTGCTGCAACAGAGATTTCGCCATTTGTCAGAGGCACAAATATTGGCAGTGGTTGATGGAAGTATTGTAATAGTTGGTGCGTTGATTTTTGGATTGGAACATGCCCTATATGCACTGGTGGCTATTTTTATTGTTACCAAAGTATCAGATGGAATCATGAATGGGCTGAAGTTCTCAAGAGTAAGCTATGTGATTTCTGATAAGGCATTGGAAATCAGTCGATGTTTTATGGAACGGGTTCGGCGGGGCGTAACGGGTATTGAAGTGACGGGCATGCACACAGGGAAAAAGCGAAATATGCTGATGTGTGTGGTTTCCAGAAAAGAAATTGTGGAATTGAAAGAAATTGTGTTTGACATTGATCCGAACGCCTTTGTGATTGTAACAAATGCTGCCGAAACGGTAGGCGAGGGGTTTGCAAACTATAGGGCAGAATATACGATAAATAGTAAGAAAAGTTAATAGATTTGCATAAAAAAAAAAACCATTATACAGAATCCACAAATTAAGGAAAATTTATTTGTGGAATAGTAATATGGTATTTACGGGGCAAATGAGGTATCATAGGACTATCGTTAGTCAGAATATTAAGCATAATCCAAGGAGGAATTTTGAATGGCTAGTTTATCACTGAAGAATATTTACAAGATTTATCCAAACGGCTTTAACGCAGTTAAGGATTTTAATCTTGAAATTGAAGACAAGGAGTTTATCATTTTCGTAGGACCATCTGGTTGTGGTAAGTCTACTACATTACGTATGATTGCTGGTTTGGAAGACATTACTCAGGGTGAGTTGTGGATTGGCGACAGATTAGTAAATGACGTAGAACCAAAGGATAGAGATATTGCAATGGTATTCCAGAACTACGCTTTGTATCCACACATGAGTGTATTTGATAACATGGCATTTGGTTTGAAGTTAAGAAAGGTTCCTGCTGAGAAAATCAGCAAGCAGGTACATGAAGCTGCTAAGATTCTTGACATTGAACATTTGTTAGATCGTAAGCCAAAGGCTTTATCTGGTGGTCAGAGACAGCGTGTTGCTATGGGACGTGCAATCGTACGTGAGCCAAAGGTATTCTTGATGGATGAGCCTTTGTCAAACTTGGATGCTAAGTTGCGTGTTCAGATGCGTGTTGAGATTTCTAAGTTGCATCAGAGATTACAGACAACGATTATCTACGTAACACATGACCAGACAGAAGCTATGACGCTGGGTACCAGAATCGTAGTTATGAAGGATGGTATTATTCAGCAGGTAGATACTCCACAGAACTTATACGATAAGCCATGTAACTTATTCGTAGCTGGTTTCATGGGTATGCCTCCAATGAACTTCATTGATTGTAAGGTAGTTAAGTCTGGTTCAGATGTATTATTAATGTTTGGTTCACATTCAATTAAGGTACCTGATACAAAGGCTGCTAAGTTAATTGAAATGAACTACATTGATAAGGAAGTTATTCTTGGTATTCGTCCAGAGAACATTCATGATGAGCAGTTGTTCATCGAGTCTTCTCCAGAAAGTATCATTGATGCTAAGATTAACATTTATGAAATGTTAGGTGCAGAAGTTTACTTATACTTCACCATTGACCAGTTCGACATTACTGCAAGAGTAAATGCTCGTACAACTGCAAGACCTGGTGATACTGTTCAGTTAGCATTTGACTTAAGCAAGATTCATATCTTCGATAAGGAAACAGAGCAGGTAGTAGTTAACTAGTCTAAATGAAAGTTTGTCTAAACTATGAACTTTTAGAGGAAATACAGAAAAAATCTGTATTTCCTCTTTTTTTTTTGCCCAACTTAATATATATTATTAAGTAATAGGCCAACATATGGTTTGGCTTGAAACAAGGTATTGGTGTAGTAAAATAATATGTAAAGGAGTGGATAAGATGATTTCAAATCAAATCCTTCAAGATACAATCGAAGGGATAAAGTCCATTACACGAATTGATTTATGTGTCATGGATACGGAGGGGAAAATATTGGCATCAACCTTACGGGATGCTGACGAGTACGAACAGGAAGTATTAGCGTTTGTAGAATCACCGGCAGAGAGCCAGGTGTTAAAGGGCTACCAGTTTTTTAAAGTGTTTGATGATAACCAGTTGGAATACATCATCCTTGCAAAGGGAGAGACCGATGATGTGTATATGATTGGAAAAATTGCAGCATTTCAGATGCAAAATTTATTAATTGCATATAAGGAGAGATTTGATAAGGATAACTTTATTAAAAATCTTCTTCTGGATAATTTATTATTGGTTGATATTTATAATCGTGCAAAGAAGCTTCATATTGACACAGATGTACGTAGAATTGTTTTCATTATTGAAACAAAGAATGAAAAGGATAATAATGCATTAGAAACGGTACGTAATATTTTCTCTGCAAAGTCTAAGGATTTTATCACTGCTGTAGATGAGAAGAATATTATTCTTGTAAAAGAAGTAAAAGCAAATGAAACCTATGAGGATTTGAATAAGACTGCAAAAGTAATTGTAGATATGTTGAATACGGAAGCCATGTCTACCGTTCATGTAGCATATGGAACCATTGTAAATGAAATCAAGGAGGTTTCCAGATCCTATAAAGAAGCAAAAATGGCTTTGGATGTAGGAAAGATTTTCTATGGAAACCGTAATATAATTGCATATGGCAATTTGGGAATCGGACGTTTGATTTATCAGTTGCCAATTCCTCTTTGCAAAATGTTTATTAAGGAGATTTTTGATGGAAAGTCTCCAGATGAATTTGATGAGGAAACCTTGGGAACAATTAACAAGTTTTTTGAGAATAGCTTGAATGTTTCAGAAACTTCCCGTCAGTTATATATTCATCGTAACACACTGGTATACCGACTGGATAAGTTGCAGAAGAGTACCGGATTAGACTTGCGTGTGTTTGAAGATGCCATTACGTTTAAAATTGCATTGATGGTTGTAAAATATATGAAATATATGGAGTCATTAGATTATTAGGCAGAAGGACTTACATTAAATAGCGAAAGGGGCACAAGATATGTTAGTGCTTGACCATGTAACAATGAAATATCCTACCGGAACAACTGCATTAAATGATGTCAGTATTACCATTGAAAAGGGCGAATTTGTATTCATCGTCGGCAGTAGCGGTTCCGGTAAAACAACATTAATGAAGCTTTTATTAAAAGAGTTGGATCCTACAGCAGGAACCATTATGATAAACGGAAAAGATTATTCGAAAGTGAAGCGGAAAGATATTCCGAAAATTCGACGGGATATTGGAGTAGTATTCCAGAATTTCCGATTGTTAAAGGATAGAAATGTATATGAGAATGTTGCTTTTGCACAAAGAATAGTAGAAACACCACCACGGTATATCCGCCGACAGGTGCCTTCTATGTTGACTATGGTAGGTCTGGGAGATAAATATAAGTCGTTTCCAAAGGAGCTTTCCGGTGGTGAGCAGCAGAGGGTTGCTTTGGCAAGGGCATTGGTGAATAATCCATCCATTTTATTAGCGGACGAGCCAACCGGTAATTTGGATCCAAAGAATTCCTGGGATATTATGAACCTATTGGAAGAAGTTAATAAAAGGGGCACAACGGTTGTCGTAGTAACCCATAATCGGGAAATTGTAAATGCAATGAAAAAAAGAGTCGTAACTTTGAAAAAAGGTACGATTATTAGTGATGAGAAAAAGGGTGGATATATAGATGAAGATTAGTACATTGTGGTATTGCTTTTTGCAAGGACTAAAAAATATTAAGAGAAATTTATTATTCTCGCTGGCGTCTGTTGGTACCATAGTAGCTTGTCTGTTTCTTTTTGGTACTTTTTATGCTATTGTTATGAATTTTGAAGCGATTATGCAACAGATGGAGGAATCGGTTGCAGTTACGGTCTTTTTTGATTCGGGAATTTCTCAGGAGAAGATTGACGAAATAGGAGAAGCAATTCGGGTTCGACCAGAGGTCAACACCATGGATTTTATGTCCGCAGAGGATGCATGGAAACAGTATTCCAATGAATTATTCCATGGCGATCAGGAAAAGATTGACGCTGCCTTTGGTACAGATAATCCGCTGGCAGACTACGCTTCTTATAACATAACGATTACAGAAGTAGAGAAGCAGGTAGAATTCGTAGAATTCTTAGAGGGCTTGGACGGCGTGCGGAAGGTAAAGAGTTCGGAAGCCACTGCCAAACAGTTAGAATCTATTAATGCATTGGTTGGTTATGCATCTGTAGGCGTCATTGTAATTCTGTTATTGGTTTCCATTTTCTTGATTAGCAATACGATTACCATAGGTATTACAATTCGAAAAGAGGAAATTTCCATTATGAAATTAATTGGAGCAACTGATTTCTTTGTTCGAACTCCATTTATTGTAGAAGGTATTACCATTGGTTTGGTAGGTTCTGCCATTCCTTGTGTATTTTTATTTTTCATGTATAAGATGGTAACAGACTTTTTAACAAATACGTTTTCAGATTTGGCAAGCTGGTTGAAATTTTTACCAAGAAATGAAGTGTTCCAGGTATTGGTGCCGGTTTGCCTGCTGATTGGTGTGGGTATAGGATTTGTAGGTAGTTTAATAACAACAAGGAAGCATTTGAAGGTCTAGGTGATTAATATGAAGAAATGGTTACATGTTATAAAAGGTGCGGTTGCCCTGTTGATGGTTTGTCTGCTTTCGACGCAGGTGTATGCAGGCTCCATGGAGGACGCACAGCAGGATAAAGAGGATGCAGAGAACAAGAAAGAGGATGCGGAATCGATTCTTGCCGGATTGGAAAGTAAAAAGAGTGATATAGAAGCCTGGATTACCGAGTTAGATACACAATTAGCAGATATCCAAGCGGATATTACGGATTTGAATAATCAGAAGGCAGATTTGGAAGTACAAATCACAAAAAAACAGGAAGAATTAGTAGTTGCAAAGGAAAAAGAACAGCAGCAGTATGCGGATATGTGTAGCCGGATTCAGTTTATGTATGAAAATGATGGCGCCAATTATGCAGATGCGTTGTTGAACTCTCAATCCATGAGTGATATTTTGAATCAGCCGGAATATGTTTCTGCAATGGCTGATTATGATTATAAAATGCTGGAACAACTGGTGGCAACCAGAGAACAGATTGCCAATGATGAACAGCTTTTACAGATGGATTTGACTGCGGTAGAACAATTGACAGAACAGGCACAGGAAAAAGAAGCAACGGTGAATACATTGATCGATGAAAAGGCACAGGAAGTTGCAGAATATGAGGATTTAATCAGCAGGCAGGAACAATTAATTGCACAATATGATGCTGAAGTACAGGCGGCAGCCACTCGAATTGCAGAACTGGAACGGGCGGCACAAAACAATTCGGAATTTGTTCCGTATTCTGGAGGTGCATTATTATGGCCATGCCCATCCAGCACTAGAATTACTTCGTATTTTGGATATCGAACACCGGACGGTGGATATGTAAATGCAAATCATAAGGGTATTGATATTGGTGCTCCTACCGGTACCCCGGCAGTTGCTGCAGCAAGTGGTGTGGTTGTTATTGCCCGCTATAGTGTTTCTGCGGGTAACTGGGTTGTTATCAGTCATGGTAATGGACTGTATACGATATATATGCATGCTTCGTCCCTTTGTGTAACGGAAGGACAGTATGTAAATGCCGGTGATACCATTTTGCTGATTGGGTCTACTGGCTGGTCAACGGGGCCGCATTTGCATTTTGGTGTGGGCGTAGGTGGTTATACATCTGCATATAATGTGGATCCGCTTCAATATTATTAATAGGGGAATAGGAATGATACTGATAAGATCAGTTCAGAGAGGATTTTCTGTATGAACGGAAAATTTCAATTGAAAGGAATAGGAAGTATGAGAAAGTATATAAAAGCCGGGTTAGGTTTATCAATGATATCCTTGCTCTGTACCGGATGTTTTTCCAATTATAATTTGTGGCAAAATGGTCAATCTACAGGCAACACTCAGAGTGGAGCATGGGGAAGTGGTAGTGGAACCGGCACCTCCATATATTCAGATGAAGTAGAAGATAAAATAGATTGTATTAATGAAATTATTGACGAAAATTTCTATTTTGAAGCCAGCGATGATGAAGAACGGGAAGAGTATATCTACAAAGGAATTATGGAGAGTCTGGATGACCCATATTCTGTTTATTATACGGCTGAGGAATATGCTGATATGATGGAGTCTTCGAGTGGTTCTTATCAAGGAATTGGAGTTTCAATTCAACAGGACGTTGAAACGAAAACATTGACAGTTATTCGTGTATTCCAAGGTAGCGGTGCAGAAGACGCAGGAATGCTTCCAAAGGATATTATCACAGGTGTAGATGGACGTGAACTAAATGGAGAAGACGTTTCTGAAGTAGTTACCTGGATTAAAGGCGAACCGGGAACAACAGTTGATGTAACGGTATATCGTCCAAGTACGGAAGAAGAATTGACCCTGACGATAGAACGACGTACCATTGAAAATTCATCCATCAGCTATAGTATGAAAGAAAATCAAATTGGTTACATAGAGGTAACGGAGTTTTGTGAGGTTACGTCAGAACAATTTCGTATTGCAATTGATGATTTACAGGCACAAGGAATGAATGGCTTAATTGTAGATTTACGAAATAATCCTGGCGGTTATGTAAATGTTGCTACTGATATGTGTAATCGGATATTGGATGGTGGAACAATTGTTTATACTGAAGACAAGGATGGAAATACGCTGGAGATTTATGAAGCGGATAGTGAAGATTCTTTAGATATCCCAATCGTAGTATTGGTAAATGGTAACAGCGCCAGTGCTTCAGAAATATTTGCCGGATGTTTGAAAGACTATGGTAGGGCAACGCTTGTAGGAACCACTACCTTTGGAAAGGGAATTGTACAGCAGGTAATTCCATTAAGTGATGGTTCTGCTATTAAGCTGACCATTGCAAAATACTTTACTCCAAATGGCAATGATATTCATAAGATAGGAATAGAACCGGATGTAGTCGTTGAGTTACCGGAAGAATTACGGTATGAACCGGTAATCCCGGAGGAGCAGGATACTCAATTACAAAAGGCAATTGAAATTCTGACAACCAATGAATGATAGGAAAGAGCAAGTATGACAAGGATTAAGGCAGATAGAAATAAGACGATTGATTTTCCGATAGATGAAGGAACGGAATATTTGAAGCGTTGTATCCGTGTAAACGAAGATGTAGATGTTGCAGTAATTCAGAACCAGATAATAGTTGGAGATACCTTTCAGATATTATCGCACCTGCCACAAGGCTTTGTCGACCTGTTAATTGTAGACCCACCTTATAATCTGTCAAAGAATTATCATGGAAATTCTTTTTCAAAAAAGAAAGAAACAGAGTATCGGGAATACACAAAAGCATGGCTGGAGTTGGTTCTTCCATTGTTAAAGTCTACTGCAAGTATCTATGTATGCTGTGACTGGAAAAGCAGTATCGTAATAGGTGAAGTTCTGCGGGAATATAGTTGTCTGCGTAATCGTATTACCTGGCAGAGAGAAAAGGGAAGAGGAGCAAAAGAAAACTGGAAGAATGGCATGGAGGATATCTGGTTTTCTACTGTGTCGGAGCAATATACGTTTAACGTTGATGCAGTAAAAATTCGAAGAAAAGTAGTGGCTCCATATCGAGAAAACGGAACTCCGAAAGATTGGGAGGAAACCGAAGCAGGGAAGTTTCGTAATACCTGTCCTTCTAATTTCTGGGATGATATTACTATTCCTTACTGGTCGATGGCAGAAAATACAGCGCATCCAACACAGAAGCCGGAAAAATTGATGGCAAAACTGATATTAGCAAGTAGTAATCCCGGAGATATTATCTTAGACCCCTTTTCCGGAGCCGGAACCACTGCTGTTACAGCAAAGAAATTGGGACGTAATTTCGTAGGAATTGAACTAAACGAATTGTATTGTGCATGGACACAAAAACGGCTGGAAATGGCAGAAGAAGACAAAACCATTCAAGGCTATCGAGATGGGGTGTTCTGGGAACGGAATACTTCTACACTACAAAGTAAAAGCACCGATATTTGAAACGGTTTCAAATATCGGTGCTTTTACCGTATCTTGTATATTTAACCTAAGGCAGCAAATAATGCCGCAATTTCATCCGCAGATAGCTGTTTGTTTGGATCATCAGAAATGATAGAGGAGATGTCAGTCGGCTCTTCGGCAGTCGGTTTCTCTGTAACAGCTTCTTCAGTGACAGCAACCTCGTCTACATTCTCAGGTTCTGTTATGTTGGAAGGTTCTTGAACAGAAGTTGCTGTGCCCATATTCGGAGTAGTCTCAAAAGAGGTTTCAATGCCTGCCGACATTGGTTGTGGCTGTACAGGGGCGTACATAATCGGCTGTTGAACGGAAGCGGTCAATTGTAGCTGCAGCGCTTGAATACTGTTATTGATGCAGGCCAATTCCTTGGATAAATCAGTTAATGAAGTGGCAATGCTGTCATTGGAGGCAGAACTTGTTTCCGGCTTCCGGCTTGCAATAGCTTGAATACATTTATCTAGATTCTCGTTTATCTGTGAAAAGTTCGCAGTTAATGTGGCAATCACCTTTGAGGTGTCATCCTGTTTATATTTTACTTGGAACTTTGCAGCCTTTGTCTGCTCCTGCATTAATGACTGGATAAGGGCTTCATTTGCCTGCTGGTTCTGTGTAATCTGACTAAGGAGTTCCTCTAAATGCTCGGAAGAACGCTTGCTATACACATAAGTACCTTTTCCTAATGTGTTTACCAGACGAATTAATTCCTCACCCTGTAATTTCATACCTTCATAATTCATGCGCTCCCGCTGTTCTTCTCCAACAGAAGGTGTTGGTATGTTCTTTTCCAGTTTGGAAAGACTAAGAAATAGCCAGAAAGCAGAAGCCAGCAAGAATAAGCTGGAAATGCCGACCATCAAAACGGAGCTTCGGTATTCCAGTAAACAGTATATAGTGGTTATGGTTGCGGCAATGGTGAGTAGTCCTGCGGCAATCCATGATTTTGACGTTTTTTTCATAATGTATCCCCTTACAATACTTGGCATGAGGTGTCATCGTAGATGGCAGAGTCCTGATGCCGTTCTTTTATATTTGATTTTGCACGATCCAATAGTTTGCGTATGTATGAATGTTATTTCGTACCTTAATATAGGTATAAGTATAACACAAAATGTCAGATTAATATAGTAAAATACCAGATTTTTGAAGTATTATATAAAACAAGAATGAACAAATGTTCGAAAATGCTGTACTTATAAAAAAAATTATGGTATAGTATGACCTGAGGAGGGACCCACCGAAGGTGGGAGGAGTCCTTAGGTCGGATTATAGAAAAGAATAAAATAGTTAGTATAAGTATGGACATGACCTGAGGAGGGACCCACCGAAGGTGGGAGGAGTCCTTAGGTCGGATTGAAATATGCATTAGTGAGAGGTGTAGCATGGATCATTTTGAATTAGTATCTGAATATGAACCAACCGGCGACCAGCCACAGGCTATTGAACAATTAGTAAAAGGCTTTCAGGAGGGGAATCAATTTGAAACGCTTCTGGGTGTAACCGGTTCCGGTAAGACATTTACCATGGCAAATGTGATTGCACAATTGAATAAGCCAACCTTGATTATCGCACACAATAAGACATTAGCTGCGCAGCTTTACAGTGAATTTAAGGCGTTTTTTCCTCACAATGCGGTAGAATATTTTGTGTCCTATTATGATTATTATCAGCCGGAGGCATATGTACCTTCTACGGATACGTATATTGCAAAGGATTCTTCTGTGAATGACGAGATAGATAAGTTGCGACATAGTGCAACAGCGGCTCTGATTGAGCGAAGGGATGTTATAGTTGTATCATCCGTGTCCTGTATTTACGGTATCGGTGATCCGGATGATTACCGGGAAATGATGATTTCCTTGCGTCCGGGTATGAATAAAGACAGAGATGATGTTATTCGGGAACTGATTAATATTCAGTATGTAAGAAATGATATGGATTTCAAACGAGGTACTTTCCGTGTGAAGGGGGATGTATTGGAAATTATTCCGGTATCCACCTTTGAAAATGCGGTGCGGGTAGAATTCTTCGGAGATGAAATTGACCGGATTACAGAATTCGACCCTTTGACCGGAGAGATTCACAAGTCCTTAAATTTTACCTGTATTTTTCCGGCATCTCACTATGTAGTAGCGAAGGAAAAGATGAATCATGCCATCCGGGAGATTGAAGCAGAACTGGCAGAACGGGTAACATATTTTAAGGAAAGAGAGAAATTAATTGAGGCACAGAGGATTGCTGAACGAACCAATTTTGATATGGAAATGTTACGAGAAACGGGTTTTTGTTCGGGAATTGAGAATTATTCCCGTCCATTGGCAGGGTTAGCACCCGGAGCCACACCGAATACATTATTGGAATTCTTTAAAGATGATTTTCTGATGATTATTGACGAGTCTCATATAACAGTTCCACAGATTCGTGGCATGTATGCAGGAGACCGTTCCAGAAAATCAACGTTGGTAGATTATGGTTTTCGATTGCCGTCAGCAATGGATAACCGGCCATTGAATTTTGAGGAATTTGAAACAAAAATAGACCAGCTTTTATTCGTTTCGGCTACTCCGTCTGTTTATGAAACGGAGCATGAAATGCTGCGGGCAGAGCAGATTATTCGTCCAACCGGATTGTTGGATCCGAAGATTGATGTCAGACCGGTAGAGGGACAGATTGATGATTTGATTTCAGAAGTCAATAAAGAAGTCGAGCAAGGGCATAAGATTCTGGTTACGACTTTGACAAAACGGATGGCAGAGGATTTGACAGATTATATGCGAGAGGTAGGAATTAAGGTAAAATACCTGCATTCGGATATTGACACGCTTGAACGAATTGAAATCGTGCGGGATTTACGTCTGGGTGTCTTTGACGTACTGGTAGGAATTAATTTATTACGGGAAGGTCTGGATATACCGGAAATCACTTTGGTTGCTATCCTGGATGCAGATAAGGAGGGATTCCTTCGTTCGGAAACTTCTTTGATTCAGACTATCGGGCGGGCAGCGCGGAACAGTGAAGGACGGGTGATTATGTATGCGGATACCGTTACCCAGTCTATGCAGGTCGCTATTACAGAGACGAATCGGCGTCGGGAGATACAGGATGCTTATAATCAGGAGCATGGCATTATTCCAAAGACCATTGTGAAGGAGATTCGAGATGTTATCAGCAATGAGAATAATTTGGAAGAGCTTCAGGAAGCTACCAAGGATGCAGAATCTATGACCAAGAAGGAATTAGAGGAAGCCATTGCAAAGAAAACCAAGAAGATGAATCAGGCAGCAGCAGAATTGAACTTTGAACTGGCGGCGATGCTGCGTGATGAGTTAAAGGAATTGAAGATTACATTGCGAGATATTGATGCATAATGGGAAAGACAGAAAAGAGTGAAGAAGGAATGGCATACATGCCACCCTGAGGTAGCTTGGAATGACAGAAGGAGATAAATGATGGCAGAGAAGAAAGAGTTTATTAAAATACGTGGAGCAAACGAACACAATTTGAAACATATTGATATTGATATTCCGAGAAATGAGCTGGTGGTTATGACCGGTTTATCCGGTTCGGGAAAGTCTTCTTTGGCTTTCGATACCATATATGCAGAAGGACAAAGAAGATATATGGAATCTTTGTCTTCGTATGCAAGGCAATTCTTAGGGCAGGCAGAAAAACCGGACGTAGAGTTGATTGAAGGTCTATCACCGGCAATTTCCATTGATCAGAAGTCTACGAATCGGAATCCACGTTCTACAGTGGGAACAGTAACAGAGATTTATGATTATTTTCGTTTGTTGTATGCAAGAATTGGTGTGCCGCATTGCCCAAAATGCGGAAAGGAAATCGCAAAACAAACGGTAGACCAGATGGTAGATGCTATTATGGAACTGGAACCGGGAACGAAGTTCCAATTGTTGGCTCCTGTGGTTAAGGGGCGAAAGGGTCGACATGAGAAGTTATTGGCAAGTGTGAAAAAGAGTGGTTTTGTCCGTGTTATTGTGGATGGTAATTTGTATGATTTGTCCGAAGAGATTACCTTGGATAAGAATATTAAGCATGCCATTGATGTTGTGGTAGACCGTTTAATTGTAAAGGAAGGAATCGAACAACGACTGGCAGATTCTATTGAGACAACGTTGAAGCTGGCAGAGGGCACCATGACAGTGGACATTATTGGCGGAGAACCGATGAATTTCAGCGAAAGCTTTTCCTGCCCGGATTGTGGTGTCAGCATAGAAGAAATTGAGCCAAGAAGTTTCTCATTTAATAATCCTTTTGGTGCCTGCCCGGTATGTCATGGACTGGGATATAAGATGGAATTCGACGTCGATATGATGATTCCGGATCGAAGCTTGAGCATAAATGAAGGCTGTATACAGGTAATGGGTTGGCAGTCTGTAGCAAAGGAAGGAAGTTTTTCCAGAGCGATTTTAGATGCTTTAGCGGAAGAGTATGGATTTGATATGGATACACCATTTCAGGATTATTCTCAGGAGATTCAGGACTTATTGCTTTATGGAGTCGGCAGTCATTCGGTAAAGGTATTTTATAAAGGACAGCGTGGAGAGGGTGTATATGATATCACCTTTGAAGGCTTATTTGAGAATGTGAAACGGAGATACCGGGAGTCCTCCCAATCCATGCGGGAAGAGTACGAGTCTTACATGTCGATTACACCGTGTGAGGAGTGTCATGGCAAGCGGTTAAAGGCGGAATCATTAGCTGTTACCATTGATGATAAAAATATCGCAGAGATTACAGAAATGTCTATTGCCGATTTGCATGGATACTTACAGAATCTAACGATTACAGAGCGGCAGCAGTTGATTGGTGGCATGATACTAAAAGAAATTCGTGCAAGAATCCGCTTTTTAATGGATGTAGGACTGGATTATCTGGCATTGTATCGCCCTACAGCAACTTTGTCCGGTGGCGAGGCACAGAGAATTCGTCTGGCTACCCAGATTGGTTCCGGTTTGGTAGGTGTGGCATATATTTTGGACGAGCCAAGTATTGGTTTGCATCAGAGAGATAATGATAAGCTGATTGCAACCTTGAAGCGGTTGCGGGATTTGGGTAATTCTTTAATTGTGGTAGAGCATGATGAGGATACTATGCTGGCAGCAGATTTTATTGTGGATATCGGACCCGGAGCCGGTGACTATGGCGGTGAAGTGGTTGCCAGTGGTACGGCAAAGGATATTATGAATTGCAAGGAATCTATTACCGGAGCTTATTTAAGTGGAAGAAAGAAAATTCCGGTTCCCCCGGTGCGGAGAACCCCAAGCGGCTGGCTGGAGGTAGTAGGAGCCAGAGAGAATAATTTGAAGAATATTAATGTGAGATTCCCACTAGGTGTTATGACTTGCGTAACCGGTGTATCCGGTTCCGGTAAGAGTTCTTTAGTAAATGAGATTCTATATAAGCATCTGGCAAGAGATTTGAATCGTGCAAAAGAGAAACCGGGAAAGCATAAGGAAATCCGGGGAATGGAGCAATTAGATAAAGTAATTAACATTGACCAGTCTCCAATAGGAAGAACCTCCCGTTCAAATCCGGCTACCTATACCGGCGTGTTTGATATGATTCGGGATCTATTTGCATCTTCGAAGGATGCCAAAGCAAAGGGATATAACAAAGGACGCTTTAGTTTTAATGTATCCGGCGGACGCTGCGAGGCATGTAAAGGTGATGGTATTATTAAGATTGAAATGCATTTCTTACCGGATGTATATGTACCTTGTGAGGTGTGTCACGGAAAGCGGTATAACCGGGAAACCTTAGAGGTGAAATATAAGGGCAAGAGTATTTCGGATGTACTGGATATGACGGTGGATGAAGCCTGCATATTCTTTGAGAATCTTCCGTCCATTTTGCGAAAGATTGAAACCCTGCGGGATGTGGGATTGGGATATATTAAGTTGGGACAGCCTTCCACAGCCTTATCCGGTGGTGAGGCACAACGGATTAAGCTGGCAACAGAATTGAGTAAGAGGAGTACCGGAAAGACCATATATATTCTGGATGAACCTACAACCGGACTTCATTTTGCAGATGTGCATAAGCTGATTGATATTTTACAGCGGTTGACAGAAGGCGGTAATACGGTTGTTGTAATCGAGCATAATTTGGATGTGATTAAGACGGCAGATTATATTATTGACATTGGACCGGAAGGTGGTGTCCGGGGTGGTACGGTCGAAACACAGGGAACGCCGGAGGAAGTAGTACAGTGTTCGGAAAGCTATACCGGCAAGTATTTGAAGAAGTATTTGAAATAGGATGCGGAATCAATAAGGGTAGGAGATAAATATATGATGCGGAACCGGATAAGGGGGAAGATAGATTTATGATTCGTGAAATAATGAATAATGAGAATGATTTTGATGGACTGATGAAGTTGTATATGCAGCTTCATGATAATCCTTTTGTGGAAAAGGAAGGTGAAGTTGAAAAGGTATGGAATAAGATTATGAATGACAAAGACCATCATATTATTGTGGCAGAGGAAGATGGAAAGATTGTTGCCTCCTGTGTGTGCGTAATCATTCCGAATTTGACACATAATCAACAACCATATGCATTTGTGGAAAATGTAATCACAGATAAAAAATATAGAAAAAAAGGATTGGCAACTGCATGTTTGAATTATGCGAGGAAAATAGCAAAAAAAGAGCATTGTTATAAGCTGATGTTATTAACTGGTTCGAAATTGGAGAGTACATTACATTTTTATGAACAGGCTGGTTATAACAGAAACGATAAAACGGCATTTATCCAATGGATATAAAAGGAGAATTCTATGATACTGGAAACAGAACGATTAATATTACGTCCTTGGAGTGAGGACGATGCAGAAGCGTTATATGAGTATGCAAAGCATCCTGAGGTAGGACCGATTGCAGGATGGCCGATTCATACATCGGTGGAGAATAGCAGGGATATTATACGAGAGGTATTATCTGCACCGGGTATATATGCGGTGGTATTGAAAGATGAAAATAAACCGGTTGGAAGTGTTGGATTGACTATAGGAGAGGCAAGTAATTTGGATATTCCGGATACAGAAGGAGAAATCGGTTATTGGATTGGTGTACCATACTGGGGGCAGGGATTGATACCGGAAGCTGTCCGAGAACTTATGCGTTATGGCTTTGAAACATTACATATGGAAAAACTGTGGTGTGGATATTTTGATGGAAATATCAAGTCAAAGCGGGCACAGGAGAAATGTGGATTTCGTTACCATCACACAAATGAAAATATCCATTGGGCACTTATGGATGATATTCGTACCGAGCATGTTACGTGTATGACAAGAGAAGAGTGGATGAAAAAGTGAAGTTTGTGGTGGCATGTAAAAGCCAATTTTTTAATATGACACAGGGTGTCATATTATGTGTGGTATGATCAATGCGGAATGAAGAGGCAAACATATTCGCACGATGGTGCGAGAAGGAGGAACGTATGGGAAGACCACAGAACAAAGCAGAGCTAATTGATGCAGCTAACACAAATTATGAAAAGTTGTTTCAGATTATTGATTCTATGACAGAGGAAGAACTGAATACGCCGTTTGATTTTTCGGATGATGATAAGAAAAAGGAAGCTCATTGGAAAAGAGACAAGAATCTTCGGGATGTGCTTATGCATTTGCATGAGTGGCACAAATTAGTTTTGGATTGGGTAGAAAACAACAGAGCAGGTATCAAAAAGCCATTCTTACCGGAAGGTTATAACTGGAGAACATATGGAGATATGAATATCCTGTTTTGGAAGAATTGCCAGAATGTCAGCCTTGAAGAAGCAAAGAAGTTGTTTCAGGAGTCACACGAAAAAGTTATGACAGCAATAGAAGCCATGACATCAGAGGAGTTATTTTCGAAAAGCGTTTATGATTGGGTGGGTGGAAGCACGCTTGGTTCTTACTATATCAGTACAACAAGCAGCCACTATGATTGGGCAATCAAGAAAATAAAAGCACATAGGAAGCGTTTAAATGGTAAATAGATTATTTCAAATGGTATACCTTCTTTTGGAAAAACCATATATGACGGCAAATGAATTATCAGAAAAGCTTGAAGTTTCGAAGCGAACCATATATAGGGATTTGGATCAATTGTCGGCAGCAGGTATTCCGGTTTATACAAATCGTGGTAAAAATGGTGGGATCTCTTTGCTTTCGGATTATGTTCTGGATAGAACAGTATTAACCCATGATGAAAGAAACAAAATACTGGAATCGTTGCAGGCACTTGGAGAAATTAGTTTTGAAGAAGAACAGGCTATGTATGACAAACTGCAGAGCTTTTTGGGAAATGAGACACAGGATTGGCTGGAAGTGTCATTTTCTACTTGGGGGGATAATGGAAAAGCGGCAGAATGGTTTCGACAGATCAAACATGCAATTTTGCAGCACAAATTCATAGAAATAGAATATGCAGGAGCAAATCAGAATGTAACAGTTCGTTGTATAAGACCGTTAAAGCTCTGTTTTAAAGATCAGGCATGGTATGTATATGGATTCTGTCAATTAAGAGAGGATTATCGTTTTTTCAAATTAAGTCGTATTTCAAAACTCTGTGTATTAGAAAAACAGTTTGAAAGGGAATATGTTGGAAAAGTATTAACGAATTCATATGCGAAAGATATACAGGGACGAGAACCGGTTACAGTAGTAGTAGAGATAAAAAAAGAAATGGCATTTCGTGTTTATGATGAACTGACCAATGTTATCACGAATAACAATGGAGACTTAATATGCACCTTTGAAATTAGGGAGATGGAATGGTTTTTGGCGCATGTTATTTCTTATGGTGAATATGCAAAGGTACTTGAACCGGAGAGTGTAAGAGAGCTTGTAAAGCAAAAGGTAAAAGAAATTGCTATGCGATATGAGCAGGAAGGATAAAAGGAATGGAGGGATAAAGGATGGCATTTGATTACAAAAAGGAATATAAAGAATTCTATTTGCCTAAGAATTCACCTACAATTGTTGAAGTTCCGCCAATGAACTATATTGCAGTAAGAGGAAAGAGGACTTTCAATTTATTTCGGTGATTCGTCTGCCTGACTTTGTGACCAAAAAGGATTTTGAGTGGGCAGTGCAAGAAGCAACAAGAAAGAAGAAAGAAGATTTTTCAAAGGTCGAATTTTTTACTTATTCTGAAGGACTGTGTGTACAGATGATGCATATTGGTGCTTATGATGATGAACCAAGTTCCATAAAGCAAATGGATGATTTTCTTGATGTAAATGGATATGTGAATGATATTACTGACCAAAGATTCCATCATGAGATTTATTTGTCAGATGCAAGAAGAGTTCCACCTGAAAAATGTAAGACGGTCATTCGACATCCGATTAAAAAGAAGTAGGGGATTAAAATTTGAAATCGCCATGGAAGCTAACATTGAATGGTATAGCCAAGGAAATACCAGTGCGGCTGATTATGAAAGCGATATCTAGATTTCCTTTTTATGCATTTATATTACCACAAATCTGACATTTTTTTCAGTCTTGTAATGAAGAAATATTTGTAGTATTAAGAATCAGAAAGGTGGTAGGAAGATGGAGATTTCATTCGCAAACATAAACACGTTACAAGCAGTAAGAAGGAAAGAAGAATTAAAGGAATGTAATCAGATTTCTGAAAGATTTGGATTGTTCCTATCAGAGCAGGAAATGGAATGGCTCATGCAGAATCGTTATGAAAGTCTGAAATCTACAGGAAGAATGGAGTTTGGGGAAGGAATTATAAGAAAACTAGTTTTTACTTTTTGCGATTCGGCGTACTTAGAGCAGGAGGAATATGCAACTCTTCTTATGGAGCTACAGGAACTGTTTTATACTCTGAAAAAGGAAACGTTGGAGCAACTGACAGATGATGAATTACTTTATGCCATGAGGATTATATTTGACCATTCGGGGGGCTCTTTGGAACATTTGAGAAGCATTGACCGGGGGACACTCTACCGTATTGCCTGTTCCGGCACCGTAGATGGGACATATTTGGAACAGGTGAGGAGATGGGAAAATGAATATGAATAAACCAATGCAGACGCTGTTAAGTGAAGAGGAACAGATGATTGTGCAGATGAAATTATTGGAATTATTGGAGCAACAGACAAAGAAGTATACTTCGGGAGAAAGTACTTCCATTCCGGTGGAGCTGGGACAGGAGCTTATGAATTCTATTATGTTCTGCATGGGAGTATCTGTTTATGGTTTGGATTACAAAGGACAGATGGATTGGAAAAGGATTCTTCATGCTGAATTTGCTGACATTTTTCAGAGGGGAATAGCATTTATTCAAGAAAAAATGAGTTATGGAGAGGCATTGTGGGAAAAGATATGTATGCATTTGCCGGAAGTGGAAAATCAGTCGATGCTGGATACACTGGGAAGTCTCGGAGCATTTTGGAAGAAATATGACTATCGGTTCTTTGCCCATGAAATTCCCTGTGATATTGACTATCAGCTTTGTATTCCTATTGCAGAGGAGAAGCAGGGAATTGTATATGTATTATCTTATCTGGAGCAATTGGCAACAGAGAATCTCTTTTTGTCCTGTTTTGAAAAAGAGGCTATGAGGGCTGTGCTAAATCGCTATTGCCCGGATTACAGAGGTTTGTTAATTAACCTATATGAGCCGATTGTTTCCAATGCCATTGGTTGTGCTTTACTGAACAAAGGGTTTCATGAATTGGTATGCTCGGAGAAAGAACAGGAAGCTTTAACATCATTGTTTGAAAATCTTACCGGAGAGGAGATAATTGATTGCATACGGAATGGAGCAGCGACTGTGTTGAAACAGATATCTTGTGAGAACCGGAGGGAAGAAGAGTTGATAGAACGGTATGGGAGAGAGCTGGCGGCAAGGATTGCAGGTGTGAAGGATGTGGGTGGAATGGCTGGAATCTTTTTGTAGAGTTTGCTGGTTGGTAGAGAAGGCTTAGAAAATACAAATGAGGGAAAAATATGAAATACCAAAAAATGATATTTTTTTAAAAAGTGGGAATAGGGTGAGAAATATGCGTCATATTCAAAGAAACCAATATCTAAATCAATTGATTCATCTGAATAATACTCCTGATATAAAAGTTGTTACGGGTATTCGAAGAAGTGGAAAATCTATGCTACTTCAGGATATGGAACATTATGTTTCCGGTGTTCATAATGTATTGGTTATTGATGAAATTCAACTGTGTGAAAAATTTGAACTGGCGATTAACAGTATTTATTCAAAAGGCATTTATGATATTTATATTACCGGCTCAAATGCATTTTGCTTGGTTCAGATTTAGCAACTATTTTTACAGGGCGAACAATGGAAGTACAAGTTTATCCATTCTCTTTTTCAGAATATTTGGAGTATTATGAAATATCTGATGATTATGACAAAGCATTTGATAATTATGTTCGATACGGTGGTATGCCGGGTGCTTATGAATATGATGACAACCCAAAATATGATTATGTGCAAGATGTATTTCAAACAGTATTGATTCGTGATTTGGTTGCAAAATATAAAATCCGTAATAAATCATTTTTCATAATCCACAATACAAGAAAAGTTGCGATAATAATGGTAAAAGGCGCAGTTATTGGGATACTCCCGAGTTCGTTTTTCATATATAATTTTTTCATTGTATTTCCCCTCCTATATTACCGGTGTTGCTCATTTTTGCAACACATATTGCACCTTGAAATGCTTTTTCCAAGTGAGAAGCAATAGATGCTTCATCGTATTCCATGGAATTATTTGCAAGCATACTTGCATATCCGTGAACCGGAAGAAAAATGGAAAGAAAGATATCTTTAGCCTGTTCTCGGTCAGTTTGTGTTGCTTGTTGTAAAACTGCTAAAACCGGTTCTAATTCTTCTGCATCAATCAAATCAAAAAAGCTTTGCTTTGAAAATTGGTTCGATTGAAAGAGAAAGCGGAATAAATGCTGTTCTTCAACGGCAAACCGAATATAAAGCAAGCCAATACTTAGCATCGGATTGTTTGAGGAATCAGGGACATTTGTAATATAAGTAGAATGGTAGGCATCTGCTTTTGCATATACTTCTCGTTTTATATCTTCCATTTTAGGGAAAAGGTACATGACAGGCTGGGTAGAACAACCGAGTTGTTTGGAAATTGCTCTGGCATTGATGTGCTCTGCCCCCTCTGTTCTTGCAATTTCAAAAGCAGCATTCACAACCATGTCCTTTGTAATTTTAGGCTTTGGTGGCATTTTTATCTCCTCACACATATTATAATTTATGTTATATAACAATAGTTATAATACGATATGCCAGATGTAATGTCAATAATAATTCATAAGTTTTTACTGATGTACATGTTTTTTCTATAATTGCACTTGTCCATGGAACAGACCTCAATTATAATTAATTTATATAGGAACCGGCATGAAAGACTCATAATAAGAATGCGAAACGGAGGCGATGAATATGTCAGAAGAGAAGGATATACAGGCAATTATTGACTTGCTGGATCATAAAACTCAGTCCGGCATCAGTCGAATCCACATTGATGTGGAAGAACAGTCTAAGGAAGAGACGGAGAATGCTTCTAAGATGAAAGAACAGTATCATCATGGACGGTGTGATGTGGGAAGTCCTTGGGCAACGGGTACTGTACGGAATTTTGATTAGATAAATACGCGAAGAACAAGAAGGAGAACATGGAATGGGATATGTATATTTTGTCAGACATGGGCAAAGTGATTGGAATGTAGAGAATAAAATCTGTGGTGCAACGGATATTCCTTTGACAGAGTTGGGACATCAACAGGCAATAGAAACCGGAAAACAGCTTATCGAACAAGGGATACAAGCGGATGAAATACTCTATTCTCCGCTACTCCGTGCGGCAGAAACCGCCAGACACATTTCCGAAATGACGGGAATCCCGGCTCGGGTAGAGGAACGCCTTCGAGAGCAGAATTTTGGGAAATATGAGGGTACTGCCAGAGATGGTGCAGAATTCAAGGAAGCAAAAAAGCAGTTTGTATGCAGATATGAGGGTGGAGAATCTATGCTCCATCTTGCACAACGAATCTATAATCTTCTGGATGAAATCAAGTCGGAATCATCAGAAAAGACATATATATTAGTTGCGCATAATGGAATTGCAAGAGTTATTCAATCTTATTTTTATGAAATGACCAATGAAGAATACGCAGCCTTTGGGGTGCCAAACTGTACAATCATGCGGTATGAACTGTAAGTGCAAGGATTTAGTGCAAGGATTCTAGTGCAAAGATTCTAAGGCGTGATTTTTAAGGTATGAATAATTATCAACTTCATTTATTTCCAAGTTGGAATCTCTTTTAGGATACTATAAAGTTCACTTTTTGCAGTTTCCAACTCTGCCCCCTTTAGTCGCCAGCCCACAACGCTGTTTAGCACACGTTCCAAATCGAAATATGGGGTGTAGACTGCAAAGCCTTGGAAGTCTGATTCCGTAATTTGATATCTCCCACAGTATTCCAATAAAGTTTTATAAGCAGTCGGATGCTCCAGAATCCGAATAAATGGCGTATCTGCCTGAAAATCATAGCGACTGTGACCAGTGACCGTAACGGAAACAGGCTCTTGCAATTCACGGGAGGACTGGCCAACGTAAAAACGGTATTCTCCGGGTTCCACCTCCCAGGAATGAAAGGCAGGGTCATAAGAAGCAAGCGTTTGTACCGGTAACCGGAAGGTAATGATTTTGGATTCCCCTGCTTCCAGACAAACCTTTTCAAATGCCTTCAATTCACGCAAAGGTTTATCTAAGGTGGATACCACATCATTGACATATAATTGTACCACTTCTTTTCCGGTACAATGTCCTGTATTCGTAATGCGACAGCGAATCTGAATTTCGTCTGTCATGGAGATTTCCTCCTCACACACCCTCTGTATTTCACTAATCTGGAAAGAAGTATAACTTAATCCGTGACCAAATGGATAAAGAGGTGCTATATCCTTCTTATCATAATAACGATATCCTACATAAATTCCTTCACCATAATTCAGGGTCCAATCCGGAGACGGAGGATTCAGATAGGTTGGGCAATCTTCCAATCGCATAGGGAAGGTGAGAGGCAGTTTTCCGGAAGGGTTAATTGTTCCGGTCAAGATGTCCTTAACACCCCTGCCACCTTCCATGCCGGGGAAGAAAATGCAAAGGATAGCGTCCAAATCCGCTTCACAAAAACGTAAATCCACAGGGCCACATACATTTAAAATCAATATTAGTCGGGTTTGGCTTTCCTGTGCTTCCTGAATGGCATCTGTAATCTGCTTCTTTTGACAGAAGGGTAACTCTAAGTCAGAGCGGTCCCGCCCCTCCTGACCTTGGACAAAAACGGTCAGAATGGCATAATCATAGCCGGACAAAGCACCTTCGCAAATCTGTTCCATATAGCAGCATTCATAATCAGAATCCTTGGACAGCTCTGTTACTAAGCTTGTGGTTTTATTGGTATAAACTCTGGCACTTCCATCCCCGCAATCGTGAAAATGAGCAGTTGTCTCTCCGATTAATGCAATACGGCTGTGCTTTGCTAATGGTAATACAGCATCTCGGTTCTTTAACAATACAGCACCTTCGGTAATGGCATCATAAGCAGCATCTGCATAATTACAAGAAGCAGATGGCATAGTTTGAGTAGTTCCGGATGGAGAAGTTTCCGACTGATTCTGCCCTGTCGGAGAACTGAAGATGGCATGAAGCATATGGCTGACTGCCAGATTCAAGGCATCTTCCGTCAGGGTTCCGTCTTCAAGGGCTTGATAGACTGCCTCCTGATTGCGAGGTCCCGGCATATCAACATCATTACCTGCGGCAATGGCAACAGGCTGGTTATAGACGGCACCCCAGTCGGAAATGATGAGATTATCGCCAAAACCCCATTCCTTCCGAAGGGTATCCTGAAGCAGACCCCGATTTTCCGTACAAGCCACTCCGTTAATTTTATTATAAGCAGTCATCAATGTTTTTACATGTCCCTGTTCTACACAGGCACGAAAACCGGGAAGATAAAGTTCTTGTAACACCCGTTCCGGAATATGCTCGTCTACACCCTGACGATAGGCTTCCAGATTATTGGCAGCAAAGTGTTTCACATTTGCCAGCACGCCGGATTCCTGTACACCTTTCACAAGCTGAGGAGCCAGTGCTGTAATCAGGAATGGGTCTTCCGAATATCCTTCGAAAAAGCGACCGTTCAGAGGGTCGCGGAGAAGATTTACATTTGGAGTACCAAGGAGAATATCTACATTATATTCGATAGCCTCCTGACCCAAAGCCTGTCCGCATTGATATACTACATCCGGATTCCATGTTGCACCCAACAGAATTCCCGGAGGATAGCAACCGGGCTGTTCGGTAGAACAGCCATGTTCTTTTAATAATTCCAGAAATTTTTCCCGAATCGTTTTCTGCTCCGGTGATAAACAATCCGGCTCGTTAAAATGAGATAAGACTTCCCGAACCGTTCCGGTATCTACGCTCATCCAGTCTCCCATTAGTTGCTCCCAGTTCATGCCGGTGCCACCGTCCAGAAATTGAATTCTTGGAATGCCAAGACGTTCAATTGGAAAACTGCCAAAAGAACTGCCTCCATTTAGTAACTGTACTTTTTCTTCCGGTGTCATCTGTTGTATCAATTCCTGAATATTAACAGTAGAATGCTTCATAATAATACCTCGCTTGATTTCCTTAAATAATACTGTAACACAAAGAAATGGGAATCACAATTCAGAATTCTAAGGTTCTAAACGATATAACTCGGCATAAGATTTAGTATATGAGGAAAGGCGGGTTGTAGCATGTCAAAATCAATGAAGATACTGGAAGTAATTAAATCTCTGGTGGCAGCCTATGTATTTACGGGAATTGCACTTGCTGCATTGGCATTTGCAATATATGAATGGAATCTAAATGAGACGGTTGTCAACATTGTTATCATGGTAATTTATGTAATTGCTTCATTTATAGGTGGTTTTATTACAGGAAAACGAGTGAAGGAGCGGAAATTTTTCTGGGGCTTGCTTCTGGGCGGTTTGTACATATTGATTATATATGGCGTGTCCATAATTATGAGTGCCAGTCTGGATATGATTTCCACTGCCGGTATAGCAGCGTGCCTGTTATGTCTGGGTGGAGGAATGCTGGGCGGAATGGTGAGCTAAACATCATAATGAATGGGATATTTGATGTATAGAATGGTGTACTTGAGTGCTTGCATGGTGTGAAAATATGTGGTATACTTGTTTGAGTTATGAAAAAAAGGAGGATTTTTCGATGAAGCACGTTAAGACATTAACCAATAAGACATTAAAGAGTACCATGGAAAAAGGCGGCTGTGGCGAGTGTCAGACCTCTTGCCAGTCAGCATGCAAGACCTCTTGTACCGTTGGTAATCAGACTTGCGAGAACAAGAGATAATCCGTGTTAGATTAAGCTAAGTAGAAAAGAGGACGCAGATTTAGCTGTCCTCTTTTCTATTGAAAAAGTAGGAGAAAAATTGTGATTCACCAGTATAAAAGTAATGGCTATAATATTGTGATGGATGTATGTAGTGGTGCGGTACATGTAGTGGATGACATTACATATGATGTTATAGCAGTTTATGAAGAGAATAATGAAAAGAATATAGAGACGAATTTGGAACTGTTACAGGACAAGCTTCCACAGTATTCTAAGGAAGAATTACAGGAATCTTTAGAAGAAGTAGAAGAATTGAAAAGCAATGGTGAACTGTTTGCTGAAGATGTTTACAAGGAATTCGTCATGGACTTTAAGAAACGGAAGACAGTGGTAAAAGCCTTGTGTCTGCATATTGCTCATGATTGTAATCTGGGCTGTCGGTATTGCTTTGCAGAAGAAGGGGAATATCATGGAGACCGTTCCTTAATGAGCTTAGAGGTCGGGAAACAGGCGTTAGACTTTTTGGTAGCCAATTCCGGCAACCGCAGGAATCTGGAGGTGGATTTCTTCGGTGGTGAGCCAACCATGAATTTTGAAGTGGTAAAGGAACTGGTTCGTTATGGAAGAAGCTTAGAGGAACCATATAATAAGAATTTCCGTTTTACGTTGACCACCAATGGAATCCTGTTAAATGATGAGATTATGGAATTTGCCAACAAAGAGATGGCAAATGTAGTGCTTAGTATTGACGGAAGAAAATCCGTGAATGATTATATGAGACCTGCCCGAAATGGGAAAAGCACTTATGACATTATTGTTCCGAAATTCCGGAAATTTGCAAATCTGAGAAATCAGACCAATTATTATGTGAGAGGAACCTTTACCCATCATAATCTGGACTTTTCGGAGGATGTTCTCCACTTGGCAGATTTAGGGTTCCGGCAGATATCCGTTGAACCGGTAGTTGCACCTCCGGAAGCTCCATATGCAATTCAAGAGGAAGATTTACCACAGCTTATGGAGGAATATGATAAGCTGGCAAAAGAAATGATAAAGCGGGAAAAGGAAGGAAATGGATTTAATTTCTTCCACTTTATGATAGATTTAACACAGGGACCATGTGTGGCAAAACGGTTGTCCGGCTGTGGTTCCGGTACAGAATATCTTGCAGTGACACCATGGGGAGACTTGTATCCGTGTCATCAGTTTGTGGGACAGGAAGAGTTTAAGCTTGGCAATGTTTATGATGGTATTCAGGCAGAAGAGATTCGGGATGAATTCAAGCTCTGCAATGTATATGCAAAGGAGAAATGCAGGAATTGTTTTGCACGGTTTTATTGCAGTGGCGGATGTGCCGCAAATTCCTACAATTTCCATGGCAGCATATTAGATGCTTATGACATTGGATGTGAGTTGCAGAAGAAACGAATTGAATGTGCCATTATGATAAAGGCTGCGTTAGCAGACCAAGAAGAAAAGGAGAAAGAAGAAGCATGAAGAATCAAAAAGCAAAAGGAATACTGGTAATCGTGCTGTTCTTACTGATAACTGTAGGTATTGCCTACATTGACATGTACGGATTAATGGGCTCTGGTAAGGCAGAAGATATTACACTGGGTTTGGATTTGGCAGGTGGTGTCAGCATTACCTATCAGATTGAAGATGAAAATGCATCTGCGGATGATGTGGCGGATACTGTTTATCGGTTACAGAAGCGTGTGGAGGAGTACAGCAAGGAAGGCGAAGTATATAAGCAGGGAGATAATCGAATTGCAATCGAAATTCCCGGTGTAGAGAACGCCAATGAGATTCTGGAGGAGCTGGGAAAACCGGGTGCAATTGAATTCATGGATCCGGACAATTACAGCCTGTACGTGGCCGGCGAGGAATATGAACCTGTATTAACCGGTGCGGATATTGAACTTGCACAGGCCCGCATTGATACCTCCAGTGGTGTAAATGAGTATCTGGTACAACTGGAATTCGGCGATGCCGGTGCACAGCGGTTTGCTGAGGCAACCTCTGCTAATATTGGAAAACCGATATATATTGTTTATAATGGACAGATGATTAATGCTCCAACAGTAAAGAGTGCAATTACGGATGGTGCATGTGTCATTGATAATATGGAAAGCTATGAAGAGGCTGACAATCTGGCAACAACTATTCGAATTGGAGCACTGCCATTGGAGTTGACAGAGCTGCAGTCCAATATTGTAGGAGCTAAATTAGGTGAGGATGCCATTGAGACTTCTTTATTGGCAGGTTTAATTGGTTTGGCACTGATTGCAATTATTATGATTATTGTATACCGGTTCCCTGGCTTGGTTTCCGTATTCTCCTTAATCAGTTATACAGCATTGATGATTTTATGCCTGAACCTGTTTGAAGTGACGTTAACCTTGCCGGGTATTGCAGGTATTCTGTTATCCATAGGTATGGCGGTGGATGCCAATGTTATTATCTTTACCCGTATAAAAGAGGAAATCTCAGCAGGTAAATCTGTGAAACTGGCAGTACAGGGTGGTTTCAAAAAGGCAATGTCTGCTATTTTGGACGGTAATATTACTACCTTAATTGCAGCAGCAGTATTATGGTGGCTGGCATCCGGCTCTGTGAAAGGATTTGCACAGACACTGGCATTAGGTATTGTGTTGTCCATGTTTACAGCATTGGTAGTAACCAAATTATTATTAAATGCATTTGTAAATCTGGGAGCTGAGAATCCGAAGCTCTTTGGTAAGATAAAGGAACGTAAGGTTCGGAACTATGTAAAGAACAGTAGGATTTGTTTCGCTATCTCCGCAGTAATTATAATTGCAGGCTTCGTGTTCCTGCCAATTAATAAGAACAATGAGAATGTTGGTCATGTGTTGAATTTTAGTATGGAATTCATGGGTGGTACTTCCATGACAGTGGAATTCGATAAGACCTATACCTTAACAGAAGCAGAAGATGAGATTCTTCCGGTATTGACAGAAGCAACAGGAATTGCCGGCTCGGAGATTCAGTTACAGAATGTGCAGAATTCTAACTCCATGGTAATCAAGACACCACAGATGAGTCTGGATCAGCGGCAGGCAGCAGAGGAAGCATTGACAAGCAACTTTACGGTGAATAATTTCTCCGTTGAGAATATCAGCTCGACCGTAAGTAAGGAAATGCAAAGAGATGCAATTATATCCGTTACATTAGCAGCATTGGCTATGCTGGTTTATATTGCATTACGGTTCCGGGATATCCGCTTTGGTGCCAGTGCCGTATTAGCATTAATTCATGATGTATTGTTTGTATTTACCTTATATGCAGTAGCACATTTGTCTGTGGGTAACACCTTTATTGCATGTATGCTGACCATTGTAGGTTATTCCATTAATGCAACCATCATTATCTTTGACCGTATCCGTGAGAATATGAAGGTGATGGATGAAAAGAAGGTTGGGTTAAAGACAATTGTGAATACCAGTATTGCACAGACCTTTACCCGAAGCATTTATACCAACTTAACTACATTTGTGATGGTATTGGTATTGTATATTCTGGGTGTATCTGCAATTAAGGAATTTGCACTTGCCCTGATGGTTGGTGTATTAGGTGGTACGTATTCTTCCATCTGTATTACAGGACCGCTGTGGTATTTTATGAAATCAAAACTTGGCAAAAAGGAACAGGCAGAAAAATAATTGAGAGAAGCAAGGCTGTTCGGATGGGGGAACTTATCTGGGCAGCCTTGTAAGGTTTTAGACATGAATGAGAAATGGATAGTATTGAATAAGAAAGCTGATTTTTATCAATTGGCAGAACAATTTCATATTGATCCGGTGATAGCAAGAGTGATACGTAACCGAGGCATGATAACACCGGAAGACTTTGAAGGGTATCTGGGTTCCGATGGGAAACTATATGATCCGCATTTGATGAAGGATATGGAGAAAGGTGTGGAACTGATAAAAGAAGCAATTACCCAGCAGGAACAGATTCGGATTATATCCGATTATGATGTGGATGGGATTATGTCTAATTACATCTTGTACAAAGCACTTAAGCGTTGTAATGCCAAGGTGGATTATCGGGTGCCGGATCGTATTGCAGACGGCTATGGGATGAATGAAGGAATGGTCAGAGAAGCATATGATGCAGGAGTTCGTGTGCTTTTGACCTGTGATAATGGAATATCAGCCTTACTACCAATTGCTTATGCTAAGAATCTGGGGATGACTGTGGTAGTTACCGATCATCATGATGTTCCCTTTGAATATGATGAAGACGGCAAGAAAGAATATATTCAATCCGTGGCAGATGCAGTTATAGATCCGAAGCAGCCGGAATGTAAATATCCGTTTAAGGAGCTTTGTGGTGCGGGAGTGGCATATAAATTCGTTCAAATGCTTTATGAAGCCTGTGAAATTGGGGCGGTTGAAGCAGAAGAGTTTATTGAATTCGTAGCTATCGCAACGGTGTGTGATGTTATGAGTCTCATAGATGAGAACCGGACTCTGGTTCGCCGGGGATTAGAGGAATTGAACCGAACCGGTAATTATGGACTGCGTGCATTGATGAAGGTAAATGATTTGGGAGCCCAAAAGGTGAAATCTTATCATCTGGGTTTTGTATTAGGACCTTGTATTAATGCAACCGGGCGTTTGGAAAATGCCAGACTGGCATTAGAATTATTACTGGAAGAAAACTATGATCAGGCGTTAAAACAGGCAGAACGCCTGAAGGAATTAAATAATGAGCGAAAGGAAATGACTCAAAGGGGTATTGATGCTGCCATAAATCAGGTTGAGACAACAACATTGGCAGAGGATAAGGTTCTGGTGATTTATTTGCCGGATACCCATGAAAGTCTGGCAGGAATTATTGCCGGACGGGTACGGGAACGATTTTATCGTCCAACCTTAATTCTGACAGATTCCGAAGATGGTATGTTAAAAGGCTCCGGACGTTCCATTGAAGGATATCACATGTATGATGCTCTGACAGAATGTAAAGACTTATTAGTAAAATATGGCGGTCATCCTATGGCAGCAGGATTTTCCATACAGGCAAAGGATTTGGAATATTTTCGACATAAATTAAACCTGCTATGTGATTTGACAGAGGATGACTTGATTCCGAAACTGTATATTGATGTGCCTATGCCAATTGATTATATTCATTTTGATTTGATTGAACAGTTGGAATTATTAGAGCCTTTTGGCAAGGGGAATGAAAAGCCGGTTTTTGCACAGAAGAATCTAAAGATTCGTTCTGCGAAAGTGTTGGGACGCAATGCCAACCTTCTTAAGTTAGAACTGGAAAGTGAAAATGGTGCCAGAATGGAAGGAATCTACTTTGAAGTAGAGGAGTTTTTGGAAAACATCAAGCTGTGGTTTGGAGAAGCGGAATTGGATCAAATGATGAAAGGCTGGCTGAATAACGTAGCTCTGGATATTGCATATTATCCTACAACGAATGAATTTAACGGTATGCGTGCAATGCAGGTGGTAGTGAAAAGCTATTTACCACATGCCCTTGATTTTTCAAAGGAATCACCGTATACTGATACAAACGAAAGATAGACTGAATCCTGGGAAAGCGTGGTGACAATCCAATGGAAGAAAAGACAGTAAAACACGATATATTGAATGAAGCTCCGGTAGAATTTCCGAATCTGAAGAATCCCCTGGTAGGTGGTGCAACAGTTGGCAAAAAGAAGGAGAAGAACTTAAGTACTCCTGCTGATTTCACGCCGCCGGAGGAACTGTTTCAGGATCTGATACAGCATATTCGTCAATATCATCCGTCTACGGATACGACAATGATTGAAAAGGCGTATCGGGTTGCAGATGAAGCACATAAGGAACAGAAACGGAAATCAGGAGAACCATATATTATTCACCCTCTTTGTGTAGCCATTATTCTGGCTGAACTGGAGATGGATAAAGAAACCATTGTTGCCGGAATTCTTCATGATGTAGTGGAAGATACAATCATGACAACAGAAGAACTGTCAGAGGAATTTTCACCGGAAATTGCTTTGTTGGTAGATGGTGTTACAAAACTGACAAAGTTGAATTTTTCACAGGATAAAATGGAACTACAGGCAGAGAACCTTCGTAAGATGTTCCTTGCCATGGCAAAGGATATCCGGGTAATTATTATTAAGCTGGCGGACCGCTTGCACAATCTGCGTACCATGCAGTACCAGTCACCACAAAAGCAGATTGAAAAAAGCCGTGAAACCATGGATATTTATGCACCGATTGCACATCGATTGGGTATTTCCAAAATCAAGGTGGAATTAGATGATTTATCTCTGAAATATCTGATGCCGGATGTTTATGAGGACCTGACCCGTCAGATTAACGAACGGATTACGGAACGGGAAGCCTTTATTAACGAGATTGTAAAGGATGTACAGCGTCATATCAGCAATGCGAATATTGAAGCTGAAATTGACGGAAGAGTCAAGCATTTCTTCAGTATTTATAAAAAGATGGTGAATCAGCATAAGACCTTAGACCAGATTTATGATATTTTTGCGGTGCGTATTAAGGTGGAAACAGTGCGGGATTGTTATGCGGCACTGGGTGTCATTCATGAGATGTATACGCCAATACCGGGACGGTTTAAGGACTATATTGCCATGCCAAAGGCAAATATGTATCAGTCGCTGCATACAACCTTAATTGGACCTTCCGGTCAGCCATTTGAGATACAGATTCGTACCTTTGATATGCACAGAACAGCAGAATATGGTATTGCTGCCCATTGGAAATATAAGGAAAACATGCAGGGTGGTACCGGTGAAGAACGGGAAGAAGCCAAGCTTGCATGGCTGCGACAGATTCTGGAGTGGCAGCAGGATACAGATGATAACAAGGAATTCATGAGCGCCATTAAGACGGACTTGGATTTGTTTGCGGAACAGGTATACTGCTTTACTCCTGCAGGAGATGTAAAATCTCTGCCGTCAGGCTCTACCCCGATTGATTTTGCTTACAGTATTCACACCGCAGTAGGGAACCGCATGATAGGTGCCAGAGTAAACGGAAGACAGGTTACCATTGACTATAAGCTGCAAAATGGTGACCGAATAGAGATTATTACCTCCCAGAATGCGAAGGGACCAAGCCGGGATTGGCTTAGCATTGTTAAGAGCACTCAGGCAAAGACCAAGATTAATCAATGGTTCCGACAGGAATATAAGGAAGATAACATCACCAGAGGAAAAGAACTCTTAAATGCTTATTGTAAAACCAAGGGAATTCAGTTAAGTGACTATACAAAACCGGAGTATATTGCAAAGGTAACAGAAAAGTATAATTTCAGAGACTGGGAATCTGTCTGTGCAGCAATCGGACATGGCGGCTTAAAAGAAGGTCAGGTCATGAATCGTCTGGTGGAAGAGTATGAACGGGATCATTGCCATCAGATTAGTGATGAGGAATTATTATCTCAGATATCTACGGAATCACAGGAGGTAGTACGACGCCCAAGACATTCCAGAGGAGGAATTATTGTAAAGGGTATTGATGATGTAGCAGTACATTTTTCAAAGTGTTGTAGTCCGGTTCCCGGCGATAAGATTGTAGGTTATGTTACCAGAGGAAGAGGTGTTTCCATTCATCGAAGCGATTGTGTGAATGTAATCGGCATGACAGATGAAGAGAAGGAACGGTTAATCGAGGCAGAATGGCAGAAACAGGAAGAGAGCAAAGACGCTCTGTATGTAACAGATATTAAAATATATGCAATCGACCGAAGGAATATAGTATTTGATATTACCAAGATATTCACAGAGATGCTGATTAATGTTACCAGCATGACTCTGCGGACGAATCGGCAGGGAAAGGCTACCATTAATGTAGCATTTGAAATCCGCAGTGTGGAGCAGTTGAATAAGGTCATTGCCAAGATACGAAATATCGATGATATCATTGATATTGAACGAACCATGGGATAAGGATAGAATAATTGCAGAAGTTAGATAAGGAATGAGGAAACGACATGGAAAACATTATTGTAATTACCAATCAATTAGGTGATTTTATGACAAATTGCTATACAGTCTATAATTCTCAAACAAGAGAAGCGGTTATTATTGATCCTGCAAGTAATGCACGGTTTCTGAATAACACGCTGATTAATCAGCAGTTAAATTGTGTGGCAGTTCTTTTGACCCATGGTCATATTGACCATATGGGAGCAGTTCCGGAATTAATGGAACTGATTGGACATAAGATTCCGGTGTATGCAGCAACAGAGGAACAGGATGTGTTGAATGATCCAAGGAAGAATCTGTCTGCAATGCTTTGCGATCAGGTTGTTACCCTAAAGCCGGATATTCTGCTGGAAGATGGTCAGGTCATTGAAATGCTGGGCACGAAGATTACCTGTATTCATGTGCCGGGACACACCAAGGGTGGTATGTGCTATTATCTGGAGGAGAATCAGATGTTATTTTCCGGTGATACCTTATTCGCAAGAAGCATTGGACGTTCAGATTTCCCAACGGGTAACGGAATCGAACTGGTGAATAAGATTAAAGAGAAGTTAATGGTTCTGCCAAATGTGACGACGGTTTATCCGGGACATAATGAACGGACAACCATTGGAAAAGAACGGGAGACCAACCCATTTCTGGCAGATTTTTAAGACAGGAGAATTGATTTGATATACTTAGATCAAAACGTCAGCGATTATGACAATGATTTTCGCACCATGATACAGGCATTTATACCAAGAGAAAAAATCGTGCTTTCAGAGGAAGGCACCCGTTTGACGTTTCGGGCAAGACTTACAGAGGAACAGGTAGAATTATCTCTCTGGGAAAATGGTGAGAAAATAGGAGAAGAACGGGCAGACTGCTATTATCCGGATAAGAAGACTGCCAGAAATCCAATTAAAGCGGCAGCCTATTATTTATTAAGCCGATATTGTAACAAAAGCCTGCCGTGGGGAAGTATGACAGGGGTTCGGCCAACGAAATTTGCAACTGCAAGATTAGAGGAAGGCTGGACGGAAGAAGAAGTCATACAGGAATATGAAAAACAGTATTTAACCACCCGTCAGAAGGGTGAAATCTGTTATCGGGTTGCAAAACGGGAACAGGAGTTGTTGCAATCCTTTCATTTTCAAGAGGAATACTGCTTATATGTGGGGATTCCTTTTTGTCTGTCCAGATGCTTATATTGCTCTTTTGCGGCATATCCGGTAAGTCAGTATCAGAATCGGATTGAGGACTATCTTGCAGCCCTGTTTCATGAGATAGAATATGTGGCACAGGCATATAAGAACAAAAGACTGGTTGCCGTGTACATGGGAGGGGGAACGCCTACTTCCTTGAGTGCAGAACAATTGGGCAGAGTGATTGATAAGATATATAAAGAATTTGATACCCAATTTGTAAGGGAATTTACAGTGGAAGCAGGAAGGCCGGACAGCCTGAATCGAGAGAAATTCATGGTGATGAAGGAACGGCCGGTAACGAGAATCAGCATCAATCCACAGACCATGAATGATAAAACCCTACAGTTTATCGGGAGAAATCACACGGCACAGATGACCGTGGATGCCTTCTATCAGGCAAGAGAGTGTGGGATGGATAACATCAACATGGATATGATTGTAGGACTTCCAAAGGAAGGAATTGAGGATATCCGATATACCTTAGATGTAATTCGTGAATTGAATCCGGAAAGCCTGACGGTACATTCCCTGGCGATTAAACGAGCAGCAGAGTTAAACATACAGATGCAGCAATATCAGGACAGTATTAAGGGCAGTACCAATGAAATGCTGACGCTGGCAGACCAATATGCCTCTGAACTTGGTATGCAGCCATATTATCTGTACAGACAGAAGAATATACCGGGCAATCTGGAGAATGTAGGCTATGCAAAGCCGGGAAAAGAATGTCTCTATAATGTCTTGATTATGGAAGAAAAAATGGATATTATAGCTGTAGGTGCGGGTACTTCTACGAAGCTGACATTCCCGGAGGAAAACCGAATTGAACGGGTGGAAAATGTAAAGAATGTAGAAGAGTATATTCATCGGGTAGATGAAATGATTGCACGAAAAGAAGCAGGGTTTCAGGAAAAGCAGTTTTGATGAGGGTTAAAAAGTGGCAAGAGATATTTTCGTAGGAGAAACGGTAAATGAATATTTAAGTGAAGATTTCAGCTCCGGCTTGACCCATGCCATGTGTGTCAGTGACCTGGCAGGAAAGCTGGCACGGGAATTAGGCTTACCGGAAGAGGAAGTGCAGGAAATAGCACTTGCCGGTATGCTTCATGACATCGGGAAGTTGAAAATCAGCCGGTACATTTATGGCAGACAGGAAGATACCATGAAGATAGAAGAAACCCGATACATCCGCCGTCATGCCCAGTTAGGGGAACAGATTCTAAGAAAACAGGGGATGTCAGATAATATCTGTGAAATGGTACTGTATCATCATGAGAATTTTGACGGCTCCGGTTATCCCTTTAATCTGCGGGGAGAAGAGATTCCTCTGGGAGCCAGAATTCTGCGGGTGTGTGATGTATTTGCGGCGTTAATCTCTGACCGCCCTTATCGGAAAGCATTTGATATTAATACAGCCATTTTACTGTTGATTGATGAGGTGAAGAATTTTGATATGCGTGTATTTCTGGCATTTCAGAGTGTGATACATACGGAAAGCACTTTGGCGGAAATAGCAGAAATTGATATGCTGCAGGTTCATAATAATATTACACCGGAATCGGTGAAAGCGTTGTTATGGGAAGAGAGAGAAGCATAAGAAACGGTATTGAGAACGATATAGAAAATGATATAAAAGTGATATAGAAAATGAATGGCTAATCAGCCGTGATGTGGAGGATATGATATATGGCAATGAAGAAAAAGCCGGTTACCGGTATGAAGGACATAATGCCGAGAGAAATGGAAATACGGGATTATGTAATTGGATTGATTAAGGAAACCTATAAGACCTTTGGATTTACCTCGGTAGAAACCCCTTGTGTGGAGCATATTGAGAACCTGAGCAGCAATCAGGGTGGCGAAAATGAAAAACTGATATTTAAGATTTTAAAACGAGGTGAAAAACTGAAGCTGGAGGAAGCGTCCTCTGAAGCAGATTTAGTAGATGGCGGTTTACGATATGATTTGACACTTCCCCTTTCCAGATATTATTCCAATAATGCCAATGATTTGCCTAGTCCTTTCAAAGCATTGCAGATGGGAAATGTATGGCGGGCAGACCGTCCACAGCGTGGCCGTTATCGACAGTTCATGCAGTGTGATATTGATATTTTAGGTGAACCGACCTATCTGGCAGAAATTGAATTAATTCAGGCAACGACTACCTTGCTTGGAAAGCTGGATTTTCAGAATTTTACCATTCGAATTAACGACAGAAGAATTTTGAAAGCTATGGCAGCTTATAGTGGATTCGCACCGGAAAGCTATGATACGGTATTCATCATTTTAGATAAGATGGATAAAATCGGTTTGGAGGGTGTTGCTGAGGAATTAGCAGGTGCAGGATTTGCACAGGAATCGGTTGATAAATATCTGGAATTATTCCGAATTGTAAGTAATGATACAGCCGGAGTTGCTTTGTTAAAGGAGAAGCTGGAGGGCTTCCTGGAGCCAAAGGTGGCAGAGGATTTAACAACTATCATTGCAAGTGTGGATAAAGTTAAAACGGCTGATTTCAAGATGAGCTTTGACCCAACCTTAGTACGGGGAATGTCCTATTATACAGGACCGATTTTCGAAATCTCCATGGACGAGTATGGCGGTTCCGTTGGCGGCGGTGGCCGTTACGATGAAATGATTGGAAAATTCACCGGACAGGATACCAGTGCCTGTGGTTTTTCTATTGGCTTTGAGCGTATTATCATGTTACTGTTGGAACGTGATTTTAAGGTGCCGACATCAGGTGCCAAGGTGGCATTTTTGATTGAGAAAAACATGCCGGCAGATAAGATGCTGACGATTTTTGAAGAAGCAAAAGCAGAACGTCAATCCGGAAAACAGGTAAATATCGTTATGATGAAGAAGAATAAGAAGTTCCAGAAAGAACAGATGCAGGCAGAGGGATACGAGGAATTCAGGGAATTCTTTGTAGACCGGATGTAGCTTATATCAGCATTTGTCGATAGAGTAAGGGAAAGAACTGATTCAAGGAGGAAGAACAATGGCAGAATCAATGCAGGGCTTGAAGAGAAGCCATAGATGTGCAGAATTAAGCAAGAAGAATGTAGGAGAGCAGGTAACGGTGATGGGCTGGGTTCAGAAGACCCGTAATACCGGTGGATTGATATTCGCTGATTTACGTGACCGCAGTGGCTTGTTACAGATTACCTTTAACAGTGATAAATTATCAGAAGAAGCCTTTAACAAGGCATACAAGTTAAGAAGTGAATTCGTAATTGCAGTTACCGGTACCGTTGTAGAACGGGAAGGTGGCGTGAATCAGAATCTGGTGACCGGTGAAATCGAAGTGGTAGCAGATTCCTTACGGGTATTGTCAGAAGCAGAAACCCCGCCATTTCCAATTGAGGAGAACAGTAAGACGAAGGAAGAACTTCGGTTGAAGTATCGATATCTGGACTTACGGCGTCCAGACTTACAGGCAAACCTTATGCTTCGTAGTAAGGTTTGTATGCTGACCCGTGCCTTTTTGTCAGAAGAGGGCTTTTTAGAGATTGAAACCCCGATGCTAACGAAATCAACACCGGAAGGTGCCAGAGATTATCTGGTTCCAAGCCGTGTGCATCCGGGAAGCTTTTATGCATTGCCACAGTCTCCTCAGATTTTTAAGCAGTTATTAATGTGTTCCGGTTATGACCGTTATTTTCAGATTGCCAGATGTTTTCGGGATGAGGATTTGCGTGCAGACCGTCAGCCGGAATTCACCCAGATTGATATGGAATTATCCTTTGTGGATGTAGATGATGTCATTGATGTAAATGAACGGTTGATGGCAAAGGTATTCAAGGAAGCTATTGGAGTTGAAGTACCCCTTCCAATTCAGAGAATGACCTGGCAGGAAGCAATGGATCGTTTTGGTTCTGACAAGCCGGATTTACGGTTTGGTATGGAATTACACAATGTGACAGAGGTTGTTAAGGATTGTGAATTCGTGGTATTCAAGAGTGCCATTGAGAATGGTGGAAGTGTGCGGGGTATTAATGCAGAAGGCCAGGGAGCAATGCCAAGAAAGAAGATTGATGCTTTGGTAGACTTTGCAAAGGGATACGGTGCAAAGGGCTTGGCTTATGTGGCAATCAATGAGGATGGTACCTATAAATCATCCTTTGCAAAATTCATGAAGCCGGAGGAAATGGATGCATTAGTAGCAGCTATGGACGGTAAGCCGGGAGATTTATTACTCTTTGCAGCAGATAAGAATAAATTAGTATATGATGTGTTAGGTGCATTACGTCTGGAATTGGCCAATCAGATGGGTATTCTGGATAAAAATGAATATCGTTTTGTATGGATTACGGAATTCCCGTTGTTAGAGTGGAGTGAAGAACAGGGACGATATCTGGCAATGCATCATCCATTTACCATGCCGATGGAGGAGGACTTGCAGTATCTGGAAACGGAACCGGGCAGAGTTCGTGCAAAGGCATATGATATTGTATTAAACGGTACGGAAATCGGAGGTGGCTCTGTCCGTATTCATCAGGATGATATTCAGGAGCGTATGTTTGCGGCTCTTGGATTTACCAAAGAGGCTGCCTACGAGCAGTTTGGTTTCCTGTTAAATGCGTTCAAGTATGGTGTTCCACCACATGCCGGTCTGGCATATGGCTTAGATCGTCTGGTTATGTTAATGGCAAAAGAGGATTCTATCCGGGATGTCATCGCATTTCCAAAGGTAAAGGATGCTTCCTGTCTGATGTCAGAGGCACCGAATGTTGTGGATGCAAAGCAGTTAGAGGAATTGGAAATAGCAGTTGTAAAGAATGAGGCTATAGAATAATATTGTTTTGGCGAGGTATGAGGGTTTGAAAAGGAATCATAAATCTTGGAAATTATTAAGTATATGCCTGTTGGTATGTCTGGCGGCTTCCGGTTGCGGAAAGTCAGTTGAAACCATGCAAAGTGAAACCGAGGAGACAGCATCTTCTACGGAAGGAACAACGGAAATGGTATTGCCAACCGGCCATGATGAATATCGTAAGGTATTAGAGGAGCTTCCTGCGGTACAGGAGCCTGCGAAGAACCCGGGAACCAGAGAACATTTTTCATTTGTTGAAAACGATAAAACCTATGTATTCACGGAGACGGAGAATCTCTGGTTATATAGTCAGTCGTTAACCGGTACCTTAAAAACTACCTTTGTATTAAATGAGAAAGACTATAAGGTAGTAATCAGTATCCCGGAGCAGGAGAAACTGGCTGAGTGGAAGCCGGAAGAGTACACTTCGGTTTATAAAGATGATTCTGTGGAAATCTATCGGCAGGAGGATACAGAGGAAGTAAGCGAAGAAGAACCTATGTATGTCACTGTGTTGGATCTGACTTATGAAGTGACCGGCTGGCAGGAATTAGTGAATAAAAAGGTTCTTACACTAAGTCAGTTATATGAAGATTTGGCACAGCTGGGGACTGCAATTGTTCCCACAGAAGAAAAGGAAGCAGTGAGTGATGTATTGACTGCCATGGGAGCAGTACCGGTATTTGAAGACTATTGTATTGCTTTTCGGGAGGATATGGCCTATTCCGGTTATATCTTCTGTTCGCCCAACAAAGGAAATCTGGATTATGATGATGTGGATATTCTGTTATCCTTTGTTATTCCGGAGTGGAAGGATTATGCAACCATATGTATAGAAGATGTTCCGGATTATCAGGATCGGTTAGAGGATACCGGTGAAAGCTTTGACGGGCATCCGATTCTGGCTGATTATAATGGGGAATTGAAATATTTCCTGATTGGCGAGGACGGTAAGTGTATTTATTTATATGGAGTGCCAAAGAATACAGAAGGATATTCCAATAATTTTTCGGCAAAAGAAGCTGCATATATTTTTGAAGTAGTATTAACAAAGTAAAAATTAAAATTATGATAGAACAGGGGCTGTGCAAATACACAGCCCCTGAAACTATTTACATTTTAATAGAATAATTACTTTGATACATATCCCTCAGACAGGTATCATAATTGTGTTCTTCGGTCAGGCAGAATTCCTTGGACCATGTCATATAATATGCCCAAGGAATCCGGCTTTTTTCCAACATGGATATATCAGGAATGACACCTACCTCAGCCAGAGCAGCTACCTTATGACAGCCGGTATTGGCAATTAATTCTTCATATTCTTCCTTATAATCCGTGATGGTATGGGGCGACACATAGACATCCCGACTGATTACATCCACATAGTCATCTCCGGGATATCCCTCCTTGGCAGGAGAATTCCATACCCATAACAGATGATTTAACTGCTTCTCATGAACATAATAATCAAACATTAACTTATATAATTCTCTGCCAACAGCATCTCCTTTGGAACCCCACCAGAACCAGTCACCATCTGCTTCGTGAAAAGGTCTCCAAAGAACAGGAATCTGTTCCTGCTGGAATCGTCGGAGCTCCTCAGCAATGATATCTAAGTCATGGAAGAAGGCTTCCCGTTCCGGTGTGTCGTCAATCAGTACTTGGCTTGGATCAAAGTCCGTATGCCGGGAATAAAAACTTTTATCTCGTCCACCGATAGGAGAGAACCAGTGAAAGCAGATACTTACAATTCCATTGGTAGTTTTTGCCCATTCAATAGCAGTTTCTACCGTGTGTTTATTTTCTTCCACTTCCGTCAGACATTCTTCGGAAGCATCTTCATAGTTAATATTAGGAGAATAGGATAACAGCTCAAATCCCTGCAGCTTCGGGTATGCTCCGGTTAATTCATAAATGTGTGTCCGTTCTTCCATTGGAACCGTTTGGGTATGTTGTCCGGTAATAATCTTGTTTCCGGCTGTGTCATATAGATATTGAAGCAGTTCACAGGCTTCCTTTGTTGCATGTTTGTTTACAGGCATCATAATAGTTTCCTCCATCTTATGATATACGCTGAATGATTTCTAAGCACATTCTTCCGTTGTGATATGGACATTTCCAAGGCTCAACGATTGGTAAACGATTGGAAGGCATACCGTCTGCATCTACCTCAGAATACCATTCAGAATTCGGTCTTGGGTCAATGAGATGGTCTTCAATGTATTGCCAGATATCCTCGGCAGCCTGTTTGAAACGGACATCTCCGCATTTCTGATAAGCATTGTAGAAGCCAATAATTGATTCGCACTGTACCCACCAGATACGGCTGGTTAATACAACACCCTTTTCACATTCAGCCATAACAGAATGGTTTTCGTAAGCAACCTTGTAGATTTGTTCTGTTAAATCCATAATCATTGGTGCCATTCGGTCAGACAGTTCTTTATCATTTAATACGCTTAAGGCACGGTCAATCAGCCAGGTTGCTTCAATGTCATGTCCATAAGAATGCAGGTCAATAATGGAATTCATATCAGCATCAAAGAATACTTCCAGACGGTGTAATTCAGGGTTATATACTGTATTTAAGAATTCAGCAGTTGACCAGTATAACCGTTCCCGTACCTCCTGATTCTTGCTGACGCGGTACAACTCGGTATAGGCTTCACAAACGTGGAGCAGAGTATTCATGGTCTTGTCAGCAATTACATTGTTCTCGGATAATTTATCATTTACATTTGGAACAAAGTCCTTGGTATAGGATTCTCCATAGCCATCTCCCAATCGGCACTTGCTTTCAATTACATGGAATAAATCCATTGCAAGCTCTAAAGCTTCTTTATTGCCGGAAGCATCATAGTAAGAAGACAGGGCATAGATTGCAAATGCCTGATTATAGGTATGTTTGGTAGAATCGTCGATTTTTCCGTCGTAGGTCATAGACCAGTAGATGCCACCCTGTTCCTGATCCAGACAATAGGTTTTCAAAAAGGCATAAGCATGGTCTGCATATGGCAGGACAGAAGAATCTTTCGTGGTTAAATACACATTGGAAAAGAACCACAAAATTCGGCTGTTTAAGATGCAGCCCTTGATTGCTTTCTTATCTAATTTCAAATCAAAGTCCAGCAAACCATAGTATCCGCCATATTCCTTATCAATCATTCCCTTCCAGAAAGGAAGAATACAGGTATTCAGATTATTTGTAACACGTTCTTTTAACATAATTATTTCCTCCGTTGTTTATTATTTATTTTCATTATAATCCCAGAGAATGGAATATCTATAACAGAAGAATCAAAAAATAGAACAAATCTCTATTTTTAAAATTGATATTCTGCATAATTATTGATAAAATATATAAAACCAAAGAAAAAATCACATGAAAGAAAATAGGGAGAAAATATTATATGGCTGGATTGTTTGAATATATTGATGTTATGAATACAAGCTATCAGATTTATATGGAGGAGGTGCCGAATCGGGAGTTTCGGGTGACGGGACACTGGCACTACTTTGTAGAGATTCTTTTTGTCACTAAGGGGGAAATTCAGGTGGATTGTGGAAATTATCGGTATACCCTTCATGTAGGAGATGTAATCGTTCTTCCACCTAAGATGTTGCATAGAATTCAGCCCTGTGGAGAATTGCCGATTCATTATGCAGTTGTTAAGTTTGATTTGAATGCAATTCGGATTCCGGGGGTATATCTGCCTAAGATACGGAAAACATTGTCTGGTGTGCAGGAAAAGCATGCAATGCTTTTTCTGGAGGCAGAACAGCGTCGTTATGGTTTGGGAGCCTGTATATTACATTGTTTAGAGGAATTGCAAGAGAAACAGTTTGGTTACGAGCTGAATATCTATTCTTATTTGTCAACGATGCTGGTACAGATGATACGATTATGGGAAGAACAGGGGAATGGCGATGTGATTGGAGAAGAGAAGGAAATGCCGGAAACCTTCTTTGATAATCTCCTGGAATATATGGATGCACATGCCTATGAGAATATTCGTGTGCAGGAATTAGCGAATCGCTGTGGCATGAGTTATTCTAATTTTGCAAAAGTATTTAAACAGCAATTTGGGCGTTCCTGCAAAGAATATATCGAATATATTCGTATCTCTAAAGCAGAGGAGCTGGTGTTGTATAGTGATTATGAAATCAGCTACATTGCACAGGAAACCGGCTTCGCCGATACCAGCCATTTTATCCGAATCTATAAGAAATTCAAAGGAGAAACGCCCAAACAGGCCAGAATGAAAGCTTCCGGCAAATGAAACGGTTCAATACTATATAATTTCCAACAAGGTGTTAACCAATTTATCATCATCCTCCGGTTTCAGGAAACAGAACCGAATGTAGTCCGGTCCTAATCCTATGAAATTAGAACAATCCCGAATCATGAGGCCTTTCTTGATACAGTGTTCAAACACCATTGCAGAGGTCAGTCCTTCTTTCTGAAGCTTTATTAATACAAAGTTAGTTGCCGGAGGAATGATTTGAATGGTTTTTCTGGTTTTTAATGCGGAACAAACCAGACTTTGCTCCTGTAATATTAAGTCTCTGGTTGCCTGCATATAATCGGTATCTGTGAACATCACCGTACCTGCATAAGCAGCAAGGGAGCTGACAGACCATGGATTGGCATGCTTCTTTATAAAACGCAGCAGTTTGTCATTGGAAGTGCAGGCATAACCGAATCGCAGTCCCGGAGCGGCGAAGAACTTGGAAACACCGCGAAGTACAATCAAATTGTTGAATTTCTTTACCAATGGGGTGGCAGAAATCGTAGGCACATCCTTGACAAATTCCACATAAGTTTCGTCAATCAGAACAAAAGTAGAAGTTTCCTTACATTTTTCAACAATTTCCTGTATCTGGCTGATGGTGATGCAGGTAGAGGTTGGGTTGTTTGGATTGCAGAGAATGACCATATCAACGGAATCATCTATTTGTTTACATAAGTCCTTCGGGTCTAATTGAAAATTAGTATCCTCCGTCAGTACATAGTCAATGACTTCACTTTTGATTGCTTTTAAATCCCGTTTATATTCGGAATAAGTCGGCTCCACCACAATGGTTTTCTTCGGTTTTACGGTGGTAATAAAGGTTACAATTAATTCGGTTGCACCACTGCCGGGAAGAACATGGGCGGCGTCTACGCCGGTATAAGCATGAATGGCTTCCCGTAATTTCGTATATTCCCGATCCGGGTATTCGGTCAGGATATCCAGATTTGCCTGTAAAGCTTCCTTTAATTTCGGTGATAATCCAAGCGGATTTACATTAGAAGCAAATGGACGAATCTCTTCTCTGCGAATATGATATAACTTTTCTACTTTCTCTAAATCACTACCATGAAATTGATCGGTTGGCTGTAACATAAAAATATCCCCTCTCCTTCTTTCCTAATTCGACAAACTCTGTTATAATCATTTATAGTTGTTATTATTATATCCAGTGAAGGAAGGATTGGCAAGGGTGTTGTAGATGAAAGAGAAAGTAGAACAGTATGCAAAAGGCGAATACAATGTGAGTCGTCCTAAGGTGGTTGTATCCGCCGATCATTTACAACTGAATATAGAGGCAGGCTCTGTTTATCAGGGAACTATTGAAGTACATACCGACAATGATCGACGTATCAAGGGAATGATTTATGATAATCGGTACTTATTCAAGATAGAACCTCATAATTTTATTGGTAAAGCCCAGACGGTTGAATTAACCTTTGATGCAAGAAAATGGGAAAAGGGTGAGAAGCTGTCAGGAATCATTTATCTGGTGACAGATGGAGGAGAATTTCGAATCCCATACGAAATTGAAATAACAGCACCGGCAGTGGATACTTCCATTGGTGAACTGAGTGATATGTTTCAATTTGCCAGTTTAGCAGAAAGTAATTGGAATGAAGCAGTACGTATCTTTACCTCGCCGGAATTCAAGAGGACGTTCTTAGAACGGGAGCCGATGTACGCAAGGGTATATGAAAGCCTTACCAGAAGCCTTTCAGCCAGTCAGGCAATGGAAGAGTTTTTAATCTATACACATAAGAAGCGTTCCTTGTCTCTTGAGGTGACAGACCGCAAACAGCAGCTTTCCTTTCATCCGGCAGCAGAAAAGCACAGCGTTACAGTAAGCCGGAATACATGGGGATATTTGAATGCAGAAGTGCATTCGGATGCCCGGTTTTTACAACCAATTAAGCGTTATATCAGTACAGAAGATTTCATTGGCAATAAATACGCACTGGAATATATGATTTTTCCTGAACTGATGGAAGAAGGCACCAACACCGGACATATTACCATTGAGAATATATATCAGAAGATAGTGATAGATGTGGTGGTGAATCAGGCGGCAGAACATCGTGTAGAACCGCCACGATTATTTACCAATCATCACATGATAAAGGTACATCAGCATAGTCTGATAACAAACTATCTGGATTTTCGAACCGGCAAATTAGAATTGGACAGCTATGTGGATAAGACTCTGTATGCCCTGCGGAATCTGGTGCAGTATTGTCGGGAGGAGCCAATTTACCGGTTGGGAATTCTCCATATGAATATTCTTGCCGGTAATGAAAGCATGGCAGAAGAGGAATTTAAGAGAATTGATGCGGACAAGGATAAGATGGTGTCAGGCACCAGGGAAGCTTGTTATTATGCATATCTGAAAGCATTGGCATTCAAGGATACTGCTACGATTGAACAGGCAAAACAGCAGATTCGTGCAACCTTTGAAGCAGAAGATGAAAAATTATTCTATTTCTGGCTGTTAATCTTTCTGGATACCTCAGAGGATACTGAAAAGGGACCGATTTATGCAGAAATACAAAGAATGTATGATAAGGGAATTCATAGCCCGATATTATATTATGAAATCTGTGATATATTGAATCATGAGCCACTGATGCTTCGGAGATTAAGCGGACTGGAAATTGCCTCAATTCGCTGGGGGATGCAGCATGATTATGTGTCGGAGGACGTGATACGGATTTGCGTGGATTTGGCAGGAAAAGAACATGGATTCCAGCCGAATCTGTTCCGGTTATTACAGGTAATAGATAAGCAGACACCATCGGAAGATGCACTGCGAACCATTTGTGGAATGCTGATTCGGGCAAATAAGGCAGAATCGGAGTATCATGATTATTTTGTCCGCGGTGTGGAGCAGGGCTTTAAGTTAATTGGTATTTATGAATGTTATATCCGCAGTATGGATATGAAGAAGTATGCACCGATACCGGAGCCGGTACTTCGATATCTGGCATATAACAATACCTTAACTGATTATGAACAAGGGTATGTATATGCCAACCTCATTAAGAATAAGAGTCTGTATTCGGGTCTCTACGGCGAGCTGGCACCGACCATTGAGAATTATATGGAAAGTCAGATTGTAAAAGGAGTTATCCATGAATTCTTATTGGTGATTTATAAGGAGTTCTTACATCCTGACCATGTGAATCCGAAGTATGCGGCCAGACTGACCAACATTATGTTCAAACGGAGACTGACTTGCAGTAATTCGAATATGAAAGCAGTTATTGTGAGTCACAGGGAACTGGTGGAGGAACAGCAGGTACCGATTGTGGATGAAACTGCCTATATAGATGTTGTAACGGATTCTGCGGTTATTACTTTAATTGATACCAAGGGCAACCGATACACCAGTACAGTATCCTATCGGTTAGAACGTCTGGTGGATGCAAAGATATATCTGGATACCTGTCATCGGTATAATCCTTCCGATGCAAAGGTATTAGCCTATATTTACAGTCATATGGACCACAAGCATCTGCAGGATGCGAGAGATGTGAATCAGGCAAGAGATGTATTGGAATGCAATGATATCAGTTATGAAATCCGGCAGCAGGCATTGCTTCAGATTATTGAATATTATCTGGAGAACTACGATGGAGACATTCTGGAAAAATATCTGTTACAGGTAGATTTGGAATATTTAGATAAGCTGCATAGTGCAGAAATTATCTCCGGTTATATCATGCGGGGGATGAATCGAAAGGCATTTGAAGCAATTAAGCGGTTCGGGTATGGTGATGTGGAGATTTCCCGCTTGCTTCGATTGGCTTCTTATATTGTGACAGATACGGATATTTTAGGAGATGAAGCTTTAACGTCTTTGTGTGTTTATCTGTATCAGAAGGGACAGTATAACGACAGAACCATTCAATATCTGGTATTCCAGTATAAGGCAGACACCAAGGAACTTTCGAAGCTGTGGGAAACGGCTATGGTGGTTCTGGGAGAGGCAAGAGAATTAGAAGAAAATATTCTGGCACAACTGATTTTCTCGGATGAGAATCTGGATAATGCCATGGATATCTTCCGGTCTTATTATCAGGGAAGACATCGGGGAATGGTAACCAAGGCATTTCTACGGAAGATGGCATATCAGTATTTTATCCGGGAAGAATGGGTACCGGATTCTGTATTTGACTATCTGATGCAGGAAATTGCCAAGGGAGAAATAGAGGATGATATCAGTCATGGAGCAGTACTATGGCATTTATCAAAAATCGTACGGTTAAATGAGGAAGAGACTGCATATGTGACAAAGACGGTCAAACGGTTCTTGAATCGGGGAATTGTCCTTCCGTTCTTTAAATCCTTTTTGGAGTTTGTGGACTTGCCACAGGAGGTATTCTTAAAAACCTATCTTGTTTACAAGGGTGAAGAACGACAGAACGTTGTGGTCAATTACAGTGTGGGAACCAGTGAATTACAGACTCTGGATTTCAAACCTTGCCGTATGGAGGAGCGAATACCGGGTTACTATGTACAGGAATTCATTGTATTCCACGGAGAGCAACTGTTGTATCATTTCAGTCAGGAGTATACCGGGCCGGTAACCCTGATGGAAAGCGATAGTATTCGAAGCGATGCATACAGTCAGGAGGAACCGGAGAGTCGGTTTGAACGTTTGAATCAGATGTTAATCAGTCAGGAAATGCGGGATGCAGAAACGCTGACCGAATCCATGGAGGACTATATGAAGTATAGTCATGTGTTTGAAGAAATGATGCGGATATTGTAAATAGGAGAGTAGACATGCAGAAATTTTATTTGGGTATGGATGTCTGTGCTGAAAACACCCAGTTGAGTTTTTTTAATCAGCAGACAAAGGAACCGGAATCTATTTGTCAATTGAATACAGTCGATACATATCTGCTTCCGAATGTGGCATTTTTTGGTGAAGAAACAAAACGCTGGTATATTGGAAGTGAAGCACTGGAACATCGGTTTCATCAAAAAGGAACCATGTTAGAACAGGTAGTGGAGAAATTGGAATCTACGGAACGTATGATATTCCAGGAGGAAACCTATACCTATGAGGATGTGCTGCTGGTAATTCTGAAAGGGCATATTATGGATTTTCTGAACCGGTATGAGGATGCCCAGATTGAACGACTGGTAATCGCTGTTTATAAATATTCCAATGCCCTGTTTCGGGTTCTTCATATGTTACAGGATGAATTGGGGTTATACGAGGATAAGTTTTTTATTATCGGACACACCAGTGCCTATCTGCATTTTATCTTCCAGCAGCCGGAGAGTCTGCGAAATAACAGTGTAGGTTTGTTTGATTACGGTCCGGAAGGACTGGATTTTTACCGGGTAGATATTGCCAGACGGACAACGCCACAGGTAGTAACTGTGGTTCATAAAGATTTTCGGAATCGTATGGGATATTACCGCGTTTATGATGATAAAAAGGAACTGGATCAACGGTTTTTAGAGGTGGTTCAGGAGGTTTTGAAGGAAGTTTACATGTCGGCGGTATATTTGACAGGCTGTGGCTTCACAGAGATGTGGGCAAATGCTTCCCAGAACGCATTGTGTAATGGCAGAAGGGTGTTTGTAGGACAGAACATCTATACGAAAGGCGCCTGCTATGCGGCATACATCGGCTCGCATGTCATTAATCCAAACAAGTATATTGTAAATGCGGAGGACATGGTGCATAGTGATGTGGGAATTTTAAGTGGTGGTACTTCCAATACCTTTATTCCTATTGCCCGGGGGGGCAGGGAATGGTATAACATGCGTGGGAGAATTCAGGTCTGCTTAGATGATACCAATCGTGTAGAATTAGTATATAAAAACCACTACAATCAGGAAGCTATGCGGGAAATTATTGAAATTCATGGACTGCCTTCCAGACCGAATAAGACAACAAGGCTTTCTCTGGAGGTAGAAATGTATAGTGGAACAAGAGGTGCAGTGGTAATTCGGGATGAGGGCTTTGGTAAGCTGTATCCCACAACCAATAAGATATACCGGAAAGAATTTTCACTGGAAAGGGAAGGATAACACTTATGGGAAAGATAATACTTTGTGAAGCAAGACAAGCTGTAATTCCATATGTATTCACGAATACCAAGGTAGAAGTATATTCCTATGAAGAACTTTGCTTTTACATTTATAATAATGTGGCATTGCTAAACCCGGAACAGTTTCAGGGAAAGCTGGTACAATGGCTGAAAACAGAGCTTGGTATGGAGGAACTGGCCAATAAAGTGATGGAACAGTTGGCGACAGAAGCACCTTTCATGGATATTCTGGTTACAATCCTGTCTGCAGGGGAATATTATGAGACTGCAGAAATTCGCCAGTTTGTGGATAAGCAGGAATTGGTCGCACTGTTGCCTCAAGAGGAGAAGGTTAAGCTGAAAGCAGACAGTTTTTTGATGTATAAGCGCTTGTTGAAAGCTATTTCCTATTATGATGAGATTCTGAGACAGCAGGATTCCATTGAGGATAAGAGGTTCTTAGGGGATGTCTATCATAACAAGGGCGTGGCATTGGCGAAGAATATGGAATTGACGAAGGCAAAGCTGTGCTTTTTGGAAGCTTATAATCACAATGAGAAGAAGAGCTCATTAGAGGCATATATTACCTTGCGGTTGTTGGAAGAGTCCAGAGATATAGTGGCACAGGAAGCAGCGACACTGGGTATGGAGGAAGTAGATTTTGCACGGATTGCCATGCTGACGGAGGATGCAGTAGAGGATTCTATGAATACAGCAGTGTATACCCGTTACCGCAAGGCGATTTATAATATGGAACACGGAGATCAGGAAGCATTTAATCAGAGAGTGGATATGCTGTTAAACCAATGGAAAGAAGAATTCCGTGAACAGGTGATTTAAATGGGATTATGGAAACAGTTGAGCCGTTTATGGAAACGGTCGGGAAAACAATCAGATACAGAATTAGAATCCATGGATGATTCTGAACAGGAAAGACAGATAGAAGAATCAGAGCTGGCACATCATTTAAGTCAAATTGTGGATTCTACTTATGAGATGGAGGATTTGAAACGGGAATATGAGCTTGTGACCTCCTACTTTTCGGATATTCAGAAAATCGAGCAAATGGAACCAATGCAACAGCGGAGGCTGGAGGATGATGCCGGAAAAATCCTGATGCTGGAGAAGAACCGGAAGGAATACCAGCATGCACCAAAGAGGATATCATCGGAACGGTATCAGTTATTTATGCGGTTAGAAGAGGAAGTGCCCAATGCCATTCACAGACTTGAGGAATTAGAAGATATGCGGAGCAAGATTAAGCGGGACTTAGAATATCTGGAAGGGGAAAAGGGAGCAATCAAATATGAGGAAGAAGAACTGCAAAACCGGCAGACGACCTTGCGGAATATTGCAGTTGTTATTGGCGTGCTTACTGTTCTTACAGTAATAGCCTGTCTGTTCCTGAATCTTCAATACGAACTTGAACTGGCTGGTGCCGGAGCAGGAATTGCTATTGTTGCAGTGATTGTTGAATTCTTCCTGTTTCTTGGTTATAATCGTGCCAATTATGACAGAAAGGTTTGTTATCAAAAGCATAATCGGGCAATCCAGTTACAGAATAAGGTAAAGATTAAATGGTTAAACAATACCAATAATTTGGATTTTCTTTATACAAAGTATGAGATAAACAGCCGCAAGGAACTGGAATATGAATGGGAGCAATATCGGCTGACAGTAGAGGAAGAAGAACGTTACCAGAAGAATATCGGGGACCTACGGGTATATCAGGAAGAAGTAGTAGCGAATCTGAAGCAGGCCGGTGTATGGGATGCTGAAATCTGGCTCCAGCAGATTCTGGCACTGGTAGATAAACGGGAAATGGTTGAGGTAAAGCATTCTCTGAATGTCCGTCGGCAAAAGCTACGGGAACGAATGAAACAGAACGAAGAAGCCAGACAAAACAGTCTGGTTTGTGTAAAGGGTATTCTGACAGAACATCCGGAATTAAAGGAACAGGCAAGAGAAGTGCTGACCTCTTATCATATTGCAGTATAAATGGGTGCATAATGAGTATGCACTCATTTGTTATGTCAGGAAGAACAAAAGCTTGCTTGACAATTGATAAGGTACGATATATAATTGCCTAGAAATCAGGAGTGCTTAAGGAATTAGGCTGAGAAATGACATAATCCTGTCATTAATCCTTTGGGGAAACCCATGACCTGATCCGGATAATGCTGGCGGAGGGAGATGTTGATAAGCAAATAATGTGCGATTTTTTCATCCCCTTTCAAAGCAGTTTGGAAGGGATTTTTTAATGCATTAGAGTAGTGGTTTCATTTGGTACTTGTGCACAGGACCAAACAAAGTGAAATCTTAAAGGAGGAAATGAAGATGAATGCAAATGTAGCCATTCAGGTATTGCCGGGTGTGTCAACGGATAAAGAAGTTGTACGGATTGTGGATGAAGTCATTGACTATATCAAAAGTACCGGAGTTACCTACTATGTTGGTCCTTGCGAAACTGCAATGGAGGGTGACTATGAAGAATTAATGGAAATTGTGAAGCAATGTCAATATATTGCGATTCAGGCTGGCTGTCCAAGTGTGATGAGCTATGTAAAAATCACATATAAGCCGGAGGGAGAGGTATTGACCATAGATGAAAAGACAACGAAGCATCATCAGTAATTGCATACCGGTATTTGTCATTTTGGGAATTCTGGTGATATGGCAAATGATTTGTATCACTGGTCTGGTACCGGGCTATATGCTGCCTTCTCCAATTGAAGTGATACAGGCATTTATTGCGGATTTTCCGGCATTAATGAGGCATTCCAGAGTAACCTTACTGGAAGCAGCATTGGGCTTAGTCTGCGGTGTGACCTTGGGCTTCCTGTGTGCAGCATTGATGGATAGCTTTGAACCGGTAAGAAAAGGGTTATATCCGATTCTGGTTCTGACACAGACGGTACCGCCGGTTGCCATAGCCCCACTTTTAATTTTGTGGTTTTCCTATGGGATTGCACCGAAGGTAGTGTTAGTGGTATTGGTATCATTTTTCCCAATTGCAGTTGGACTGTTAGAAGGATTTCAATCCGTAGACCCGGATATGATTCGTCTTATGCGTTCCATGAAAGCCAATCGGTGGCAGATTTTCTGGCATGTGAAATTTCCCAATGCCTTAGGAGAATTCTTTTCCGGCTTGAAGATTGCGGTTTCCTATTCTGTGGTTGGTGCTGTGATTGCAGAATGGCTGGGTGGCTTGGAAGGACTGGGCGTATACATGACACGTGTGAAAAAGGCCTATGCTTATGATAGAATGTTTGCTGTTATTTTTCTGGTATCGGCGATTAGCTTATTGCTGATGGCGATTGTTAAGGTGGCACAGTATCAGGCTATGCCTTGGACTCATTGCCAAAAGGAAATTTGAACAGACAAACGAAGAAACAAATAGATGTCACTACGATAAGTGGTAGGGATATGAATGAGAAAAGGAGATTGAGACGAAATGAAACGATTCAAAAAAATAGTAAGCGCAGTGTTAGTGACAGCATTAGCATTTTCATTATGTGCTTGTAGTGGTAATGCAGAAAGCAATAATGCGGGTGAGAATAATGCGGGTGATGGCGAAAAGACGGAGATTACATTCGTGTTAGACTGGGCACCGAATACAAACCACACAGGCTTGTATGTTGCACAGGAACTTGGATACTATGAAGAGGCAGGCTTGGATGTAACAATTGTTCAGCCACCGGAGGATGGAGCAACCATGATGGTAGCTTCCGGACAGGCACAATTCGGTATTGATTTTCAGGATTATTTAGCACCGGTATTTACTTCTGAGGACGAAATGCCTGTAACAGCAGTAGCAGCGATTATCCAGCATAATACCTCCGGTATTATTTCCCTGAAGGAAGACGGAATTACCTCTCCGGCAGGAATGGAAGGCAAGAATTATGCAACCTGGGGCTTGGAGCTTGAACAGGCAATGATAAAGAATGTTGTAGAAGCAGACGGTGGAGATTATGATAAGGTGAATCTGATTCCGGAATACGTGACAGATGTTCCATCAGCATTGCAGCAGGACATTGATGCAGTCTGGGTATATTATGCATGGGATGGTATCTCTACAAAGCAGGCAGGATTAGAAACCAATATGTTTTATTTTAAGGATATTACACCGGAATTTGATTATTACAGTCCTGTAATTATCGCTAATACGGATTTTCTGGAAGAAGATGAAGAAGCTGCAAAGGCATTCTTAGATGCAACCCGTAGGGGATATGAATATGCCATTGAGAATCCGGAGGAGGCAGCACAGATTCTGTGTAAGCAGGTACCGGAATTAGATGAAGATATGGTAAAGGAAAGCCAGATTTGGCTGGCAGACCAGTATAAGGCAGAGGTAGACCAATGGGGATACATTGACCAGGAGCGTTGGGATGCCTTCTATACATGGTTATATGAAAATGGATTATCAGAAGAGATACCGGCAGGAACCGGATTTACAAACGAGTATTTAAGTAAGTAATTTCCATGCTTTCAGTACATCACATTTGCCCATAGAGTAAGAAAGGAACACATATGATATTACAGGCAGAGCATATTACAAAAGCATATGGGGAAAATCAGGTGTTACAGAATGTTTCCGTAACCTTGCAGGAAGGCGAACTGGTCTGCCTGCTGGGCGTTAGTGGTGTAGGTAAGACTACACTGTTTAATATTCTCTCCGGTCTTACCTTGCCGGATTCCGGCAAGGTATTACTTGAGGGAAATGATATCACCGGAAAAACGGGATATTTAAGCTATATGCAGCAAAAGGATTTATTGCTTCCTCATAAGACGGTGCTAGACAATGTTGCACTTCCATTGGTACTGAATGGAGTGAGGAAAAGAGAAGCCAGAGAACGGGCAGCAGAGTATTTTTCACAGTTTGGACTTGCCGGAACGGAACAGCAATATCCGGTCCAATTATCCGGTGGTATGCGGCAACGGGCGGCACTGCTTCGGACTTACATGTGTGGGGATAAGGTGGCGTTGTTGGATGAACCATTTAGTGCCTTGGATACCTTGACCAGAACCGGGATGCAGGAGTGGTACTTGAAGGTCATGGAAGAAATCAAGCTTTCCACACTGTTTATTACTCATGATATCGATGAAGCGATTCTGTTATCAGACCGAATCTATATTATGAGTGGCAATCCGGCGGGCATTTCCGCAGAGCTGGTGGTGGAGGAACCCAAGCCACGGAGCGGAGAGTTCCTGTTAAGTGATACATTTATGGAATATAAGAGAAGGATAAAAAGGAATTTTACCCTTCGTTGACATTTTCCACATTTGGGTATAAGTTATAAATAGGTATTACGAAGGCAGAAGGCTTCCAACAGGGAGCCTTTTACTGTTAGAAGAAGGAGATTGAGTACATGGAATCAATGAAGGCAAAACGCTTGGATCATTTTCAAACAGGTATCTTTGCTGAATTAAATGAATTAAAGGAACAAATGCTGGCAGAGGGAAGAACCATTTACAATCTATCCGTAGGAACACCGGATTTTCAACCGCCCCAGCATGTCATAGATGCAATCAAAGAGGCTGTTTCCATACCGGAGAATTATAAATATTCTCTGCGGGACATACCGGAATTATTAGAGGCAGTTTCCCGTTATTATAAAAGCCGGTTTGGGGTTGATATTTCACCGGATTGCATTACCGGAGTGCATGGTACGCAGGAAGGAATCGGACATGTGGGAATGGCTTTACTGGATGCGGGGGATGTGGTATTGCTTCCCAATCCCGGCTATCCAATCTTTGAAGCAGGAGCATACTTAAGTGGAGCCCAGATGGAATTCTATGAACTGAAAGAAGAAAATCAGTTTCTTCCGGTATTGAGTGAAATTCCGGAAGAAATTGCCGAAAAAGCCAAATTAATGATTCTGTCCTATCCGTACAATCCGGTCTGCCGGACAGCTCCTAGAGAATTCTATGAGGAAGTCGTTGCTTTTGCAAAGAAATATGATATCTTCGTCATTCATGATAATGCATATTCGGATATTATTTTTGACGGAAAGGAAGGCGGCTCGTTTCTGGCAGTTCCGGGAGCCATGGATATCGGAGCCGAATTTTTCTCGTTATCCAAGTCCTTTAATATTACCGGTGCCAGAGTATCCTTTATGTTAGGAAGAAAAGATGCGGTAGATGCATTGAAGCTGTTACGAAGCCAGTTTGATTTTGGAACCTTTCTTCCGATTCAATATGGTGCCATTGCAGCCTTAGATGGTTCCAGAGAATTTGTAAAAGAGCAGTGTAAGGAATATGAAAGACGGCGGGATGCTTTGTGCGGAGGATTTCGCAGAATCGGCTGGAATGTACCGGACAGTGAAGGCACTATGTTTGTATGGGCTCCGGTGCCAAAGGGATATGCAAGTTCCAGGGCATTCTGCATGGAAATGATTCGAAAAGCCGGAGTGCTTTGCACGCCGGGAGATGCTTTTGGCAGTAAAGGGGAAGGATACGTTCGATTTGCCCTTGTAATGCCACCGGAAGAGTTGGAGAAAGTGGTACAGGCAGTTGAGGAAAGTGGAGTTCTGAGTAATGATTGATATTGAATTTGTTAGATGTTCTGGGACAAATGAAGACTTTATCACGAACTGTCAATTACTAGATATGGATTTAGACAGGCGAGTAGGAAGAGTGATTAAGAGAGATAAATATAAACAGTACAATCAGCTTGATGAGATAAGGGAAGCTGTAGTTGTGTATGTTGATGGTAAAGCCGCTGGGGCAGGAGCAATAAGAGAATATCAGTACGGTGATATCGATGATGCAACCGAATTGAAAAGAGTATTTGTCAGAGATGAATTCCAAGGGAAAGGAATAGGAACCCAGCTGGTTCTTGAATTGATTGCGTGGGCGAAAGAACTGGGATATAAGAAATTGATTCTTGAAACCGGAGAATTACTGCAAGAATCGTGTCATGTATATCGAAAAGTCGGATTTGAAATAATGGAGAATTATGGTCCTTACAGGTCGATGCCGGAATCATTGTGCATGATGAAAGAATTGTAATTGTAAGCATATACGGAGGAAACAAATGATGGACGAAATGTACGAAACCAAGCAGACATTTCTAAATATAAACGAAGAAGATATGTTTCAGGTGATTTCAGGAAAGGAATTCAAAACCAGTAAGTTGGCCTTGATACTGGTTAGTGTACTATTCTTTCTGCCATCTGCGATTTTGATGTTTGTGTTAAATGCGAAATTCGAATTGGTATGGATGAATGTGGTGTGGCTCTTTGCATTAAGTGCTGAGGTTGCTGTGGTTGTAATGTTTATATGGATGATGTTTCAGAGGCAACGGTTCTTATCTTCTCCCGATGTTGAAAAATATGCAAAACAATTGCACGAAGGCATTTGGAGAATTACGCCGACGGAAGTGATAACGAAAGGGTATGTATTTAAGAAACTCCAACCGTCATCGCCAATTGATTTGTCACAAGTAGAGTGGTTGTATCGGAAGAGGCTTTCAACAGGGAATCAACATTCGGCTAATATTGTATTCTGGATGAAAGATGGTAAGAAACGTGAAATGAATTATCGTGTGTCTTTGACAGAGAGTGATATGTATCATTTGATTCAGCCGTTGAATCCACGCGTTATGATTGGAAATACAATGAACAATAAGAGAGAATATGACAGAATTTTGAAGGAAGGATTATAATTTGGTTGAATGAATATTACAAAAAAGGGGAGGAAACTATTATGAGTGAAACTGTAAAAAGTAAAAAGAACAATGGATTGTATGCGGTAGGCGGAGTGTCAATCATTAATATGGTGGTACTGTTACTTTGTACTTTTTTGTGTGTGATGTCTATGGTTAACTATTGTATGCAGGCGGCTGTGCCGAGCAGAGGATTAGGGTACTATTATGTTCCGCATCTTCTTGTAGGCTTGGTGTTTGGGATTTCGTTGATTATTATGGCAATCGGAGGCTTTAAAAGAAATCATGTATTATGTCTGATTGCAACGATTCTTTATGGAGTCGATCTCATTGTTGCCAGAGTATTCGACTATTTTTCACACGCAATTATGTCAGCAGATTACTTGAGGAATCCACTAGATGTAATTGGAACTGTGTTGGCAAAAGGGAGGAGTGTCATCTATTTCCGGCAGTCATGTTTGGCAGGCACTATCTTTTTGGCAATTGGATTATTGCTCGTGGCAATTGTTTTGGTAATAAAATGTACGAAGGCAAAAGGCGGAGTAGTAAGAGTTATTGGAATCATTGTTGCAGGACTGGCTACTGCAACATTAGGTATTACATCTTTGGCAGATATTATTATGTTGAATGTTGTAAATGCGGGGATGGTAGGTTTATCAGTGGAACGGATACCGTATATTACCCTGTTTATTAAGAGAATTGGACATTTCTTTCAGGCTTCAGGCGATTGGAGATTTCTAATGGAAATGGAGCCAATGTTCTTTATGATTTTGGATGTGCTGATTTTGGCAATGTTTGCAACTATGGCTATTTCTTCAGCACTGACAATTTCCGGAAAGAAGGATGTTGAGAACGTATAGAGTGGAGAAATTCGTCCTGATCTATTAAAATAGCTGCGATTAGTTGTCTATCTTTTGTGAACCTACAATGTTATAACATTGTATTAACAACAAAATGGAAAAACAGAATGAGATTATATAGTTAAAAAGGAGTGAAAATATATGAAACAAGTTTATCCAACTTTCATTTTGAATACAAATGATAATTCAGATCATCCTTTTTTGGTATGTGTACCTGATTTGGAAATATTTACAGAAGGTGATAGTTTTGCTAATGCGATTGAAATGGCACGAGATGCTATTGGTTTAACCGGAATATCAATGGAAGATAATGGTGAAGAATTACCTATTCCATCTAAACAGGAAGCTGTATTAGAAAAAGTAAAACGGGATACGGAAATAGTTGATTTTTCAGAAGGTATTTTGACGTATGTTGATGTTGATTTCTCAGAATACAGAAGAAAAGTTGATACTCGGACGGTTAGAAGAAATGTTGCTTTGCCAAGTTGGTTAAATTATGAAGCCGATCGGGCAGGTGTTAATGTATCAAGAATTTTACAGGAAGCATTAATGAGTGCACTTAAACTGGAAAGAAGAATTTAAAACAGATAGAAAGACTTATGCTGTATAGAGAAAAATTGATTGAAGCAAGGAAGGGGGACTTGCATTTTACAAAATCAATATATAGTAGTTTGAATTTATTGAGATACAAGATGTAATACTTGAACGTCCCACCCAAAATGGTGCATCGTTCAACTGGAAAAGTCCGATGTATATGCGATTACTTTATGGAATAATGTTTATGGAGGAAAAGATGATGAAAAAGAAATTAATAACACTTACAATTGTATTGGGAGTGCTAACCATGGGGATGGCAGGATGTATTGGTGGCAATAACGGTAAGATTAACCGAGAAGAAACACACACGGTTTCGGACCTTAGCAATACATATACGCTTACAACATATGGGATAGATGGATTTAAGATGCCTGATATTGGGGCATCGGAATATGACGAGATTCGATATGTTGGCGATGGTCACTCTGATGCTATGATTACCTACACGGTCTATGCAGAATATACACAATCTGCATCTGTTGAGGATAATAAGGAATACTTGGTTGAATACTTAGAGCACAGTTCGCTTCTTAGCAGTGTAGAGGAGAGCGAACGTAGTGAGCATATAGATGTGATTGAAAATGAGGGAAAAGAAATATATGTTGCATATGAAGGGCATGAAGCATATTTCTATGTTCCTTTAGACGACGAATATATCACCTATTTGCTTGTTGAGGTAGTGGATACAACCAAGGATGAGATTGATTATCAGTCTTATATGTTTTTAGCGAATAGCGAAGCGTATGATGTAGAATTTCACAAGTAGTCTAATAGCACCGGCAGAAAAATGCCGGTGCTATTTTTCGTACCCTGGTATTTATTCTATTACATTTATATAATATGTACTCATGCATCAGAATCTGAAATAAGACTCATCTCCATGCATACAAATGATTTGTCAAATAACACACAGTCTCCAACCTGTTTAAATCCAAGGGATGAGTAAGCCGAAAGTGCAACTTCATGTCCGGTTTTAACCAGAAGGTGGACGCTCTTCTTACCTTGTTTTTTGAGGATTTGAAAGGCATACTTCATCATTTCCTTGCCAATTCCACGGCACTGCATATCCTTTCTCACGCATAAACGCGAAAGCTCACCGGCAGGTAATAACGCTTCATTCCAGCAAGGCAACTGATCCACATCCTCGTCCTGATCTATTGAAATAGCTGCTATCAGTTGTCCATTTTCATCTTTCATGACAAAAAGCGCATCGCGGGAAATATCAAATTCTATGGTATCCTCGTTTGGATAATATTCATTCCAATCTGCCGGGCCATATAGCATTGTTTTATACAGTTTAAGTATCTCTTCTTTATCTTCTCTTGTTGCAATAGTTATTGTATTCATACATTAATTCCTTTCATTTATACTATTATATTGCTATATTAGTACGCTCTTGTCAATGATACTGGGAAATTATTAAAAGTGTATTTTTAAAATTCCGCTGCCGATACTCCATATTTTTTGCTTTTGAGTTGGGCAATGCATTGAAAACTAATACGTAAAAGGATAGAATAAACGTATGTGGGAAACTGCGTTTGAAGAGTCTCCATGATGGGTGGGAGCATTCCTAGCCATTGCTTGATTTGTAGTAATATTATAGTAAGGGAGACTGGCTTTGGATGGTGCAAATATAAGGCTTTCGACAATGGACTTATCTATACTTAGTCAAAATAAAGTTTCTGTTATGACTTTAGATGAGAAGTATCTTCCGACTGCTATTGTACTTCCGTTTGAGGGCCATGCAAGGCAATCAAAATTAATGCATGCACAGGTTACAACCTGTAAGGGAGTGTATTTGGATTTATGGCTTCAAATTATCAGACAAAAGATTAGTAACCAAGCAATCGCTCATGTATTACATAATGCCTGTATGATAGATGGAACAAAGGTTAATGTCATGTCAGCTATTGATATGATGGTTGAAAGTTATAAAAGAATAATTCTTGATAAATCTGATGAAAAATTATCACTTCCGATAATTCTTCCTATTCAGAGTATGGAGGGAATCACAGAATGAGATTAATAGCGATACTAAGTCCTACGGATAAATGGGGGACAAAAACGGAATACACGAAGCTGAGGAAGTTTCTTCAGAAGGATGGATACATTCGTATTGCCCCGGAAGTTTATATGAGAATAGTGCAGAATAGAAAAGCTTCAGAGAAGCATTATAGAAGGCTAGATCAGGTGGCACCAAAGACAGGTACTGTCAGATTGCTTCGACTTACTGAAAGGCAATACAATAATATTTATATGGTGACAGGAGAGACTGATTACCAAGAGAAAACGGTTGGAATAAACTGTCACATAATGATATAATATAAGGTATTATGAGGAACTTTCATTTAACAAAATCAATATATAGTAGTTTGTTTTTATTGGGATACAAGATATAATACTTGAACGACCCGCCAAAAATGGTGTGTCGTTCAACTTACCTGGAAATAATTGCTTTCCTCTCTATTGTGCCACAGGCTATCTTACAGTATGTTTCTGCAGTATTTTCTGAAATCGATAACTTTTTTCTTTGGAAAAAATGTGTTAAACTGTAATCGTGCAGTTCTACTATTCAGTAATGAAGGTAGCAGTAAACTGCGGATGAAAGGAGTTTTTATGGAAAAAAGGAAAAAATGGAACATTATAGTTCCTATCATTATAGTGGCTGTTGGATGTGTCATTGCCTTGCTGATTGTTCTTTTACCCCGGAAAGAGAACCTGTACCGTCTGATTAAAGTAAATGGTTATGAGGGCAGTGTTATTGTTGAACGGGAAGGAGAAGAGGCACTTACTGTATTTGAAGGATTACAGCTTATTTCGGAAGATATGGTCAGTGTGGAAGAAAAAGCATTTCTGGAACTTCTTGCAGACAGCGATAAACATATTGGTGCAGAGGAGAATACCGGATTCGTACTTCATGCCGAAGGAGACAGCGAGAATGGAAGGATTGCAATCGATCTTTTGTATGGAAAGGCTCTTTTTACCATTGATTCTGCTTTAAGTGAGGGCGATTCCTTTGAAGTGACTACTCCAAATGCAACGTTGTCGGTACGTGGAACTTCTTTTTCCGTTGCTTATGATCCCGTAACAGGAGAAACAACCGTGGAGGTTCTGGATGGGACGGTATGGGCAACGTATAATGGAATGACCGAAGAACTGCATGCAGGCGATATCCGTATCATCGGTGGGGCAGGTGCGCAGGAGATGCCGTTGATAACCGGTGGGGAATCCCAGGAACAACCTGTATTTATGATTAGCCGATACTTTGATATTCCGATGCCGGAGGGAGAAAATAGCTTTAATCAATCATTAGAGTTCACATATTGCAATGGGAAGGACTATACTGTGCAGACAAATCCTATGGACAATCCGCCTGACACCCTCAATCCTTTGGAAGCAAGCACAATTCAGATTAACAATGAGTATATAGAACCGGTTATGAATCAGGTTGATGCTTTGATAGAGGAAAGAGGAGACGAAATACTAAGAGCTTATATAGATGAGAGTGACTATCTTTTTACAGATGTAACGGACTGGTTTGATTCCTTTGATAATAAACAGATTACCATTCAGGACGCAGACGGCACCATTTCCTTTGAGTATACAATGGTAAAGGTTGGCTGGGTATATTCTGAAATTCCAATCAATGAGGAGGAAGGCTCATATATGGATTATGAGGATCTATGTCATATTGATGAGAATGGTGTGCGTTATGCACTGAGCGGGGTATCCTTTACTTTTTATGAATAGATTTTCTGAAAGATTAGTTCTTGACACCAATAGATGCCTATGGTAACATGTAATTAGTAAATTGCATGTTACTGGTAGGCAGGCATTAGCGATACATAGATGATGATAGTTTATGTGTTGTTGATGCTATTTTTTTATTCACTAACAGGCCTGAAATAGCAGATTCTCCATAAACCACATCATCGCATAAAAGAAAGGAGAATGTGTTATGAAAGACAAGATTTTTGGTGTTTTACAACGGATTGGGCGTTCCTTTATGCTTCCAATCGCATTATTGCCGGTAGCTGGATTGCTACTGGGATTAGGTAGCTCTTTAACAAATACTACTATGTTAGAGACCTATCATTTAATGAACATATTAGGACCCGGTACGGTCTTTAATATGATTTTCACGGTTATGAGCGAGGCAGGTAACATTGTGTTTGCCAATCTGCCTGTTCTGTTTGCCATGGGTGTGGCAATTGGTATGGCAAAACAGGAAAAGGAAGTGGCAGCCCTGTCGTCAGTTGTTGCTTTTTTCATTATGCATGCATCCATTAGTGCCATGATTACCATTAATGGTGGTGCAGAAGCTATGTTGGCTGGTTCTACTACCAATGTATTAGGTATTACATCCCTGCAAATGGGTGTATTTGGTGGTATTATTGTAGGACTTGGCGTAGCAGCCTTGCACAACAAGTTCTACAAGATAGAGCTTCCGCAGGTATTATCTTTCTTTGGTGGTACTCGTTTTGTACCAATTATCAGTGCTTTGGTGTTTACGGTTGTTGGTATTTTAATGTTCTTTATCTGGCCGGTGGTTCAGCAGGGTATCTATGCAGTTGGTGATTTAGTTATGAAGTCCGGTTATGCAGGAACCTGGGTATATGGTTTTATGGAGCGTTTGCTGATTCCATTTGGTTTGCATCATGTGTTCTATCTTCCATTCTGGCAGACTGCCGTTGGTGGAACCATGGAAGTTGGTGGAGTTATGATTGAAGGTGCACAGAATATCTTCTTTGCTCAGTTGGCAGATCCAAGCACAACCGAATTTTCAGTAGAAGCAACCCGGTTTATGTCCGGTAAATTCCCATTGATGATTTTTGGACTCCCTGGAGCAGCACTTGCCATGTATCAGACTGCAAAGCCTGAGAATCGTAAAAAAGTAGGTGGTCTGTTATTCTCTGCAGCATTGACTTCTATGTTGACTGGTATTACAGAACCTTTGGAATTTACATTCTTGTTTGTTGCACCTGTTTTATATGGTATTCATTGTGTATTTGCAGGTCTGGCATATATGTTGATGCATGTATTTAATGTCGGTGTTGGTATGACATTCTCCGGTGGATTAATTGATATGACCTTGTTTGGTATCTTACAGGGAAATGCAAAAACGCACTGGATTTGGATTGTAATTGTTGGTATTGGATATTTTGTGGTATACTACTTCTTGTTCAGCTTCTTAATTAAGAAGTTTAATATGAAGACTCCTGGACGGGATGATTCAGAGGAAATTAAGCTGTACAAGCGTAGTGATGTTGAGGCAAAGAAAAATGGTAACAAAGAAGCCTCTGATAAGGATGAATTATCCATTGCTATTACTGCAGGTTTAGGTGGAAAGAAGAATATTTCCGATGTGGACTGCTGTGCGACCAGACTTCGGTGTACAGTACATGATGCGAACAAGGTGGATGAAGGAATATTGAAGAGCACAGGTGCATCAGGGGTTATCCGCAAAGGAAATGGTGTACAGGTTATCTATGGACCGAGAGTATCGGTTATTAAATCAGAATTACAGGAATATCTGGAACATGCACCGGAGGAAGAAGAATTCGTTTCTGCGGAGAGTATAGAGAAACCACAGGAAACACAGGACACAAAGCAACCTGTGACAGATAAAAAGGTGGTAAAAACCATTACCATTCAAAGCCCGATGACAGGAATTGCAGGAGGAATTGAAACTGCTCCCGATGAAGGCTTTGCACAGAAAATGATGGGCGATGGTGCTGTTGTAGAACCAAAGACCGATGAAGTGGTAGCACCGGCAAATGGTGAAATCGCATTTGTATTCCCATCAAAGCATGCCATTGGTTTTGTCACAGAAGATGGGATTTCGATGCTGATTCATGTTGGAATTGATACTGTGAATCTGGAAGGAGCAGGGTTTGAAGTCCTTGTAAATGAAGGTGACAAAGTGAAAGCAGGGGCACCTTTGATGAAACTGGATTTGGATTTGCTACGTGAAAAGGCACCATCCTTGGTATCACCGGTCATTTGTACTGAGTTAGAGGATAATCAGTCCATTCGCGTATTGAAGACTGGTGAGATAAATGCAGGCGAGGAATTGTTTGCGATTGATATTACAGAAGCATAGACTGTGTGGGAAGTGACAGGACAGTGTGAGAACAGCTTCCTGAAACAGTCATTGATGCAGGAAGCAGGGGTGAGGGAATGTACCGAATTATAAAAACGCTGAATCACAATGCAATATTAGTTGTGGGTATGGAGGATAATCAGGAATATTTATTACTGGGAAAGGGTATTGGCTTTGGCAAGAAAATTTCAGAACGAGTGGATGCGACAGAAGGAGTCAGTATCTATTCCATGAAAAATATCTCTGAACCGGGAACTGCAAAACAGATGGTTCGGGATACCCCGGCAGAATGTTTTGAAATATCTAATCGTATTCTGGAACAGGCAGAGGTTGAATTCGGTGAAATAGATCGGGACATTCTCTTTCCTATGGCGAACCACATTGCATATGCGGTCAAGCGAATGAAAGCAGGAGAACAGATTAGTAATCCACTGACCAGTGATATTCGAATTCTATTTTACAAAGAATATAAAATAGCAGAATTGGCAAAGTCACTTTTAAAAGAAATGATGAATGTTGAAATTATGGAAGATGAAATAGGGTATATTGCCCTACATGTCCACTCGGCGATTGAGGATGAAAAGGTCTCTGTTTCTATGCAGATGGCAAGGGTTATCCGGGAATGTGTAACGCAGATAGAAGAACAGACAAATAAAAAGATAGATATTTTATCTTTGGATTACAATCGTCTGATGAATCATGTAAAGTTCATGTTTGCCCGTGCAGAAAAGGGTGAGGTGCTGAAGCTTAATATGAATGCTTATATCTTGCAGAATTATCCTAAGGCATATGAAATTGCAGAAGCCGTATGTGGGCAGATAGGAAAGGCATTAAATAAAGATATTGATGAAGTGGAAATTGGATATCTGGCTTTGCATGTACAACGGGTACTGATGGAAGAAAAAGAATAAAAGAGATTGGGAATAGGCGGAAATGGTGATTTCTGCCTATTCTTTTCATGGACTTATAAAAAGAAATATGATAAAATTATTGGTATCAGAAACAGAACGGACAGGGGGTGGATCATGAATATACTAATTGTGGAGGATGATTTTGTCAGCCGTAAATTTATGACCAAATTCCTTTCAAAATATGGTACTTGCCAAACTGCAGAAGATGGAGAGCTGGCAATCAATATGTATAAGGAAGCAGTGAAGAGCGGCAAGCCATTTGATTTGATTTGTATGGACATTCTAATGCCTAAATTAGATGGATATGAGACATTAGAACAGATTCGGAAATTCGAAGAAGAACAGGGCTTTGCTCGTCAGCAGGAGGTTAAGGTAATTATGACCTCCGGTATGGATACCAGTACCAATGCAATGAAAGCATTTGAACTTGGCTGTGTAGCCTACACTTCAAAACCAATTGATATTGTACAGTTTGATAATTTGTTACAGGAGTTGCATCTGATTTGACTTGGACGTCCACCCTATGAAAATAAACAAAAAAGATTCTAATTGTAAGCAAACTTACATTAGAATCTTTTTTGTAGAACTGTTAAACATACTGGTTGTATAACATCCCACTGTACATGGATGGCATATAAGGATTTGGAAAGTTCTGCTTTGTATTTGGATAGGAAATAATTGTCTTATCTACATACTCCATTGGATTTAAGGTAATCTTATTGGTTGCTTCATTAATAGCATTTTTGAAATCGGACAATTGTTGGAATAGCTCCTGAAATTGTCCGTTTTCTGTACTTTGAACAAGAAGTGCTTCGTCTTTTTCTAAATGTCCGTATTCATCTATGCTTAAACCGGAAGCCTCTAAAGCATTATGAAAACGTTTAGTCACGTTACTGATTTCCCGAAGGAGCTTTTTAGAACCATTCGGATTGCCTTCTGTCTGATTTGCAAGATCAATCAGATGATTATAATAATGAACGAAATCATCTACATCTCCAAGGAGAGCAGAGTGGTCCGGTGCCAATTGAATGGTGGCTTCTTTATTCGTTGCACGGTTTAATTCAATACCAATACCATTATTAATAGAAATGTGGTTAGAAGAAGCCGTCTGTGCTTCCCCATTTAAGGTGAATTCAGCATTAACCGGATAAACGGTAATCTGATTTAACCCGAAGGCATCTACCAGATTGGAATCATCATCTTCCTTTACAATAAATTGCAAGCCATCTTCCAAAGCACTTTGCCCGGATGACTGGGATTCCAAACTTAATGAACTATAACCATTGGATTCCATAACTCTGGCACGGATACCAATATTGCTGTTATTAATGGACATAGAAAGTCGGCGTTGGATGTGAAGATTGGATTCGCCCTTTTGAGTTTCAATTTCAAACTGATATTCACTGCCGCTTTTTTGAATGGTAATATAGTGGGTTCCGGGTTCAATGTCGGAATTCCCGGAAGGCACATTGGTTCCCTGATTTTTCTGAGAGGTTGCTAATTGACTGACCTGCAGCTTGATTTCAGAAGGCAGGGATGAATAGTCATCTGTTAACAGCTTCACAGAAATATCAGATGGTGTATCTGTACTGACTGACATCTTCTGAGAAGCAGGATCAATATCTTCACTTAAGAAAGCAGAGCTGGTTTTTAATTCCATAGCCGCTTCTTTGATTCCGATAACATAGGACTGGGTGGCATCTGATAAGGAAAGCTTATAGAATGGCTTTGACTGATTCAGCTTAACCATGTTGTTGTATAAAGAACGAAGTTCACTTTTCTTATGAGAATCATATTTGGTATTAGCAATTTTAGGCATTGCCATATGATAAAAGTTATATACGTTCATGGTAGCCATAAGCCATTCCTCCTTTCTGCCTAATTTTCCAGTTTAAATCTAATTATTCAATTTATATTTTACTATAAGATTGTTTGAAAATCTATAGATTTCATATAAAATGTTGCGTTTGGGACGAAAAAAGTTTTTCCCTATCGCAATAGACAACGAGATTCTTTACTTGTATAATATGTGTAGTAATGTGAGGGGGAACCGCTATGACGACAGATAAGAAGCGAAGAATTGTACATATTCTAGTATATATTGTATGGGCTGTTATACTGTTGGGCTGTTACATAGCCATTTCTCAAACCGGCAGTGGTGCATTACATGCGGCCCTGATGAAAAGTGTGTTGTGCCTAATCTTAGGCGGAGGGTTTGCGATAATCGAGTTGATTTCGTATATTGTGAACCGGTTCCGGGATGCAAAACAGTCGGTAACAGACGGGGTTCGAGAACGCTACAAGAGGGAAAATGAAATCAGCTTAGAGGATGGATTGGAACGCATAGAAAAGAAACACTCGATTGCGACGCTTGCATGGGTGGGATTTGGACTATTGTTTGTGGTGGTTGGAGTCAGTGGTATTCAAAACTATGCAAAGGATAAGAAAAGCGGACCGATAGAGATTGTGTTAACACAGACCAGTGTGGAACAACAACGGAACATCAATTCACGAAGAACATACAAGAGAAATCGATACTATCTGCAGGGAACTCAGGAATCGTCAGTGAAGAGATTTAATGTGACAGATTTGCTTAATCAGAACACCATGGATGCGATTAATGCGGAATCACCACGGGTGGTTATTCTTCAGTATCCGGAGACGAAAGCAATTCTGCAGGTTCAGGTGTATTTTGAAGATGGAATGGTAGTAATACCCGATGGACCTGTACTCACCGGTTCAAATCATGTGGACGAGCCGGATTCAACGAACGTAACGACAACGGTTGATACCGAAGAAGCGATTGCAACGACGGAGGAATTCGAATCGACGGAATTTGCAGAGGAAGGCGAAGGTGCTGAAGATGGTTATGAAGAGATTCCAATGGAGCACTTGTTAGGCGTGGACCGGCCAAGTGAAGGGGAGGAGCTTGCGACTACACAATTCAAACTGGAACACATGTGGTTTGAGGTTCTGTATGAAGATGGAGATTCGGCGTCAGAAGAGGATTATGTTGAACTGAGAGAAACCTATAGTATTGAGTCGAATCAGAAATATATGGTATACAGTGGATATGATGGAGCCTATGAAGTGATTGTAATATACGATAGAGAAAGTTCGGTTGTGGATAGGCTTATTGCAAGAAAGAAAAAGGTTTCAAATTAGTTATTGACAAATAAAAATGAATTTGTTATAGTTGCAACTGATGAACTGCCAAAGACAGCAGGTGCTGAGAAGCGTAAGGATAAAACGCCTGCCGAGGAAAGAATCGTTATGAACACATTCATGTACGTTATCCGGTCTTTGCAGACCGGATTTTTTATTTCTTGAATTAGTGCAGTCATTGAATAATATAGGAGGTGCACTATCATGGCTAAGGTAGAAATTAAGCAGCCAATCGTTGACGAGATTAAAGCGAATGTAGAAGGCGCTGCTTCAGCAGTATTAGTGGATTACCGTGGACTTACCGTAGAGCAGGACACAAAACTTCGTAAGCAGTTAAGAGAAGCAGGTGTTGTCTATAAGGTATACAAGAATACTTTAATGAAGCGTGCATTTGAAGGCACAGATTTCGCTCAGTTAGATCCACATTTAGATGGACCAAGTGCGATTGCTATTTCTAAGACTGATGCAACAGCTCCGGCAAGAATTCTTGCTAAGTTTGCTAAGGATGCTGAAGCATTAGAAATCAAGGCTGGTATCGTAGAGGGAACTTATTACGATGCAAAGGGTATTCAGGTTATTTCTGCTATCCCTTCAAGAGAAGAATTACTGTCCAAGTTCCTTGGAAGCATTCAATCACCGGTTGCAAACTTTGCTCGTGTTATTAAGCAGATTGCAGAGCAAAAAGAACAGGAAGCATAATAATTGCTAAGATGTTCCAATGAAACATTCCAATATGGAAATAAGAAAATAAAAGTATAATGGAGGATATTAAAATGACTACTCAGGAAATTATTGAAGTTATTAAAGGTTTATCAGTATTAGAGTTAAATGAATTAGTTAAGGCATGTGAAGAAGAATTCGGTGTTTCTGCAGCAGCAGGTGTTGTAGTTGCAGCAGCAGGTGCTGGTGATGCAGCAGGCGCAGCAGAAGAGAAGGATGAGTTCAACGTAGAGTTAACAGAAGTTGGTCCTAACAAGGTTAAGGTTATCAAGGTTGTTCGTGAAGTTACCGGCTTAGGCTTAAAGGAAGCTAAGGACGTAGTTGATGGCGCACCTAAGATGTTAAAGGAAGGTGCTTCTAAGGCTGAGGCTGAGGATATCAAGACTAAGTTAGAAGCTGAAGGCGCTAAGGTTACCTTAAAGTAATTGAATCCTTTATAGACATGACAAAGGGCTTTTGCAGAATTGCAGGAGCCCTTTTTATTTATAATAAAAAAATGTTGACACCACTTGACTTCGGTGCTATTATATTATAGCGTGACTATCGTGGGTCGGTTTGCCCATGTAGTTGTAGGGATACGACAAGAGTTACCATACTTTTAGTTCAAGGGGTGAAACCAGTAATGGAAAAAACAAGGATTAATCCTATCAAATCAGGCAAAGGAATCAGAATGAGCTATTCAAGAAGCAACGAAGTTCTTGATATGCCGAATCTTATTGAAGTTCAGAAGAATTCATATGATTGGTTCCTGACAGAGGGTCTGAAAGAAGCGTTTGATGACATTTCTCCTATTGAAGATGTCAGCGGCCGGTATTGCATGGAGTTTATTGGCTACCAGTTATGTCGGGACGATGTAAAGTATTCAATTGAGGAATGTAAGGAACGGGATGCAACATATGCAGCACCGTTAAAAGTAACTGTACGTCTTCGTAAGAAGGAAACAGATGAGATGAGTACCCATGACATTTTTATCGGTGATTTGCCATTAATGACAGAGACCGGTACATTTGTAATCAATGGTGCTGAACGTGTTATTGTCAGTCAGTTAGTTCGTTCACCGGGTATTTATTATGCCATTGGACATGATAAAATCGGTAAGGAGCTTTATTCGTGTACCGTAATTCCGAATCGTGGTGCATGGCTGGAATACGAAACAGATTCTAATAATGTATTTTCTGTACGTGTTGACCGAACCAGAAAGGTGCCGATTACCGTTTTGATTCGTTCTCTTGGTGTGGGAACCAATGCAGAAATCATTGATTTATTTGGTGAAGAGCCAAAGATTTTGGCAAGTATTGAAAAGGATCCTTCCACTGACTACGAAAGTGGTCTGCTGGAACTTTATAAGAAAATCAGACCGGGCGAGCCTCTTGCTGTTGAAAGTGCGGAAAGCCTGATTAATAGTATGTTTTTTGACCCTAAGAGATATGATTTGGCAAAAGTTGGTAGATATAAATTCAATAAGAAACTGGCATTACAGAATCGTATTGTCGGATATGTACTTACAGAAGATGTTGTAAATAATTCCACAGGTGAGATTATTGCATCGGCTGGAGATAAGGTAACCTTGGAATTGGCAAATGCAATTCAAGATGCAGCAGTTCCATATGTTATGATTCAGACAGAGGAGAGAAATGTAAAAGTATTATCTAATATGATGGTAAATCTGGCTGAATATGTGGATTTTGATCCGAAAGAACTGGGTATTGTTGAAAGAGTATATTATCCGGTATTAAAAGGCTTATTAGAGCAGTTTACCGGAGAAGAATTAAAGACAGAGATTCAGAAGAATCTGTCCGATTTGATTCCAAAGCATATAACAAAGGAAGATATTTTCGCTTCTATTAATTACAATATGCATTTAGAGTATGGTATTGGTAATCAGGATGATATTGATCATTTGGGTAACAGACGTATTCGTGCAGTAGGTGAATTGTTACAGAATCAGTATCGTATTGGTTTGTCACGTTTGGAACGTGTCGTTCGGGAACGTATGACAACTCAGGATGCAGATACCATTTCTGCTTCTTCCTTAATTAACATTAAACCGGTGACGGCTGCAGTAAAGGAATTTTTTGGAAGTTCCCAGTTATCACAGTTTATGGATCAGAACAATCCGTTGTCTGAGTTGACACATAAGAGACGTTTATCTGCATTGGGTCCTGGTGGTCTTTCCAGAGATCGTGCAGGTTTCGAGGTTCGAGACGTTCATTATACTCATTATGGTAGAATGTGTCCAATTGAGACACCTGAAGGTCCTAACATCGGTTTGATTAACTCGCTGGCTTGTTATGCACGAATTAATCAGTATGGATTCGTGGAAGCACCTTACCGTAAACTGGACAAGAGTGATCCTGAGAATCCGGTGGTTACAAATGAGGTTGTATATCTGACCGCTGATGATGAAGATAAATTTGTAGTTGCACAGGCAAACGAACCATTAGACGAACAGGGACACTTTGTAAATAGCAATGTATCCGGTCGTTTCAGAGAGGAAACTTCTGAATTTCCGAAGAATCGTGTAGATTTGATGGACGTATCACCAAAGATGGTATTCTCAGTGGCTACCTCCATGATTCCATTCTTGCAGAATGATGATGCAAACCGTGCTTTGATGGGATCTAACATGCAGCGTCAGGCAGTTCCGCTTTTGAAAACAGAGTCACCAATTGTTGGTACCGGTATGGAAGCAAAAGCAGCAGTAGATTCCGGTGTTTGTATCGTAGCAAAGCATGCCGGTGTGGTTGAGAAGTCTTCCAGCAAGGAAATTGTGATTCGTTGTGAGGACGGAACGAAAGATACCTATCATGTAATCAAGTTTGCTCGAAGCAATCAGGGTAACTGTATGAATCAAAGACCAATCGTTTGCAAGGGTGACAAGGTGGAAGCCGGTGAGGTAATTGCTGACGGACCATCAACTGCAGGCGGAGAGATTGCACTGGGTAAGAATCCGTTAATCGGTTTCATGACCTGGGAAGGTTACAATTACGAGGATGCGGTTTTATTAAGTGAGCGTTTGGTTCAGGACGATGTATATACTTCGGTTCATATTGAAGAATATGAGGCAGAAGCCAGAGATACTAAGTTAGGTCAGGAAGAAATCACCAGAGACTTAGCCGGTTTAAGTGATGATGCATTAAAGGATTTGGATGAAAATGGTATCATTCGTATTGGTGCAGAGGTTCGTGCCGGAGATATTCTGGTTGGTAAGGTAACACCAAAGGGAGAAACCGAGCTGACTGCTGAAGAAAGACTGTTACGTGCAATCTTCGGTGAGAAAGCAAGAGAGGTTCGTGATACTTCCCTTCGTGTACCACATGGTGCATTTGGTGTTGTTATGGACACAAAGGTGTTTACAAGAGAGAATGGAGATGAACTTCCACCGGGAGTAAACAAGTCCGTTCGTGTATATATTGCTCAGAAGAGAAAGATTTCTGTTGGTGATAAGATGGCTGGTCGTCATGGTAATAAGGGTGTCGTTTCCCGTATTTTACCGGTTGAGGATATGCCGTTCTTACCAAACGGAAGACCTTTGGATATCGTATTGAATCCATTGGGCGTACCTTCCCGTATGAATATCGGACAGGTATTGGAGACACATTTAAGTCTTGCTGCTAATGTATTAGGTTTCAAGATAAGCACTCCTGTATTTGACGGTGCCAACGAGGAAGAAATTATGGAAACTCTGGAGATTGCAAATGATTATGCAAATGAGGAGTGGGATACCTTCAAGGAAAAGTGGGGCGACAGCTTAAATGATGAAGTATTAGATTACTTATATGAGAATCGTGACCACAGAAGTGAATGGAAGGGTGTTCCAATTAACCGAACCGGTAAGGTTCAGCTTCGTGACGGACGTACCGGAGAGGAATTCGATGGTCCGGTTACCATTGGTTTCATGCATTACCTGAAGCTGCATCACTTGGTAGACGATAAGATTCATGCTCGTTCTACCGGTCCTTACTCGCTGGTTACCCAGCAGCCATTAGGTGGTAAGGCACAGTTTGGTGGACAGCGTTTTGGTGAGATGGAAGTTTGGGCATTGGAAGCTTATGGTGCTTCCTATACCTTGCAGGAAATCTTAACTGTGAAATCCGATGATGTTGTGGGACGTGTAAAGACCTACGAAGCAATTATTAAAGGTGATAATATCCCAGAACCTGGTATTCCGGAATCCTTTAAGGTATTGTTAAAAGAATTACAGTCTCTTGCATTAGATGTCAAAGTATATGACGAGAATAATGAAGAGGTAGAATTCAGTGAGACCATTAATTATGGTGACGAGAACCTTCGTCCTATGATTGAAGGCGACGATATCAAGAACAATGATGAATATAATCAGTATGATGGTTATAATCAGGTTGATGAACAGGGTGAATACATCGACGAGGCAGATGAAGAAGATGACTACGTGGATGATATGGACTATGATGGTTCAGAAGAATAATAATGGAAGGAGTACTACGAGATGTCAAATATGAATAATCAAGAAGTAGACCAGCCAATTAACTTTGACTCCATTAAGATTGGGTTAGCTTCTCCTGATAAAATTAGAGAATGGTCTCATGGTGAAGTAAAGAAGCCGGAGACAATCAATTATAGAACCTTAAAGCCGGAAAAGGACGGTTTGTTCTGTGAGCGCATTTTCGGACCAAGTAAGGACTGGGAATGTCATTGTGGTAAATACAAGAAGGTTCGTTATAAGGGTGTCATCTGTGACCGTTGTGGCGTAGAGGTAACCAAGGCAAATGTCCGTAGAGAGCGTATGGGACATATTGAACTGGCAGCACCTGTTTCACATATCTGGTATTTTAAGGGAATTCCTAGCCGGATGGGTCTGTTGTTAGACAAGTCTCCAAGAGAATTGGAGAAAGTATTATACTTTGCTTCCTATATTGTTCTGGATCCGGGTGAGACAGACTTAAAGTATAAGGATGTATTATCTGAAAAAGAATACCGGGATGCAGAAGAAAAGTTTGGTTTTGGTTCTTTCCGTGCAGGTATGGGCGCAGAATCTATTAAGGAATTGCTACAGGCAATTGATTTGGAAAAGGATTATGAGGAGTTAAGTAAAGAACTCAAGAATTCTACCGGTCAGAAGCGTGCTAAGATTATTAAGCGTTTAGAGGTTGTTGAAGCTTTCCGTTCCTCTCATAATAAGCCGGAATGGATGATTTTAGATGTAGTACCGGTTATCCCTCCGGATATCCGTCCTATGGTACAGTTAGATGGTGGACGATTCGCTACCTCTGACTTGAATGATTTGTACAGAAGAATTATCAACCGGAACAATCGTTTAAAGAGATTGTTGGAATTAGGTGCTCCTGATATTATCGTTCGAAATGAGAAGAGAATGTTACAGGAAGCAGTAGATTCTTTGATTGATAACGGTAGACGGGGAAGAGCTGTTACCGGTCCTGGTAACCGTGCATTGAAGTCTTTATCCGATATGTTAAAGGGTAAACAGGGACGATTCCGTCAGAACCTGCTTGGTAAGCGTGTTGACTATTCCGGACGTTCCGTTATCGTTGTTGGACCGGAACTTAAGATTTACCAGTGTGGTTTGCCTAAGGAAATGGCAATTGAGTTGTTTAAGCCATTCGTAATGAAGGAATTAGTTGCCAATAAGCAGGCACACAATATTAAATATGCCAAGAAAATGGTAGAAAAATTAGACCCGGTTGTTTGGGATGTATTAGAGGAAGTTATTAAAGAGCATCCGGTAATGTTAAACCGTGCTCCTACACTTCACAGACTTGGTATTCAGGCATTTGAGCCGATTCTGGTTGAAGGTAAGGCAATTAAGCTGCATCCATTGGTATGTACTGCTTACAATGCGGACTTTGACGGTGACCAGATGGCTGTCCACCTTCCATTGTCTGTAGAGGCTCAGGCAGAATGCAGATTCTTACTGCTTTCTCCAAACAACCTGTTAAAGCCTTCGGATGGTGCTCCTGTAGCAGTACCTTCTCAGGATATGGTATTAGGTATTTATTACCTGACCATGATGAAGGAAGGAGATAAAGGCGAGGGTAAGGCTTTCAAGTCTGAAAACGAAGCAATTTTAGCTTATGAAAACAAGGAAATCACCTTACATGCGAAGATTAAGGTTCGTGTAAAGGGTGAGGATTTAGATGGAAATCCGATTTCAAGAGTCATTGAAACTACACTAGGACGATTGATTTTCAATGAAATCATTCCTCAGGATTTGGGCTTTGTAGACCGTACTAAGCCGGAAAATGCTTTGTTGCCGGAAATTGATTTCCATGTAGGCAAGAAGCAGTTGAAGCCAATTTTGGATAAGTGTATTAATACTCATGGTGCAACCAAGACTGCAGAAGTATTGGATGACATTAAGAGTATGGGTTATAAGTATTCAACCAGAAGTGCAATGACAGTATCTATTTCTGATATGACCGTACCGGAAGCAAAGAAACAGATTCTGGGTGAAGCACAGGGAACCGTTGATAAGATTAATAAAATGTTCCGTCGTGGTTTGATGACAGAGGAAGAACGTTATACTCGTGTTGTTAAGACCTGGCAGCAGGCAGATGACCAGTTAACGAAGGCTCTGTTGGATGGTTTGGATAAGTATAATAACATTTATATGATGGCAGATTCCGGTGCCCGTGGTTCGAACCAGCAGATTAAGCAGTTAGCAGGTATGCGTGGTTTGATGGCAGATACAACCGGTCGTACCATTGAGTTGCCGATTAAGGCAAACTTCCGTGAAGGTCTGAACGTATTGGAATACTTTATTTCTGCACATGGTGCACGTAAGGGTCTTTCTGATACCGCCCTTCGTACTGCCGATTCCGGTTATTTAACCAGACGTCTGGTTGATGTATCTCAGGATTTGATTATTCGTGAGGTAGACTGCTGTGCCGGTAAGCCGGTAGAAGAAATTCCGGGTATGGTAGTAGAAGAATTCTCAGATGGTAAGGAAATTATCGAGACCTTTAAGGAACGTATTACCGGACGATATACAGCAGTAGATATCTTTGATAAAGACGGTAATATGATTGTAAAACATAATCATATGATTAATCCAAAGCGTGCTGCCGCAGTTGTAGAACGTGGTGTAGATGAAAATGGTAATCCGATTGTCGACCCAGAACATGGCGTAACCGGAAAGTTAAAGATTCGTACAATCTTAACCTGTAAGTCACACTTAGGTGTATGTGCAAAATGTTATGGTGCCAACATGGCAACCGGTCAGCCGGTTCAGGTTGGTGAAGCAGTTGGTATTATTGCTGCTCAGTCTATCGGTGAACCGGGTACACAGTTGACCATGCGTACCTTCCATACCGGTGGTGTTGCAGGTGACGATATTACACAGGGTCTTCCTCGTGTCGAGGAATTATTTGAGGCACGTAAGCCAAAGGGTCTTGCAATCATTGCAGAATTCGGCGGTGAAGTGACCATTAATAATATCAAGACCAAGCGTGAAGTGGTAATCAGCAATAAAGAAACCGGTGAGAGCAAGGCATATCTGATTCCTTATGGTTCCCGTATCAAGGTACAGGATGGGCAGGTGTTAGAGGCCGGTGATGAATTGACAGAAGGTTCTGTAAATCCACACGATATCTTGAAGATTAAGGGTGTTCGTGCGGTACAAGATTACATGTTGCGTGAAGTTCAGCGTGTATACCGGTTACAGGGTGTTGATATCAATGATAAGCATATTGAGATTATCGTTCGTCAGATGTTAAAGAAGATTAAGATTGAAGAAGGCGGAGATTCAGAATACTTACCGGGTACTTTAGTAGATGTTCTGGATTTCGAAGAGAAGAATGCAGAGTTAATCGAGCAGGGCTTAGAGCCGGCACAGGGTACTCAGTCGATTCTTGGTATTACCAAGGCTTCTCTGGCAACCGATTCCTTCTTATCAGCAGCATCCTTCCAGGAGACTACGAAGGTATTAACAGAAGCCGCAATCAAGGGTAAGACCGATGCATTGATTGGTTTGAAGGAAAATGTATTGCTTGGTAAGTTAATTCCTGCCGGTACCGGTATGAAGCGTTATCGTTCCGTTAAGTTGGATTCAGAGGATTTCATTTTCCATGATGATGATATTCTGGATTTTGGCGATGATGAGGATGAGACAGTAGAAGAAACCGATAGTTTAGAAATTTCTGAGGAAACAGAAGATACTGAATATGCAGATGAGGCAGAAGAAGCTGTTTCAGTTGCAGAACAGGCATCCGAAGATTCTACAGAAGAATAGTAAAGATTATAAAATGATGAAATGTCCCCAGAGTCGATGCAGATTCGGCCACTGGGGACATTTGACTAAGTGGAAACGACAGGAGGAACCATCGTGAAATTTTCTAAATATTTTGATCATACGATTTTAAAGGCGGATGCAACAGCAAAAGATGTGAAACAGATTTGTCAGGAAGCAAAGGACTATGATTTTGCTTCCGTATGTGTGAATTCTTATTATACACCTTTAGTAGCAGAAGAACTAAAGGATACAGATGTGAAGGTATGTACAGTAATAGGTTTCCCGCTGGGAGCCATGTCAACCCTAAGTAAAAAAATGGAAACCATTGATGCCATCGAAAACGGTGCCGATGAAATAGATATGGTTATTAATGTAGGCGCACTAAAAGCAAAGGATTATGAAGAGGTACTGTATGATATCAAAGAGGTAAAAGACGCCTGCATTCATAATCCTGCATGGAAGGAAGCAACATTAAAGGTAATTATTGAAACCTGCTTATTAACAGATGAAGAAAAAGTGAAGGCATGTGAACTGGCAGTCGAAGCAGGTGCAGATTTTGTCAAGACATCCACCGGCTTTAGTACAGGTGGAGCAACGGCAGAAGATGTAGCCCTGATGAAGAAAACGGTATCCGGCAAAGCATGGGTGAAGGCTTCCGGCGGTATCCGGGATTTGGAAACTGCGAAAGCAATGATTCAGGCAGGTGCAGACCGATTAGGAACAAGTGCTACGGTAAAAATTGTAGAAGAAATGTAAATTAGGAGGTCAATATGAAATTAATCTCTTGGAATGTGAATGGCTTGCGGGCTTGTGTACAAAAGAACTTTATGGAAAGCTTTCAGGCATTGGATGCAGATGTATTTTGTCTGCAGGAAACAAAGCTTCAGGAAGGACAGATTGAACTGGAGTTAGAAGGATACTATCAATACTGGAATTATGCAGAGAAGAAGGGCTATTCCGGTACGGCAATTTTCACAAGAAATGAGCCAATGAATGTGACATATGGTATTGGAATGGAAGAACATGACAAAGAAGGACGGGTAATTACTCTGGAATATCCGGAATATTATATGGTAACAGTATATGTACCGAATTCTCAGAATGAATTGGCCAGATTACCATATCGTATGCAGTGGGAAGCAGATTTCTTGGCATATTTGAAGAAATTAGAAGAAACAAAACCTGTTATTTACTGTGGGGACCTGAATGTGGCACATCAGGAAATCGATTTGAAGAATCCTAAGACCAATCGGAAAAATGCGGGATTTACAGATGAAGAACGGGCTTGTTTTTCAAAGGTTTTAGAAAGTGGATTCATTGACACCTTCCGATATTTTTATCCGGATCAGACAGACATTTATTCCTGGTGGTCGTATCGCTTTAGTGCCAGAGCGAAAAATGCAGGGTGGCGGATTGACTATTTCTGTGTATCAGAATGTTTAAAGGATAAACTACAGGATGCAAAGATTCATACAGATATTATGGGCTCGGATCATTGTCCGGTAGAATTAGACATTGCATTATAGGAGAAAACTGTGTTAATTTGGAATGGAGGGTATGTGATAAGCTGTTAACGACAATAAGAATGGAGTGCTTGCATGAAGGAAACAATGAAGAAAGAACTGAAACAATTATCCTGGAAGAATTTTTTGATGCTAACCTTGTCCGGTACGATTAATGCCATTGGCGTTACTATGTTTTTATCCCCGTTACATCTATATGATAGTGGGTTTTCCGGTACTGCCATGTTGTTTGAACAGGTTACACCGGCAGCGTGGACCCTGTCAATCTTCCTGCTGATTTTGAATATTCCCTTTTTTCTTTACGGATATAAAAAGCAGGGACTTGGATTTACGATTTACTCTGTATATGCAGTTATCATTTATTCCGTAGCATCTTTTCTGATTCGTGATATTTTTCCTGTGGATGTTGCAACATCTTCGCCCTTTGCAGGTAGTGATTTGCTATTGGGAGCAATATTTGGCGGTTTGATTTCCGGTATCGGAAGTGGTTTGACCATACGATTTGGAGGTGCCATTGATGGTGTGGAAGTTATGGCGGTTATTTTCTCAAAACGTATGGGCATTACTGTAGGTACGTTTGTTATGGCATATAATATCATCCTGTATATTATTGTTGGAATGGTAATGCATAGTTGGATTTTGCCATTATACTCCATTGTTACATACTATGTAGCCCTTCATGCGGTAGACTTTATTGTAGAAGGTTTTGATAAAGCAAAGGCTGCTATGATTATTACTACAAAACCAAAGTTGATTAGCAAAGCGCTGTCTGAGGAATTTGGCAGCGGTATTACGTTATGGGAGGGGCACGGATATTATTCCGACAAGCAGAAGACAGTCATTTATTTTGTAGTAAACCGTTTTCAGATTGGTAAAATGAAAGCGATTGTACAAGAGCATGATGAAGATGCATTTATTTCAATTACAGAAGTAGCAGACGTATTGGGACGGAATACAAAACAAAAATAAATTATAACATAACCAGTAAAAATTAAATTCATATCAGACCAAACTTTACACCCTAGTTTACAGTTGTGTTGACAACTGTAAACTAGGGTGTTATACTGTCCACATTACATAGGAAAGCCGAGGTGAAAAAATGGCAGCAAAAGAACGGCGAAATGAATTGTTAGAGTTGCTAAAGCGGGCGGAACAGCCATTGTCCGGTGGCGGCCTGGCGACAGCATTTAAGGTAAGCCGTCAGATTATTGTTCAGGATATCAATGCATTGCGTAACGAGGGACATATGATTATCTCTACTTCGAAAGGCTATGTTCTTCAAAAAGAAACAGGTGTATGCAAAGTATTTAAAGTATATCACAGTGATGAAGAAACGGAAAATGAATTAAATCTGATTGTAGATTTAGGTGGAGAGATTGTGGATGTATTTATTTATCACAAAATCTATGGAGAGGTTCGTGCGAAACTCAACATTCAGTCGAGAAAAGATGTCAGAGATTTCTGTGATGCCTTACAGGCAGGAAAATCCAGTCCGCTTAAGAATGCAACAGCCGGCTTCCATTATCACACTATACGGGCAAAGGATGCAGCAACCTTGGAGTGGATTGAACAGTCACTGAAAGAACATGGGTATCTTGCACAGTTGCGGGATTTTGAACCAGAGGCATTGAGACAACAATAGTAATACGCATAGAAATGAGAAGAAAGAGGACAAAGGAATGAGCGAGAAAAAGGATACTCAGGAAATGAATGAGAAGATTGAGAAAGAAGAAAAAAATGTGAAGAAACCAGAGGGTAAGGTAAAAGCATTTTTAAAGAAGAAAAATATTGAAATTTCAGCAAAGAGATATTTTATTGATGCCATGGGTGCGATGGCCAATGGTTTGTTTGCCTCTTTGTTGATAGGTACAATTGTTTCAACCTTGGGACAGCAGTTGAATCTGCAAATTCTGATTGATATTGGAACCTATGCAAAGGGAATGGCAGGCCCTGCAATGGCAGTAGCAATTGCATCGGCATTACAGGCACCGCCTTTGGTATTATTTTCTATGTTGGCGGTAGGTTCTGCGGCTAATACTTTGGGAGGAGCAGGTGGCCCTCTGGCAGTTTTAGTCATTGCAATTATTGCCACTGAATTAGGGAAACTGGTATCAAAAGAAACCAAAATAGATATTCTGGTTACCCCTCTTGTAACAATCTGTTCCGGTGTATTGCTTTCCATGGGAATTGCACCATACATAGGAAGTGCAGCAAATGCTGTAGGTAAAATAATCATGATGGCTACAGAATTACGTCCGTTCATGATGGGCATTTTAGTATCTGTTATTGTAGGAATTGCATTGACTTTGCCAATCAGCAGTGCGGCAATTTGTGCGGCATTAAGTCTTACAGGTCTTGCCGGCGGTGCTGCTGTTGCAGGCTGTTGCGCACAGATGGTAGGATTTGCAGTTATGAGCTTTAAGGAGAATAAGGTTGGTGGACTGGTTTCACAAGGACTTGGAACCAGTATGCTGCAAATGGGAAATATAGTGAAGAATCCTAAAATCTGGATTCCGCCAATTCTGGCTTCTGCAATCACAGGACCACTGGCTACCTGTGTATTTAAGATGCAGATGAATGGAGAAGCAATTTCCTCCGGAATGGGTACCTGTGGATTGGTTGGACAGATTGGTGTTTATACCGGATGGTTGAACGATATAGCAGCAGGAACCAAAACAGCTATAACACCAATGGATTGGATTGGTTTGATTTTAATCTGTTTTGTCCTACCGGCCGTTCTGACATGGGTATTCGGTTTGATTGGTCGAAAAATTGGCTGGATTAAAGAAGGAGATCTAAAGTTAAACTAAGGATTGAAAGGAACGCAGTAAAGCACTTAATTGTTCTAACAATTCTTCTTCTGTTAACTGATGTTCTCCAAAGAACCAGTATTTGATACAGTTAATAATAGCACCGGTAAAGAATTGGGCAGTGATTTCCGCAGAAGCTGAGAATACTGCTCCTTTCTTTTGATCCTCTTTCAGATAAAGACAGATTTCTTTGCTGATTTCTTCGTTAAGAATATTGATTAATGTGGCGTGCATACTGCTGGTTGAAAAGGAATGGACCATCTCCTCACGTTCTGATAGAAACTGCAGAATGTTTTTGGTGATTTGAATATAAAAGGTAATAGGTTGTGCCTGTTCAGAATTATAATCGTAGGTTGGGGTATACTGCTGAAAGGAACTTCGAACTATAAATGTGAAAAAGTCATTCTTATCGGTAAAATGCTTGTAAAAAGTGGCACGACGTATTAATGCATGACTGCAAAGCTCATTCACGGTAATATCTTCAAATTTTTTTTGGGATAATAATTCATAGAAGGCTTGGGTGAGTGAAGCATAGGTTTTTATGATTCGTAAATCTGTCTTTTTCTCCATAACAGAGGTCTCCTTTCATAGTAAGTTTAGTATAGTACGATAAAATGACAAATGTCAATTTATTTTATGGTTTCCTGTTTCTTAATTTTGTAGTATACTATCTGTTATGAGAGCATGAAAAATGGTGAGAGTTACTTATTAGGAAGGAGAGAAAGCATGGAATTTGCGTTAAGTCTGTTGATTGGATATTTGCTGGGCTGTATCAGTCCATCCTTTTTTTTGTCAAAGACACGAGGAATTGACTTACGGAATGTGGGACAGAAAAACCTTGGTACAACCAATGCATTCCTAATACTTGGAAAAGCCAGTGGAATGTTAGTTATGGTTGTAGATTTCATGAAAGGTTTTATTGCGGTAAAGATAGCAGAATTGCTGTTCCCTACATTTGGAATTGCAGGGATAACCGCAGGGGCAGCAGCAATTCTTGGACACATTTTCCCATTTTATATAAGGTTCAAAGGTGGAAAGGGTCTGGCTACCTTAGGAGGTTTGATTTTAGCTACGGATTGGCGTGGTTTTCTGGCTCTTGCAGTAATTGCCATTGCGGTTATGTTGATTTCAGATTGGGGATGCGCGGCTTCTTTTTCTACTGCAATCCTGTATCCTTTCTTTTATTTTATGAAAAGCCACAGTTATATTAGCTTGGTTTTGCTGGAAGTAGTGTGTATCTGTGTACTGGTAAAACACAGTGTAAATATTCCAAGACTGAAGGCAGGAGAGGAACCTTCCGTTCGAATGGCAGTGAAAAAGTTTTTACATATTGTTGAGGATGAACATTATAACGAATTATAAGAATATTATCTAAAAAAGGTTTTATACTATACATCAGAGACAACCTGTGACCACATATTTCCACTTACATAAAGGCTTCATATCCGATATGATAGAAGTAATGTTATGTAAAGGAGAACGAATATGAGTCTAAAGAAAGAATTTCAGCCTTATATACCGGCGGAGAAAGTGACGCCGGAAATCACGATTACTTCGATTGTTATGGGTGTTATTTTGGCAGTGGTGTTTGGGGCTGCCAATGCCTATTTAGGTTTGCGGGTTGGTATGACAGTTTCGGCATCCATTCCGGCGGCAGTCATTGCAATGGGTGTTATTCGCGTAATCATGCGAAAGAATTCCATTTTAGAAAGTAATATGGTTCAGACAACCGGTTCAGCAGGTGAGTCAGTGGCAGCAGGTGCTATATTTACACTCCCTGCTTTATTTTTGTGGGCGGCAGAAGGAAGGATGGAGAGACCTAGTATTCTGGAAATTACCCTGATTGCGTTACTGGGTGGCTTACTGGGAGTATTCTTTATGGTTCCTTTGCGGAATGCTTTAATTGTCAAAGAACATAGTACCCTGCCCTATCCGGAAGGAAAAGCCTGTGCGGAAGTACTGCTTGCCGGTGAAGAAGGTGGAGCAAATGCTTCTACTGTGTTTGCCGGTATGGGATTTGCGGCATTCTTTAAGTTTATCATTGATGGCTTAAAGCTGGTTGCCGGTGAAGTATCCTTTCGGTTGAAAGGCTACGCCGGTGAAATTGGTACCCAGATTTATCCGGCAGTCATGAGTGTTGGTTATATTTGCGGACCGAAAATCGCTTCTTATATGTTTGCCGGTGGTGTGTTAAGCTGGTTAGTCTTAAGCCCAATGATTGTTGTATTTGGTTCGGAAATGATTATGTATCCGGGGAATGTTCCGATTGGAGCGATTTTTGCAGAGAAGGGTGCTTCCGGTATCTGGAGTTCTTACATTCGTTACATTGGTGCCGGGGCGTTGGCGGCCGGTGGTATTATCAGTCTGATAAAATCTATGCCACTTATTATTCGCACATTTAAGGATGCGATGAAGAGCATGCTGGGTACTTTTGTCGGTGACAATTCCCGTACAGCAAGAGATTTAAGTATGAAAATCATTATTCCCTGCATTTTAGTAATTACGTTGCTAATTTGGCTGGTGCCTGCGATTCCGGTTACATTGATTGGTGCAATGATTGTTGTAATTTTTGGATTCTTTTTTGCAACCGTTTCTTCCAGAATGGTTGGTTTGGTTGGAAGCAGTAATAATCCGGTTTCCGGCATGGCAATTGCTACCTTGCTGATTACAACGATTATTTTAAAACTTACGGGGGATGCCGGTATTCATGGTATGCAGGGAGCGATTGCTATCGGTTCTATTATCTGCATTGTTGCCAGTATTTCCGGTGATACCTCTCAGGACTTGAAAACCGGTTACCTGCTTGGAGCTACACCTAAGAAGCAACAGATTGGCGAGATTATAGGTGTAGTAGCCTCGGCATTGGCAATTGGAGGAACCCTGTATCTGCTGGATCGCGCATGGGGCTTTGGCTCTACAGAGCTGGCGGCACCACAGGCAACCTTAATGAAAATGATTATTGAAGGAGTCATGGAGAACAGTCTGCCTTGGAGCCTGGTTATCATTGGTGTATGCATTGCTGTTATCATTGAAATTCTTGGTCTGCCGGTTCTTCCGGTTGCGATTGGTATCTATTTGCCAATTCATTTGAATGCTTGCATTATGGTTGGTGGTTTGATTCGGTTATTCTTAGATAAGAAGAAAGGGGAGGAAGAGAAAAAGAAAGCCATGATTAGTGATGGTATTCTGTTCTGTTCCGGCATGATTGCCGGTGAAGGGCTGATAGGTATTTTACTGGCGATTCTTGCAATATTTGGTCTTCATGAGGTGATTGACCTGTCGGGTATGATTCATTTGCCGGAACCGCTTGGAACAATTGCAAGTCTGGGAGTATTTGCTTTGGTGATTCTTTCCCTGTTGAAGTTTACCATCTTTAAGAAACGAAAAAAGGATTGATTGTAAAATATGAAGGGTAAGAAAAGAGAGAATTATTTGGAGCGGATTCCTGTGCGTTCAAAGCGTGTAAAATGGTCTGTAGATGAAATCGGAATGGTTTCTCTTAATATTGAAAATACAGGGGTGTTCAACCGAATTGCACAGAAATTGTTAAAGAAGCCGAAGATAAGCCATATCCATTTGGATGAGATGGGAAGCTTTCTGTGGCCTCTGTTAGATGGTAAAAAGAATATTATAGAATTGGGAGAATTGGTAAAGGAAGAATTCGGTGAAAAAGCGGAACCATTATATGAGCGATTGGCACATTATTTTCAGATTCTGGATAGTTATCAGTTTATTCAGTGGAAATAGGAGGATAAGAAAAGAGGATAGGAATATACAAATCTTGCATATTATTGATTTTTTTACAAATACTAGCTTCATAATCAATATGAAGCTATGGAGGAAAATAGAATTATGAAAGCAACAGGAATCGTAAGACGTATCGATGATTTGGGAAGAGTAGTAGTACCAAAGGAGATTCGAAGAACCCTGCGAATTCGTGAAGGCGACCCGTTAGAAATATTTACAGATAAAGATGGTGAAATTATTTTGAAAAAATATTCTCCCATTGGAGAATTAGCAGTTTTTGCACAGCAATATGTGGATGCTACCGCTCAGATTATCGGACACGCAGTCTGCGTCTCAGACAGAGATCAGATTATTGCAGTTGCCGGTGCACCCAAGAAAGACTTTATTGGGAAGGAACTGCATAGGGAATTAGAAGAAGCAATTAATGACCGGGAATCAATTCTGGCAAAAAAAGGTGAGAAAAAGTATATTAAAATCCTTTCAAACAGTGATGAGGAATACAGTGGCGAGATTGTACAGACGATTCTATGTGAAGGCGATGCCATTGGAGCTGTTATTATTTTGAATCGGTCAGAATCGGAAGCTTTAGGTGAAGCAGAGCAGAAAGCCGCTGTAATAGCAGCTAATTTTCTGGGAAGACAGATGGAAGGCTAAAAAGGATATAAAAACATGGGAAAAAACGAGGAAATTGTGTATTATCCTTGACAAATGCCAATGAAAATTGTATAAATGTATGTAGGCATTGACCTTTGGCTAAGGTCTGCATGATGTGCATTTGAAAGATGGTCAAATGCAAAGTAGTATTTATTCATTTTAGAGGAGGATTATTTCGATGAACAAGACAGAATTAATCGCAGCTATCGCTGAAAAGACAGAATTATCTAAGAAGGACGCAGAGAAGGCAGTTAAGGCTTTCACAGATGTAGTTTCTGAAGAGTTAAAGAAGGGTGAGAAGATTCAGTTAGTTGGCTTTGGTACTTTCGAAGTAGTTGACAGACCAGCTCGTGAGGGTAGAAATCCTAAGACTGGTAAGTCTATGCCAATCGCTGCTTCTAAGGCTCCTAAGTTTAAGGCTGGTAAGGCTTTAAAGGATATGGTAAACGCTTAATTCCCATATCGGAAGGATTATTTGAAAAGACCACCTTCGGGTGGTCTTTTCCGTTATAAAGGTCTAGATGAAAGATTGAACGGAAGGCAAAAGAGCAGGATGGAGTGAAAACATGAGATTAGATAAATATTTAAAGGTATCCCGTCTGATAAAGCGCAGAACCATCGCAAATGAAGCCTGTGATGCAGGAAGAGTAATGGTAAACAATAAAGTTGTTAAGGCTTCCTATGATGTTAAAGTAGGGGATATAATAGAAATTCAGTTTGGAAATAAGGCTGTTAAGGTTGAGGTTACGCAGGTGGTGGAAACGGTAAAGAAGGAAGAAGCCAAGGAAATGTTCCGCTACCTGTAAGAGTTCTTGCATAAACAACCCTTTTGTTACATATATTGCAACAGAAGGAGGTAAGAGCATGGATGAACATATTGGAGCAAGAACGCATAAAGTCAACCTGTTGAATCGGGGTGTAGGTGCAATTTCCGGAGTTCGGGATGTAAAGGCATTTAATGAGTCAGAAATCATATTGGATACAGACATGGGAATACTGTCAATTAAAGGCACAGACCTCCATGTGACGAAGCTGACCCTGGAAAAGGGAGAGGTGGAAGTGGATGGTACGGTTGACAGTTTTGTATATACCAGCCCAAAGGAACCTGCATCAGAGCGAGGCGTATTCGGAAGGCTGTTTCGTTAGTATATGTCAACAGGAATGATACAGGAGCTTCAAACCTTTCTCACAAGTGCCTTTTGGGGAATGGTAGTTGTGTTTTACTATGATTTTTTTCGCGTGCTGCGGGAAGTGAAACGGCATGGATACTGGATGACAGCAGTAGAAGATATTGTATTCTGCCTGGGAGCAGGCTGTATTATTGTAGCAGTCTTATATACATACAGTCAGGGACAGATTCGGGCATTCGTGTTGCTGGGCATGGGCGTTGGAGCAATTCTGTATAATTGGGGGATTAGTCCTTATACTTGTGGATTGGTATTTTTCCTGGTCAGAAAAATGAAATTAGCATTGAAAAAAATTACAAAACACAGTACAATGGAACAAAAGAAACAGGAAAAGGAAGGTAATAATGAATAGAAGGAATACTACAAAAAGCGAAAACCGCAAGGGTATGATTGTAATCTGCGTTGTGTTATTAGTTCTTTGTACAACTCTGTTTGTTCGTTACCACAGTCTAAAGGCACAGTATCAGACCAATGCAGAGACGATTGCCAGACTGGAAGAGGAAAAGAAAGACGAAGAGGAACGTACAGAACGTCTACAGCAGCAGGAGGCGTATCAGCAGACAGATGCTTTTGTAGAGGAGACTGCAAGAGAATTACTGAATCTGATAAAGCCGGGAGATACTACAATTAAACCAAGTGAAGAGTAAAAGCCGTTGCAGTTGATGTGCAATGGCTTTTCCCATATAAGCGTGGGGTCACGCGTTTGTGAAAGAAAACAATAAGAAAGAGAAAAACATATGATCGAAATTCAAAATGTAACGAAAGTTTATAAATTAACAAGGAAACAGATGGAGGAGCAGAAAACAAAAGCTTCCATGAAGATTGCAGTGAAGGATGTGTCCTTAACGGCAAGAGAAGGAGAAATATTCGGAATTCTCGGGCCCAATGGAGCAGGCAAAACCACATTACTTCGGTGCGTGGCAACGCTCTTGAACCCAACCCAGGGGCAGATTACAGTGAATGGGTTTGATACTGTCAAGGAGGGGGAAAAGGTACGGCGTTCCTTGGCATTTTTGACAAATGAAGTAAAATTAGACGCTCATTTCAGTCCCAAGTATCTGTTCCGCTTTTTTGGCAGACTTTATGGTTTGCCGGAAGATGTTATAGAGGCACGACGGAAGGAGCTGTTTGAATACTTTGATATTACAAAGTTCGAGGATAAGAGAATGGAAGAGCTTTCTACCGGTATGAAACAGAAGGCTTCCATTGCTGTCAGTCTGGTACATGATCCGGATATCATAATCTTTGATGAACCGACCAATGGCTTGGATATCATTACTGCACGGGCAGTTACAGATTATCTGAAACTGTTGCGGGAACGAGGAAAATTGGTGATTATCTCTACCCATATTATGCCGGAGGCACAGAAGCTATGTGACCGAATGGCTATGATTATTAATGGCTCCTGTGTATTTCAGGGAACCTTACAAGAAGCATTAGAGCAGACCGGAGCAGATGATTTGGAGGATGCTTTCTTTGAATTATATCGTCGTAAGGAGGAGACAGTATGAAAAATGTTGGAATCATAATGCGCAAGGAGTTATACCGGGTCTTCTCTGATAAAAAAATGGTATTTGGATTATTTATTATGCCGGCATTGGTAGTCATCGGTTTATATTTATTAATGGGAATTATGATGGCATCCATAATGAAAGATTGGGAAGAGCATGAACCTACGGTGCTGGTTTATCAGGCCCCTGAGAGCTTTCAGGAATATATGGATCAAGTCCGGGAAGATAATGAGGTCCATTCTGCTGATACGGTTTATAAATGGCATGAACTGCCGGTTGGTTTGTATACAATTGGAGATATCCGATATCATATTATCTGGTTGGAAGATGAACAGGAGATTGAGGCAGCTAAGGAGGATATTTATAACGGAGAACTGGACTTGATTCTGGCATTTCCGAAGGGCTTTGACCAACAGATTCAGAATTATCAGGTTGGAGATATCATTCCTGATATTGAAACCTATTATAATCCGTCTGAGGATTATTCCGACAATGCAAGGGAAGATGTATTAGCTTTCATTTTAGAGGGATACCGGAATCAATTGTTAGAGAAACGGTTAGGAAGTCTGGAACAGTTGGAAATCTATACAATTGACAGGGATAATGAAGAATCTGTTATCCAAAATGATAATAAAGCACAAGGTAAGCTGTTTGGCTCGATTATCCCGTATATGATTACCATTTTACTGTTTGCCGGAGCTATGAGTCTTGGAGCAGACAGTTTTGCAGGTGAAAAAGAGCGGGGCACCATGGCAGCCTTGTTAATGACGCCAATTAAGCGGAGTACCATTGTATATGGCAAGTTATTTGCTTTAATGATTCTTTCCGGCTTATCTGCATTGATTTATGGTGGAGCTATGATATTTGCCATGCCTTTGTTATATCGTACCTTAGGAGCCATGACCGGACAGGAACTGAATTTTCCACCGAGTCAGATGTGTATGATGCTCATATTGATTGTGACATTGGTATTTTTGTATGTGGCTTTAATTGCAGTTTGTTCTACACTGGCAAAGAATATGAAGGAGGGAAGCACCTTTATTTCACCGGTTTATATGATAGTGATGGTAATTGGTGTGATATCCATGTTCCGGGGAGAAGAAGTGACGAATCTGCAATACTTAATACCGTTGTACGGTCCGACAATGGCTTTGAAAAATGTGTTTACCTTGGACATTACGTTGCCGGGATTTTTACTTGCCACTCTGTCGAATCTGGTTATAGGAGCCTTATTTGCATGGCTGACAGCAAAGATGTTCCATAGTGAGAAGATAATGTTTAATGCCTGATTGAAGGCGGTCATATAGATTCTCAAACATTCTATGGGGAATATGCAAGAATTCTTATTCCTGAAAATGACAAAATTCAAGTTTCCGTCACCCTATAATGACTACAAGATTATGGAGGTGAAAGGGAATGAAAATAGGAAAAGAATACAAGGGAGAAAGGATATGGATATATATTCTGACATTTCTGGCATCACGGTCTGAAATAGCAGGTATATATCCATTTGCTATTGCGATGTTCGTTGGTGCATATCTGGCAGGCTGCGGTTCCTGGGGGCTTTTTGGAGCAGTTTTGTTGGGGATAGCAACCACATTTTCATTTACAAATGTTATAAAATACGGTTTACTGCTAATGCTGATTACGGTAGGAATCGGACTGACTTCCGGCGAAAAAAATCAGAGAAACCCATTGCTGGTTTCCTGTATGGCTGGGGGCGGCACCCTGCTTCTTGGATTAATCTGGGAAGCGGTGCTGAAAATAGGAAGTCCTTGGTACATGTCAGTGTTGGAAGGAATTGGTGTAGTCTGTTTCGTCTTTATTTTCGAGCAGGCGTTACAGGTCATTCAGAATAAAGAAGATATCATGAAAAGTGAGAATCTCTTAAGCACCTTGTCACTAATGGCAGTGGTTCTATGGGGAATTCCCCTTCAGATTGCTTCCTTTTTTACTGCATTACAGGGAGTGGTGTATTATTTGCTTCTCTATATGTCATACCGCTATGGAGTGGCATATGGTACAAGCGTTGGAACCATTTGTGGCGTGGTTCTGGCACTGAAAACTCAGCAGGTGGAATGGGTTGCTATCTGTGTTATATTAAGTCTTGTTGCTTCGTTCTTGGGAGAATGGAGTAAGATACTGGAAATATTTGGGTTTCTTGCCCTGCTGGGATTCCTTGGGTTCTTTTATTATCCGGAGTTGTTGGGAGTAGAGGCATTACGAGGATTAGTTACAGCCGGAGTATTGTTTATCTGTACACCGAAAAGTTTTATGCTGAAGCATACCGGTACAAAAGCAGAAAATGGACAGAATATGTTGAATGAGGAAGTTCAGAAAATGACCCGGAATCGGTTACAGGATTTTGCAGAAGTGTTTACCAAGATAAGTAAAAGCTTTCGGGAGCCGTTGTATGTGGTAGGGACGGAAGGACAAACCCTTCAATATCCCTTATTCGCAAGGCAGATGGGTGAAATCGGAGAAAGCCTTCGGGAATTCTCAACCGGTATGTGTACCCCGATTACTGTAACCAGACAGCAGGAAGGGGCTGTCATACATGAATTGGAACGACAGAATGTACGGGTCAAGAATCTGGTTATGGTAAAAGGTATGTATGGCAAAAAGGAAATTTATCTGTCTGCCCGTACTGTCCGTGGCAGGGTTATGACTGCAAAGGAGGCATCGGATATTATCAGTAATGCCCTGCACTGTGATTATCGGGTGGCACCTGCCAGTCGTATGATAATCAATCGGGACTATGATGTAGTTATGTTTGAGGAGGATACCCATTACCGATATCTGACCGGGGCTAAACGGATTGCAAAAGAAGGGCAGCGGGTATCCGGTGATAACTTCTCTCAGATGGAATTAAAGAACGGACAACTGCTTATGATGCTGTCAGATGGAATGGGCAGTGGAGAAGAAGCATCCAGACAAAGTGAACAGCTGGTGGATTTATTAGAAGAAATGTTGGAAAACGGATTTCGCAAGGAGTCGGCCATTGAGATACTCAATGAATTGATTGCTATGCAAGGTCAGGGAGAACGCTTTACCACCTTGGATTTGTGTATGGTGGATTTGTATTCAGGGGTAGGAGAGTTTCTAAAAATGGGAGCGTCTACTACTTTCATAAAACGGGGAGACTGGATTGAAAGCATTCAATCTACCACATTGCCGGTAGGGATTCGGGAACAGACAGAACTGGATGCCATACGCAAGAAATTCTATCATGGTGATATGATTGTTATGGTTAGTGATGGGGTGTTAGATGGCATTATTTTTGAAAATAAAGAGGAATGCCTTAAGGAAATGCTTCTTGAAATTCATACGAAGAATCCTCAGGAATTAGCGGATGAACTGTTAAACCGTATTCAGAAAATGAATGGCGGAGGCTTGCGGGATGATGCCAGTGTATTAGTGCTGGGAATTTGGAAAAAATGAAAGAAATCCGGTAGAATGGATTGGTAATACAAAGGGGGATTCTTGCATTTTTCATGCATTTCCAGTAATATGGAAAAAGAATCGTAAAGGAGACGGGACAAGTGTTAGATACAGTACAAAAGACCATTGAACAATTTCATATGCTGGAGAGTGGAAATGGGGTTGTACTAGGTGTATCCGGTGGTGCGGATTCCGTATGCCTGTTTATGATATTACAGGAATTGGCAGAGGTTATGGATTTGAAGCTTCATGCGGTTCATGTGAATCATCTGCTTCGCAGAGAGGCAGATGAAGAAGAGGCATATGTAAGGAAAATCTGCAGTCAATACCATGTGGCTTGTCATGTGTTCCGAAAGGATATTGCTGCTTATGCAGAAGAATTGAATTGCTCTGTTGAAGAAGCCGGAAGAATCTATCGTTATGATTGCTTTGAAGAGGTACGCCGGCAGAATCATTGTGATAAAATCGCAGTCGCCCATCATGAGAATGACCGGGTGGAAACTATGTTATTTCATATGGTACGGGGAACCGGGTTACGGGGAATTGGCAGTATTCCGGCAGTGCGTGGGAGAATTATTCGTCCATTGCTCTATTGCAGCCGACAGGAGATAGAAGCGTATCTGGCAGACAAACAGATACGTTTTTATAATGATGCCTCCAATGCTTCAGAGGAATATACTCGTAATTTAATCAGACATCAGGTGATTCCTCAATTAGAGAAGGTGAATCCTCAGGCGGTCCGGCATATGACTGAACTGTCAGAAACAGCACAGGAATACTGGGAGTATGTAGAGCGAGAGGCAAGGAAAGCCCAACAGGAATGTGTATCCAGGGTGGCTCAGGGTATGGAATGGAAGAAAGAACAGATGCAAGAGTTTCCCAGAGTCTTACAACGACATATTGTATATCGAGTACTGACAGAGGTTTCCGGCTCGGCAAAGGACTGGGAGCAATTTCATGTGGAGCAGGTTTTGGATTTACAGAATAAATCAGTGGGAAAAAGGGTGAAACTTCCATACAAATTAGAAGCTATCCGAAGCTATGATGGTGTTCGGATTCAGAAGGAATTGGCAGATGAAAATGAACAGGAACCATTCATTGATAACGGATTAGTACAATCAGTGGAAATAACAATAAACGGAGTTACTGTGATTCCCCAGGTGGGTCGGGTAGAGTGCCATGTTTCGGAATGGACGGGAGAAGATGAAATTTCTAAAAAACTATATACGAAAATGATGGATTATGATAAAATATATGGTACTTTATGCATACGCAACCCGAAACCCGGTGATTATTTTATTATAAATCAAGAAGGAGAACGGAAAAAGCTGTCCCGATTATTTATTGATAAAAAGGTACCAAAAGAGCAACGGGAGAAACAATTGGTGCTGGCTGCCGGACAGCAGGTTTATTGGATTATCGGAATGCGTATCAGTGAGGATGTAAAAGTTGATGTATCAACCAAACGGGTTTTAGAAATAACGTTTCAATATGAAAAGGAATACGAAGGAGAATACAATGGATAAGATTTCGGTATTAATTTCGAAGGAAGCAATTGAAACCAGAATACAGGAAATGGCAGATAAGATTAATCAGGATTATGCCGGGAAAGAAGTGCATTTAGTTGGTATTTTGAAGGGAAGCGTTTTCTTTGTATGTGAGCTTGCCAAAAGACTGACAATACCGGTTACTATGGATTTTATGTCTGTTTCCAGTTATGGTGCGGGAACGGAATCCAGCGGACGGGTGAAAATTGTTATGGATTTAGCAGAATCCATTAAAGATAAACACGTGATTATTGTAGAAGACATTATTGATTCCGGCAATACTTTAAATTATTTAATGCCTGTGCTTTCAAATCGCCAGCCGGCAAGCATGAAGCTCATTGCGTTGTTGGATAAACCGGACAGACGGGTAAAGGAAGTTCCTATTGATGATGTGGGCTTCGTAATACCGGATGCCTTTGTTGTGGGTTATGGATTGGATTATGCACAGAAATATCGAAATCTTCCGTATATAGGTATTGTGGAGATTTAGAAAGGAAGGAAAAAAGAAATGAATAAACAGGGAGCAGCATTTCGCGGCATATTATGGTTTCTGTTTCTGCTTGCCATTATTGTATTTGCATATTCATTTTGGGTGAGAAGTACCTCACTTGATTTATATTCTTATAATTTGTCAAGCTTTCAAAAAGATTTAGAAGAAGGAAATATCACGACAGTCACGATTAAACAGAACAGCGAAGTCCCTACCGGTATGGTGAAGGTGATAACCACAGATAATAAGGAACAGGACTTTTATGCATCAGATGTGAATGATGTAATACACATGGTACAGGATCAGAATACATCAGAGGAACAGGATATTGTGTTAACCATCAGTGATGTACAGAGACCAAGTACCTTTAGTCAGATACTTCCGTATGTGTTGCTTTTGATTGTGATGGTAGTGTTCATGTTCATCATGATGATGGCAATGCAAGGCTCCGGCGGAGGGAAAATGATGGATTTTGGTAAAAGCCGGGCCAAAATGATGGTGGAAAATGACCATGGTATTGATTTTACGAAAGTTGCCGGTTTACAGGAAGAAAAGCAGGAACTGGAGGAAATTGTAGATTTCCTGCAGAATCCGGGGAAATATGGGAAACTGGGTGCCAGAATACCGAAAGGTGTACTGCTGGTTGGCCCTCCGGGAACCGGTAAAACCTTGTTGGCAAAAGCCATTTCCGGTGAAGCAAATGTGCCATTTTTAAGTATTTCCGGTTCTGATTTCGTGGAAATGTTCGTTGGTGTCGGTGCTTCCAGAGTCCGGGACTTGTTTGAAGAGGCGAAAAAGAATGCACCTTGTATTGTATTTATTGATGAGATTGATGCGGTTGCAAGAAAACGTGGCTCCGGTTTGGGAGGCGGACATGATGAACGGGAACAGACATTGAACCAGTTATTGGTAGAAATGGACGGTTTCGGTGTAAATGAAGGAATTATTGTCATGGCGGCAACCAATCGTGTGGATATTCTGGATCCGGCGATTCTGAGACCGGGACGTTTTGACCGTAAGGTAGTGGTTGGAAGACCGGATGTAAAGGGTAGAGAAGAAATATTAAAGGTTCATACGGTGAATAAGCCGTTAGGCGATGATGTGGATTTGCATGAAATTGCAAGAACAACATCCGGTTTCGCCGGTGCTGATTTAGAGAACTTAATGAATGAGGCTGCTATTCTGGCAGCAAAACGCAGTAATTCGTACATTCAGAAGAAGGATATTGACCAGGCATTTATCAAAGTTGGTGTTGGTACAGAAAAGAAAAGTCGGCTGGTACCGGAAAAAACCAGAAAGATTACGGCATATCATGAAGCCGGACATGCAATTCTCTATCATGTCCTTCCGGATGTGGGACCGGTTTATGCGGTTTCGATTATTCCGACTGGAGAGGGAGCTGCCGGTTATACCATGCGCCTGCCAAATAACGATAATGAATTCACTACAAAGGGTATGATGCGTCAGGATATTATGGTAGACTTTGGAGGCAGAATTGCAGAAGAATTAATCTTTGAGGACATTACCACAGGCGCCTCACAGGATATTAAGGTGGCAACCCAGACAGCCCGGTCGATGGTAACCAAATATGGTATGTCTGAAAAATTAGGACTGATTAATTATGAAAGCTCAGATGAAGAAGAGGTGTTCCTTGGACGGGATTTGGGTCATGCCAAGAGCTTTAGTGAAGAAACCGCGACTCTTATTGATACAGAAGTAAAGCGGATTATGGATGAGTGTTATGCGGAAGCAAAACAGATATTAGTATCTCATATGGATATTCTGCACCGTTGTGCGGAGCTGCTTTTGGAAAAAGACCGAATCGATGGAAAAGAATTTGAACAATTGTTTGCATAAAGCAGTTAAAATAGGCGATGTATAATAAATTGCTAAATTCAATAGAGGGAATTATCTATTTTGACACTGGGTTTGGAACAAATTAGGAGTGGTTATTGCTTTTTTGCACAAAAGATTGTGAAAAAAAGAAAATTGTTTGTGAACACTTTTCAGAGGGATTTGCTATAATAAACTTGTAACCCCCCCAATACATTATATAGTTTTTTGCTACACCCATAAGTAACAAAAATACCTTCTCCAAAAGGACAGCGTTCGGTAGCTGTCCTTTTAACTTTTAAATTCTTTTCATATACAAATGGAGAAATTTATATTAAAATATAAGATAGATTTCCAAGGAGAGAGAAGAAAATGAATTTTAATACGAATTTTGGACAACTGGCAACAGCTGAAAAAATTTTCAAATATACGTTTTCCATGAAACCGGCACTGGCATTGGGAGCATTGTTTAGTGATGGAACCGAGTTCTATCGCTGTCCCGAGGAACCTATGGTAAACGATGACCTTCGGCTCCGGTTTCGTACCGGAATTGATAATGTGGATCATGTTTATTTACTTTGGAGAGGAGAACGTCTGGAAATGAAACTGGCGTTTTCGGACCAGATGTTTGATTATTATGAATATACGATTCAAAAACTGCCGGATGAGTTGTGCGAGTATTGCTTTGAAATTAAGGCAGGAAGGATGACTTGTTATTATAATAAAATGGGTGCGGCAAAGGAGTTAAACCCATATTATAATTTCCAGATTGCACCTGGTTTTACAACACCGGATTGGGCAAAGGGTGCAGTATTCTACCAGATATTTGTGGACCGGTTCTGCAATGGAGATACATCTAATGATGTTCTGGATAATGAGTATAGTTATATCGGAGAAGGAACCCGTCGAATTACAGACTGGGAGAAATATCCGGATTCCATGGATGTGCGTTGCTTTTACGGTGGTGATTTACAGGGTGTCATGAATAAATTGGATTACCTGAAGGATTTGGGTGTAGATGTTATTTATCTGAATCCGATTTTTGTATCGCCATCGAATCATAAATATGACAGTCAGGATTACGATTATATTGATCCTCATTTTGGAAGAATTGTCAAGGATGAGGGCGAATGTTTAAGCTATGGACAGGCGCCGAATCGGGAAGCCACCCGTTATATTACCAGAGTGACAGATAAGGCCAATCTGGAAGCCAGCAACCAGTTATTCATTGAATTAGTAGAAGAAATACACAAACGGGGCATGAAGATTATTTTAGATGGTGTATTTAATCATTGCGGCTCCTTTAATAAGTGGTTAGACAAAGAGGGAATCTATGAAAATCAGGAGGGCTATGCAAAAGGCGCCTATGTGGATGCAGACAGCCCATATCGAAGCTTTTTCAAATTCCATGACGAGTATCAGTGGCCATATAACGGAAGTTATGACGGCTGGTGGGGGCATGATACCCTGCCAAAGCTGAATTATGAGGATTCACCGAAGCTGTATGAATATATTATGAATATTGCAAAGAAATGGGTATCACCACCTTACAATGTAGATGGCTGGCGGTTAGATGTGGCAGCCGACTTGGGGCACAGCCCGGAATATAATCATCAGTTCTGGCGGGATTTTCGAAAGGTAGTCAAGGAAGCGAATCCTAATGCAATTATTCTGGCAGAGCATTATGGGGATCCGAAGGAATGGCTCCTGGGTGACCAGTGGGATACGGTTATGAACTATGATGCGTTTATGGAGCCAATTACCTGGTTTTTAACCGGTGTGGAAAAGCACAGTGATGAATTCCGGGGAGATTTGCTGGGAAATCCGGATGCATTTATTGGAGCTCTGCGGCACCATATGTCACGGTTTCATCATCAGTCCTTATATATATCCATGAATGAATTGTCCAATCATGACCATTCACGGTTCTTAACCAGAACCAATCGTATGGTAGGAAGAACCCATACATTGGGACCGGAAGCAGCCAGTCAGAATATTAATAAAGGAGTATTTCGTGAGGCAGTAGTATTCCAGATGACCTGGCCGGGGGCTCCTACCATTTACTATGGTGATGAAGCAGGAGTCTGTGGATGGACAGACCCGGATAACCGGAGAACTTATCCATGGGGACATGAGGATCAGGAATTAATTGATTTCCATAGGGATATTATACGAATTCATAAGGATAATTCTGCTTTGATGCGAGGCTCTTATCGCTTCCTTCATGGTTCCCATAAGGTAGTGGCATATGGAAGATTCGATGAACACAATAAAGTGATTGTGGTATTAAACAATAACTATGAGGATATAGAACTGAAATTCAGTGTGGCAGAGCTTGGTATACCGGATCGGACAGTACTAACACAACTGATGCTGACAACAGAGGATGGGTATTTCTTAGACCCGATTGCTTATCGGGTAACGGATAACCGATTGTTTGTGCGAGTGCCAAAAATATCAGCAGTGGTGCTGCGGGTGAATCTGTAATTATTAATTGTTAAAATAATGCTATTAAATAATAATTATCTTCTATAAAAAGAGAAAGGCAAAACTGCCTTTCTTTTTTTGAATTTCAATGAAATCAGAAACGAAAGGAGTGGTAGATATTGCAATGGAAGTCTATGCGGATTTTATGTCAGAGCAGTAGCAATCAAAATTACAAAAAAACTTTATAAAATGAAAAAAAGTGCTTGCATTTTTGCGTTACATCAATTATAATCAAATACTGTCAGCGGTTAAAAACGCTTACATGGATGGATTCCCGAGTGGCCAAAGGGGACAGACTGTAAATCTGCTGCAAATTGCTTCGGTGGTTCGAATCCACCTCCATCCATTTGCAATACATAGCATTCTGCAATGTACTGCAAGGAATGCCGGCGTGGCGGAACTGGCAGACGCACAGGACTTAAAATCCTGCGGGACTAACCTCCCGTACCGGTTCGATTCCGGTCGCCGGCATTTACTATGTGTTTTCGCACGAACCCACCTTCGTAAGCAGGTAGGCTTCGGTGCTTCGCACGAACCCCACCTTCGCAAGCAGGCAGGCTTCGGTGCTCCGCACGAACCCCCACCTTCGCAAGCAGGCAGGCTTCGGTGCTCCGCACGAACCCCCACCTTCGCAAGCAAAGCTTGCTCGGTGTACGTTGATTCGTAAATACGAATCAACAATATCCATCTTAAAATCGTCTTTTGCATGCAAGCATGCACGCCGATTTTAATCTGTCTATGTGTTCGTGCTTACTCATTTATCCGCCCAGATAGCTCAGTTGGTAGGGCAGAGGACTGAAAATCCTCGTGTCACTGGTTCGATTCCGGTTCTGGGCATATGAGGACTGTGGTTTTACGAATGTACATTCGTTAAACCACGGTCCTTTTTGTGTATACGATGAGCCGAGCGCAGATTCGTGCTTGCATGAAAATTTCTTTGTCGAAAGTTTACAACCTATCTTTATACAATCTTAATGCCATGGGTTATTCCTTTACGAGATATTAATGCCTTCTGTATTATAATGAAACGGAGTGTTAATAATTATGAGAAATAGTCCAGATGAGGAGAATGATATGAAAATTCAGGATAGTTTACGGCATATTTCCTCTTTTCAAATTATTATTTTAGGTTTTTTATTGGTTATACTTACAGGTAGTTTGCTGTTAATGCTTCCTATCTCGACTCAGGATGGTACGGGATCTGGTTTTTTAGATGCATTTTTTACTTCTGTATCGGCAACCTGTGTTACCGGTTTAGTGGTACAGAATACGGCAGAATATTGGTCTGTCTTTGGGCAAATTATAATTTTGTGTATGATTCAGATTGGCGGCATGGGTGTAGTAACGGTTGCCATAGCAATAGCAATGTTTTCCGGAAAGAAAATTGGTTTGCTGCAAAGAAGTACAATGCAGGAAGCAATTTCGGCACCACAAATGGGTGGAATTGTACGGTTAACCGGATTCATTTTAAAGGCAATGCTGATTATTGAATTAACTGGTACACTTTGTCTGGCACCTACATTTTGCTCCAAGTTTGGAATTAAGGGTATTTGGTATGCATTGTTTCATTCCATTTCTGCGTTTTGTAATGCAGGCTTTGACATTATGGGTGAAGTTGAGGGGCAGACATCGTTAATGCAATTTGTTGGGAATCCATTTGTAGTTATTCCAATCATGCTTTTGATTATTATTGGTGGACTGGGCTTTTTAACCTGGGATGATATCTGCAAGAATAAATATCATTTTCGAAGATATCGCATGCAGAGTAAAGTGGTTTTGTTAACAACGGCTATTTTATTGGTAAGCTCGGTAATTTATTTCTTCTTCTGTGAATTTCAGAGTGAAACATGGATGGATTTATCTTTTGGTGAACGAGTTTGGGTGGCTTTATTTCAAGCGGTTACGCCAAGAACAGCAGGCTTCAATACGGTTGACCTGGCACAAATGAATGACAGTAGTAAGTTTGTTACCATAATATTGATGTTAATTGGTGGCTCCTCCGGTTCAACTGCGGGCGGCTTTAAGGTAACCACTTTGGCGGTATTATTCATGACTGTGTGGGCAGTTTTCCATCATAAAGAGGATGTACAGGCATTTGGAAGACGGATTCCATATGCCTCAGTTTATAATGCCATAACTATTTTTGTTTTGTATTTAGTGTTATTTTTGACAGGTGGAATTGCCATTGGATATATAGAGAAAGTACCTTTTCTGACAGCACTGTTTGAGGCAGCTTCTGCAATTGGTACGGTTGGCTTATCTCTGGGTTTAACTTCAGAATTAAGTGTTGTTTCAAAACTGATATTAATTGTATTAATGTTCTTTGGACGAGTAGGTGGATTAACCTTTATTTTTGCAGTGATTTCAGAAAAACATCCATCTTACTCTAAATTCCCAGAGGAAAAAATAACAGTCGGATAGGAGGAAGTAGAATGAAATCTTTTTTGGTAATTGGACTAGGAAGGTTTGGTAAGCAAATCGTTAAGAAATTAGATGAAATGAAGCATGAGGTTTTGGCAGTGGATATAAATGAGGAACGAGTGCAGGCGGTTCTTCCATATGCAACGAATGCACAAATTGGAGACAGTACGGACGGGAAATTCCTGCGAAGCCTTGGAGTTAGCAACTTTGATGTCTGCATAGTTGCCATTGGTGACAATTTCCAGAATTCATTGGAAACCACATCTTTATTAAAGGAATTGGGTGCCAAGATGGTGGTATCCCGTGCAGCCAGAGATGTTCATGCAAAATTTCTGGCACGAAATGGTGCTGACCATGTAGTATATCCCGAGAAGCAGTTGGCTACCTGGACAGCAATCCGCTATAGTTCAGATCATGTATTGGATTACATTGAAATGGAGCAGGATTTTTCTATTTTCGAGGTGGAAGTTCCAAAAAATTGGATAGGACATACCGTACAGCAGATTAATATTCGTAAAGAATATCAGTTGAATATTGTAGCTATTAAGAATAACGGCTTTTTGAATCCGGAGGTAGGACCGGACTATTGCTTTGATGGTAATGAAACGATATGGGTAATTGGAAAGAATAAGAATATTCAGAAATGTTTTCATATCTAGGGAGTGGTAATATGGAAAAATGGCTATTGCTTATAATTCCTATACTGATTGCACTTGTTGGTTTCTTGGTATTTAAGAAGGCAGTAAATGCAATTAATAAGCGGAATAAATCGGAAAGTGATAAAACAATACACTGGGAAAAGTGATTTGCATTATGAAAGGATTTTTTGTATACTTTTTGTATTCTTGTTAGAAAACAGAGAGGTACGACATGGAACAGCCTTATAATAATCAGAAGAAACAGCGATTTAAGTTTAAGATAGCTGATTTATTCATAAGTGTATTGATACTTGTTTTAGGAACCGGTATCGGTTTTTTGTTTCAAAATTGGAATATCAATGAAAGCAATATTATTACGGTTTATATTCTTGGCGTGCTGATGATTGCTATTTATACATCGGAGCGAATTTACAGTCTGGTAAGTTCGCTAATCAGCGTACTTCTTTTTAATTTCTTCTTTACAGAGCCATATTTTTCGTTAAAGGCATTTGATAATAATTATCCTATTACATTTATTATTATGTTCATTGCAGCATTTTTGACAAGTTCTTTGACGGTTCAAATTAAGGAACAGGCACGTACAGCAGAAGAGACGGCATACCGGACAAAGATTCTTTTTGACACGAATCGGTTGCTTTCCAATGAAACCAGCCGTGAAGGAATCATTTCAGTAACCTGTCATCAGTTGAAGAAATTATTGAATAAAGATATCATATTCTATGAGAATGACCAGCAGATAGAAGCGGATACCAATTGTAATCAGGAATCTCAGTGTCTATATTTACCTATTCGTATCGGAGAAGAGGTATTTGGAGTCGTAGGAATTGTACTCCGGGGTACGATGTTGGAGGAATTTGAAAAAAGCATTACTCTTTCAATCTTAGGAGAATGTGCTTTGGCAATGAAAAATGACCGGGCACAGAAGGAACGGGAAGAGGCAGCTTTGCTGGCAAAAAATGAGCAGTTGCGGGCGAATTTACTGCGTTCCATTTCTCATGATTTACGTACTCCGTTGACATCAATTTCAGGAAATGCAGGCATTTTACTTTCTAATGATGAGAGTATTGAAAAGGAAAGGAGAAAGCAGATTTATTCAGATATTTATGAAGATTCTCTGTGGCTGATTAATCTGGTGGAAAATTTACTTTCCGTTACCCGTTTCGAAAATGGAACGATTAAATTGCGGTTAAATTCGGAGCTGTTAGATGAGATTATGGGTGAGGCATTACAGCATATTGACAGAAAAAGCAGTGAGCATACCATTCATATGATAGCATCTGAAGAGTTGATTATTGTAAAGGTGGAAGCAAGGCTTATTATGCAGGTGGTGATTAATCTGGTGGATAATGCCATTAAGTATACACCGGTGAATTCGAATATCTATGTGGAAACCCGAAGAGAAGGAAATGAAGCGGTAGTAATCATTGCTGATGATGGGGATGGTATCCCGGAGGAATCCAAGGGGCAGATTTTTGATATGTTTTATACAGCGAATACGAAGGTAGTAGACAGCCGGCGTAGTATGGGTCTTGGCTTAGCACTTTGCAAAGCGATTGTTACAGCACATGGAGGCAGTATCTTAGTAAGAGATCATAAACCAAAGGGAGCAGAGTTCGAGTTCCGGTTACCAATAGAGGAGGTGGCAACTTATGAATAAACCGTTGATTTTAGTAGTAGAAGATGATTCTGCAGTCCGACATCTAATTACAACTACATTAGAAACCCACAATTATCGTTATCACGAAGCACCTAGCGGAGAGCAGGCAATTATGGAAGCTGCATCCAATAACCCGGATGTTATTTTATTGGATTTAGGATTGCCGGACATGGATGGTATGGAAGTGATTCAAAAGGTTCGCAGGTGGTCTAAGGTGCCGATTATTGTGATTAGTGCCAGAAGTGAGGATATGGATAAGATTGAGGCGTTAGATGCAGGTGCTGACGATTATCTGACGAAACCATTTTCTGTTGATGAGCTGTTGGCGAGACTTCGGGTTACATTCCGTCGTTTGAATGATATGGCAAACGAAGATACAGTATTTCCGTCCATCTATGTGAATGGAGAACTGAAAATCGATTATGCTGCCGGTTGTGTTTACCTAAAGGAACAGGAATTACATTTGACACCGATTGAATATAAGCTGCTTTGCCTGTTAGCAAGAAATACAGGAAAGGTACTGACCCACACCTATATTACACAGGAAATCTGGGGAAATGCATGGGAAAATGAAGTGTCTTCGTTACGGGTATTTATGGCGACTCTGCGAAAGAAAATCGAAGAGAATCCATCCGAACCGAAATACATTCAGACCCATGTAGGAATCGGATACCGAATGTTGCGTGTATAAGTAGGAGAAATGAATGGAAAGAATTTTTCAAAAGACGTTAAATGAATATTGCAACCGTGATTATTATCCATGGCATATGCCGGGTCACAAGCGACAGGAGAATTTAAATAGTCATAGATTTGGTGTAAAACAGGATGTGACGGAACTTCCCGGATTGGATAATTTGCTTGCACCGGAAGGAGCGATTGCAGAATCCATGAAGCAGTTGACACAGATATACGGAACATGGAAATCCTATTATCTCGTTAACGGAAGCACCTCAGGAATTCTGACTGCCATTTCTGCAGTCTGTAAGCGGGGAGATACCATAATCTTAGGGCGGCACTGCCATAAGTCTGTATATCATGCGGTTATGCTGTTAGAATTGAAGCCGGTATATCTCTATCCGGCAATGATACAGCCTTACGAGATTTGTAGTAGTGTTACAGGGGAGCAGATAGAGCAGGCACTTCGGGAACATCCTGAAACAAAGGCTGTTATTTTTCCGTCGCCTACTTATGAGGGTGTATTATCGGATGTTTCGGCTATCAGCAAAATCGTGCATAAATATGGAGCAAAGTTGATTGTGGATGAGGCACATGGAGCACATTTGGAATTTGGTGTAAATGCTCCGGTTTCTGCCGTGCGCTGTGGTGCGGATTTGGTCATTCAAAGTCTGCATAAGACGCTGCCTTGTTATAACCAGTGTGCAATTTTGCATATTTGTAAGACGGAAGCGAAGAATCCTAGTCCAGACAATCGATTTCTGACAATAGAGGAATTGCAGAAACAAGTAGAACGGTATCTGAACGTCTATCAAACCAGTTCCCCATCCTATCTGTTGGTTGCCAATATGGAGGAGGGAATTGCATCCATGGAGGAATGGCGGAATACCCGAACGGTGTCCTACTATGACTGTTTGAGAAGATATCGTGAAAAGTGGAGTACATTACAGGTCTTACATTTGCTGACACCGGAGGAGGTAAAGCAGGCAGGGGGTTTTGCTTACGATGAGTCCAAGCTGGTAATTGGTATTACCAAAGATGGACTGAATGGCGCTGCTCTTTTACAGGAACTGGAGGAAAAATACGGTATGATACTGGAAATGGCTTCCTTGCACTATGTTCTTGCTATGACAAGCGTGGCAGATTCGGAAGAAGCTTTTTCCAGACTGGATGATGCCTTACAAAAAATAGATAAAATGTTAGTAAAAGAAAACACCTCAGAAATACAAACACGAATAAAAAGCCATGCGGAAGGAGAGGAGCTTCTTCCCACAGAAGAGAAGAAAAGAACGAATAGAAAACATTGGATGTGGGAAGCAGAAGGGCTGCCTGTCAGGGATTTTGTAACAGTGTATCCGCCGGGAGTTCCGGTTTTGGTTCCGGGGGAAGTAATCACCAAGGAGAAGATAGAGTATTTACAGTCGTGTATGGAAAATGGATTGACCGTACATGGTGTGGAAGCCTTAGGAGAAGAGAAGTAAGTAACTGTAACGAAATCGTAAGATATTGTAAGAGTTGAATGGTTTTCATTTGGATACATTTGTGCTAAACTACCCCTTATAACATTAGATTCAATTTTTAAGGAGGAATTCAAATGGTTAATTATAGTTTTGACATGGATGATTTAGGTGAAGTATTTGCAACAATTTTTTCATCGTCAGCACTTGTTACAGTTTTTATTGTGATATTTGCTATTGTTGCCTTATTTGCATTGGCGGTATATATTTTCTCATGTATCGGACTGTACAGAATGGCAAAGAAATTAGAATGTGATAAAGCATGGATGGCATGGATTCCATTTGCAAATACCTGGTTGATGTTTAATCTGCCAAGAAATGAATATCGTGTATTGGCATTGAATAAGGTAATAGAAAACCGTACCAATGCGTTCTGGATTCATCTTGCCATTCAGTATGGAACCAATACTGTCATCGGTATTTTGTCCGCAATACCAATTATTGGTTATCTGGTAGCTGCAATTTCGCCATTGGTGGGTATTGCTGTAACGGTAGCATATATTTTTATGATTTTTCCGGTTTACAAGGATTTATATAAGATGTTCCTGCCGGATAATACGGCACAGACCTATGCGATTGTCAGTATTGTATGCCATTTCTTAGTGCCGATTGTTCCTGCTATTTTAATGTTCGTTGCATCCGGCAAAGATCCTGTGGAAGTGGTAGATGCATCTTATTAAGCGGTACCATTGACAAATATAGAGAAAATGGTGTAAAATTCGCAAGAGATAGAAAGAAAATTCAAGTAAATAAATGAAAAGCGAGGTAATTGATACTATGAAAAAATTAGCATCAAAGATAACCGCTGCCGGTTTGATTGTAGCTGTGGCATTTACGGCAGTTGGTTGTAATGCAAGCACAAATGCAGGCAGTGTAGTAAAGACCATCGACATTTCTCTGACGGATGAACAGTATGCATTCGGTGTTGATAAGAACAATGCAGAATTGTTAGAGCAGACAAATGCATATATTGCTCAGGTAAAGGAAGATGGAACTTTAGATGAAATCTGTGATAAGTACTTTGGTGATGGTACTCCGGAAGGTATTACATCAGCAAAGCAGGACGATTCCAAGGAGCAGTTAGTTGTTGCAACCAATGCGGAATTCTCACCATTCGAATACAAAGAGGGTGATACCTTCTATGGTATTGATATGGAGTTGGCAGCAGGACTTGCAGAATATCTGGATATGGAATTAGTTATCTTAGACGTAGATTTTGAGGCTGTTTGTACGTACGTTGATACAGGAAAGGCAGATATGGCAATTGCCGGACTGACCATTAATGAAACCAGAAAAGAGAGTGTTAACTTTACTGATTCTTACTATACAGCATCTCAGTTACTGATTGTGCCGAGTGAGAACACAGATTTTGATGCCTGTGAAACAGCAGAGGATGTATTGGCTGTAATCGCAGAGCAGGAAAATGGTCGTATCGGTGGACAGAGTGGAACAACAGCAGAGTATTTTGTTAAGGGTGATGCTGACTGGGGATTTGACGGTATCAGCAATATGAGCTGGGTAGGTTATACTTCCGGTTCATTAGCAGTCAATGATATGTTATCCGGTAACATCAATTATGTAATTATTGATGAGGCACCTGCAAATATGATAGTTAAGAAGGTAAATGCAGCAAATTAATCTGTTTTGATACAAGTGGAAACCTGCCCTATATTTGGCAGGTTTCTTCTCGTATTACTTATGAGGGCAAAACATGACAATTCAATCGTTAATGAATAAATGGAATTTATTTATAGATACATTTCTGAATAAGGGTGGTTACAAGGAAGTAGTGACCGGTTTGATTAATACCCTCATCATTGCACTTGTTGCTTTGGTGATTGGTATTATAATTGGTACCATTATTGCAGCTATTGAGGTACAGCCAAAGAAGGGTAAGATAATGATGGTGCTGAATAAAATCTGTACCGTCTATGTGGCATTTTTCCGAGGAACGCCAATTGTAGTACAGTTGTTGCTGGGATACTTTGTTATTCTGCCATTGCTTGGTTGGAATTTCTCTTCGGTTGTAGTTGCTATTATGATTATGGGCTTGAACAGTGGTGCTTATGTATCGGAAATTATGCGTTCCGGTATATTGTCTGTGGATATTGGACAGATGGAAGCCGGACGGGCAATGGGATTAAATTATGGAACTACCATGCGGAAGATTATCATTCCGCAGGCAGTTAAGAATATCCTTCCGACCTTGGGAAATGAGTTGATTTCTCTGGTAAAGGAGACCTCTGTTGTCAGCTTTATCGGTGTAGTGGATTTATATAAAGCATTCCGTACCATCGGTTCCGGAAATTATGAATATATGATGCCGTTCTTAGTTATGGCTGTCATTTACATTGTGATTATTCTATTGATAACCTTCGGGTTACGTATGATGGAAAGGGGGCTGCGGGCAAGTGATAAGCGTTAGAAATGTGTATAAGAATTTTGGCGAATTAAAGGTATTAAAGGGTGTCAGCAGCGAAATCCAAAAGGGTGAAAAGGTAGCAATCATCGGACCTTCCGGTAGTGGAAAAAGTACACTTCTCCGGTGTATGAATCTGTTAGAAGAACCAACCTATGGTGAAATCTGGTTAGATGATAAGCTTCTTACACCGGCAGACCCATATCTGCACCCGGAAGTAATCGCAGCATCGAAAACCTATCAAAGCATGTATCAGAAAAAGGGAAACAGTAATACAACAGAATTGGATGAGGAAATTATTCGGGAAATCAAGGAAAAGGACTTACTTCAAAAGCACGAAGGTAAGGAATATAAGGAACGATTAAAGCAGATAGAAAAGGATTGCCGTGTGGATGTGAATCTGGCAAGACAGAGAGTTGGCATGGTGTTCCAGCATTTTAATCTGTTCAATAACCTGACGGTTATGGAGAATCTGACCATTGCGCCTGTCACCTTGAAATTACAGTCTGTAGAGGAAGCAACAGAAAAGGCCGGTGAATTATTAAAGCGTATCGGATTGTACGAGAAAAAGGACGAGTATCCAAGCAAGCTTTCCGGTGGACAGAAACAGCGGATTGCCATTGTCCGTTCTCTGGTTATGAATCCTGAAGCGATTCTTTTTGATGAGCCGACTTCAGCATTAGACCCTGAAATGGTTGGAGAGGTTCTGGAACTGATTCGGGAACTGGCAGAGGAAGGAATGACCATGGTTATTGTTACCCACGAAATGGGCTTTGCCAGAGAGGTTGCAACCAGAGTGTTGTTCATGGACGGTGGAGAGATTAAGGAAGAAAATACGCCGGAGGAATTCTTTGGGAATCCACAGCATCCGAGACTGAAGGAGTTTTTGTCGAAGGTGTTGTAGAAGATGGAGTTGGGAACCGTCATATGCATCATGCATTATGGCGGTTCTTTTTTATAAATTATTTGTACATATGTTTAGGAGTAGGGCTGATAATTGAAACTGAAAAAAGAACGCTTGAATAGTCAAATGTTCATTCATAAATATTGCAAATCCCAATGCATTATGGCATAATTTTATATAAATATTGACATGAAGCAGGAGAAATTATTTTGAATAGAATTTTTTGCGTTATCGGAAAAAGCGGAGCGGGTAAAGATACATTATATAAAGAAATTTTGTCTAGAGCGACTTCGGACCTGGTTCCAATTATACCATATACGACACGACCTAAAAGAGTGAATGAAACAGATGGATTGAATTATTTTTTTGTTAGCGAAGACCAGATGAATATATTTGAGAAGAACCATCAAATAATGGAAAAGCGCCAGTATTCCACCGTTCAAGGGATTTGGAGTTATTTTACATTGAAGTTTGAATTAGAAGATAATAAAGATTATATATTAATTACTACTTTAGAAGGTTTGCATAATATTATAGAACAGTATGGTTCAAAAATAGTCCACGTAGTTTATTTATATATAGATGATAAAGAACGTTTAATTCGCTGTATCAATCGTGAATCGCAGCAGGCATCTCCTGATTATTTGGAGGTTTGCAGACGATTTATAGCAGATCAGGAAGATTTTTCTGAAGAACATATGAAACAGTTTGAACATATTCACTATATTAATACTGGCGAAGAATTAGAAAAATGCTTAGTGCAGTGGAATAAAATATATGAAAGAAAGTGTGAATAGTAAATATATTATTAGGGACAATCGAATTTTTCTTGATATATGCGAAGAAGGTTGCGGTAGCAATTGTGCGTACTGTTATGTTCAAGATAAGAATAAGCCTCAAGTCTTACTAAGTCAGAAGCAGATATTGTTAATTTGTAATATGGTGAAGGATAAGGTTGATACAAATACTATAATTTCATTGTGCCCGAATACAGAACCATTTAAGTCAATAGAGAGTACACAGTTGATTTTGTTCATAATACGTTTTTTCTTGCCACTCGGATGTTATATTCAAATATCTACGAAAGAAAAAATCCCAGAAATGTTTTTAAAAGAAATAAGTTACATACATGAAAGTAGAATTTTCATAAATGTTTCTATGCCATATATTATAGGTGCGGAAAGAATTGAGCCTAAAGCGGCCCCAGTTAATGACAGGTTAGAGAATTTTAAGATGATACAAAGCTATCCAGGGGTGCACTGTTGTTTATATATAAAACCTTTTCAAGTTAAAGATGATGAGGAGCAGAAATTATATATTCAATATATTAAAGAATATAATATTAGTGTGGTATGTGTTGGTCCGCAATTTAATGTAAAAATCGAACTACCTTGTACATCATTACATGACAGGGTAATAGCAAAGAAATTAATGGAGGAACAATCAGAAAGAATAAATGATTTTATTTTTACATTAAGAGAGTATACAAGTGCTAGAGTATATACTTCTTCAATATGTTGTATTTATAGTGAAATACATAAGAAGTGCAAGATGGAACTCTATCAATATAATGAAATAATGTGTAAAGATTGTAATCTAAGGAGGAAATAATGCGGAAGATAAGAAACATTTTGGAAAACCAAACGAAATTAGTTAACATAATAGTCGCACTAATAGGATTAGTTCTGGTTCTGATAGCTATTTTGCTTAACATAGCAGAGATAGTTAAGACTATTCTTTTGAGTGTTGGTTGCTCATTGATAGCAACGAGTATTGCAACATGGATAACTTCTTTTTATATTATAAGTAATAACGAAACGAAAGAGATGATTCATGATTGGAAGCTAAAGCGAATTTTTGAAACAAAAGCAAAAATGAACGAATATTCAAATGAGTATTTAGAAAAAGCAAAATCCAATATTGATATTGTGGCAATTGGGATGTCTAACTTTTTGAGCCTAAAAAGAGAATTGTTAGAAAAGAAATTATCTCAGAATGTTCAAATTCGTATTATATCTTGTGATAATATAGAAATGTTGAAACAACGAGAAAAAGATGAAACGATAGATGGAAATGGTAAAGTAAGTGGAAAAATGAAAAATGAAGTTGAAGAATTAACCCAATGGGTTAATAAAGCTTCGAAAATTGGAAAAGTTGAAATAAAATATCATTCTACTTACCCGGGCTTTTCATATCTCAGAATTGATGATAGTATTTTTTTTGGTCCTAATCTACCCCTATACAAAAGTCAGTTGAATTTAGCGTTTGAATTTTATATAAAGGGAGAAGGAGGAAAGAAGCTGAATGAGTATTTTGAAAATTTATGGAATAATGAGAATATGTGTTCCGACGAATTAATATGGAAAGAAGATGAAACATAAAAATTTATTCCTGATTATTATAGATATTTTGCCAAAAGAGGATATCCATGCTAAAATAGTATTAGCTATTGAAGAACGAATCTTGAACCGATAAAATGATTAGAAGGGAGGACAGGGTAAATGGAAGTAAAATTAGATGCCATTAATCAATTGACTAAGGTTGATGCATCAGAGGCGGTTAAGAATACCGGAAACGGCGATTTTAAGTTTACCCTTGTCAGCCACATTCAAGAGGGCGAGCTACAAGCGAAGATGGCTGGTCTGATGCAGGAAATCGAAGAGGAAGGAAAGCGGATTGCCCGTAAGAAGGATATTCGGGACATGAAGCGGTATCGGGCGAAGATTAAGGAGTTTATGAATGAAGTTACCACGCATTCCTATTCGTTTACCAGAGAGAATTTTCTGGACCGGAAAGGACGGCACAGGGTGTATGGAATCATTCATTTGATTGATGAGGATTTGGATAAATTAGCGGCCGCCTTAATGGAGGACGAAAAGGATCATCTGGAAATTCTCAGGCTGATTGATGATATTCGTGGTATGTTGATTGATATAATAACGTAGAAGTTTTTGCAAAGAGGGTGTTGACTATGACAACTTTTAAGGATGTTATCGGACATGAAAGTATTATCGGACATTTTAAGAGCAGTATTGAGCAGGGAAAGGTTGCACATGCGTATTTGATACATGGAGAAAAGGGAACCGGAAAGAAGATGTTAGCCGGTTTATTTGCCAAGACTTTACAGTGCGAGGCAGGAGGAACGGATCCTTGTGGACAATGCCGTTCCTGTATTCAGTGCGATACCGGTAATCAGCCGGACATCATCTGGGTGACCCACGAAAAACCGACGGTAATTTCCGTAGACGATATTCGGGAACAGGTGAATAAGGATATTATTGTGCGGCCATACAGTAGCCGCTATAAGATATATATTATTCCGGAAAGTGAATTAATGAATCCTCAGGCACAGAATGCCTTATTAAAAACCATTGAGGAACCGCCGGAGTATGCAGTTATCATGTTACTGACCAACAATATTGATAAGATGCTGCCGACTATTTTGTCCAGATGTATTACTTTGAATCTGAAGCCGGTAGGAGAGCTGGATATGATGGAGTATTTATCGAAGATGGGTATTCCAATGGCAAAAGCGAAATTCTGTGTTGGTTTTGCCTTTGGTAATCTGGGAAAAGCGGTACGGCTGGCAACCTCTGAGGAATACAACGAGATTAAACAGGACTGTGTTCAGATTCTAAAGAACATTAATAAGATGGAGATTTATGACCTGATTGAATCCGTAAAGAAAATGTCAAAATATAAGCTGGATATTTATGATTATATTGACTTAATGATGATGTGGTATCGGGATATTTTGATGCTGAAGGTGTCCGGTTCCCCGGATAAGTTGTTATTTAAAGAAGATTATAGTACACTAAAACAGCAAGCGAATTACATTTCCTTTGAGGGAATTGAAAATGTGTTAGAAGCTATGGATAAAGCGAAGGTTCGTCTGGAAGCAAATGTGAATTTCGATATCGCAATGGAATTGCTGTTATTGACAATAAAGGAGAATCAAAATGGTAGAAGTAATCGGAGTTAGATTCCGGGATACCGGAAAAATATATTTCTTTAATCCGCTGAATATTCAAGTAGAGGCGGGGGATTTTGTAATTGTGGAAACCGCCAGAGGAATGGAGTATGGAAAAGTAGTATATGGCAGACGAGAGATTGACGAAAAGAAGATGGCAATGCCAATTAAGCCAATCATTCGAAAGGCCACTGAGGCAGACGCGGAGCGAGATAGACGGAATAAGGAAAAATGCAAGGAAGCATTTAATATTTGTTTGGAAAAAATCGCAAAGCATAAGTTGGAAATGAAGCTGATTGAAGCAGAATATACCTTTGATAATAATAAGGTGTTGTTTTATTTTACTGCTGATGGACGAATTGATTTCCGAGAACTGGTTAAGGACTTGGCAGCCGTATTCAAAACTCGAATCGAACTTCGTCAGATTGGCGTGCGGGATGAAACCAAGATTGTTGGTGGTATCGGTATTTGTGGACGGGAACTGTGCTGTCACAGCTATCTGTCGGATTTTGCACCGGTATCCATTAAGATGGCAAAGGAACAGAGTCTTTCTTTGAATCCGACTAAAATATCCGGCGTATGTGGACGTTTGATGTGCTGCTTGAATCATGAGGAAGCAACCTATGAATATTTGAATGACCGTATGCCAAACGTAGGTGATTTTGTAAAAACCCCAACCGGACAGAAGGGTGAGGTTACGGCTGTGAATGTGCTTCGCCAGAATGTTAAGGTTTTGGTGACCAATGAGTCAGAGGAAAAAGAAATTCTGGAGTATAAGGTGGACGAGCTTCGTTTTAAGCCAAAGAAGCATCGGGATAAAACGAAGGTGACAGCAGAAGAGATGAAGGAATTGGAAGAACTGGAAAAGCAGGAAAAACAGGAAGGAAAGTCAAAGCTGGATGACTAGGCTGAGCGTCGAAGCGGAGATATCTAAACGACATACAGCCGAAAAGCCCGTAACGATGCGGTTTTCGTGGCAAGATAAAGTGGATGGACATGATAACGGAGTAGGATGGAAGAAATGAATCAAGAGAACTCGGTGAAAGATAATATGGAAGCACTGGTGCATGAGGGAGAGCGATTAGACGATTTACAATGCAAAGGCTATCAGATTATCCAAGATCCGAAACGGTTTTGTTTTGGCATAGATGCGGTGCTGCTTTCTAATTTTGCAAAAGTGAAAGCAGGCAGCAGGGTGTTGGACTTGGGAACGGGAACCGGAATTATTCCTATTCTGCTGGCAGCAAAGACAGAAGCACAACACATAACCGGATTAGAGATTCAGGAAGCCAGTGCAGAAATGGCTGACCGAAGCGTGAGACTGAATCATTTAGAGGAACGAATTGAAATCATACAGGGAGATATTAAGGAAGCCGCAGGATTATTTCCTGCAGCTTCTTTTGATGTCATCACATCCAATCCTCCTTATATGATAAACCAGCATGGGCTGGAAAATGAATATGAACCAAAAAATATTGCCAGACATGAGATATTGTGTAATCTGGAGGATGTAGTGAAAGCAGCGGCATATCTGGTAAAACCCGGGGGCAGTTTCTTTCTAATACATAAGCCATTCCGTCTGGCGGAAATATTTTCTGTGTTAATGCAGTATAAGATGGAACCAAAGCGGATGCGGCTGGTGCATCCTTATGTGGATAAAGAGCCGAATATGGTTATGATAGAGGCTGTGCGGGGAGGAAAGTCCAGGATTACCATAGAACCGCCGTTGGTGGTGTATGAGAGGGCATGATAAATTATGGTTTGCACGTAAGCTTTGAGCCATGCGAAAGCAGGCTGAGCATGCTCGTTGGGTGCTTGCACACATAAGAGTATGTTCCAGCTTGCTTTCATAGGGCGAATGCCCGTGACCGAGCCGAAACGTAGTGAAGGCGAGGTAGCATGGCTCAAAACTACGATTTTAAGTGATTTATACGGATAAA
>JAGAOO010000025.1 GCA_017623675.1 Lachnospiraceae bacterium
ATAGCGGATATTCTGAATGATAATGGAATTTTAGCACCACTTGCCTATAAGAACAGTATAGGTATTCACTTGAAAACTTCGTTTGATATGGGGGAAGCACCGAAGTGGAACTATGTTTCTGTTACCCGTATTCTGAAAAATGAGATTTATACAGGTGTTCTTATACAGGGCAGACAGACAACACCTAATTATAAGGTGAAAACAAGGGTGATGAAGCCTGAAAGTCAATGGGTTCGTATAGAGAATAATCATGAGGCAATCATTAACCGGAGAGATTTTGATTTAGTTCAGGAGCTTCTAAAATTAGATACGCGATGCTCGCCGGGAGAGAATAAGGTTTATCCGTTATCAGGCGTTTTGGTGTGTGGGGATTGTCTTGACAGTATGGTGCGTAAGACGGTTCCGGCAAACGGTAAGCAGTATGTGTATTATGTCTGCTCTACCAATAAGAAGAATAAAAATCATTGTTCCTCACACCGTGTCAGTGAAGCAGACTTAATGGATGCAGTATTAAAGTCCATTCAGCTTCATGTAAGTGAAATGTTGGGTGTCAGAAATGCCTTGAAAATGATTGATGAACTGCAATGGAAGCAGGCAGGGATTGAAAAATATGAGGAACGAATAAGGAGGGAAAAACAGAAGAAAGCCAAAATTGAAGCTCGGAAGCTGAATCTGTACGAAGATTTCAAGGATGGTATTTTAACCAAAGCGGAATATGTGCAGATGAAAGAGGAGTACAGCTATCAGATTGCTGTTTCGGATAGGGCAATTACTTCCTACGAGCATGAAGTGGAGCTTTTGAAAAATAACAAGGGTAGCAGGCAGGAATGGATTAAGGCTTTTAAGAAGTTTGAAAATATCACAGAATTAGACCGTGCGGCGGTAATTGCTCTGGTTAAGCAGGTGCGTGTGTATGGTAAAGATAGAATTGAGGTCATCTTCAATTTTCAAGAGGAAACAGAGAGACACAGCAGCTTAATTGCTTTTGCAAGTCCTAACTACGATTATGTGGAAGGGATGGTGGTGTAAATGGCAAGAAAGAGCAGAAAGCAGATCATCGCTACACAGTTAGAGACTTCGGTTTCCGTAGCAGAATATAAGGTTTATCGTACAGCATTATATGCAAGATTATCTGCGGATGAGCATTGCAGGGCAGAAGGGACAACCATCGACAACCAGCTTTACCTTTTACGAGAGTATGTGAAGGATAAGCCATATCTTCAAGTGCTAGACGAGTATTATGATGATGGTGTAACCGGAACGAAGTTCGACAGACCTGACTTTAACCGTATGATAGCGGATATGCGGGCAGGTAAGATTGATTGCATTATTGTAAAAGATTTGTCACGACTTGGCAGAAACTATTTGGAGGCAGGCGATTATCTTGAAAAAATATTCCCATTCTTCGGTATCCGTTTTATAGCCATTACGGACGGATATGACAGTAGTTGTCCAAACCTTACGGAAGATGGCTTGATAGTTCCGTTAAAGAATTTGATAAATGATATTTATGCAAAAGACCTTTCACGGAAGGTAAGCTCTGCATTTCTTATGAAACAGAAGCAGGGCAAATTTATCGGAATGTCAGCTCCATATGGATATATGAAATCTCCCGAAGATCATAATAAGCTGATTGTTGATGAAGATGTAAGAGAGATTGTGTGGAATATCTTTCATTGGAGAGCAGACGGGGAAAGTCTTACAGCCATTGCTAGAAGATTGAATGAATGTGATATTCCCGGTCCTACCAGATATAAATATCTCAGAGGATGGGTTAAGTCAGAACGCTCAAAGTCCGGTTTATGGACGGTCAGCACATTGGCAAGGGTTTTGGAAAATCCGGTGTATATCGGTGATATGGAACAGGGTATTGCGAGAACTGCATTATATAAGGGTATGAAAACAACCCGGATGCCTGTGGAGGAAAGA
>JAGAOO010000026.1 GCA_017623675.1 Lachnospiraceae bacterium
TATTTTCTGCAGTTTGCAGTTCAGATAAAAAAGTTATTTTGTGGATGTACCACACACAGTCAGGAATGGATTCTAAGCGAACCATTCCTTTTTTATTGCCAGTAATGCCTTCGGGCTTTTTCCGCATAAGCGGCTGGATAATAATAATCCCCATAGTGGGAGAAAGAAAGGTGGAACAAAAAATGAATGAACCCAAAGTATTTATGGATTGCTATCATGGAGTCTTCCGGGACCAGGATGCTTTCCTATCCTGCCTAAGGCGCATTGGAGAGAATTCCTCCTGGCGCAGGCAAAAGGCAAAGAACCTTCGTCTGATTCCTCTCGCACAAGGAAGCGAGTTGGCTGAAAAAATGAAAGTCAAGTACACTGACTCCGGCTTGGATGAAGACATCATCACAGACACGATACTTAATACCGGCCTTCTTCTTAAAGATAGGAATGAATATTATCCTATCCGAAGCTGTGCCATCAAAAGTATTCTTGATCGTGCAGGCATCCAGGGAAATGGCCTTCGCCGTGTTGAAAAGAACGTCTATGCACGTATTCTGAATGACTGTCTCAAAGTAGCACAAGGCGAAGCCCTCATCCGGTTTTCTGTCGGTAAAGTATCCGCAGTTCTCAGTGGTGACTGTAATGACTATTCCATTCTTGACATGGAAGAACTATTTCACCATGCTGTTGAGTATCTGACCGACAACTTTAAAGGCTGCCAGTACCTCGGTGGATTCTATGAACACAACATGGTATCGGCATTATGGGAATTAACCGGCGAGGATGAACTGCTCAAAGCATACCGTGACGAAATCCGTATGCATGGCAAATCTATCGGCGACATGAAGCCCGTAGTAAGAATAACTACTTCAGACACCGGTTCCGGAGGAGCAAATATCTTTCCAATGCTGTTGTCCAGTAAAGGTAGTCTTACCATCAATCTTGGCAGTCCGCTTCGGTTAGAACACCGCCACGGAAATGACATTCAGGAATTTGACAAGCAGCTGAATCAGTTGTACGGGAAATTCCAGCAAGCTACCGGCAAGCTCGTCAATCTTCTACAGATTGATATTGTGCATCCTATTGGCTGCATGAAAAATGTCATGGATAAATTAAAGATTCCAAAGAAATATCAGGCTGAAGCTCTTGAGCTGTTCCAGGCACAATATGATTTGGATTTCTGTACAGCGCATGACATTTACTATGGAATTTCCGAAATCCTCTATATGCTTGCCTGCGACGGTGAAGAAGGAAGCCGGATTGCACACATGGAAGAAAACATTGCAAGAGCCTTGGCATTTAACTGGGCTGAATATGATATTCCGGAAACATTTTAAGAAAGGAAACACTAACAATGAAAGATTTTATTACAAAACTTATTAAAGAAACACAGGAACGCTTAGAAGATAGCTATTCTTTAGAGCAGGTAACCAGTACAAAAACAAATAATCAAAAGTACACAGGTATTCAGGTACGGGCTGAGGGAAATCCTGTGTGTCCTGTATTCTATGTACATAATCTCTATAAGGACTATTTAAGCGGCAAATATACTTTACATGAATGTAGTTCCATTCTCATTCGTGAAATCGGAGAACACATGAAACTGTCTTTTGATATAAAAAGCCTGCTTAACTACGACAATATCAAAGATGATATCCGTGTACGGCTTATAAACTATGAAGCTAACGAAGAACTCCTTGAAGATCTTCCACATTTTCGCATGCTGGATTTAGCTGCAATTTTTTATTATAGCATCAATCTCCCGGATAATTCTATCGGAACTATGAATATCACTCATCAGATGTTAAAAACCTGGGAAATGAGTCCGGAAGATTTCATAAATACCTGTATGCAAAATTTTTATACAAAAGATTATATCATGATTTCTGATATAAGGGACTCTCTTTACATGCTTGCTGGGAAAACTGGTAGAAACTTTCTATTTGACGAATTTGAAATAAGCTACCTGCCTAAAGGCCATCTTTTTGTACTGACAGGCGCAAACAGCATCCATGGTGCTTGCATGCTCTTACACACACAAGCCTTACACCAGTTTGCAATAGAACATAATGATAACTTGATTATTTATCCATCCAGTGTACATGAATGCCTGATTACCTTTGAATCCGATACAAAAACAGTAAAGCTTTCTACCAATGAAGTCGCTGATATCAATCTTAATATGTTAGAACCGGAAGAACGCCTTTCCAACAACGTGTATCTGTACGACCGTCACCTGAAGGAACTTCGAATTCTTTACCAAGGAATTTCTTTGGCAGAACTTCATGATAGAAATAACACAATAGAAAAAATCTACGACAGTTTAGGAGGAAATTGATTTCCTTCTTTTTTTCTGTCTGAAAGGAATAAACAATGGAACTAAATTTGAATTACAAAGCAGAAGTTGTTGATACGGATACATTAAGCCATGAGGACTGGCTGAAATATAGAAGGCTTGGAATTGGCGGAAGCGATGCCGCTGCTATCATGGGGGTATCTCCATTCTGTACTAAACGGGATTTATATTACGATAAGTGTGGTATCACTCCAGCCATGGAGGAAGAGGAAAGTAACTGGGTAGCCAAGGAGGTAGGACACCGCCTGGAGGATCTGGTGGCAGAAATCTTCTCAACGGTTAAAAATTAATCATCCGGATGTCTATGCTGATTATGTAAGCACCTCGGAAAGCAGACGGTTTGCCATCAAAACGAATACCGCCGCATAATCCAGTATCAGAAAGGACGTACATTATGAAATGCAGATTTGTGAAACCTATATTTCAAAATAACGACAACGGATATTGTATCTTCCTTTACCACACGGAGGATACCGGTGTCCCGGCTCAGGCACAGAATTCCTTTTACAAGGGACGAGGATGCCAGTTCACTGCCATAGGCAATAACCTGCCGGACACCGACAAAATCGAAATTGACCTTCAGGGCAAATGGATCAAGAACAGCCATGGTATGCAGCTGCAGGTTGATACCTATGAAGAAATCCTTCCTCATACCGAGGAAAGTATCATAGGTTATCTCTCCTCCGGCATGATAAGGGGCATCGGCCCGAAAACTGCGAAGCTGATTGTTGACCGGTATGGAACAAGGACTTTTGAAATCCTCGACCATTACCCGAACAGCCTGCTGGACATCAAGGGCATCACCCCTGGCAAGTTGGAAACCATTCTGTCCTCTTACCAGAACAGCCACGCCCTCCGTGACCTGGCTGCCTATCTGACCCCCTTCCATGTAACCCCGAACAAAATCAAAAAGATACATGAAAGCTTTGGTAATAATGCTTTGGAAACAGTCAAAAACCAGCCCTTTGCCCTCTGCCAGATTAGCGGGTTCGGCTTTCTTACCGTGGATGAGATTGCAAAGGCAAACCGCTGCCGGTTAAATGACCCCATGCGCATCGAAGGCTGCATTCAGTACTGCATGGAGCTGGAAATGCAGGAAGGTCATTTATACCAAGACAAACGGCTGTTCCAAAGAAAAGTATATGAACAGCTAAACCACGGTTACAGCACGGAAGTTGTTACGGAACGGGAAGTATACCAGGAGCTATACCGGCTGGTGCAGAATAAATCCTTATATTACGAGGACAATGCCCTGTACCCAGCGAAGCTTTACGGCTACGAATGCGGTGCAGCAAAAAAATGGCGACACTGCTTGCACAGGAAACAACGCCTGCATCCAACCTTGATTATCTGATTGCGGAAGCCCAACGTGAGCTTGGCATCCTGCTGTCAGCAAAACAGGTGGAAGGTGTCAAAAAGGCATTCACCCATCTGATAAGCATCATTACCGGAGGTCCCGGAACAGGAAAAACCACTGTCCAAAAAGTTCTTTTATACATTAATAAAAAACTTGGCGGAAAAAACGTACTGCTGACTGCCCCAACCGGGCGTGCCAGCAGGCGGATGGCAGAAAGTACCGGGCATTCCGAAGCAGTTACCATGCACAGTGCCATGGGACTTACCAATGATGAAGACTGCGATGCAATGTCTGACATGCTGGAAGCAGACTTTATCATTGCAGACGAATACACCATGGCAGACATGAGGCTGTCGTATGAGTTCTTTGCCCATATCCCGCTTGGAACCCGTCTGGTTCTCGTGGGTGATGTCAACCAGCTTCCGAGTGTCGGACCGGGCAACGTCTTCCGGGAACTCGTCCAGTGTGGTGTTATCCCGGTTACGATTCTAGACATGGTATTCCGGCAGGCAGAAAACAGCAGGATTGCAGTCAATGCCCACCGTATGCAGGAGAATAATGCCATGCTCGATTACGGCACCGGCTTTGAACTGATGGAAGTTTCCACAGCCGAAGAAGCCGCTGCTGTTATTGAACGTATTTACCGGGAGGAAGTCGCAAGGCTCGGTGTAGACAAGGTACAGGTCTTAACCCCGTTTAGGAAGCGTGGCGATGCCAGTGTGGATTCCCTGAATGCAAGGCTTTGGAATATTGTCAACCCGGCAGCCCCGGATAAACCGGAAATCAAAGCCGGAAAGCATACATTCCGAACCGGTGACAGAATCATCCACAACAAAAACAAGAACGAAGTCAGCAACGGTGATGTGGGCTATCTAGACACCATCTTTCTGGACGAGGAAGGCACACAACTTGCCAAGCTGGTATTTTCCGAAGGACGCACCGTGGACTATACTGCCGATGAACTTGATATGGTGGAGCATGCCTATGCTACTACCGTACATAAGAGCCAGGGTTCCGAATACCCGGTTGTCATCCTTCCATGGCTGCCCATGTTCTACAAAATGCTGCGCCGCAACATTCTCTACACGGCAGTCACCAGAGCAAAGGAAAAGGTTGTCATTATCGGCAGCAAACGGACCATTTACCAGGCCATTCACAACACGGAAAGCGACAACCGGAATACAAGGCTTGGCGAACGCATCATAAAGGAATACCACCGGCTGCTTGCTGACAGAAAGATTGCAGTTTAGAAATGGAGGCAGAATATGAACAGGCTCATAAAAATAAAAGAACGTATCAGTAACATCCTTTACAAGGAGGAACAAAAAATACAGGCTGAGATTGAAAACCTGCGGCGTACCCAAAGCAGTAACATGTCTGTCTACGGCATAGGCGGTCCATACCGCCGTTATGAAAAAGCTATCAGTAAACGACAGGAACTGTTATCTGAATTGGAAGCGTTACAAAAAGCCCAGGGAAAATCCGTTGTACTTGAACCGCTGCACCTGTATGGATATTACTGTCCAACCTGCAGCGAAAAAATCTATCTTTCCTCCCGCTCTCCGGAAACCGTCCGCTGTCCTCTCTGTGACCGGCGTATTTATCTGGATGGCATGTATACGGAATGGTCTGTAGCAAAAGGCAGTCAGTATACCCGCCTGCGGCATTAGGAGGTCTTTATGGGTTTATATAAGAAACTGGATTTCTGGTCTGTCATGGATGAACTGGACCGGATGATAGATTACGACTATAACGGAAACGAAAAAGACAGCCTCTACTGGGACTACTACGTGGAGCAGATTCAGGAGCTTGGCATCCTTGCCGCAGACCTTTTAAATGACCTTGACAGCTTAAAATCTACTCTGTGGTACAAAATGCCGGATAAGCATATCGAGTTTTGTGACGAGGACGACTGCACCCAGACAGCCATTGCCTGGTTTAATACCGCAGCCTGCCTTCTGTCCGATACTGACATGCAGACCCTTTTGGAAAAGGAAAACATTTATCAGGCAGATGAATTTACCGAAAAGCAGAAAAGGCTGAATGCCATCAAACGTCTGACCAAAGAACAACAGATGTTCCTATACACCGAAGTCATTGGCTTCCTAACACGGTATTTGGAACTCTCTGCTGCCTTTGACACCATTACTGCAGTTATCGCAGAACTGGACTATCACCAATCCGCAGTAACCCGTAGGGAAACCGTTACCATTCCTCCTGCAGCTTATGTCTGAAACAAAAAGGAGCAAAACACATGGCAGAACGAAAGCAACTTATCAAATGCAGTGAATGCGATTATTGCAAAGGAATACGTCCCCGTGGAAACACAAGGACAAGTTTTTCCTGCAACCACCCAGACCAGCGGTACATTCACGATTACTTTATGAAAAACAGGATACATAAAATGCCGGGATTTCTTGATTATGGAGCTGCTTACTCAGATACAGTTCCGTTGAAAACTTCGCCTGCATGGTGTCCTAAGAAAATGTAACGTTTTAAACGAGAAAGCGTGGTCACAATTACCACGCTTTCTCATTTTTATTACTATTCATGATAAAACACGATTTTGTAAAATAATGTGTTGGAATTTCAAAAATGTTAATCAGTTGCAATAGCACGACTATACCTATATGTTCTACTTATTTCATTGTATACGAGACATATAAATACATCGTCCTCCTTTTGATGCTTATATATCAATGTACCAATAGGTAAAACATTACTTTCTAACTCCTCACTTGGAGTTCTGCTAAGCTCAACTTCACTTTCTACCATTCCAACATAATCTGTTTCTTCAAAAATCGCCTCGCTTTTCATAATGCCTTCTACCCGATAAAGTTTTCCATTTATTACCACTGTTGGCAAGGCAGTGTCTGGAGGCCTAGTTGGTTTTACAGTAACGTTTTCTTCGGAAACCTGTGTTGTCGACCATTCTTGTTGTTTTTTAGACGTGCTATCTTGTATATAATACATCAAAAAAACAATCACTATTGCTATAGTTATAATATGCCATTTTTTCATTTTTCACCTTCCTAATAAAACGAACCCGTCCACGCTGTATATTTTATAGAGGTATCCCACGTTGGAACATAAGGGAACGATGATGTATCTTGTAATGTCTCATATGGTACAGTTATTGTAATATATGAACGATCATAATTAGGATCCATCACTTTAAAATAGCCATATCCTCCACCATTATAAAATTCGTAGACTACTACTGCATGACCACCTTCCACTCTTCCTAATTCATCATACCTATATACCGTTATTATAATTGGCTTGCTATAGGTTCCAAGCAATACTTCGATATAATCCACAGGTAAACTATTAGCTTCATATGTAATATTACTAATTCCATTTTCTTCAAATGCAATTTTTACCCACTTATCAGCGCCGTCAGGAATATTATCTTCTGAACAATCAACAGTTTCCCAGCAATCCATAAAAATAGAATATGCGGTTTCTGCAACATTTCCTCTACGATAATTGACTACTGACGCAACACAGGCTGCCCAGCATAAACCTTTATTATTATATTCATCGTTAGCTACATATGGTGGTGGATTTCCCGTTACTGTATATGTATTCCCTGCACTCGCCACCATAGGTATATGTGAAATATCCAAAGCAATTACAGATGTTGCTTTATCAAATATATCATTTAAATCCAGATTTTGAATCCCCGTGCCAGAATAATCACTTACCAAAATCTCGTACTCTTGTTCTGTTGCCACAATTAAATTTCCATTTATAGTAGCTAGGGCAAATGGTTCACATTCCACATATAAGCTGCTTATTATTTCAATATTTTCTGTGGTTAAATATGAATAAAAATATTCCTCTACTTTTTCTACAACAATCATAGCAATAACTGAATTGTTTGAGATAAGCAAATAATAATTCTTATCACTTTCGCTTCCGTCAAAAGTATATATGTGCCTTTGTTCACTAATAAAAAGATCCGTATACTCTAAATCATCATTAACAGTGAGATATCCACCAAGCACTTCCATCAAGTACTGCATTTCTAAACTTTCTTCATTCGATGCGTATGCTGTAGTTCTTCCAAATCCAGTTAATAACATACACATCATTAAAAATAAGCTCACATATCTTTTATTCATATAAATCCTCCTTGTCTTTCGAATATTTGTATTATGTTTCTGTCATCCTATTAAATGTTAAATACACTGGACTCACCCTCCTATCCACCATTTTCTATGTATATTATACTATTTACTTTACTTAATATTTGATTTTTGCGAAATTACTATTCCTACAAAAAACATCAAAACATAATCTTTTCAAAGTTTCTTATCATCAATTATAAAACTGTTCCAACCAACAAGTACTATCAAAGCAAATTGCATTTTTAGCCGCTTCTATATTGTTATCTTGTACATATTGATACCAAGCGCTTCCGCCATTCAGTTCTTCTTCGACGATATAGGCAAAGAATCCAGAAGTATGCTCCACAGTATAGAAGTAGCCACTCCGCACCTGTCCGTATTTTTCTAGAGCTGCATTCAGAACATTTTCCTTCATTTCATTATCCATCATGGCAAAGGCATGATTACTTGCAAGAATGATTTCGTCAAACTGCAGCTTATCCGCAGCCCATCTACCTTCTCTGCTTTCTTCGCCTTTCAGATAATTTCTGTTGCAGTAATCCGCATATATCACCGTAACCATGTCACTTCTTCGCATTAGTTCATTGGCGGCCTGATTCTTGATAGTGCAAGACCTGATATAATGTGAAGGAATGCTGTACACAGAAATAGATGTTACGTTAGTTTCCAACCAACCATCCATAACTACCTTTAATAAGTCTTCTGTTGAAGCTTTAAACAATACTTCATCAGGCATATATAACAATGCCAAATCATCTACCATCTTGGTATCACTATTTAAATCCTGTTCATACGGAAATAATAGCTCTCCTGCCTCGTTCATCCATTGTGCCGCATTATATTTTGCTTCGTAACTATATACCTCTCTCATATCATTAAATTCTTTATACAGCAACGAATCTACTTCTATTCTTGTTGGTGTAGTTTCCATTTGTACTATTGTTGTGTTCTCCGGCACTGTTGACGGCACTGGTGTTGTATGTAATGAGGAATCCTCCTCTGCTTGGTTTTGCTCTGTGTTTATAAAATCATTCTGCGAAAGTACATTTTCCTTCGCGCATCCGGAAAAAAGCACCGCAAAAGTGGTTCCTATTATTAAAACTGTTTTTTTCACCTAAACACGCTCCTTATTCAGCAGGACGATAATAAGAAATTATCGAACTGCCATCATAATATGGACAGCGCTTCATATAATGTCTAACCATAGGACCATCATCCCACTTTGAAACACATATATTCTCCGGCTTATCTGCTTCTGGATCTTTAACATTAATTTCTATCACTTGCGCGGAATGTGCTCCCCAATATGCTATATCTCCCACTTGGGCTACTGTTGATTCTTCGTAATAAGAATCCGCAGCAAACTGTGTCGCATAATTCATCCAAATATGCTGATAATCAGAACGAAGATTATGTAACCAAGCATACGAATGACAATTAAATGTTGATGATGCCGCAGAAATATATGTTGCACCATATTCAGCTATTAAATCTGCATCCTCCGTAACGCTGCACATTGTCAAAGTTGGATAATATTTTACACTAACTGCAACATTATCTTCTGGGGTAGATATCATAATTATTGAATATGAGGAATCCCTCGCTTCAGCAATACTAAGCCCTCTTGTCGAACTTTCATCCATGTAATCTAACAATAATGCTGCATTAGTATTCTCAAAATAAGCAGACTTTGTTTTCTCACTAACTTTCTGAATATAAATATCGGAAAATCTATTCTCGTCTACTTCTCTGGTTTCCATTATATCGAGCAGCATAAATTCTAATATATTTAACGCATTATTTACTGCTGCATCATCATATATAGCATTCCTATTATTTTTATTTGCGCAGAACGCATTCAAATCCGCAATTCGACTCTCAGAATTAATAATACTCTCATAATCCACAAGCCTCTCCTCTGGGATATCAAATGCCACATATGCCTTCAACAATTCACTATATGCATCCTCTCTTGCAACCAATTCCTGAATACCATTGAAACGCTCTTTTACCACATAGTACCCTTCCTCTAGTGTAGAATAAGCTTTCATATCACATAGCAACGGATATTTTATAATAAGATTAATTAATTCTTCCGTTGAAATAACATCGAGCAAAGCCTCCGGTATCTGTGTTACTTCACGCATCTCTACAGCAGAATCCAATGCATACCATTCATCATCATATTGGTCGATTGGAAACTCATATGAACCGTCCTCATTAATCCATTCGCTATACAATGATGTACCCATATCAAAGCTTTCGTCGCTATAAGCCATCATCTCTGGCATATTTGTAGTACACACCATGACTGCAACCATAAATAATCCCCATAATTTTCGCATTGTTTTCATAAGTAAATCCTCCTTTTCTTTCGAATATTCATATTATGTTTCTATCAAGAAACACAAAGTACATTGGACTCCCCCCTTATTCACCGTTTTCTTTTCTTATTATATTATATATTTTACTTAATAATTGAATTGAGCGAAATTCAACTATTATTTTGCGAAATTTCTACTTCTGCAAGAACCACAAAAACAAAATTTCTTCAAATGTTCTTACTTTATCAAAACAAACGAGAATATTCTAATGCTTAGAAAAAAATAAGACAAGAAACTCAGCCTCCTGCCTTACTTTTTTTTATTAAACATCGTCTATTTGAAAGAATACTGTTTTATCTATATTCTCCGGATACAAGATATATTCTCTGCTAAAAAGAGCTCCTTGCTCTTTTGCTAACGCATTTTTTCCTATCAATTTAATTATCTTTATTGCTTTTATGCATTTTATATTCCCTGGGAGATACTGTACATAATACACGTCTTTCCCTACGCAAAATTTATTGTCCTCTTCCATCATTTTCTGCTCTCTAGTTCAATCATTCTCCTATTATTGACTTCAATCCACTCATCCAGTGTCAGAGGCTCATAATCCGAGTACATACAAAAGCAGTTTATCATATTGCATGGAATATGCTGTTTCTCACCCTTTGCATCTACCGTCATTGTATTCCTTGTAATCTCCTGAAAATGCTCAATCAGTCTCTGATCCTGCGTATCATGCACATGACCATACAGCATATATGTCTTCGGGTTCCCTTCCTCATCCGTCCGATACTGCCCGTTATAACATATAATTGGATAATGACATAACACCACCTTGCGCTTATTGTCAGAAAGTTCCTCATAGGGCTTAATCCAAGTAAAATGGCTGGCCTCAAATTCCGGCTGATTCACGAAGCGGTCATGGTTGCCGGTTATCAGATACAACCGTCCGTTCAGCTTCTGCAGCAGCTCATTTGTCTGTTCTGCAGTTCCCCAGGATAGATCTCCAATGATAACCACTTCATCATTCTTACGGACCTTGCTGTTCCACTTACTTATCATGTATTCATTCATTGCTTCCACAGTTGCAAACCCACGATGATCCATTTTTATATTCATGTTTGCATGGAAAAAATGCAAATCTGCTATATAATATCTCAAATTATCACTTCCTACTTCTACACTAGAACCTTTTCTATCTCATCCAGATTATCTACATCAGCCACAGCCCAAAATACTCTTTTAATATTTTTACCCTTTAAAATCTGTGGTAGAATTACGGAATAGCTCCCAAATTCCTTAATTAATGTATCTCTAATTTCCCTCACTTTTATTCCTTTTTCTTTTCCGGATAGGTGCGAAAGTTCCAACTTATTTTCTATACGCATTGCCTGCTGCAATTTCTCCCAGCCAGCATTTTTAAGCATTAATTCGTACATGAGGCGAACCAGTGCAGCTCCACAAGCAACAGATTGCGGTGTATATTCTACTTTGCTATTAAGGTATAGGGAATGAAAATCATTAATATGCTTCTTTAATATTATATCCTCTCCGCCATCTGCCATTTCATAACGAAGCAACTGCTTCCGCACATCTGCAATAACCTCCTCTGCACTACATTCTGTCCCTTTTCTGACAGACCATTCCTTTTTTATTAAATCCATATACTTGTTTCGTACCGTAGAACAATCAATTTCAGAAATACCATATTTGGTAAGCATAAGAATATCATAAAATTGTTTCACCTGCTCATCCATTCTGTCATTTTGAACGCCTACTGTCTCACATCCCATGGTGGTCAGCTTATCAGCAAAAAGATAATTTAGTGGTAATAACTGATACTCCCAATTACTTTTTACTGCAAATATATTTTCTCCGGTTCTTTTTTCAAATTCCCACTTCTCCGGCTGAAGAATAAATTCAATTTTTAATTCCTGCTGTGGGCATCCCTCCTCTTTAACATTGCGCTCCACAGTGGTCAGGACGGAAGGAATATCCACATAATATGTATGCAGCGGCAAGGTCGTCTTAGGATTCTTTGGAGTATGCTTCCGGAACTCCATCAATCCGTCTCCTGTACCAAGTAATGTTTCTATCTGCTTTAAGGTGTCTATAACTTCCTGCTCGGTTCCACAAAACAGCATGTCTATATCAACACTTGTTCGCTGTGCCTCTATGGGCAGATAAAACTGTGTTGCAGCCCCGCCCTTCAATACAATTCTGTCACCTAATATTTTCTGAATCTGCAAAAACAATTCCAGATCCCATAAAAATAATTCCATTCGTGCCATATTTTTAAACCCAAACTCTTCCATTCTTTGAGCAAAGGTTTCTCGTTCAAAAGCTTTTCTTTCATGGAATAGTTTCTGATAGTCCATTTTATTCATTCCTTTCAAGTATATCAACAAATTCTCTGGCTTTTTCCGTAATATATTTTGCTTCTGCTATAAAACGTATATCGTAGTGAATTCCTCTTTTGGCTGCAATACTAATCATTCTTTTTTTATCTATATTTCCTAAGCGAACCAGGTTTCCATATATTCTAACCAATTCCTGTAGCGCCAAAGGATATCCATTCCTGGTTACCGCATAATAAAGGTCAACAAATGCCTTTTCTATCGTTGCAAGTCCATTCTCTCCATCTTCCAAATTTTCTGTTACATACAAAACCACCGCTTCATCATTTTGTCTGGAATATCTGCTTGTTTCATACCTTTCCCTAAGCTTAAATGGTTCAATAATCTCATATAGTCGTTCTCTTAAGACATCTACAATTTCTTCCTTACTCTCTTTTTGAATATATACGATTACCGGATATTGTTCCGGAACATGTAGCATATATTTCTGCAAAATATCCAACCCTGATATATAATAATCAAAACCTGTTTCATCTAATATGTCCTTGACTTTTTCTGCTATTTGAGATAAAACAACCGTTTTCTTTCCCTTCCATTCATTAAAGGAATATACACCATTCCTGATACGCCGCAAATATCCTTCCTCTACCAGTTTGGATATGTTCCAGTAAAGTGAGGATTTTTTCATGTCCGGAAAAACATTTTGTAAATCTTCAACATAAAACGTTGCCTGTTCTCCCAATACCTCTAATATTTCCTGATATTTTTGATCCAATGCTTTGTTATTTTCCATATTGCACCTTCTTTCTGTGTTAAGTATAACACAGCTTTTTTGTATTTTCAATAAAATATAAGTAAATGTAAACTTTGCTTGTATTTCTTTAAATAATCATATTTATTCTTACTTCCAATCCGCCTATCTTCACACCTAATAGCTCTGCCAGATACCATTTTCTATTACAGTTCATCTCCACACATATAGACACTTGTGCACCATTCGATTTCATTTCATATAGATTTCAGCTTAGATAATTCAAAAATGTTCTCCGGAATAGATTCCTTCGTAATCGCACATTTCTCCCTGCTTGTTGCCACAATAGAAATTGTAACACATCTTCTACACTGCAAAAATACCCTACAGCACTTATTGTATCCCTTATCAATATTGGTATTTTTCTTTTTATATCCCCATTTCAAAAAATATCCATTGCGAAATATTGATACTTCAAAGACATCCTTTGGCAACGATAATATGTAATTATCGAATGGA
>JAGAOO010000027.1 GCA_017623675.1 Lachnospiraceae bacterium
CAGACCAAATAAGATTTTTGGAGAAATTGATTATTAACACTAAATCAAAATAAAGAAAATGTATTTATTACTTATTGGATTAATTGTGCTTGCAGCTCTTTTGATGTGCTTTGTCGTACTGATTCAGAACTCAAAAGGTGGTGGTCTGGCTTCTAGTTTTGCTTCTTCAAATCAAATTATGGGGGTTCGCAAGACTACAGATTTTATTGAGAAATTAACATGGGGATTAGCTGCTTTTATGGTAGCATGTAGTGTGCTTACAGCTTATTTTGTTCCTGCAGCCCATACTGAATCTTCTGTAATTATGGAAGAAGCAGTGAAAGAAGGGGCTACTAATCCGTTGAATGCACCTTCAGGTTTTGCTGCTCCGCAAACAAATGATGCTGCAACAGAAACTCCTGCTCCAGATGATTCGGCACAGTAATTATAGAGAAAATTTCTTCCTTAATTCATAAGGATAAGCGTCCTGTTCCGTTTACGGAAAGGGGACGCTTTTTTGTTTTAAGGTTTTTTGTTTTGATAAGTATGCTTTTGTGCTTACTTTTGTTCCGGAATGTTTTTTAATCTACAAATAACAAAAGAATCATGTTGAAATTCATATCATGGAATGTAAACGGCCTGCGGGCCTGTTACGATAAAGGTTTTACCGATGCTTTCAATCGCTTGGACGCCGATTTCTTCTGCTTGCAGGAAACAAAGATGCAGGAAGGGCAACTGGATGTGAAGTTTGAAGGATATTACTCTTATTGGAATTATGCTGAGAAGAAGGGATATTCAGGTACAGCCATCTTTTCTAAAGTCAAACCGTTATCTGTGACATACGGCTTAGGCATAGAAGAGCACGACCACGAAGGACGGGTGATCACTCTTGAGCTGGAATCGTTTTATTTGATTACGGTATATACTCCCAATTCGCAGGACGAATTGCGACGGTTGGATTATAGAATGAAGTGGGAAGATGATTTCCGTGCCTATCTGAAAAAACTGGAAGAAAAGAAACCGGTCATTGTGTGTGGTGACCTGAACGTGGCACATAAGGAAATAGACTTGAAGAATCCTAAGACAAACCGTAAAAATGCAGGTTTCACTGATGAGGAACGTACCAAGTTCACCACTTTGCTCGACTCCGGTTTTACGGATACGTTCCGCTATTTTTATCCGGAACAGGAAGGAATCTATTCATGGTGGTCTTATCGTTTCAAGGCTCGTGAAAAGAATGCAGGCTGGCGTATTGATTATTTCCTCACTTCCGATTCACTGAGGAATAAGTTGAAAGGTGCACATATCCATACGGATATCTTCGGTTCGGATCATTGTCCGGTAGAATTAACAATAGAACTCTAAGAAACACGCTGAAAAAGCTTTTGCTTTTGTCGCAATAATGATCTCTGGTTGTCTGTAATTAAAAGATAATCAGAGATTTGTGTTGTCGCAAAATTCCTTCAGTTTTCTTTCTGTAAATTATTGGTTCTTGTCTATCTTTGCTTTGAAAAAAATAAACTATGATGAAAAGCAAAGCACAGATGGGGTTAGGTATAATCATTATTCTATTGATTCTGGTTACATGTCAATCCGGTTCATTACAAAAAACAGGTGTATGGAAGGTGGATTTACGTCCAGCCATTCAGAAGGAAACTCCTATTTCTATGGCAGAGGATGATAATCCGCTTATTATTGTATATACCTTCAAAAATTGATTGAATCTATGAAACTATTGCATTTTACGGTTGGTCAACCGGATGGATTTTACCTCGCAAGAGAAGATTTATTATCAATTAGCCTTGAAAGAGAAAGATCAACGGGAGTGGGAACCGGCAGTTTCATTCCTGTTAAAAGCGATGGAACGCACCCGTACTGCGGAATCCCGTTATAGGTATGATACCGAATTGGCGGCCTTGTATAAACATTTGGGCAGAACTGCACAAGCAGACAGCCTTCGTCAAGAAGCTTTAAAATCTTCGTGCCCTCTTCTGAAATCTTCCGTTGTTTGATGAAATAGCTGGTCTGCTAGATGTGCAATCCCGTTCTGTGGACCGTGTGGTGTATAGAATTTGTAGAAAAATGGGATTAGGACAAGGAAGTAAAGAGGAATTTGTGGCGCAAATCTCCCGTTTGGATGATTGCGCCACAAATATATAGTTTACATAGCTACTTCAATAGCCAGTATCTGTGTTTCCGAAGTGGCTTCGATAGTGACACTTTCAATGTCCCATATACCGATACCGTCACGGCGTGAAAGATTCTCGCCTGCTACATTAATCTCTCCTTCTATAACGAAAATGTAAACACCTGTGCGAGGTTTGTGCATACGATATATCACACTATGTCCGGCATCTAATGTGCCCATAGAGAACCAGGCATCCTGTAGCAGATGTGCCGGTGTGTTTCCGGAGGGAGAAATGAAAGTTGTCAGTTCGTTACGTTTCAATAACGGGCGGATATCATAATTATGGTATTCGGGTTTGGTTTCCTCTACATTAGGAATCACCCAGATTTGCAGGAATTTCAGATCTTCCGTTTTACTGGCATTGTATTCACTGTGATAGATACCTGTTCCTGTACTCATTACCTGGATTTCTCCGGTGGTGATGGTACTTTCATTTTGTACATTATCTCCGTGTCTTAAATATCCTTGTAAAGGGATGGATACTACTTCCATATTTTTATGCGGGTGCATGCCGAAACCTTCTCCGGGAGCCACAGTATCATCATTCAATACACGCAAAGTACCGAAGTGTATACGTCTGGGATTATAATAATCTGCGAAGCTGAATGTATGGTAGGTCTTTAGCCATCCATGATTAAAATAACCTCTTGTGTTGGCTTTGTCAATGACAGTCTTCATAACTCAATGTCCTTTCTATTAAAATTGTTGTTATTCATACAACAATTGGCAAGCCGAAAAGTTTTATTGGTTTATGGAGTAGTTGTATAAAAAAAAGAGATGATTTAATCATCTCTTCTGTAGAGCGGAAGACGGGGCTCAAACCCGCGACCCTCAGCTTGGAAGGCTAATGCTCTATCAACTGAGCTACTTCCGCAATTTTTGTGGGCAAAGATGGATTCGAACCACCGAAGTC
>JAGAOO010000028.1 GCA_017623675.1 Lachnospiraceae bacterium
AAAGAATGATACAAGTTGCTTTTCAAGGTTCTATCTTTCATTTCCCTGCTCCTTCCTCATGATTTTTAATCCATTACGGACTCTGCTTTGTGCAGTTCTCATGTTACATCCCATTACTTTTGCTATTTCATGAAATTCAAGCTGCTCTCCGAAGCGTAATATAATTGCTTCCCTTTGTTCGGGGGATAAGGTACTTAAAAGATAATTTACCTCCGCCTTATCCTCCAGCTTAAGTATTTCATTACATTCGTCAACGATACTTTCTTCATCCTCTAATGAATAAAAAGACGTCTTTCTGCTTTCATCAATACACAGTCTGTTGGCAATGGTATATAAATAGGCTTTAAACTTTCTTTTTCCTTTATAGCCGGATATATTTTTAAACAGCTTATAGAATGTTTCCTGCGTCAAATCTTCCGCTTTTTCTGCACTGTAGCAATGCCACCTACAATATCGCAATATAGAGGCATAATAACGTGTAATCAGTTCTTCTGCTGCCTGCTTGTCGCCACACTTAATCTGTTCTACCAATTTATCATCACTTGACACACCCAAGCCTCCTTTTTATGATTCTCTATATATAATAACGGGACATGATACTAAAATGATTAAAGGATTCCTTAATTTTTATATCAAATTTTCTTCTGTTAAATATTCAGTAATCATCTGCTAGATACGAACGAGAGCCATTATATATCTCCAATTAAGGTTATTCTCCCAACCCCACCTTAATTTACATGTCAACTTATTTTTTCAGTTGACTTTTCCAATGTTAACTGATTTTTTCAGTTAATTTCGAAAAAGTTAACTCATTTTTTCAGTTAACATTACGTCTTTTAATTGATTTTTTCAATTAACACAAAATTGTTCTGGCAACCTTCTCCAAATGTTAACTGACTTTTTCAGTTACTTTTTGCAATGTTAACTGATTTTTTCAACTGATTTTTCAAAAGTTAACTGAAAAAGTCAGTTAACCATATAAAATAGCAAGGGTTTTAGGGATTCCCTAACCAAAATGCACTTGTATTACAAAGTGCGTATCTGGCAAATGACCAGCACTACTTTCACCTCAACGACTTATACATAGTTTTATATACAAATAACCGGAGCAAACCTCACTCCGGTTACTTACAACTATCCTATATCCCATTCTTCGTCCATTGCTTCCACCCATGTCTGCATCTCGCCGGAAAGAGCCAATCTCGCATACTCAAGTGGCTCATCAATTGCCAACGCATCTAAGTATCTTTGTGAACTCATGGTTGTGTGTATGCCTTCTTCCCATTCATTGCATCGCAATCTTAGAATGTAATTCATTTCATAATTAACAATGTCTATTGCATTAACTTGTTCATTATATCTTGCATATAACATCCTCATTGCCAACCACCTGCCCTTCGATATCTCATTTCTGTTGCCATATCCACCACATTGTTTTTTGCCTCGCCTGTTGCTTCTGCATTCAACATATCTGCCAACTGCTTTTGCTTATCCGGATAGAGATGCCCGTAAATGTTCATGGTGGTCATTACGGAATCATGACCCACTCTCTTTGAAATAATAAGTGGTTGTGTCCCCTTCTCAATCAGGAAAGCAATGTGTGAATGTCGCAGGTCATGAACACGAATACTCTTTAATTCCAACTTATCCACTTTCTGCTTCATTTTCTTTTGTATCGCTCGATCTGTTATAGGAAAGATTCTCTCTTCAGATTTTAACTCATATATCTTATTCGTATAACTCTTTAATTCCTCTGTTAGAAAATTCGGCATAGTGACAATTCGATTAGAACTTTCTGTTTTAGGAGCTGTGATATAATCCGTCTTGTTTCTGCGATAATAAGTTTTCGTTATAGAAACTATTCCATTCTAAAAATCAATATCTTTATAACAAAGTGCTAATAATTCACCCACACGACAACCTAACCAAAAGAGCATCTGATATATTATTCGGTACATCTCCTCTTTTTCATCAAAGCTCTGAATAAATATATCGTACTCACTCTTAGTCCAAAAGTTCAGCTCTTTTGCATTCGCTTTCCCCATTTTATCAATTTTCTTACAAGGATTATCCTTGAGCCCATAAAAACGCTCTGCATGATTGAAAACTGCTGTCACCTGATTTTGCAACATTCTCAGATAGGTTGGTTTATATCCCTGACTCATCATATCATTCTGCCACTTCATAATATCCGCAGGCTTAATGGTATTCATTCTACATTTTCCAAAATACGGAATAATCTTTGCATCAATCATAGTTTTCTTTGTTTCGACAGTTCTTGCCTTCAATCTTGTTGCCTTATCCGCAAAATAAACATCCACAAACTTTCCAAACTCCATATCCATGTCAGCCTGTTGTACCTGCAAGAATTCTCGTTCCCACTCCTGTGCTTCCTTCTTAGTACGAAATCCTCGTTTTAATTTGGTCTTCGTCTCGCCTCTCCAGTCCTTGTAATTAAACTTGCAAAACCATGTGTCTCTTTCTTTGTCTTTATAAACCGGCATATTCTTATCCTCCTTCTTTCGATTTACTCCGACGAAAGACTTTTACGTCGGATATATGGATCCGGTGCACCTTCGGCACCGGACTCCCATCTATTTACTGCTCAAGCTGAAATCCATAGCACTTCTTATGAAAATATGCTGTAGGAATAGAACCGGCTTTGGTAAAGTAGCCCTGCTCTTCCAGTTCCTTGTTCCACTCACGGATTACTGCATAAGCTGTAGATTTTGCTATTTGAAGCTGCGCTGCAACTTCCTTCGCACTCATATATCTCTGCGTCATAGTCTCACCCACCTTTATTTAATTGTCTTTACTAATCACCTTCTCTACTCATGTTATTTTCCTCCTTTTAATCATCAGTAACTATTTTGTTACTCTTTATTGAGTCTGATTATACAGTAACTAATATGTTTCTGTCAATAGTTTTTTTTCGCCAACTTTATTTCCTCTATTTTTTATGCTATCCTGTATTGCTCTGTATAGAGAAAACAGTACCTTTTATAATCTCTATAAATACTGCAATATTTTTCTTGCAGAGTAGTATCAAATCTGTTACTGTATTATCAGAAACGAAATTGTTACTTAAACTTCAAGACTCGTTTACGAGTCTTGGTGCCAGATTCGCGTCAGCGTAGCTGACATAGTACATCTGCGAATCTGTGCACATCCTTGCGGAGCATTTATGATTTGACGAATCACGAATGTTCTGCGTCAAATCATAAGTAAAGGTGGTTATACTATGGCTATTGGTGAACGAATAAAACGCATTCGAACTTTCCGTAAAATGACGCAATCACAATTAGGAGATGCTGTGGGGCTATCCGATGTCCGCATCAGGCAATACGAACTAGGCAACAGAACTCCCAAGACAGATATGATACAGCAGATGGCAGAAGCTCTCGACTGTAACTACCGCTCCATTGATGAACCAACACTCTATGCTGCAGAAGATGTAATGTTTGCTTTGTTTGAATTGGACGAGCATTATGACATGCCCCTGTATGAAGTGACCGATAAAGAGAATACGGATGAAAAGCATATCTGTGTCGGTTTCAATTATTCTTTGATGGATGATTTTCTGTCCGAATGGATGAAGAAAAAACAAGAACTTGCCACTGATAAGATTACCAAAGAAGAATACTTTGAATGGAAAATTAAGTGGCCTCATAATAACATATAGAAAGGAAATGCCTTATGAAAAAAACAACTTGTCCTATTATGCCTACTGTACCTGAAACAACAAACAATTCGTTAATTGAAATTATTGAGAAAAATAGAGAAACAGAGATTGTTACAAAAAATGAATTTGGCACTTCCACCATTCATGCAAAGAACTATCCTTCTGGTGGAAGAATTATGACTGTTACGCAAATGCCTAAACACAAGCACAAATATGAATTTGCCGATGATATAGAAGATATGTTAAGAGACGGTCATTCACAAAAAGAAATTGCAAAAATGCTAGAAATGTCACAAGGCTATGTATCCAAATTGCATAAGCAAAATAAAAACTCAAAAAAACATTAGTATCAAACTCGTATCACAGCACTCTCAGCACTTAAAATGTTGATGAGTGCTTCTTTCTTGTTCGCTAATTTTTTCAGACAGATTAAAAAGCCGCAACTCCTCATAAAATGAGGAATTGCGGCTTGTATTTAAGTTTCTATGATACTAAATCAAAGATTACTCGATAATTGTAGCAACACGGCCTGAACCTACAGTACGTCCACCTTCACGCTATATGAATAGCGTTTTTCGATGTATTTTCTATATTATTTATGGATGAAATCAGCATATTTTCGCTAATTTTGTATGGTCTATTTTTATTTACTTGATTTCTTGGCACCGTTTTGGCACCGGAAGATATTTTTGCAGATATTCCTTAACCAATATCTTTGAAATAAGTGGATTTCCTGCAACCACATTTCCATCCAATTCCATAGGCAGTTTTTCTCCCACATAATTCAATACTTCACCACCTGCTTCCCGAACAATCAACGCTCCTGCTGCATAATCCCACAATTTGAGGTGATTTTCCATATATCCGTCTATGCGACCACATGCTACATGTGCTAAATCCAACGAAGCGGAACCGCATCTTCGGATGTCTTGACAATCCTTAAAAATTTGCGTAAAAACCCTGAAATTTTTCTCCGCCTCTTTCTTAAAATATGGTGATGTACCGATAGAAACCAGACTCTCTTTCATAGTCTTGGCACCACTTACATGAATTTCCTCTCCATTTAAAAAACTGCCTTTACCCTTTTGGGCATAATACATCTCATCAGAAAAGGGATTATATACAATTCCAAGTATCACTTCTTTATTACTCATTAAAGCCAATGAAATGGCACTGTTTCGATAATCATGAACTAAATTTGTTGTACCATCTACCGGATCCAGCACCCACACGAAACCATTCATGTCAATGGCAGAATTATCTTTTTCTTCTCCCATAAACTGGATATGTGGATGCAACTTACCTAATTTTTCCTGCATAAAATGCTGCACGGCTTCATCTACTGCCGTCACATAATCGTATGCTCCTTTTTCTCTTATTTTTCTGGCGGCTGCCCTATCTGCAAAAAGCTTTGCCGCTTCACGTACCACACCCTGTATTTCTTCCATCACTATCATATTATCCTCCCAAAACAAAGACAGCCAAGGATCATTTTCCTTAGCCTATCTTGCTTATTATACATTTAATTGACTGGTTAAAACAGAGACATAATCCCCACCTAATGCATGTATTTCCTTCAATGCCTTCTTTAATAATCCTGCTGTTTTTACCTGAAAAGAAGCGTTTGAAGATACCACAATTTGGTAATTACCGGCTTTCATCTGCTCATACAGCTTCTCTATAGTATTAACTGCATTATTAAGCTTTGTTCGAACACATCCATACTGCACCGCCTGATGTGTATCACTTCCACTAATCATAGGGATTTCGAGTTTCTTCGCCAACCACCTTGTTTTTTCTTCAAACTCTTCCCTAGCAAGCGCAAGATCCTTTCCGTTTAAGTCCAAAAAGTGCAATCGTTTTAGCTGCTCTAATGGAAGCTCCGGAATATGACCGCCCTCTCGGTAAGGATGTGCTGCTCCTACAATTACAGGATACTCTTCAAATAAATCCATCAACTTCTCAAAGGGCAAGAACTTTCCTTTTTCCTTATAAGGTTCTAAGCGAGCATTCAACTCTAAGATAATCTCTAGGGTTCCAATGGATAAGATATGCCCACCCTCCGCAATATC
>JAGAOO010000029.1 GCA_017623675.1 Lachnospiraceae bacterium
AAGGTTTATAAGTTGAGCGCTGTGTTGGAAGATGATACAGTAAAAGCAAAATTTGATTGGCACGATCGAGCCGGAAACGGAGATAAATATGAGTTTCAAACAGACTCCTCTTTTATGACAAAACTTCAGGATGTTGTATCAAAATATGATTTGGCAAAGCATAACGGATATACGCACCATGTATCAGGACTTCCTGATATGTTCGGAGAGCAAATTGATATAAAATATGCTTCCGGTGAATCTATTTATGCACATGATAACCAGGATGGCTTTCTTCCAATGGATGCTATGGTAGAGTTGATAGAGCTTTTTTCTGGAAAAACATCAGTAAATTGATTTTAGCTATGATTAAGTAAGTTCCTTGAACGTGCCCATAATACTTGATTAGTCATTTGACAATTATTAAGAGGAGATATATAATATCTTGAGAGGTGATTGTATGCATTTATTTTTACATATTATTAAAGACACAATCAGTATAATGCCTTTTATATTTATCATATATCTTGTCATAGAATATCTGGAGCACAAAACAAATACTGCAATTAGCCACACACTTATGAAAGCAGGTAAAATGGGTACAGTATACGGCGCATTACTTGGCAGTATTCCTCAGTGTGGATTTTCCGTTATAGCTTCGGATATGTTTTCACGTGGGGCAATAACTGTTGGTACTCTTGTTGCAATATTTATCGCAACGAGTGATGAGGCAGTTCCGATAATACTTTCTCATCCGGATATGGCATCTGTAGCCTTGAAACTTATCGGTCTCAAGATTGTATTTGGTGTTGTTTTTGGGTTGTTGACAGATATCATCTGGAATAAAACTCACAAAATTAACGTTTGTACAGTGGAAGAAGAACACGAGCATTTTCACGGAAACTGCGAAAGCTGCGAGGGTGGAATACTTAAATCCGCTCTGCGTCACACGCTCAAGATTTTTGTCTTTGTGCTTGTTGCCAATGTCATCTTTACTTTTTTGATAGAGGCTATAGGTGAGGAATCTCTTGCCGATTATCTATTAAAGGATTCTGTATTTCAGCCTTTTGTAGCATCTCTTATAGGTCTTATACCAAATTGCACAGCTTCAGTACTTCTTGCTGAGAGTTATCTTTCCGGAGTTCTGAATTTCGGTTCACTAGTGGCAGGACTTGTTTCCGGGGCGGGAGTGGGAATGCTTTTGCTCTTTAAACGAAACAAAAATATAAAAGAAAATCTGTGTATTCTGTTACTACTATATGCAATTGGTATAGCGTGTGGTTTTGTTGTTGGATTAGTATAAAAAGCAGAACATGATGAAAGTTTTTGTGCATATAAATTAATATTAGTGAAAATTGAGCCTCCAAGGATTGTTCCCTGGAGGCTCATGTGATTAGTGCTTATATTTCAGTTTTCCATAAACCGTGAAGATTGCAGTAAGCATATGCTGCAACCGGTTTTTCATCGGCAAGAGCAAATGTAACTACAGGAGCTTTTCCAATCTCCAAGCACTTGCGCTGACCGCCTCTATCAGTCTGAAGATATACCCATACGATATGATGTTCTTCCGTCATAGGATGTTCTACAGAACCAATTGTAACAGTTACTGTGTTGTCTTTAACTTCTACCACAGGAATATGTTTTTCGTGGCTTGCCTCAACAGTTCCCGGTTCAAGCTTTGTCATTTTCTGACCGCAGCACATCATAGGAACCCCTGCATCGTGAATCATTCCGATTAAGTTTCCGCAATGTTCACAGATAAAAAATTTGTTGTTATCACACATGATAAAATACCTCCAAGATTATTATTGAATTTTTTTCTATATATATGTAAAACTACATATAAAACAATTTAATTTTTTCTCTGGCAATTTCTTCGTTGCAATAAACAAAATTAAACTCTCCGCTAAGATGAATATCCTCAATTTCAAAGCATGCGAGGTTATTGTGGCTTGTTGCAACAGGTTCATATCCAAAGGTAATTGCTCCATTATTGGAAACAGCATTGCATATAACAG
>JAGAOO010000003.1 GCA_017623675.1 Lachnospiraceae bacterium
CATAGATATGAAGGTTCATCATGAAGTGACAGACATCAATGCTGAAAAGAAAACGGTTACCGTTCATAATCTGGATACCGGAAAAGTATATGAGGAATCTTATGATAAATTGATTTTATCACCGGGAGCAAGACCGGTAATTCCGAATCTTCCGGGAATAGAAAATGAGAAGATTTTTACGCTACGAACAGTAGAAGACACATTGAAAATACGAAGCTTTGTAGAAGAAAAGAAACCAAAAACGGCAGTTATGGTCGGTGGTGGATTTATCGGACTTGAGGTTGCGGAGAATCTATGTGAATTGGGTGTTAAAGTAACAGTTGTACAAAGACCGAAACAGCTGATGAATACACTGGATTATGATATGGCAACTCTTGTACATAGCAAGCTACGCAGTAAAGGGATAAGTCTAAAGCTTGGCGGCGACGTAATCGGATTTGAGGAGAAGGAACAGTTACAGGTTCTTCTAAAAGATGATGAACCTATCCCTACGGACATGGTTCTAATGGCAATCGGTGTCAGCCCGGAAACTACACTTGCAAAAAAGATTGGTCTTGAGCTTGGTATTAAGGGAGCGATTGTTGTAAATGATAAAATGGAAACATCCGTGCCGGATATTTATGCGGTAGGAGATGCAGTACAAGTAAAGCATACAGTTACGGGAAATAATGCGGTTATTTCTCTAGCAGGTCCTGCAAACAAGCAAGGCAGGATCGTGGCAGATAATATTTGCGGCTTAGACAGTCATTATAAAGGCAGTATGGGTTCTTCGGTGATAAAGTTGTTTGATATGACAGTTGCAAGCACAGGGCTTACTGAAAAAACTACAAAGGATGCAGGAATTCAATATGAACGAGTGGTGCTGTCTCCGGCTTCCCATGCAGGCTATTATCCCGGTGCAAAAGTCATGACAATGAAAGTTGTGTATGAAAAGGGGACATTAAAAATCCTTGGAGCACAGATTGTGGGTTACGATGGTGTCGATAAGCGATTGGATGTAATTGCAACAGCAATTAGTGCCGGTATGAAAGCAACAGAGTTTAAGGATTTGGATTTGGCATATGCTCCGCCTTATTCCTCTGCAAAAGACCCGGTAAATATGGCTGGATTTATGATTGAGAATATTGAAAGCGGAATTGTAAAACAGTTCCACTATGATGAATTGGACAAGCTACCAAGAGATGGAAGTGTGACACTTCTTGATACAAGAACGCAAGGTGAATATGCAAGAGGTCATGTGGACGGATTTATCAATATTCCTGTAGATGATTTAAGAGAAAACATTGATAAGCTTGATAAGTCAAAACCAGTGTATGTGATGTGCCAAAGCGGATTAAGAAGCTATATATCCTGTAGAATTTTATCTGGGGAAGGATTTGATTGTTACAATTTCTCAGGAGGATATCATTTCTATGAGAATGTCATGAGGGAAACAATTTTGATAGAATCATCACTTCCTTGTGGAATGGATAAGGAGTAAGCAGGCTTCACAGAAGCTTGTGGACTTAGGGTATACAATAGCTTTTCATAATAAAACAAAAGGAGGTATTTTCTATGAAGTACATTTGTCAGATTTGTGGCTATGTCTACGATGATGCCAAAGAAAAAGTCCCATTTGCAGAATTGTCGGATGATTGGAAATGCCCACTATGTGGTGCGGCAAAATCAGATTTTAAACCGGA
>JAGAOO010000030.1 GCA_017623675.1 Lachnospiraceae bacterium
ATTGCTTGTCACTACTGCCGAACTGCTTGCAATCGGTGTATCAGAGGATATTTTCAGATATGTTCCGTTTGCATCTGCAACACCGGATGCGTTGCATCTGGTAAAGGTAAGACCGGAACCGGACCAACTAAACTTACCAATCGTGCAGGTGGCATTGGTGTCCTGCAGAATGGTTTCATACTTTCCGGTTGCGGCATTATAGGTCAGCTTGTAGGTTGGAGCTGTACTCAATGTACTTGAAGTAAAGCTCGGAGTAATATAAATATTGTCTACAATACTTTTAATACGCTCACACTCTGCCAAATTTCCCCATCCAGCTTCGCAGGTCTTTACGACACCATCCCAGCCGATACCATCATTGGTTCCCGGCGTGTAATACTTGTCGATATAATACCATATCATCAACTGGGTGGAATTATAAAGCCTCCAGTTTTCAAAGGTCACATCACCGCCATAATCATTAAAACTACCGTTATAACGAGGTGCCTGCACCCGCTGTGCACAGCCTAAAACATAACCAATATATTTCTGTTGGTTTGAATTAAGTTTATCGTAATCCGAACTGGTTGCATATGAATTTCCGGTGTTCGCCGCTTTTCCGTAATCAATACAAAAAAGTGAATATGAGTCCGCTGGGTCGCCGAACCACGCGTAAATGATTTGGGGTGCAGAAACACTTGTCGAGGCATTTTTCCATACCGTCATACTGCCGTTTCCATGCCCTCCGGTGGAAGTCCAAAGATTTAGCGAATGCAGCACACTGTCTGCTGCAAACGTTTGTGTCTGTTCTGCTGGTACTAATAAGTATGACACCAACACCGTCACACTTAATAATACCGCCAGAATCCGTTTTGTTACTGTTTTCATTTTTTTCTTCACTCTCCTTGTAAGTATTTTTATCTATATAAAAAGAAAACCGATAGGCTTCCCTGAATTTTTGACAATAAACAATAAAAAAGGAAGCCATGCTAATGACTTCCCTTATCGCTTCATATTGGCTTTTACCATGAACACCTTTACTTCTTGTCTTTCCAGTATTCAATAATAAAACTTCGTACAATTATTAAACCCATTGAAATCAAACAAACAGCAAGACATACGTTATCAAAATATGTATTGGCTGTACCAATGAATAAAACAATATATCCCCATATAGCAAAATTAATAAGCATACATAGAAACAAAATTATTTTACTAAATTTAGATGTTATTATTTTTCTCATGCTCGTATTCTCCTTCCTTTTTAAATATTAAAAAGGAAGCCACTAACGACTTCCTTAATGTATTTATGAATTTAATATTTTATTAGCGATAACAAGTAAAATACGTTCTACGCGAACCATCCGATTCCACTGTAATTTTATCAATAAACATTCCAATTGCCATATAAGCATCACTTGGCACACCCTGTGCGTCTAAATCATGTTTTATTGAAGAATAGATGTTTTCTATCATAGATTCATTATTCCAATGTGTCCACTCTACACCATCTACATAATCACCAGCAAACCATCCGGATTCATAATAAACACCATTATATGTAATACCTCTGGCAATAATTGCGTTTGGATAATCAGCTTTTAACCTTGCATTCACCTGATCCTGAATATAATACCAATCCAAATAGTAATCCTCAGGATTAAATGCTGCTTCTGTGGTTGTTTCTGCAGATGTCGTGTTTCCTGAACCCGTCACCGTTCCGGATGCTGCATTGTTTCCAGAGGTTGTATTATTTCCAGTTGAAGTTCCGGCTCCGGCATTTGCAGTAGTGCTATTACCTGTGCTTTGACTGCCCTTTCCGGTTGTATTGGCAGTAATTCCACTTTCATTGGAAACTGTCTGTGTCTGCTCGGTACTGTCCGTTTCTTCTTCCGGTTCTTCCTCGGCAACCAGTGTTCTTACTATTACATTGACTGTTCTCTTTGATTCTCCGGCAGTAACCGTCATGGTTGCTGTGCCATTTTTTACAGCTGTTACCTTTCCATTCTCATCAATGGTCGCCACTGAATCATCGCTGCTTGTATATTCAAGTTTACCTTCATAATCAGTATCAACCGCAAGGCTTTTACTCTCTCCGGCTTCGAGATAAAACGCTACGTTAAAACGTTCCTGTTCAATGCTGATTGTCACAGGGTTAGAAACTACTTCTTTATCTGCTTCCGTTGAAACCTTTGCTACTATATCCTCGGTTGTATCTTCCGGTTCTGTTTGACTACCACAGCCAACCGTCATAACTGCCATTGTCGTTATTAAAATTCCTGTTATGATTTTCTTTCCCATTCTCATGATAATTCCTCCCTATAGGTGTTCACCGTGAACACTTTTTGGCATATTCTTTCCCTTTTTTCAGTTCTCCAGTCTTATAAACATCATACCCCTCGTATGAATAACTGGCATCAATCCCTTTCATATAGACCTCGCGATCATTCACTCGTTCTGTTAATGCGTTTCGTAAAAGCAACTTGATTTCTGTATCTTTTACAGGACTCCGTTCCATTGCAAGAAGATAATCTTCTTTATTTACTTGAGACCAGTCAATCACATGATTGATTTCCTTTTTTAACATTAAATCTAACCAGATACGTGTACTTCTGCCATTACCTTCCCGAAATGGATGTGCAACATTCATTTCAACATACTTTTCGATGATTTCATCAAAACTTGACTGTGGCATCTGTTCGATTTCTTGTAAAGCTGCAGATAAATACATCACAGGCACGAACCGAAAACCGCCTTTGGCAATATTGACAGTCCGCACCTTCCCGGCAAAATCATATATATCATCAAACAGATATTTATGAATCTTGGAAAGAGTATCAAATGTACCTGCTTCAAAAGTATCCAATATTCCCTGTTCAAATAGTTCCAATGCTCTATTCTTACTAATCCTTTCCTCTTCTTTCATCAATTTGACGGATTCAGTAATTCCCAGCTTGTTTTTCAGCATGAACAGTCCTCCTTGCATATTTCACTCATTTTTTCTTTATACAGCATGAGTCTTTCCAGTTGCTGCTCTCTTCGCTCCTTGGACACATCAAATGGTATCGCCTGTTCCCTCACCATCTTCTTTGCGAACATGATAAATGCAGTTGTCAGATTAATCCCTAAGTCCTCACAAAGAACTTCCATATCCTTCTTAAGTTTATCATCCATGCGGATACTGACTGTTGTTTGTGCCATATCCATTCCTCCAATCTATAATTATTCCTATTTATAAGATACTTCATTTTGAATACATTGTCAATACAACGTATTCAAAAATATCAAACAAGCTACTTTTCACAAGCACTTCATATTAAGTTTTCTTACATTTCCCATAAATGGACTCATTTCTCTTTGTTTTTGCAATGCTTCTTCTCTGGAGAACGAATAAAACTCTCTTGTGTTACTTCCAACTATGATGTGGTCCACCATATGAATTCCTAATATATCACACCCTTTTTTAATCTGTTCCGTAATCCGAATATCGTTTTCCGACGGTTGGATGTTCCCTGACGGATGATTATGCATAAGCATAATGTTTGGTGCGTTTGAAAGAATAGTCGACTTGAAAATATCTGCTGGATTTGCAAGCGATGTCTGAACCGCACCGACAGATGCAATACAAAAATTAATTGGTCGCATGTCTGCCTGTAGATTTAAAACAACAACACATTCCCTATCCATATCATTAAGCAATTCTTGTAACACAACTATGGCTTCCTCCGGAGTTTTAACATGCTTATCTGATGCAAGTTTACGTTCCTTGATTAGCCGAATAGAAACTTCCTGTAACCCCTTATTATTCATTTTATACACCTCTTAGAAATTTACAGTCATAACAAATTCTTCATCCTGTGGTATTTGTTTAATTTCTTTGATAATTTCTTCAACAGAATTCTGTTCGCTGTGTACAGAATCTGCGTCCATATCAGCCATCAAAAAGTCCAGCAACTCTTTTTCTTCACTGGTTGCCTGTTCACCGTGAACAGCTTCCTCTTTTACCTCTGAATCATTATGAATCAGCTCCTGGGTTAAATAATGCCGGTTATGATATTCTAATACCGCTGCTTTCACATATGCAGTTGCGTTACTAAAACCATCATGCCGGGATAGAATCTTTTCAATCTTTTTATCCTGCTCCGTAGTACCAATTCTCATAATGAAATTTTTCATACTTCTAACCAACCTCCTCTAAATAAAAAAGAATATGCAGTCTACATTACCACACATTCACCAAATCCGGATAAATCCGTGTATCCACTCTCACATAGTTCATAACACTTCTGCCTGCAATCAAATTCTGTCACACCAGCAATATAACAAAAAGCTCCACTCATATCTTCTAATAATATTCCCGATATTTTAGGTCTTTCCTTATCTCGCTCTGCTATTCCCAAGCCCAAAATGTTTTCATCATAGGATAAACTGATTATTTCCAACACCTTTATTTTTTTCTCTTCTGTTATCAATACCCTCATTTTCTCATTCCTTTCACACAATAAAAAAAAGAACAAAACGACTGGTTTTGTTCTTTCTCTTACATTTATATACACTTGTAGCAGTTTAATAATAACATATCTTCGTAGTATCTTCAAGTATCACCTTGCATTTTTATCGACTTTTTTCAGTCCTGACATTTCGCATCGCCTTAATAATAAATGATAAATTATTTGAAATATCATTGAAACTGTGCTACTATAATCATACAAGGTGGTACTAGGTTGCACCCCTTGGTGTTAACCGCAAAAATAATCCGCGACTTTACCAGAGGGGCGGATTATTTTTTGTTCTTCTTATCCGAACTTATCTTATAGACAAGACCTATGAGTGCCACTAAAAACAATCCAATCTGGATCAAGTTCTCATATGTAACCATAGGCATCTCCCCCTTTCTCAAGGGGTCAACCGTTCCCACAGATACATTATAGCAAAAGCTTCGCTCTATGAAAACAGAAAAACAAAACATTAGTAGGGTGTTCACGGTGAACACCCTAGATAACATTACCCTCTGTTCATTTAGCTGCCCTTAGTTCATAATTGCCCCATACAAATTCTCTTCGCTGGATGCCTCGTTCTGCTCTTGTAATTCTACTTTCCCAGTTCCAATTTTTCAACATTTGCTTATACAAATCACATTCATAGCCGGATATTAAAATTCGGCCAGGATGATTTACAATAACCTCTAATAATTCAACATGATCTTGATATGTAGCCTCATGTACATATTGATACTTCTTACGAATTTCCGGTACATATGGTGGGTCTAAATATATAAAAACATCTTCTGTATTATACATTTCCAAAAGCTGTATTGCCGGGCGACATTCAATCTGTGCATTTTGCAGTCTTTGAGTCACGTATGGAATTACTGATATAAAGTCATTCCATTGTTTAGTAGTTGTTGGCGAACTGCTCTGTTGTGATGTACGGAATCCATTCTGGTATCGGTTACTGCAACCAAATCCCATCCAGCATCTTATAGCAAATTTTCTTGCTTTTTCTATTTCATCGTCCTTTTGAAAATTAATAAATGCATATTCATATTCTTTCCTTGCATAAGGAGTCAGTTTTAGCTGTTCCATAAATTTGTCGGGCTGTTCTCGAATTACACGAAAGAAGTTTACCACACTTTCATCCAAATCGTTTATAGTTTCAATCCTCGCCTGTGGTTTATTAAAAAACACTGCTCCGCTTCCAAAATACGGTTCAAGATATACTTCATGCTCTGGAATAAGAGAACATATCCATTCTGATAAACGGTTCTTTGCACCCGGATATTTTAAAACAGGTTTCATCATTACTCACCTCAATATTGTCATATAAAGAAAAAATGTTATAGAGGCGGTTGTCCGCCTCTATAGTTTTACCCAATCGCATCTACTTCATCTTCCAGCATAGCAATTAAACTCTTAATAATCTTTTTAGCGTCCTCTGCATTGCTCCACTGGATGGAATCTGCATTGCTTAATTCCTCTTCCAATTTGTAAATACGTTTTTCCAGGTCACTTTTTGATACTACACCGGATGCTTCCTCTGATGTTTCAGTTTGTTTAGTCTTATCCAACTGAACTTGTTCAGAAAGTATATCAAGGAACATTGTCCAGGTAATCTCATCATAATTGCTAATCACAATTCCTGTTTTGTTATGGCATATTATTTTAATTCCTCGCGGAGAGCAATCAAAACCTATCACCCCTGGACCACCAAAATAACTATATGCCTTTCCATATTTTTCAATCAGATATTTCTTTAGCTTATAATAGTTTTTAATTTCACAGCCTATATGTTCATATACACGTAACACTTCATCAGAGGAAGGAATCTTAGATTGTTCACCGTGAACACTTTCTGCATCCTCAATTTGTTCATCCTCTTCTTCCTCTCCATAACACATATGCTCTCCATTCTCCGGGTGGCATTCCCAGATACCTTCCTCTGGATTGTTATTTAACATACAATCCTCACATTCTTCCTGAACCGGTAATCTATCATATGCAGTCTTCATTTCATTATTGGTATAATCTTCTATACTTAACTGACCGTCCAAAGGCTTTTTACTTAGTATTGAATTCATAAAGTCTTTCAATGCACGTTTTGTAACTGCTTCTCGTTCTTTTTCAGCAGCTTCACAAATCATTGTTGCCAATTGTTCCTGTTCTTCTTTTGAAAGCGTCTTTGCTGTATAAAGAAAAGACCAAGGTGCTTTCCGTTCCGCAACTATTCTCTGCAGTTCCGGTTCCAGCTTCAAAAGGGATTCATATTTATATACCTGACTGGCAGATATCCGAAAATCAACCGCAATCTGTTCTCTGGTATCACCCTTGAATCCTTCCTTTTCCAATGTTTCACGGTGATAATGAATCTGTCTGGCTACCAGTATTGGATTATCACTTTGAACCTTATTTCTGCCATACAGATTTGCACCGAGCAACTGTCTTCTCTTAACTGTTTCTTCCGGCTCCGGTTCAATCAAGCATGGAATAGTATCTAAGCCAGCTTCTATTGCTGCATATTTCCGGATATGTCCGGAATACACTTCATAAGTACCATCCGGACAGGAATATACATTAATGGCACCCTTAAAACCATTTGCCTTTATTCCTAACGCGGTATGTTCAATATCTGACTGTTCCATTCCAAATAAATACGCATTATCCGGATTATCCTTTAGTTCCTTAGTCGGAAGCTGTTTTACCACAGCTCCAGCCTTCATTAATGCACTTTTGCTTGCTACGCTTTGAAGTGTTTTATTGCCTTTTGCTTTACTAAAATCTGCCATATCCATTCTCCTTTACATTCTGTTTAACATTTCATCTACAAGTGACTCATAATCATTTGCAACTGCTGATTTTGGCTTATAATAACAAAGTGGTCTGCCAAACAAGCGTGTCTGCTTTGCGTAAGTATGTCGCCGGATCGTCTGACTAAAGAAATAATCGCCACAGGTTTCTGCTGACTGCATTTTGATATATCTGTCAAAACTTTCCCGGTCTGTATAGATGGTAAGGAATACACCTAAGATATCCAAAGTAGGATTAATTCCCTCTGCCTGCAGAACAGAAACCGTATCAATTAATTCTCCATAGCCATCCAGTGAATCAGCATCCACCGTTGCAGGAACCAACACATAATCACTGGCTGCCAATATGTTCACCGTGAACTCCGACATATATGGTGGGCAGTCATAAATCACATAGTCATATTCCTTACGAACAGAGGCAATTGCTTCCTTTAATACATAATCGCTTGCCGGAGTAATCGTTGCCATAGTTCGATTCGTTGGAAGTATGTCAATGCCTATATCCTTTGGGTTGGCGTTACCTCTGGTACGGATTGGTGCAGTTACTATCACTTCGTTAATATCTGCTGTCTGATTCATCACTTCCACGATACTCTGCGTAGGTTCTTCATCCAACTCCATCAATAATGCTTTTGTCAGATTCGCCTGAGGGTCACAATCTACTACCAATAGCCTGTTACCTCTCTTGGCTAAACTCCCGGCAATATTGATTACACTCGTTGTCTTTGCACATCCACCTTTTTGATTGAACAATGCTATTTTCTTCATATTTATACTCCTTTCATAAGTACCTTTATTATTTTGTTATCTTTATTATATACTATGCCCCCATAGTTTTCTATTGACATACTATATAACTATGCCCCCATAGTTTTATTTATTTTGCTATGCCCCCATAGTTTTTATTGTTATTATGCACAACTATGCCCCCATAGATTTGTTCATTTTACTATGTGGACATAGTTCAATTTTATGTTATGATAATCATGAATAATCATGAAAGGTGGTGGGTGTCACGAAAAAAACTTCCGAACGACAACTGGCTTATGCAAAAGCATACCTTGATAAACTGGAATCCATTAAGGTTCGAGTTCCTGAAGGGCATCGGGATATTTACAAACAATTTGCAGCTTCCCAAAATTCCAGCTTAAATGCATTAATCATCAAGTTACTGAATCAGGATATGGTTGCACATGGTTTCGAACCTCCGGCTTCGGGTGTTCCCCTATCGAAGAAAGACTGAATTTCGTGCGGAGCATAATTTTTCTTTATCCAGACAGTCTTTCTTCTCCCCCCCCCTGTTATTTACCTAGGCATCTGCTTGTCCACTTTTATGTACTAGAAAAAGGCAATATCGCCATATGGCTATTGCTAGATATCTAGGTAAATAACAAGAGGTATAGGCTTCATATGTAAAACGGTCAAGGTCCGCGTCTAAAACACCGCCAGGAATCACCTGTCGCCTACTGCCCCCTCTTTGAGTTTCCTGCAGACCACCACATCTGCAGCCTTATCAAAGCCGCGGAACAGTCACATCCAAAGTGTTCACGGTGAACACTTTATCTTCTTTAGATTTTGTTTCTGGTATCTCACCACCGCAGATTCGTAACTACGGACTATCGTGCGGTTATTTAAACTTATCCCGTCGCTCTCTGACAGGGTTCTATCGTAGCTTGTTGGTGATGAAATCCAAGTCCACCACGATACCGTTGTTTTAAGGTGATTGCCGGCTCAACACCCCTATATCTTCCTCTCCGGGTTTAAGCCTGCTTATTTTATTGTTTTTCGTGTATATTTCATTTTTTGATGCACTCTCCTATTTCATGTAATATTTAAACCAATAAATCCTTTAACTTTTGCGGAACTGGTTCTAAAACTGTATGATATATCACAACAGATTTATCCAACCGTGTCGGAGTATCTAATTCAACAACATATCGTTCTTTAAGCTTAGAGATTGAAGCTACGTTATTTGTCCAAGCAGTTCCGTGCCAGCCAATACCACTTTCATCCTTCCAATAAGAATGAAACACAAAGTTCATTTTATCAAATGACAACTTCATAGATAGTGCACAGACAGGCTTGTCTTGTGTCAATGTTACATGAATAGGAAAAACAATAGTTATGTAATCATCCTTTAATCCAATCTTAATTGTTAGAAGAATATCCTGCTGGGTATTCAGTTCTACAAAATATGGATATCCCAGTTTGCTGAGTTTACGTCCAACCTTCTTCGATATAGTTACATATCCATGATTTGGATATCTGTGATTTAACTTAATATCTGTCAACTGTTCTTCGCCAACTTGAAAGTCAAAATACAAATCTTCCTGATTCGCATATGGGAAATAACAGCTAAGGTCAAACACGATACACCCTTTCCCTTTTGACACTTCGTCTTTTAATTCTAATTCAACAATTTCACCATGCATAAACCATTCATCCCTTTCCTAAATTTCAAACAGTTTTCCAAACATTTTTTCTAATTTCTCATATTCCATCTCAAGAACAGAATACTTTTTCAGATATGATAAATTCGTAAAATCAAGTTTTTTTTGCTTATCTAAAATCATATTCATTTCCTTAATATAATGCTCTTGTGCTGCCCCCTTAATTTTCTCCATAAAAACTTCATCATTAATATCTAGAATAATATTGACTAATACCTTTTTAGGTAATACATTCAGAAATTCAAAATCTGTCATAATTTCTCTCCACCGTTACCTTTCTCCTCTTTTTTTGATTCACCTTCGCTTAGTCTCTTATCCTTTTCTTCATCTGAAACAAAAATATGATACAATCCATACGCTAATATGCTTACCCAAGCAATCATGTAGCAAATCAAAAAACAATAACCAGTATAGTATTCAATTGGATATTTCATAAATTCACTTAATGTTTCCATTTTCTCATTCTCCTTATTTTCATCTTCCTTTTTAATGTTTCTTTGTTTCAGACAGGCTTTCAGGTTCATCCCATAGCTCATAACTGTACTCATCTGAACTGTCTAAGCAGGCAATATACAGCTCCGCTTCTTCCACCGTATCAAAAAACGTATTAAGAGTTTCCCAGTCTCCGGCTTCCGGGTCAATGCAATGCTGCAGCACAATCTTTTTGCCTTTTATAATTTCTTCATAATATTCTTCCGTAATCGGTGAACCATGCCAAAAATGTTTGGCGGTATACCCATCCACAAACAGTCTCGGTTTTGCTCCATGATATGGAGTGGAACCGCTATATTTAATTCCGTTTACTTCAAAACGTACAAACCACAATCCACATACTTCCGGCTTTTCAATTAATTCTTTCTGGAATCCATAATCTCTTGATATGATTTCCTGCAATTCTTCCTTTGAATAACGTTTCATTGTCTTTCCTCCTTTTTTCCGGGAAGGACCGTAGCCCTTCCCTTTATCATCCCCTTTATTACAGCCAGAATAAGAATGCGTGTGAGACATTACATAATCCATTCCGGCAGTGCAATCATTTTGGCTTGCATTACACATTTTTGTGTGATATGATGCAAGTATGGCAGAATTTTATATCTTACATGGCATAAGTCATGGTGGCTGATAAACCAAAAACCGGAAAACCGGTATTGGCGTGGCACACTGGGATGTATGATTCGGGCGGGGTGTTTGGTCGACACTTTTTTTGAAAGAAGAGAACTTTGCAAAGTTTTCTTCTTTTTTTATTTCCGCCTGTCATACTCCCAATATTCCTTTCGATTAATTAAGTTCATTTCTTCTTTTGTCAGAAATTGCTCTGGAACAGCCACCACTTCATCCAAAGTCATTCCCTTTTCATTGATTCTATTCTCAAATGTTCTCTGAATATCCGCATGAAATCCGGATATAGCATATAATATTGCAATAAGCCTTAATTCCTTCCGTTCTAACGCTTTGATGTTGTTCCGGTGTATATGGAACATGGATACAATCACATCATATTTCATCCCATCGCACAGCTTGGCACTCACAATCTGATAGCCTCTAGGATTTATCAATTTTGAAATTGCAAAGCATAAATCAATCCGATTAATGTAGTATCGCATTTCAAACAAAGGCTGTAACTGTTCAATTGCCTCTGTTAACTGATTCGTTTCGTTCATGTATACTTCATCCACGACACGTTGCAAATCATGCACTTCATTTGTAAAGCACGGTATCTGATCGTACTGAACCGCCTTGGCAGATACAGCTTTGATTTGGGAAGTATGCGTTTCTATACCGGAAAACACTTGCAGAATAGTAGAATCTAAATGTTGTCGATATGGCGTTGACAACACTTCTACGATGTCTGAAATTTTAATTTTCTTATGTACTCTCTGCATCATGGTTCCTTTCTAATCATAATCTATTCCCAGTTGTCTCATTGCTACCTTGGTAGCCAGGTAATCTACCGTGTCCTGTATTCGCTTTCTACGGGCTGCAAGTTCCTCCGGTGTAGCATCCCGATACGCATCGTCATGAATCCGAATAATCGTATTGCCCGATTGAATTGTTTTAACAACCGCCATTCGAATCATCTCCTTTTTTCTTCATGTTTCAATCTTATTCCTCTTAGTTTTACACTATGTTATGAATTGTACTTATAGTTCATTTTCTTTATAAAATTTCATCTAACGACACTTTCAAAGCCTTTGCTATAGCCTGAGCAGTTTTTAGTGATGGCGTTTTCTGCCCATTTTCAATAAATCGAATATATCTCTCAGAAACACCGCTACTTCTTGATAATTCTAATATTGAAATTCCTTTTCTAATTCTTACATCTTTTAGTTTCTCCATGGTTAACCTCCTTAATATACTTTTAGTTCTTATGTACTAATAGTACAGTACCTATTCTTCTATGTCAACTACTTTTTTGTTATAATTTTTTAAGGAGTGTGAGAATAATGCAAATCGGAAACAGAATCAAATCATTAAGAATGCAATCAAATATGACACAAAAAGACTTGGCATTAAAAATTGGTTTAACACCAAAAATGATATCTTTTTATGAAAATTCAGAACGTATTCCGCCTATGGATATAGTTATTAAATTTGTAGAAATTTTTAATGTATCTTCAGATTATCTTTTAGGCTTAACCTCTGCTCCTGATGCAAAAGAAATAATACATGGTGAAGTACTTACAAAGGACGAAAAAAAATTAATAGAAACCTACCGTTCTTTAGATTCTGATGAAAAATTGGCTATTCTTGGAAAAGCAATAGATTTCAAGCTAAATTCTGCTTCTCCAAACAAGAAAAAAGACATTGGATAGAAAGAGATAATATTATTAATGTGGACTGGGAATGAACTATTGATATTTAATTCTTACATCCATTATAATATTATAAATTTCTTAAGGGGGCGAAAGCTATGAATTTAAGTGAAATGAATCGAGAGCAGCTCATGCAATTTTTATCTATAGCTCAACCTGATATGTACGAACTCGAAAAACTTAACAGTGAATTAAATCAAGAGAGAAAAAATTGTATTATGCGGAATGCACACGTCTCATCGATGCCAAAGCATATTACTGTTGGAAGGGTTGTGGGTGCTATCTTTGCCAGTTTCGGCATAGCAATTCTTTTTTATATTGTGGCTACTTATATTAAGTTGAAAGCATTTGCCTTAGGCTTTGACACTACGGAATATATTAAAGCCCTTGCAATGAATAGTTCATCTCCATTCAAATTATTGCCATCCTTATCTGATATTTTTGCATCAAGCTTTTGGTTTCTGATACCCTTTTTAGTCTCTTTAACTATTATAATCGTCATTACCAATATGTTAGTAATAAAAAAGAGAAAAAGAGCTTTGCTAAACTTCGAAAAAGAAAAAGAGATTTTTAAAGAGGTAAATGATTATTATAAAAACAAGATGTCTGCCATACATTCTAATCACCCAGAATGGAGAATGATTCCAGAAGCATATCAGAGTGCCGAAGTATTATATGGTATTTATAATTACTTAAGAGATATGCGGGCAAACAATTGGAAAGAAGCCGCTAACTTATATGAGTTTGAACATCCAGGGCGAACATTACCTAATTATAAATTTCAGATTTATTAAAGTGTTCACCGTGAACATTGGATAGAAAGAGATAATATTATTAATGTGGACTGGGAATGAACATGAAATTTAAATAAGTCAGCCGGGGTTTTATGTCATTTTGGCATATTGCGTTACAATTTTGCATATGTTATAATGGCGTTAGCTAAGAAAAGAAATAAGTGCCAGAATGGACACAAAACGAAACCCCACGAGTTCGCACCTCGTGGGGTTTCTTCTCTCTTTGGACGGTTGAGCATCCGTTAGGCTAATTGTCGCTATTCGTCACCGTCTAGCCATTTGCAAATATAGTAGCCAACCATACTTGCCATAACGGAAACCAAGAAAGAAATAAGTACAGCCAAAATGAACCCCCCCCTTTCTGTTGCCAGAATGGGTGCGACAACACAGGAATTATACTCTATATCTATTGCATAAATCAAGAAAGGGAAACACATGAACCACTACTGTATGTATCTAAGAAAATCAAGACGCGACATAGAAGCAGAAACCTATGGCTCCGGAGAAACATTTTCCAGCCATGAAAAGCAGCTCACAGAGCTTGCGAACCGTCTTGGAATTCGTGTTGATAAAATATATAAAGAGATAGTATCCGGCGACACAATTGCTGCCAGACCGCAGATGCAGCAGTTGCTTCAGGATATTGAAAATGGCATGTGGCAGGGTGTACTTGTAACAGAAGTAGAGCGACTTGCACGTGGTGCCACAATCGATCAGGGTATAATCAGCCAGGTATTTTCTCTCTCCCATTGCAAAATAATAACATTATCAAAAACTTATGACCCGGATAATGAGTTCGATGAGGAGTTTTTTGAGTACGGTTTATTTCAATCCAGACGGGAGTATAAGGCAATCAACCGCAGACAGCAGCGTGGTATCCAACAGTCAGTCAGAGATGGCAAATGGGTTTATAACAAAGTACCTTTCGGCTATCGGAGAATTAAACTGGAAAACCAGAAGGGCTATACTTTGGAAGTCGTTCCGGAAGAAGCGGAACTTGTGAAATTCATATATGATACCTATGAACAGAAAAAAGCCGGATATACTGTCATTGCAGAAAAACTTACCGAAATGGGCGTACCGGCACGGTATAACGACCACTGGAGTTTGTCAACTGTAAAAGACATTCTTACCAACCCTGTCTACATCGGTCAGGTACGCCGGGGATACAAAAAGACCGAAAAGCGGACGCAAAACGGAGAATTAATCTCTTCCCGTCCAAGACGCTCCTATGGCGATTATGATGTTTTTCCCGGACTGCACCAGGCGATCATTTCAGAGGAACAATTTTTGCGGGTGCAGGAAATGTTTGCAAGTCATCCATCCCATCCGGTAGGCAAGAAATTAGAAATCAAATTTCCGGCCGCCGGACTGGTATACTGCAAACTCTGTGGTTCAAAAATGGTTCGCAGACCCCATGCTAAAGCTGCCACTTTGATTATGTGTCGAAACAAACAATGTCCTAATATTGCCGGTGATGAGGAAGCAATCGTTAATAAAATTCTCGAATCCCTGCGTGACTATCTGGAGGAACTCAAGGCAAATAATATAACCGTCGAGCAGACTACCAAAACATCTTCTCTGGAAAAGTCACTTGAGAAACTCAAAGCAGAGCAGGAAAAACTTACCCAGCAGCTTGACCGGGCATATGATCTTGTCGAGCAAGGAGTTTATACCATTGAACTTTTTCAGGAACGCAGTGAAAAGATCAAGGCGGACATCCTTTCTGTAAACGATAAGATATCTGCACTGCAGGCAGAAATAGATAAAGAAAATAAATTAGTAGAATTACGGGAATCCTATATCCCCCGTTTGGAAAACGTTCTCGATATATGGGATACGGTTTCTCCTGCAGAGCAAAATAAACTGTTATATGATGTAGTAGACCGAATTGAGTATCTGAAAACGGAGCGTTCTAAACGAGGACCTAAGGATAATTTTGAACTGGATATCAGCCCTCGGATTCCATTGTAAGGTGTTCACGGTGAACACCTTACAACTGTTTTTATAGATACCTTCTTGGCACAGAGGAACTTGGACACGGCGAAATGATTTGTGCGATTGTTCATCAGTTGACCCGTAATTTATCTATGGATGAAATTGAAAAATCCGGTTTTGATAAATATTACACCGACCACACCTTAGGTATCTGGCCACAGGCTGCCGGTGGTGTACCCTTCAATGCATGTGAATTCGCAGTAAAGGGCGACCCAATAACAGACTTGCATGAAGATATGGCGGCAGAACAAAAGGCAAGGACCACTTACGACAACCTGCTTCGGCTTTCCAAGGATCACCCTGATGTTTATGCAGTCTTGAAATTCCTCCGTGCAAGAGAAGTCGTGCACTTCCAACGGTTTGGCGAAAGTCTTCGTATGGTACAGGATGACTTAGACGCAAAGAATTTCTATGCATTTAACCCGGATTTTGACACTTCGGCACCTTGCGTAGATAAGAAAAATGATTGCGACTGTAAAGGAAAATAGAAGTTATAAAACAAAGCAGATGGAGCATTCCTATCTGCTTTGTTTCTTAATAAATCTGTATGAATATTGGCAAAAAATAATCAGAAATATCTATTGCCATTTTCTTAAAAAATGGTTACACTGTTAATAGTGTAATTGAGAAACATTTTATGAGGTAATAGCATGAATCGAGCAAAATTAGAGGAAGGAATCCGTATTTTACACGAAGAAATTCGAGCATTAAAAACTACTCGTTTTGTTGAAAATAAGGATTTCGTACAACATGGCAATACCAGCCTGTATCAGCACTGCATTTCCGTTGCTTATCGAAGCATCATTATTGCAGTTAAATTCAATTTGAATATTGATATGCGTTCCATGGTACGTGGTTCCTTATTACATGATTATTACCTGTACGACTGGCATAATAAGGAAATACGGGAGCTTCATGGCTTTCATCATCCAAGAATTGCCTGTGAGAATGCAACGAGAGACTTTCAGTTGAATCCTGTTGAGCAGGATATCATCCGAAAGCACATGTTCCCGTTAACCCCTAAGCCTCCTATGCATAAGGAAGGCTGGATTATCTGTATTGCAGACAAACTGTGTTCTACTCAGGAAACATTAAAAATGGGAACCTCTTTTTGGAAGCCTGTTGAATTCTTCTAACTGTTTATGCTGCCAACCGCTTCGTATATAATGCTCTGGTAGCATTTAGGACTGCAAGCACCATTACTCCTACATCTGCCAAAATTGCAAGCCACATACCAAGACCTGCAAATGCAATCAAAAGCAGGCAGATGATTTTTACTGCTAAAGCAAATACAATATTCTGATATACAATACCCAATGTCTTTCTGGATATCTTCATAGCCAAAGCAATCTTGGCAGGGTCATCATCCATTAATACAACATCTGCAGCTTCAATTGCCGCATCCGAACCCATTGCCCCCATAGCAATACCAATATCTGCTCTGGATAAAACCGGTGCATCATTGATACCATCACCTACAAAAGCAAGCTTTTCAGCATCGTCCTTCTTAGCAAGCAAGGCTTCCACCTGCTCCACCTTGTCTGCCGGAAGCAATTCACTGTATACCTCGTCAACGTTCAATTCTTTTGCTATAGACTCTGCCACCGGACGGCTGTCTCCTGTCAGCATAACTGTTTTCTTAACGCCTGCTGACTTCAATCCGGCAATGGCTTTCTTGGAATTCTCTTTTACTACATCATTAATCAGAATATATCCTGCATACTGACCGTCAACTGCCACATATACAACGGTTCCAACCTGTTGCGGTTCTGAATATTCCAATTGTAACTGCTTCATCAGCTTTTGATTACCTGCTGCCACCTTCATTCCATTTACACAGGCAGTTACCCCATGTCCACTGATTTCCTCCACATCAGATATCTGACTGTTATCTATTTCTTTTCCATATGCTTCCCGCAGACTCCGGCTGATTGGATGGTTGGAATAGCTCTCTACCTGTGCTGCATAGGATAGCAAATCCTCTTGTGTCATGCTTCCGACGGGGCAAATCTCTGTTACCTGAAATACGCCCTGAGTCAGAGTTCCGGTCTTGTCAAATACCATGTATTTTACCTTTGCCAGGGTTTCCAGATAATTAGAGCCTTTAATCAAAATTCCACGGGCAGATGCACCACCGATACCACCAAAAAAACTAAGTGGTACGGAAATCACCAATGCACACGGGCAACTAACAACCAAAAAGCTTAACGCATTCTGAATCCAATTCTCCCATGCCGGTGCCTGATGCAAAATAAACTGATTTACTACCGGCGGTAAAACTGCCACCGCCACCGCTGCAAAGCAGACCAGTGGTGTATATACCTTTGCAAACTTCGAAATGAAGTTCTCAGACTTAGCTTTCTTCATGCTGGAATTTTCCACCAAATCCAGTATCTTAGATACTGTAGATTCTCCGAATTCCTTGGTGGTTTTCACCTTTAACAAACCACTCATATTGACACAGCCACTGATGACCTCATCCCCAGCCTTCACTTCTCTTGGCAGACTTTCTCCCGTTAGGGCACTGGTATTCAATGTAGATACACCTTCTACAATTGTTCCGTCAATAGGAACCTTTTCTCCCGGTTGTACAATAATTACAGTGCCAACTTCCACATCCTCAGGGTCAACCTGTTCCAATCCATTTTCGCCTTCAACATTGGCATAATCCGGTCGTATATCCATCAACGCAGTAATATTCTTCCGGCTCTTTCCAACCGCACAAGACTGGAATAACTCACCAATCTGATAGAACAGCATAACCGCTACACTTTCTTCAAAATCTCCGGTTTTCCAGACGCCAAGCACCAATGCACCTACCGTCGCAACTGCCATTAGAAAATTCTCATCAAAAACTTCCCGATGGTAAATTCCAAGTGCTGCTTTCCTCAAAATATCATAACCAATAATCATATACGGAACCAAATAAAGCACCAGCAAAATCCATTTATTCTCTATTCCAATGCGTGGAGTTAGAATCATAAGACCTGCCAGCAGCACTGCTGAAATAATAATTCGATATAGGACCTTTTTCTGCTTTTTTGTCATGTTCTGTTCCTCTTTTCTACTTTATAGAAATACCTCGCAGTCCGGCTCCACCTTCTTACAAGCCTTCGCAACTGCTTTCATAACAGTGTCAACATCTGCACCCTCATCAAATTCCACCTTCATCTTCTGTGTCATAAAGCTTACGGTTGCATCCGCAACACCTGCTGTTGCTTTTGCTGCATCCTCCATCTTCAAAGCACAGTTTGCACAATCTACTTCAATCTTATATGTCTTTTTCATAACATTTCTCCTTATCTATTTTCTCATTTTGTTTCCTAACCAATGCGATACCTATTCTTCCACATGCTCCATACCCATTTCCATAATATGATATACATGGTCATCATCTAATGCATAAAAGATACTTTTCCCTTCCCGGCGAAATTTCACCAGTTTTGCATCTTTCAGAATTCGTAATTGATGGCTGACAGAGGACTGGCTCATACTCAAAACCTCTGCTATATCTCCTACACATAATTCATTACCAAATAGTGCATATAAAATACGGATTCTGGTAGAATCACCAAATACTTTAAATAGCTCTGCTACTTCATATAGAACTTCTTCCGGGGGCTGGTTATTCACCAGTTTTTCCAACATCTCGGAATTCAATTTATTCTGTTCCTGACTTGATTCCATAATGTCCTCCTTCACAATGTTTATTTTATCATATGTTCATTCGTTCATATGAATAATAACGCATATGTTTGCAGTTGTCAATATGTATTTTTTAGACAGGATCTGGAGTATCAAACTCCAAATTTGCTATATAATCTTCATTTATAGTTGGTTCTGCTAATAGAATTTGTTTCTTAGTATATCGAGGATGTCTGTATATATTATTGCGAACACCGTTTATCGTCTTGTCCTTTAACATTACATATTGATAAATACCACCATATTCAACATTCTTCTTTACACCAAACGAAATTATCCTACAGGGAGAATCTTTTCCTGCTCTGTGTATTAGAAATATAAATACTGTCTGGTTACGTGATTTCAACTGACTTTTTATAATATAATCACAAGGTATTATTGAATTTTTGTAAGGTGAATCTTTGGGGGAATAAATATAGACAATATTTTCCTCATCTAGATATTCTTCCAGGAATCGAAATTCAGATATTCTAAGTTGAACATCTCGTTCTTCGTTTGGTTTTCCTTTATAATTACTGTCTTTAGATAAATACTCATCTGTTATAGGATTTGTCTTATCTAATACCCAATGGATTGTTTTCTTTACATTTCTCGGAATATCAATATCGGTAAGGTACTGTAATCCTATCGCGTGATGAAAGTCACTTATTTTAAAATCAATATCAAATACAGATATTTTTTTGTTCAAAGATGTATGAAAAGTATATGTAGTTGTTTCAGTTAATTTCTTAAAATTTTTAGCACACTCTTGAATTATTTCCATATTACTCCTTTGCATAACAAAAGCCTTGCAAAAAAAATGCAAGGCCTTGTTATCTCCTGTAATGCAACTTTCTTTCGCAAAAGCTAAGATGGATTATGGTAAGTTGCCACCTTTGTGAGCCTCAGTGTTCACCGCTCTCCATCACAGCGTTCACATCATAGGCGAAACACATTTTAACGAGTGTGTAGCTCGTAAAGGTTTCCCTTTAATCATTATAATACGCTAAAGCCTTATAATTGTCAATTATTCATTTCTTCGGTATAATAGTTTCACTAACACTCTTTCTATAATATTAATACCTTATGTAAAAATAAAAGGGATAATTTATGAAAGTAAATAGATTAAGGGCATTATCGCTCTGAACAAATTTTGATAATGCTCTTGATAAACAACGGTACAGATGTACCAAACCATTACATATTTAGTCCGTTCACTATATTAATCTTAAAAACCTTGATTGTCAAGTTTCTTATCAGTATCCATACCGGAAATAGATGGCACCAAAAATCATCACCAACTCCATTAAGAAGTCAGTGCTGATAATCTTGCCAAAAAATTAATATCTTGTCACATCCCGTCTCAAAATAATGTACGTCATTTTTTGATGAAATTTCAATTAATAATCAAGAACAAGAACTCATATATAACTCATAGTACCATTACCATCTGAATCATACCAAAGACATGCGGTTCCGCCTTGTGTATAAAGATAGTCGCTCATTGCAGGACCATGTGTACCTGAAGCCATCCATGCACTACTTACATTAGATGTCCCTAATCCCATTCTTTCAAAAATGCTTTCATCATAAAAGCACAAAAATATGGAAATGTATATATGTCGTTTGAACGACCGATATTAAAATCCCCAAACTTTATTCCATGCCTAATATCACTATAGTTATCATTCTTTATTAAGGCAGTTAATGACTTTGAATTGTTATTATTTGATTTCACCTCAACCGGAATCAATTCATCTTTGCTCCTTACAAAGAAGTCTTCTTCCAGTGTTGAATTATCCTTTTTATAATAGAACAGACCTAACCCTTGCTTAACAAAGGCTTCCGCAATGAAATTCTCATACAACGCCCCTTTATAAACACCAAGATTCTTATTTACCCGTAGATCTTCCTGGGCTTCTTCATCTAATGAGGAAACTAATAATCCTGTGTCCGGATAATATAGTTTATATTTTTTTACGTCTGCATTTCCCTTAAGTGGTAACTCTGGATAGCATAGGCAATTACATTCCGTTATTACTCCTGCATCTATTAACCATTCAATGCATCCGGTATATTCTCTTGAACGTGCATTTTTTTCTATTTTGTTAAATTGAAATTTCTTATTTTCTTTTGCCAGTTGTGCAGGTATGCTTCTATATACGCTGATTATTTTTGTCTGATCAAGACCTTCTGCATATTTTCTAACATCCTCTTCATAATCAAGTCGAATTTGCTGTTGAATCGCTAATGAATTTGAAAATGTTCCGGTTTCTACATAGCCCTTAACAACATCCGGCATTCCACCCAAAATGCAATAATCCATAAATAAAGATTTATACACTTTCATTTCTATTTCACTAAACGGCTTCCCATCTACCATATGCTTTAAGATATCTGCTATCTGCTTCGCTTGATATCCTTTTGCCCAAAGAAATTCTTCAAAATCCATGGAAAACATTTCATAGTCAACTTTATATCCAACACTATTACTGTGTATTTTTTTGTAATTAATTCCAAGCATAGATCCACTACAAATAACATCATATCTTCCATCCATACGAAAAGCTTTTAAAGTAGTCGCTACATCAGGATATTCTTGAATTTCGTCAAAAATTATGATGGTTTCTCCCGGTATAAATTGAATGGAAGGATTTACTAAAGTTATATTTTTCAACACCGTTTCAACATCATAGCCATCACTGACTATTGCACTGTATTTCTTTTCCAATGCAAAATTAATATATATTATATTTTCATATTGTTCATTTGCAAAATGGAGTATTGACTCTGTTTTTCCAATTTGTCTGGCCCCCTTAACGATTAAGGGCTTGCGTGCAGGATCTTTCTTCCATTGAAGTAAAAAATCATCAACTTTTCTCTTAAAATACATAGGATTCACCTCCATATAGAAAGTTTATCACAAAACAATAGCCTGTTCAAACATTATTATCACATTTTATGAGCCAGTTTATGCAATTATTTCACCTTTTTGTAGCAGTCAAGAAAAGTAGACATCTAAATTTGCACTAATAATCTTCATATTCTTCGCCTTTAGAAGCAGCAATTTTCTCTGCACACTCCAACATACTACCATATAAATCCACTACCTTACCACATTTCACGCACTGTAATATCTCTTGTTCCGGATATTTGAAGTGGTACGGTTTGTTTATATATTCTTCCAGTCCCGGCACTCTCGAAGCCATATACGCATCCACGCCGTCCGGATAAAAATCCTCGTCCAACCAGCCCACGTTCTTTGTATGGCAATATGGACAACGCATGTCTTTCACCTGCTTAAACTTACGGATAGGGAGTTTGGGTGAAACCCGGTCAAGTGTCTGAACGGTCACCACAATACTGTCTAACTTATTCAAAATACGTGAAAACAGTTTGTCTTTTCCTTCCTGATTCACAGACGGTGTATTCTGTGTTTCCACCTGCTCCATATACTCTTGCTTGGATATTCCATTTTCGATCTTCTCTTTGTAATCTTGGATATTGATAACCATATTGCACCTCATGTTTATCTTGGTTCTTTCAACTTTGTTTCGTAATTATAAATCTTAATAGAAATTCATTTCTAATAAATATTTTGATAATCTTATTGTAACAGAAACTAAATTTTCTGATTTCCTTATACCTAGCGGAGAATAGTATCAAACAAATCCTCAAATATTCGTATTCAAGATTTGGTTCAACTGCATGTCCCTCCATATTCAAGCATCTTTTCAAGAGTTCTTACATCTTCCTCAACTTCTTGAGGTGTCAAATCGAAATATGGCAAACCTAAATCGTCATACCAACTTATTAAGTCATATTTACTAATGCCTAATAATTCAGCAACTTTACCATGAGAAAGTGTTCCGTTTTTATTTGTGGATATAGCAACAACGCCAACCCTTTGGATGATGTTTCAACATACTTGGCAACTTCTTCTTGAACGTCATACACTATTTTAACAGTATTCATCAATTCTCCTCCTTCTGGCTTTCTTTTTTTCCAAACATAATACAAACATTCTCTTCTTTCCTCCTTTGTTCTCATTATTTTATATAAAGAGAGCAAAGTCCTTATTTCTGCTCTCTAAATACCTTCATTTAGAAAGCAGATATCTACCTTATTATATTGTTCCTTTATTCACTCAAACCTCTCATGGAGGATTTTATTTAAGCCAGTGCTTCGTAGCACCAAATTATGGTCAACTACCCACGGCCTAAGGTCCACGTGCTTGTAACCACAATAGCATTCCCATCATTACTGTATTCTTTCTTAATATTCTAACATAAAGAGGATATCCTGCAAGGAAAACACAAAAAATAATTTGCAACTGATATTGCGATTTTGCATCTTAATTTATTTGAAATCACACACAAATTGTTTTCCAAACTGGTGTAAACTCATACCATTTGTGTGTAAAACGGTGCAAACATATACCATTTGTGTGCAATTTTTTCTGGAAAAAATTCGGTCCGCGAGCTTCCTAACAAGGAACCTCGCGGACTCTGTCTAAGATTTTGTATCCGAATATTTATAATAAATGAAACTGAAAAACTTCACAACTCTTTCACCGGCTCGCTGCTGTTCGCCGTGTAGGTTACGTTGACCTCATGTTTGGTATCGTCTACCACAAAACCTTCCGGTGCCGAAATTTCCTGTACATAATACTTTCCGGCTACTACCGCTTCTTCAATCACGCACACGCCCTTTGCATCGGTCTTGCCGATGGCTACCAGCGTGTCCTTTGCAATCGTTCCGTTGGCTGCCTGGATTTCCTCGCCTGTGTACAGTCCGTAGTATACGCCTTCAATCGGCTTCTTGCCGTAGGTGATGGTGCCGTCTTCTTCCACGTTCGGAAGTACCAGCTCCCCTTCCTTGTATACCGAAATTTTTACACCCGTCACGCCGTTATCCAGTGTAACAGGTGCCACGTAGGTATTGTTGGTGTTGTCAAATGCAATCGTGATCGGAATCTGTGCATCCTCCATCACCGCTCCGGCAGGTGTTCCCACTTCCTTCATGTAGTAGGTTTCCCCCTGTCCGCATGGCAGTAAATCACTGGTTGCATATCCCGTCGCATCCGTGGTGATGGTTGCCACCAACGCATTCGTCCGGGCATTGTAGATATCAAAGGATACGTTTGCAAATGCCTCCGCACTGAAGTCCATGCGGTTTACCGTTACCTGTTTCCCGCCCGCATTTACCGGGTAGGCCGTGGTGCCGGTCAGCATCGGTCCGGTCTTGTACACACGCACAACCCCGTGCAGTTCGTTATACATGGTTACCTGCTGTCCCACCGTTCCGGTGTAGACAAACTCCACGTCGTTTGCCACCGCATAATTTGCCGGTGCAATCGTCTCACTGAGCACGTATTCCCGTCCCGGTGTCATGGCTGCCACGTTGGCTACCTGGTGTGGTGCCGTAGAACTGGTCCAGCTCTCAATCACCGCTCCCGTCAGTTTGTCCTTTAACACAAGGCTTGCTCCCGGAAGCTCCGTGCCCGTGGTCACGTCCTGCTTGCTGATGGTCAGTGGTGAATCGTCGGAGTATACCGCAAAGTACACATAAACCGGGTCATGGTCACGGTCACCGATAGAAAGACAGTTCTGGTGTCCCGCCGTTCCGTTATACAGTGCCACGCAGTTGTTGGAAATCGGACAATACGCATCCTTCTTCGTCTGGTACGCAACCACAGGGCTTGTCACCGGCTGGGTCGATACAATCTGGATATAATCCCCGGTTGCACTTGGGTTTCCGCTCGCATCACACTGGGTAAAGGTGATGTTCGGATTGCTGCACACCATGGAATTCATCCGCTGTCCCCGGGTCATGCCCGTGGTGTCATGGATAATCGTCCGGTACGTGCCCGTGTTCGCATCAAAGTTCAGCTTGTACGTATGGCTGGCATCTACCAAATCTGCCCGTGCAACACCGAAACTTGGTCTACTGTCGTACTCATCCATCAGTCCCCGGATTCTCGTATAATCCCCCGGCGAACCGACATTGTACGTGGTTGAATTCTTGGTACGGGTCTGGGTTAAGACCGCCATCGCCTGTTCATCCGTCATGTATCCTGCATAGTGCCAGATCAGACACTGGTACGTCCAGTAGTAACTGTGGGTGGAGATATCCGGTGTAACGTTGACATCCTGGTCAAAGAACCCGACCACTCGTCGGATATCGGTTCTCTGCTGAGGTGTCAGCTGCGAATACCCCGTCTGAAAGTCCACCGCATTCAGGACATCCCCGGAGCTGATGGTCGTACCCGGCTGGATGCAGTAGATGTGTCCGCCCCACGCACCGCCGGCATAAGTAAAGTCCAGAAACTCCGCACTGGAGAATGCCCCGATATTGGTAGTTCCGGTAACCGGCTGTCCGTAAACCGGATCGTAAGCCCCGACGGTTCCCGACGCTCCGCTTCCAATCATGGCACCACTGGCACTGGTAATCAGCGTGCCAAAACTAAGCACGCCCGCAAGAACAAACGCTCCCGCTTTCCGTATGAAGTTTTTCAGTTTCATTAGATAAATCTTCCTCCTTTTCCATGTTTTTCTGATACAGAACCTATTGTAACCTCATTGTCAAAATTTGTCAAAAAAAATACAAAAAAAAGAAAAGGCAGAGTGTGTTCTGCCTTTTCCTATTTATAATAGATAAGTACGACTGTCCTTCGGTTTGGATGCCGTTCATAACCGGTTTCCGTAATACTCTGGATAAATACCCCGGTGGCTACCGGCACATCACTGCCAAGAGGAACGCCACCGTTTACCAGACTGTTGGCAATACACTCATACATACCCTGCGCATAGGCTTCGTCGTCGTAAGCCAGCGGAATGGATAACCCGTCGTAGTCCGTCAGCGTCTGATAACTAGGTGCCGGTTCAATGACCGCCCCCGGAAAGTTCTGTTGCAGAAGTTCATTGGTTCGCCGGCAGATGTAGTCCCAGTCCCGATAATATGCTACGGTAGCCTCGGTGGTAGCCTCGGTTGCCGGTGCTTCGGTTGCCGGAGCCTCGGTTGCCGGTGGGTTGGTGTTGCCACTATTGGTATTACTATTGGTATTACTGTTGGTATTACTGTTAGTGTTGGAAGTATTACCGCCTGTGGTGGTGCCGGCATTGGAAGTGCCTGTATTTCCTGTGGAAGTTCCGGTGCTACCCGTGTTGCTCTTACCTGTGGTGGAAGTGTTCCCATTCGTGGTATTGGAAGCGGTTTCCGTAGACGTCCCGGCGGAGGATTCCGTGGTCGACTCGGCATCCTCGGTGGTTGCCTTTGCACGTTCCTCGGTGGTTGCCTTGGCATCCTTGCGGTCAGTGGCTGGGGATTCCTCGGTTACTGCGGTGGAAGCCTCGGTGGAATTATTACAGCCTGTAACTCCAGAAAGAACAAGCCCGCCAACTGTCAAGAATACCAACATCTTTTTTATTGTTTTTATCATCTGTTATCACTCCTCAGTAAATATAATCACATTGTACTTATTTATACTCTGTGACACTGTTTTCAACCTAGATATATTTCTAATTTTTTCCATATTCTGTTGAATCTACGTACAAAAGAAATAATAATTTCCCCTTATACATTATATAACACACACCAATTGTGAAATGTCAACATTTTTCTCCACATAGAAATATATTGATTCTTTCATTATTAGTTCAAAAAGCAAAAGCCACCTCAACGGGTGGTTTCTGCTTCATAAATATTAGTTTCATATACTCATGCATTAATTCATAACAGGCAATGATGTTTTTTGTTCTACGATAGTAGAAATTTATTTTACTATATCATTCAATTCTATTGGCCCCAACAATTTTTATGAGCTCCGTTTCAGACTGTTTTTGTTTTTGCAAATGCACTTTTACAATTATAATGTTACAAATTCTATCTCACCATTAGCTTTATAAACATTACATCCAGCACTATAAGGAAAACCTTTTACATTTGATAACACTAATTTCCCAGGATTTGGTTCATAATGAGCTTTGTCATCAATTCCAACAAAGCAAAAAACCTTATCTTCTTCATCACTATAAGAAGTGCAAGCATTTTCCTGATTTTTTAAGCAGAATTCAAAACCGATTCGTTCCATGCATGCCCTGATTCCTTTTTTTCTAGCCTCTTCTAAAGACAACATCATAAAAACACCTCCTTCTTAAATATCGAATCGATTACTCGTAAAAGAAGCCACTCGACCCGTTTTCCAAGAAATGATAACACTACTTTCTTGACGAATTGTTCTTAAAAAATCCCTATCATCATTTGATGGAATTATCTGATTTTCATCAGGGTGAGAATGTGCTATCAATCTTAGTTTTCCAGAAACAAGCAAATCATACAACTCGTCATCAAAATTACACTTATAATGTGTTCCATGAAACAATATGTCATGTTTTTTTCCACGCATTAGAGCATATTCATGACCAGTGTATGCAGACAAAAAAGCCAAGTCCTTTATTTCAATAGAGCTTGTAACGATACAGCCAACGAATGACTCGATGACAAACTAACATCCTTCATTTTTCTTTCCTCCTTTGCTCTCGTCATATATATAAAGAGAGCAAAGTACATTCCTGCTCTCTAAATACCTTCATTTAGAAAGCAGTTCTTCTTGCCTTCTTGCTTAGTTTCCATAACTCATTATATAACTCTTACTCCAAGTAGAAGTTTTTGTTTACTACAGTGTCTTATGACACACAATACAACGAAATGAAATAAATATTTATATATTTAGTATATACTATATCCTGTTCCTGTGCAATACGTTTATTGTTCTGTTTCAGACAGTATTTGACATACTGTTTTCGTTGCTAAAACTGGTACTCATTGAAAAATTGGAAGATAACCACCAAAATCTAATTTTTTCACTAAGGCACTTTAAGTTCCTCACGTTCTTTCAAATTTACAGCAATTGTTCAACAAGCTCAATTAATCGTTTACTTCTTTCATCTTGATCTGCCTGTACATATTGTTCATCCACAGATGTTAGTTCTGTCAACTCTTCCATAAATCGCCGAAACATTACAGATACTTCAAAATTTTCTTCTATTCGTTTTCTTCCTTCTTCATTGCTCCACTCTTCGTGAAAGACTTCCAGAATTCCTTGCATTTTTCCATATATAAACCATCTCGTTTTCCAACCATATAAATCTGTATCTTTATATATAGATTGACATATCAATTCCTGTACGGACGACGGAAAAATATAGAACAACTTTTGATATATTAATTGGCATCCTTCCAGAGCATCTATCACATTTCTTCTGGCTTTATTCTTAATTTCAGATAAACTACTACTTTCGCTATTGATATGTGCTATGCATTTTCCTAACGAATAGTCTGTTATCTTTCCTTTACAATATTTATAGTACTCATAGAACTCTTTTGCTGCATCTTCCTGCAATTCTTTCAAGCCAAGTTTACATTTTAATTCACTAATACTCTTTACATCATCATACTTACCATTATAAACATATATAATATGGCATTCCGTCTCCGTTAAGAGACGCATCAGTTCTTCAAACAACTTGGCACGATCAAATGTCTTCTCCATGCAACGTTCCTTCAATTTCTCTTGCAGATGAAATGCTTTGTAAAACTTTAAAGCATTATTCTTCAAACGGCTTTCTGCAACCAGAATTTCATAATCCAACGAATCTAGTTTCGACTCTGCATTACTCAAATATTCCGTTGCTTCAAGAAATTGTATTGCAATCTGTCTGCAATATAGCAAAAATTCCTTTGCCGGTTTTAATGGTTCAATATCTTCCGGCATATTCGGTATTAATTTGTGATAATCCACCTCTGTTCCTTCCGGTAATTCCTGCCGTAACAATTCCATAACCACATCTTCTTTTGAAGACTTCCACGATAAAATATCACCAACGGCATCCTCTATCACATTTTCCATATCAATACTTCCAAATTCATGTTTCATAAACAATTCTCCTTGTATTACCGGCACACTTCTCTTAAAAACTAATAACATCCCGTAACAAACCATAGATGGCATTCCCATCATTTCTGCCAAATACATGCAGTGCTCCGGTATAAATACTTTTCTTAGATTTCCCCTCCATGTAATCCAAGAAATCAATTACTTTGTCTACTTTCTTTTCATACTTCGTATCTGTAAACACAGATTCTACTTGTTTCTTTCTCTCGTTTCTGTTTTGAATACGATTAAATTCCTGTTCCAAATTCACTTTTTTCATCCTATACTGCAAAGCTTTTCTTCTTTCTGTTTCTGAAGGACCACCAATCTTGCTTAATGCTATCTGAATCTTAGGAGAAATGACGATCTGCACAGTCTCAAATGCATCGGACACATAATCCTTGATTGATTCAAATCCCTTATCATTGGTTATAATCGCAATCTGTGTTTCGCCTTTCTCACACAAACTGCCAACCTTCGCTGCAATATAGAAATCCAGTGCATTTTTTCGTATCTTCTTCAATTTAACAATTTCAAATTCGCACCCCGATTGCTCAATACAATCCAAATTTTCTTGGGAGATGTTTTTGCATGAATCACTAAAAAAAATAATAAGCTTATCGTTTTTAGTTAAATCCGAAACACCATTCAATCCGTCCGAGCCATATACATTCTCATAATCCACCAATATTGTCAGCATATAATCTCCTCCCTATGTCGCATGTACATTATTGTCATCTTTATATTCGCAGGATTCTACACAAATGGCTTGTACACCTTCACATTATTCAGTCCAAACACCTTGCTCTCAGAACTAGTCCCCGGCTCCATTGTTTATAATCTGTCAGTTTTCTTTATGTTTTCATAATAGAACATATGTTTGTTTTTGTCAATAGATCAAGCAACTTTCGTTTTGCCTGTTATTTTTTAAAGTAAATGCAAATTATCGAAGCATATTTGCATTTAGTCTGAGAAACCAACAGAAATTAAAAAAATCAGCATCAACTCCCGATTGGAAGTTGGTGCTGACCGTCCTCATAAACTTAATTGTTTATACAGCTTGGAATCTTTAATTGATCTGACAAAACTTCAATTATAACGTCTTCAACTTGACACATGAGATGCAAGAATGTTCTGCACTTCCTCCACAGAAATGCCAACCTCGTTTGCTATCTGTTCTGCTGAAAAACCTGCTTTATTAAAGGCAATAACCATACCTTTAATCTCTCCTCTAGCTTCTCCTCTAGCCTCTGCTCTGTCTAATACTTCGCACATGTTCGTGGCACCTCCTTTTCCTAAATAATTCTGGGACTCTTCAAATCTGGAATCATCCGTCAAAACAGAAAGAAGTTTTAAGACTTCATCTACATGTATAAATGTTTCTTTTGACGGCTGATAATCATTGTTTGTTCTCATCTGAACAAAATAATCTGCAACAATTCTAAAATCACTTTTAAACTTTGCAACCTGTTCCGGCTCTAAAAATGCAATCTCAAAAAGATTAATTTTATAATTATTGACAAACGGTTTCCATTCATCGCTAATTTCAAGCGCATCAAACAATGATGTTGCCTTGTTCCATCTTTTTGTTCCAAAATAAAGAACCAGAGTTACAACCGGATATCGTTCCCTTTGTCCATTCAGTAATTGACTTCTGTAAGATGCTCCGTCATATCCTAAAACACGAAACACTTCATCAGCATCTACATTCGTCTGATGTTCCAGTCCCAACATAGCAATGCGTATGTTATGCCTCTTAAATACCTTTGAAACATCACGTTCCTCCTCATGGATTTGTGAAGCAGCTTTATACTGGCTCTTATCCTTCACATTCTCAAGAGAATCCGCTCCAATTACCTGCTTGCCATCAAATAATAATACATTTACAATATCAGCAAATACATCATTGTAGTCGGCAAGCATCTTTTCAGTAATATCCTTCTGCCCCATTCTTTTACCTCCTTTACTCTCATTATATTTATATAAAGAGAGCAAAGTCCTTATCCCTGCTCTCTAAATACCTTCATTTAGAAAGCAGATACCTACCTTCTTATCCTATTGTTCCTTCGTTCACTCAAACCTCTCACGGAGGATTTTCTTTACAGCCAGTGCTTCGTAGCACCAAATTATGAAAAATGAAATATATATTTATATACTTAGTATATACCACTTTCTATATTGGTGCAATAAATTTATCCCATTAGATAAGGCAATATTTGACAAAACCCCAAAAACACAATACCATGAGATTACCATATATTTACAAGAGAAAAACAAAGAGAAAAAGAATGAAGAATTTATGAGTGAGACACAGACATGGATTAAGGCATATGGACAGACGGCATCATTCTGTTTTCATACACCATGTACTGTAAGAGAAAACGGATGAGGGCTTCGTGTCTGTTCTGCCGACAGAACCGAAACCCGCTATGCATGGCACAGAATGGTACCTAATCTGTCCCAGTGCGGTGTAAATAGAAAGCTGTCAGTATACGGACAGTCAAGAAAAATAAGCATTTCGTTTTACCTGTTTTTTTACAAATTAAACGAACCACCCTTGTCCTATCTGCTAACCGTTCTATTTTCCTTATCATGCAAAAATAATGTCATGTGAACTCTCAGCTTCATAATGAAGTAATTGTATTTCATGTTTTACTGAATAATATTTATTTAAACATATGTAATATTTCTTCCTTTGTAAGAGGCTTATCCTCTTGCATATACTTTTCTTTTGTATAATCACCAGTTCCACCATTATCAAATTGTTCCAAAAATCTAAGGGTATCTATTACACCTAAACTATCTTTTAATGCATTGATACCATTAACTAAGATTTGGTTGTCTGGGACTACATTCATTTTAATTTCCATTTCCATACAACACCTCCATTAACCATTCAGAATGTTGCTTTTCTACAGATTCATCTGATTGAGTTTTCCTATGCTACTTTCAAATAAATATATCCTTCTGGTCAGTATTTTAAAATCATTAGTGAATTTACTCGTTCCTATTCATATTTTGTAGATGCATTTTATAGCACTGACTTCTCTGATCAAAAGGAGATAAAACGGTTAATCAACTTTCTTGACAACCAAAAAGCTCTCGATATACCTATCCAAAATACTCCAACAACCCCATCAGGCTATCCACCTTCCAGGTCAGCATCTTCTCCACTTCATCATCCGGCTGGGTCTGATCCGGTATCATAATGACCTTACAGCCTGCCCGATATGCCGACAGTACTCCATTGGGAGAATCCTCCACAGCATATGCATCCGGAGGTTCTACCCCTAATTCCCTGCAGGCATACAGATAAATGTCCGGTGCCGGTTTTCCTTGTTCTACCATGGTTGCACAAATCAAATGTTCAAAGTATTCCAGTAGACCGGTTTCCTGTAAATAAGCCTTTGTTCGTTCCAAATCAGTCGCCGTTGCAATTGCAAGACAATGCCCCCGTTGTTTCAATTCTTTTAAAACTTCCTTTGCACCGGCTTTCACCGGAATTCCCTCTGCCTGTAGCCGCAGGTTCATTAGTTCTATCCGCCGATTTCGAATTCTTGTATAAGCCTCTGCATCTCCAAAATAACGTTCTATCTGTTGTGCCGCAAATGGGCGCCCCATACTCCGCATAGAAAGTGCCTGTTCATCCGTCATCGGATAGCCGCAGTCTTCTGCTGCCATTTTCCAATATTTGCGGTAATATTTCTCTGTATCTAAAATGGTTCCGTCCATATCAAAAATAATGGTCTGTTTCTTTTCCATATGATTACTCCTCCTTTCTGCCCTCACACATTCGAAGTACATTGGTCAGACTTTCCACCGACATACATTCCTCCTGCCAGCATAACTTTCCAAAGCATTCCATATTCTCTGTGCAATACTCGATTTCCTTTGAATACTGTTTTGCATTCTGAATCCGGCTCCATAAGGTAAAGATAGCTTCTCTTTGATATGTATCCAAATCCATCATCAAAAGAACCAAGTAGCTTACCACCACGAACTTTACCTTACCCAGAATATCTCCATCAAACAATGCTTCCATAAAATAACGATATAATAAATATACTGTAAAATGCTCGTATTCATATCCTGCATTTGGATATTCCTGCTGAAAACGACTCTGGCTCTGTAACAGTTCTTCTATATTCTGTTCCAGCCCTTTCATTCGCTCCTGCCAACTACCATCCAAGGATTCCATATTCTCATATAGCTTTAATAATCTACTTATATTTTTAAGGGAACTAATATTGACATCTTTATTCCAATTCCTATCCTCCCAGGTATCTGCATCATCTTCACTGATTACCTGTTCCCGCACCTGTTGACAGAATATCTGCTGCGTCTTGTTCCATGCAGAAGCCATTGCTTTCTGATTCTGATAGACACGCACCAGAAAACGAACCGATTCAAAATCTTCTACATCCCATGCCTCCTGCAATTCTTCTCCATATTGAAGGAGAAGTATCAAGCGTTCTGCCAGCTTTATCTCCCTATTCTGAACAATTGTATACGCCGTTCCCCTGGCAGACAGCAACAAATCAATATACGCCTGTTCTTCCTCTTCTTCTGAAGGAATGGATTGTGAATCTGTCTTATCACCTTCTGTTTCCCTGTCTTCTTCGGAAACCTCTAAACATATGAATTCCAGTTTTTCCGGCGACTGGAACAACAGACGTCCTGCCTCCTCGCAGCAAAGCCCTAAACCAACCTCTGTATACTCTCCAAACCATTGATAATGTCTTGGATGTTCTCTGCAAATATCACACAGAAATTCTTCCCCACACTCCTGTATCAAATCACACAGATTCTCCTGATTCAAAAAAGGACACCGTTTTCCCTCTTGAAGATTAAAATAAATCTCTTCTTCCGTTTCCGTTATACTGTCTCTTAAACGTTTTCCAATTGCTCCGTCTACGGAATGATAACATTCTGCAGTTTCTTCATCGATTTCAATTTCCCAGCCGGCACAACAGGTATCCTGACAGGCAGAACCGATACACTTAAATTCATCATAGTACATGGGCTTTCTTATTTTCATGAATGACTACACTCCTTCAAATAAGTTTTTATGACTCTTTTTCATTGGAATGTGGGATTGCTGCATAGCTCCTATCCACCGTTATAACACACTGATAGCCCGGGTATTCCTCTGACACCAAGTTCTGAATCCGTTCCTTTACTTCCATATCTGTCAAATGAAATTCATATGGCACCACACAATCAAAAATCATATTGGTATGACTGATGCCGGGCACCATTCGCAAATCGTGAATCGTCAACTCTTCATCAATGGTCTTTACCTGTCTGCTTAACCATTTCCGCAAATCTCCTACTGCTTCATCACTGGTAACAATAGGGTCATAGTGAATAATCATATTCAAATTATCATTTTCCAGAAAATCCTTCTCAATATTGTCAATAATATCATGGCATTTTAATACGTCCTCTTCTGCCGCCATTTCCACATGTACACTGGCAAACAAACGTCCCGGACCATAATCATGAACCATCAAATCATGGGTGCCAAGCACCCCATCATAAGACATAATCTTTTTCTGAATCATATCCACAAGAGCCGGGTCCGGTGCCTTTCCAAGCAATGGGTCTAAGGTATCCTTTACCAAACCAAAGCCACTGTATAGGATGAACAATGCAACCAGAATTCCCATCCAGCCATCCAGATTAAGACTGGTATAACGAGACACAATTGCAGCAATCAAAACAGCTCCGGTGCTAATCACATCATTCCGACTGTCTGCTGCTGTTGCTATCAGAGTTTCAGAAGAAATGGTTTTTCCAACCTTACGATTAAACACAGCCATCCATAATTTTACCAGTATAGACCCAACCAGAATTCCCACCATAAGCCAGCTGAATTGTACCGGTTCCGGATTCCGTACCTTCTGAACACTGGTGCTTAACAATTCCACACCAATGACCATAATCAGCACAGCAACCAAAAGCCCTGCCAGATATTCATATCGGGCATGACCATAGGGATGATCCTTGTCTGCCGGTTTACTTCCCATCTTAAAACCTAACAGACTGATAATATTTGAAGATGCATCTGAAAGGTTATTAATTGCATCTGCCGAAATGGATACACTACCGGAAATCATACCAATAAAAAACTTACTAAGAAACAGCAGTATATTACAGAAAATTCCTACCCAGCCTGCCATTTTTCCATAGCCACTGCGCACCTTCAAGTCTTGTACATTTTTATAATCCTTTACGAACCAACGTATTAATAATTTTGTCATTCCCCGAATACCCCTTACGAAAAAATTGTAGTCTTATCATAATATACCAATTCCTATCGGGGTGCAACATTTTCCATTTCTAATTTTTGTTCGTCTATCCAAACTTCATTTCGACAAACTTCCACATATTATACCAACACACTTCCGTACTTCACTTTTACACGTTCAATCCTTCGAAGCATAATTTTCGCTCCCAGTAGCAAGAATAAAACGGTGGCCCCTCCATGCGTCAAGTCAAAGGGAAAACCGGACAGATAATACGCTGCTACCACCTCGCGGCTTAAGGGCACACCGGCCAGAATTGCAGTTGACAAGTTCATGACTCCTCCATAGAGCAACACCGTCGCAAGGAAACCATAGATGCATAACTTGATTACAAACCCATTTTCTTTCTTTTTATCCTTCCACTGATACTTCTTTTTCTGATGGAACAACAATCCTGCTAAAAAGCCAATCATGCCCATGGCAAACATCTGCCAGGGAGTCCACGGTCCCTGTCCGAACAGCATATTCGATACCAGCATAGTAATGGCTCCTACCAGAAAGCCTGTCTCACCTCCAAAGGCTACACCGGCAATAATCGTCAATGCTGTTACCGGTTTAAAGGAGGGTAGCATGGCAAATATTCCCCGTCCGGCTACTCCCAAGGCACAAAATACAGAAAGGAGCACCAAATCTCTCGCCGGAGGTCTCCGTCCTTCAAATACGAGAACAAAAGGCAGCATAGCTTCCACTAGTATTAACAAAGAAATAAACAGATACTTTTCATCATGTAAGAATTGATTACCCACATAAATCGTAACCGGAATTGTCAGCAAGGGAATCCCAATGGCAAGTTTTTTTTGAATTGAATTGTGTGTCTCACTAATTTCTGTTGCACTAATTTCCATTGACTGCGAATCTTTTACATCAGGTTTTCTTTTTTTAGATTCATTTTTATCCGAATTCTGATTCCTATTTTCTCTATCTATTATATGCTGTTCCGTTTTTCCTCCACACGCTTTTATTACCTGTGAGACAGTCACAGCCGTTGGCAGAATCTGACGCACCATTCGATTAGTATTCGTAGTATAAAAATAATTTCCGGAAAAGAAACGTGTCGGCGTATCCTCTGCTACCATCTGTCCATCAAACATTAACATACAACGGTCAGCATATTCTGCACAAAAGTCCACATCATGGCTAACCATGAGTATTGTGACTCCCTGTGACGTCAATTGTTTCAATATACCTGCAAAGATTTCTTTATATCCCACATCAAAGCCCTTGGTCGGCTCGTCCAACAGTAAGATATCCGGTTGGGTCAACAGTATTTTTGCCAATGCAAGGCGCTGTTGCTCCCCACCGGACAGATCATAAGGATGTCGTTCCAAAAGTCCTTCTAATTGACACAGCCGAATGACTTCTTCTATTTCCTTTCGAAATTCTTCTGTGGATTTCTTATCATCTGCCTGACAGTCCCACATATCCTCCAATTCCTCTTTGACACATTCCTCTGTAAACAGTAACTGGGGATTCTGTGGCAGACTAATCACCCGTTGCTTTCTTTCCTGTGGGAAACGAACACTACCTCTCTGTGGTTTATAACCACCATGAATCATAGAAAGCAAAGTTGTTTTTCCACAACCATTTCCTCCTAATATGGCTAATAATTCTCCTTCATGCCCTTCCAGAGAAGCTCCCTTTAAAATATCAGTCCCCTTTTTATCATAACGGAACCAAATATCCTTTACTACAAGAGTGCAAGTACGTTTCTGCCGGGATAACCGATTCTTTTCTATCTCTTCTTTTCCAGAACCCTCTGCTTTCATTTCCAGCCCGTCCTTATGTTGCGAAACTTTATCTGCATGAGTATCAGCCCAATTCTGAAACCAGGTTCTTCCCTCCTGCACCGTCATAGGGCATTCCTGCTTTTCTGTTTCTATTCCATTCCAGATACGCATAGGTGCCGGCATTGCAGAAAACAATGATAACTCTCCCTCCCGCATAACTTCTGCCACTTCTTCCGCTTTGCCATCAATGGTGATTGTTCCTTCCTCCATGACTAAAAGACGGGTACAGATTGGGATAACATCATCCAGTCGATGCTCTGTCATCAAAATGGTAGTACCCAGTTCCCGATGAATTCGTCCCAAGGTGGCAATGAAATCCGATGCTGCAATTGGATCTAACTGGCTGGTTGGTTCGTCTAACAGAAGAATTTCCGGTTGCATCACCATAACCGCAGCCAGATTCAAAAGCTGCTTCTGTCCACCGGATAGTTGTGCTGTATCCTGATGAAACCATTCCTGAATTCCAAAAAAATGACTCATTTCTGCCACTCGTTTCTGAATTATGGAATTCTCCATTCCCATACTTTCCAGTCCAAATGCCAACTCATGCCAGACCTTATCTGTGACAATCTGCTCCTCCGGATTCTGACTGACGAAACCAATGCCACTGGTCTGAGTTTTCAAATCTATCTCCTGTAAAGGAGTTCCATGAAAGTAGATTCTTCCTTCCAATCGTCCCTGTGCTGCAATTGCCGGTTTTAGCTGTCGAAGCAGGGTTGTTTTTCCACAGCCGGAGGCACCACAAAGCACCAGAAACTCTCCGCTTTGAATCTGTAAGGCCACATCATGTAACACTCTTTGATTGCTATCGGCATACTGAAAGCCGAACTCTTCCAAACGAACTAATTCCATTTTACTGCCTCCTTTCCCAGCACTATCATAGGCAATGCCATCAATGCACCGTATGCCAGATAAATTCCAATGGTCCAACCGTCCATATCTGCATATATTATCATAGGAAAACATACCCAATATAATTTCCCCAGCAACACTCCTGCTAATACAATTCCATCTAAAGTCAAAATCACAACAAGCAATATTGTGTCTCTCGGGCTCCAACGAAAGAGAGAAAATGCGGTTCTGCCCGACAATCCATATCCTCGTCCTTTCATAGAATTTGCAGTATCTATCCCATGCTCCATGGTCCATGTCAGCATGATGGATAGAACCCGGATTCCCGTTCGAAATCTGGAGCCTAAGTTTCCCTTCTTCATGCTTTTTCCTAACTGCCTTTGTGCTTCTGTCACAGCACGAAATTGCTTTCCATATTGAGGCACGAATCGCAAAATCATCGAAAGCACCAGACTAAGTACCGGTATCATTCTTCCAAACAAATAAAGCCATTTTTCTGTATTAATTACTTTATGAAAACAAGAAAACCATAAGATAACCGCAGTTAATATTCCTGCCGCCACCATTCCATAGATAATCGATTCTAATGTAAAAGGGTTCCCACTGGGAAAATAACCAAGAATTGTCACTCCCTGATGATTCACAAGAGGATTGATAAAAATAATCAAAAGTGCCATAGGCAACAGAAATAAGAATTGTCTGTATTTCCTGTCGTACAGCCAAAAGCTGTATGCCCCGGCAAAAATTATGGCAATAGCCAAGCAGACCGGTTGCCGTAAGAACATGGCAAATCCGGTCACACTTAGAAAAAATAACATATTTATAATTGGATGGTAATCTGAAAAGGTATCTCTCATTCTGCTTCCTCATTCCATCCTGCAGCGTTCTTTCTTCCCTACTCGCTGCAAGAATAATTCCACTGAATACTATCGCCTTCTTTTAATACATAAGACGCAGCACCATAATTCGGATAAACTCCATTCACACAGTACATCCAGCCGGAATAGGTTCCGCAGTCGCGTTCATAAAGATTCTGAATTCCCCGTACATATCCTGATGAGGCATCTAAGGGAATTCCTGCATTGGTACAAGTTCTCCGTAACACATCATAAACCGTTTCTCCTTCTGTTACTGTTACGGTAGTACTTAGTATCGTTCCATCGGATGGTACTAAACCAGCCTTTTCCGGTTTCAATGAATCCATATGACTTAAGATTTCTGCACAAGAAATAGTCAATGTGCATTGAAAGGTTACAGCTTGTGTATTCACCGCTTCCGCTGTGCTTTCTGTTGCGGTTGTGGTTTCCGTTGCAGATGCACTTTCTGCTGTAGTTGTAGTTTCTGTTACAGGTGTATCATCAGAAACCGTTGTCTCCTTCTTCGTTGCTGTGGTTGTAGCTGAACCGGTTTCTATCTGATTCCTGCTCTCTGCATCATTTCCTTCCGGTCTTCCCTCTTCCGAAGTTTTACTCGCATCGGAATTCGAAATTGTTGTCTTATTTTCCTGTGTTGCTTCCGTTGCAGCCGTTTCATTATCGGTAGAACCGGAAGGCTTCGTTCCTCCCAGAAAGAAGGCCGCCACTAATACAATGACAGTAATACTTCCGGCAATGATTATGTTCTTATGTGCTTTTATCCATTGCATTGATGTGGTTCTCCTTCCTCAAGCATTATCTCTTCCATTCACTTTCACATTTCTTACTGCATATTCTTCTTACGACTCAGATATACAGCACCACTGGCTGCGAACAGTGCCATACCTGCCAATAATACAACCGGCATAGTATCTCCGGTCTTTGGCGTATCATCCTTCTTTGCTGCAGTGGTTGCTTCCGTAGAAGCTTCTGTTGCACTTGTGCTTTGCTCTGATGAAGGGTCATTGATTGGTGTTGCATCTGACATATTATAAAATGCGGTCTTTCCTGCAACCAACCGTTGATATGCATTCAAACCATATGTTCCTTGTGCAGTTGATAAAGCATTTACAATTTCACCAGTTGCACTAACACGAAAACCGCTTCCTTCATTATAGAATCCATGTAACGCATCCAAAATAGTTTTGTCACCTTTAATAAATCTTGCATCTGTCTGAGCATCAATTCCTAACGTTGATAATGCAATCAGAACTTGTATGGTAGTTCCTGTGTTACTGACATTATAATAACTATCATTAAAGCTACCATCAGCATTCTGTGCTAATGACAAAGCAATCAAAGCATTGTCAACTGCTGTTTTTACATTGGCATTCGAATTATAATATGGTGCCAGAGCCTGAATTGCCATCGCAGTTTCATCTGCATCCATAGTTGTTCCATCCCAACTCCAACCACCGGTTGCCACAACATCCGTTGTCAAAATATTTTGAATTAAAGCTTCTCTCGTTGTTTTATTTGCTACCGATACATCTGGAATTGTATAATTCTTAGTATCTAATGCTACTAAAGCATTCATTGAGCCATACATTGTATTATAGCCATTTGCAGTTACATAATCTAAGTCTCCTAATGGTTCTAGTAAGTTATATCCAGCTACACTGGTTGGATCTTTCCCAATTGCAACAACTGCCAATATCTCACGTGTAGACATATACGTTGGATCAAATTTACTACTACCATTTTCTCTTACCTTAGCTTCCAGACTTGCATAATACTGCTCCGCCTTCTCATAGCTTAATTTTCCTGCTCTTGCAAGTGTAATAACCTGCCATTCATTACCATACCCGCATTCAGAATTCAATGCTGTATCAATCAGAGTTAATCCACCTTGATACATATTGTCCAATGCCGCAGTATCTAATGCAAATACCTCTGTTTGCATAATACCAGCCACCATAAATGCTGCTAACAGCACCGCCAACATCCTTTTCCATTTTTTCATTTCTTACACGCTCCTTTTCATCACTTGAAATCTTATTGATAAATGTCTTATTCCGGGCTGAAATGAAAATAGATACCATTATGTTCATCAGCCATGTTATGGCAACAAAAATAAACATCTTCTTGCCTAAAGATATTTACAAGTATTCCCTCTTTACGTATTGTGTTCCGACTCTGGTTCCTCCTACTTGAATCGCCTTCCCAAAGCGCAGGCTTCAGTGACATAATGATTCGTTCGTCCCCATTACGGCTGGGATAACAGTCCGGCCTTTCACCGAGTTCCTTTAAACGGACCAAGCTATCGCTCTGTCCGACCGTAAAGTTCACAGAATTATGACGTTTTCAACGGTTCTATTGTATGCGTTTCAAATAAGAATGTCAATGCCTCGCACACAAACGCATTTTTTAACTGGAAAAACAAAAGCAATTCCAAAGCTTGTCAGATGTTCAGCCTTAATTTTATCAACGGCTCTACAACCGCTTCAAAATCATCCGTGCAGTTTCATAATCCAAATGATCTAATGCTTCTATTGCCTGTACTAAATTTCTTCTGTTTTCCTCAGAAATCTCTTCTTTCAATAAATTACCAAGCATTGCACATGCAGGATCTGCTTCAAAATCCTCCACAAAGGAAATACTGTTTTCTATTACCATCCGCTGCTCTGCGGTCAAATCTGACGGGTTTTCTTCCACAGCAACCGCCACTTCATTTAATTCCATTGTATCTTCGCCAATATAGTTTAGAATTCCATTTACTACACAACTCCATTCTAAACACAATTCCTCCCAGTGGCTCTGCACATAACTCCAGTTTCCGGCTCTGGATTGCTGTTCATGTTCCCATGCCAATTGATTTAACTGCTTTGCACCAATCCCTTTTGCATTTGACTTTAATGCATGCACCTCTATGGTGTACATCTCTACATTCTTTTCCTCATAGAATTGCGATAATTTCCGATACTTTTCTCCAAAGCTTTGGGCAAACAACATAATCATCCAATGAAATTGTCCCATAGAATTGCCTGCAAAATGATAGCCTTCTTCCACTTGAATATGAGCCTGTTTCAGCAAATCAGCCAATTCATGCATACAGTCATCCGCTGTAACGTTTTTTTCCTCTTTTCTCTTACCACCGGATTCATCCTGTTCTAATCGGTCAATAACTGTCTGTACATCCTCTTCTGCCGGTATAATGTACTCTTTTGGTAATAACTGCAGTAAAACCTGCTCCAGCTTTTCTCCTTCAATCGGCTTTGTCAAATATTCATGAAAACCCTCTTGTAAATAGAATTCCTTTGAACCCTTAATAGCATTTGCAGTCAGGGCTATCACAATTGTATACTGATTCTGATTTCCTTCCTCCCTCCGCAAACGGCGTAAGGTTTCTACTCCATCCATCTCCGGCATCAAATGATCCATAAAAATCAAATCATACTTATTCTGGCGTGTTAAATCCAGACAACCGACTCCACTGTCTGCAGTATCAATCTGAATCTTTGTCTTCTTTAACAATCCTTTTGCTACTGACAAATTCATAATGTTATCATCTACAAATAATATCCGCGCCTGGGGTGCTGTAAATAATTCCCGATAAGGTGCCTGACTCCGCAAATCCTTCCGATAATCATTCTGGTAATTACCAATTGGGGTTTCATCCCGAATTTCCTGAGGAATCAGAATACGGAAATCAGAACCCTTGCCATATGTACTGTAAATCTGTAGTTTACCACCCATACGCTTTATCAAACCGGCAACAATACTCATGCCCAGACCGGTACCCTCAATGCTTCGATTCCGTTGTAAATCAAACCGTTGAAAAGACTCCGTAATCTTACTGATATTTTCCGGTTCAATTCCCATTCCGGTATCTGCAACAGAAATCCGCAAGCGTCCTTTGTTGCCACCTAATTTATCATAATTGACACTTAAGGTTACACTTCCACTTTCCGTATATTTCACTGCATTATTCAGCACATTTGTCAAAATCTGCTTTACCCGAAGTTCATCTCCATACAGCTTCCGTGGAATATCTTTTCCGATAAAAATATCAAAAGATAAACCCTTTTCCTGTGCTTTCACATTGGTCATATTAATAACATCCGTCAACATACTGCTGGTTTTATATTCTTCTTCAATGATTTCCATTTTTCCGGATTCCACCTTGGAAAAATCCAAAATATCATTAATCAGCGATAACAGATTGGCTCCTGCCTTTTTAATATTGGTTGCATAATCAATAATTCGTTCATCCGTTTCTTCCCGCAAAATCATTTCATCAAATCCTAGCATGGCATTAATCGGAGTTCGGATTTCATGGGACATATTTGCAAGGAAATCCGATTTTGTCTCATTGGCTTTAATGGCAAGCTCCTGTTCCTGCTTTTGCTTCAACATACTGGTAATAGCAGAAATTCCCATAATTATCATGAACAAAATCAATCCTAAACTAATAAAATTCCTACTAATCAGAATTGTAGTAGAATTAGCAAAACTCCACATCTGCAAAAAGATACACACCATAATTAACAGAATTCCAACCAACAACCGCCACTGATGAATTCCATGCAACCAATCACAGATGATAGTGTAAATAATCAATAGACCGCTGCCAACAATAATAATCCATCCTATTTTATACATGTCAAAAAAGTCATAGACATTGACAAATTCAAGTATTACCATAACCAGATTCATGGTTAGTCCTAAAGCTACCCCAGTGACATAAATTTTGGTATATCTACGATCTTGTAACCGATTCACATAAAATAACAACGGAATAGGAGATAAGAACAATGCCTCCCAGAAAATAATTTCCCCTGTTCCCAAATCCCCATAGTAAAACTGCTTTAATCCGCTTTCTCCCAACATCCAGATTGCCGTGCAGACAGCAGTTATACCAAGATAAATAATATTCATATTTGGATTTTCCTGACTTCCAAATCGTAATACTAAACCAAATAATGCAATTACCAAGCCGGTATATAACAGTAAAATTGCAAAAATCACATCACTTCCATAGGTTTGAATTAACCAAAAGAGCAAGCCCATTTCCGTGCCAATTCGAATCTCACTAATCTGCCCGGCTACTTCCGGCTCCGGTGCTGAATATGTAATTTCAATCGTCTTTCCTTTATCTTCCGAATTCAGAGGAACCATAACATATCCCGATGGTGTATGTAAGCCAAATCGTCTGGTTTCTGAATTATCTAATTCCCCCACCACATTTCCATCAATCCGCACAACAATACTCTGATGCAATCCACTAATCATAATTGTAGTCCGGTCATCAATACCTTCCGGAATTGTATTCTGTATTCTTACTTCTGTCTCTTCTCCTCCTATCTTTCCCGGAACAGTGACAGGTGTGTTTGTATCTTCGCTCAGTACCCAGCCCTGATGAAAGCTCTGACTATTCTGATTAAAAAAGCTATAATCCTCTTTCGAATCAATTAACAGCCAAATACTGATTCCGGTCCAAATACTCACAAAAACCCAAAAGATAATCTTTATACATAGCAGGGATTTTCTTACCGAGCTTTTCTCCTTCTGTTCCATATCTGTTTTCCTCCCCAAGTTTCTATACTATTATCAATTTCATTAATACACATGTACCCTCAAAATCTTTATCAATACGTAATATTTTCTAATATTATATCATAGCTCCGGACTATCATGCAAAATAGTTTGACAAACAGGATAAGTTGCATGATAATATACACAAAGTATTCTAAGAGGAGGAGTTACAAATGGAATTTAAATTAGGTGACGAGGAAAATAGCACATCTACTCAGCAAAAACAAACCACATATCCAATAGACGAAGTGGGAAATGATGGCAAATACTATTATCATGCACCACAGCCAACACCAGTAGTTGCACCACCCCAGAAAAAAAATGTTGGGATACCAAAAATTGTATTTTTTATTCCAGTAATTGTTATAATCGCTGTCGTACTTAGTATTATTCCTTGGAATCGAAAGACCAGTCTGGATGCCATTGCTGAAGCACCACAGGACCAGATAGAATCCACTCTCGGAATTTCCCTTACGGAAAATCCGGAATACCTAACCAAATTAAGTATTGCCAATGGCGATTCATCCGGTTTCCGGGTATGCACAACCCCACAGGCAGACTTTGGAGTCATTTATTATAATCAGATACAGTATGGCATTTGCTTTAACAATCCAAAATATTCACTGTTTGGTTTTAAAATTGGTGATCCGGAGTATAAGATTTTCAACGAAGAGAATACCGATTCTCATTACTTGACCGTTGAAGAAGGAAAGGGTTATGCTTATTCACGATATATCAATATGATTGATGACATGAGTGGTGGCCAAAGTACCGCACAATATATGATAGGCGAAGACGGAAGTCTTCTGGTTCTGGTAATCAATAATAATACCAAACGAGTAGTAAATGTGATTTATTATTATGATTACGAACGCGTCTTTGAGGGAGTTGATGTTTTCTAACTCTCTTTTTCAAAAAAAGTACCGATTTCTGATATGTGCCCGGGATTCTGGGTACATATCAAAATCGGTACTTTTTATATACTATAATTGATATTTCACTATATCTGGCTCAGTGCCTGTTCCAAATCAGCAATGATATCTTCTACATTTTCAATACCAACCGATAAACGAATCAAGTCCGGTGCCACACCGGCTTCCAACAATTGCTCCTCCGTCATCTGGCGATGGGTATGACTTGCCGGATGTAATAAACATGTCTTACTATCTGCAACATGGGTTACAATAGATGCCAACTGCAATTTGTCCATGAAGGAAATGGATGTTTCCCGACCACCCTTTAAGCCGAATGCCAGCACACCACAGGAACCATTTGGCATATATTTTTCTGCCAAAGCATGATATTGGTTGCTCTCCAAATCCGGATAATTTACCCAAGCCACCTTATCATTGCTCTCTAAATATTTGGCAACTGCCAATGCATTACTGCAATGCTGTTTCATACGCAAAGGCAAAGTTTCCAAGCCCAGATTCAGATAAAATGCATTCTGTGGCGATTGAATGGAACCTAAATCCCGCATTAACTGAGAGGTTGCCTTGGTGATATAAGCTGCTTTTCCAAACCGTTCTGCATATACAATTCCATGATAAGATTCATCCGGTGTGGTTAAGCCCGGATATTTTTCTTTCTGCGCCATCCAGTCAAAATTACCACTGTCTACGATACAGCCACCGACTGCAACTGCATGTCCATCCATATATTTGGTTGTAGAATGTGTAACAATATCAGCTCCCCACTCAAATGGACGACAGTTTACAGGTGTTGCAAATGTATTATCTACAATCAATGGCACGCCATGCTTATGTGCCAGTCTTGCAAATTTCTCAATATCCAATACAGAAACCGTTGGATTGGTAATTGTCTCTCCAAAGACCGCCTTAGTATTCGGTTTAAAGTATTGCTCCAACTCTTCTTCCGGCAAATCCTGGTCAACAAAGGTACATTCAATTCCCATTTTCTTCATGGTTGTACCAAACAGATTATATGTACCACCGTATATGGAGCTGGATGCAATAAAATGATCCCCTGCTTCACAGATATTAAACATGGCATAAAAATTGGCTGCCTGTCCGGATGCGGTCAACATTGCTGCCACACCGCCCTCTAAAGAACAGATTCTGGCTGCCACTGCATCATTGGTTGGGTTCTGTAAACGGGTATAGAAATAACCATCTGCTTCCAAATCAAACAGCTTTCCCATTTCATCACTGGTATCGTACTTGAAGGTAGTACTCTGAATAATCGGCATCTGTCTTGGTTCACCTTTGGTTGGTTTGTAGCCCTCCTGAATACATTTTGTCTCAATTCTTGTTTCCATCGTAGTTCATTTCTCCTTTATCTGTCAGATAATACTGTGCTTATTATACACCAAGAGCGATGGAATTGTCACCCTGTATTTGACCACCTACAAATATAATCGTTCCAAACGATCTCCCAACCGGCTCAATAATTCATTGGTAATGGTATCCGATTCCATCGCTACCGATTCCGCATGGATACGTTTATGCATATCCTCACCAATTATGGTGACAACATCTCCTACCTTTACTTTGTTTACATCTGTTATGTCTATCATCAGCTGATCCATACAAATTCTTCCTACAATTTCAACCTCTGTTCCATGTACCAGCACTGTACCCCTTCCACAGGACAATTCTCTTGGTATTCCGTCTGCATAGCCAATGGTTACAACAGCTATCCGCTTATCCTCTTCTGCCAGATAGGCACGCCCATAGCCCACAGTTTCTCCTGCTTTCACACATTTGATAGCTGCAATCTTTGACTTTACCGTTAATACCGGTCTTAAATCAACCGACATCTTTACGTCATCTAATTTACTCAGTACCCCATACATGGCAATTCCGATTCTGGCATAATCACAGGTCAGCTCCGGATAATTCAACACACCATAGCTACTTTGGATATGTGTCTTTCCCGGCTCAATACCCTTACGCTTCAAATAATCAATGGCATCATAGTAATGGCGAATCTGCTGACGGGTAAACGCCACATCCTCCGGCTCCATGCTGTCAGCCACACATAAATGAGTATAAATTCCCTCTACCTGAAGATATTTTAGGCGATACAATTTGACTAAATGCTCCAAATCATCGTAGCTTTCTCCCAGCCGATGCATGCCGGTATCTAATTTAATATGAACATGAATCCGGCGTTTGTATGCCTCCAGTTTCATTCCGTACTCATAATCCGTGACGGTCTGAGTCAGTCGATACCGTTCAATTTCCCGAATCCGTTCCGGCTCTGTGTAACCTAAAATAAGAATCATACCCCGGATTCCGTTTTTCCGAAGATGAATGCCTTCCTCTAAGGTTGCAACTGCAAAAGCATCTATCCCCATTTTATTCAAATGACCTGCAATACGAATATCACCGCTGCCATATCCATTGGCTTTTACTACTGCCATGAACTTCGTCTGAGGTGAAAGCACCCCTTGAATCTCTCTGACATTATGCCGGAGATTATCAATGGATATCTCCGTCCATGCCCGTTTATGCATTTCCTGTTTTTCTTTTTTATTCCAGCGAAACATTGTTAAAATATATGCGGCAATTAAAGAGCCAATGGTTACCAGTATAAAATGTACCAGACTTTGCTCTACAACTATATGCGTCAGTCCCGTCAACTTTCCTGCCAGACGTACTGCTACAATCATAGCCGGATGTATAATATACACAATCATTGCCATGCGGCTGAGCCGCCTGCCGCTTCCTCCTTTCCAATGTAATACCCATGAAAATAAGAACACCATCACGATTGGGAGTGTCAGATACATACTGTCATGCCTCTGCCAGTCATGCGTATGAAGAATCAGTCCTTCTCCCAACATCAAACTGATACTGCAAAGGCAGCCGATAACTGCCAACCGTTTTGACATCTGCCTGCCACGTTCCATCTCCTTTCCCAACGCATACCCCAGAATAAGAAAAACAGGGGCAAAAAACAATCCATTCCTGGTATATTCCGAAATCATAAATATACCGTCATAACACTTTTTTAACCAGTCTATCTTCTCTGTGAGTCCATAATAGCTGTCACCCAAAAGACCAATGAAATACAATAGTATACTTAATATGACTGCCACCCGTTCCTTCCCATAACGAAGAAGTATCCCAACCAGAAATACCCCTGTAATAGCTGCCGGAAGATACCAAAGGTGATAAAAGGTTCCGTTTATCAGAATATCCTTTAAGAATCCAATAATGGTAAAGTCCTCTCCAAAGTATCCACTGTAAATCATAATAGGCACATATAGAAGAAATGACACACCATACAGAATTCCCAATTTACCTAACTGCCGGTGCCACTTTTTTCTGCCATCCCCATTCCATTGCAAATCCTGTAATACAAAGAACCCGGTTACCATGAAGAAGAAAGGAACTGCAACTCTGGCAAGGATACGGGTCAGAATAAAATCCGGCAGTTCCCCAAAACAAAGCAGGGGAGAGGTATGAATGGTAATCACTAAAATTGCACCAATCATCCGAAACCAATTCAGTCCGCCATAACATTTATTCTTATCCATCGTAGTTCCTCCCCTATGCCTCTTCTATCAACCGCTCCAAAACCTCTTGAAACTGAATTCCATGTGCCTTCATCATATTCGGATACCGGCTGTGAGAGGTAAATCCCGGAATCGTATTGATTTCGTTGAATACAATCTCATTTTCCGGCGTCAGGAACATATCCACTCTTGCCATGCCCTGACACTCTAAAGCACGATACAAGACCTTTGCGGTGTCTTTTATACGCTCTGCTGTTTCTTTATCAATACGTGCCGGTACATGAATGCTAGATGTTTCCAAGGTATACTTTTCATGGAAATCAAACACACCGGTATGTAATTCAATTTCATCCACTTCTCCAACGGTTAATTCCTGATTGCCAAGGACGGCACAGCCTACCTCGAACCCGGGAATCATCGCTTCAATTACCACCTTGGTGTCATGACGAAAGGCTTCCTCAATGGCTGCTGCCAAATCCTCCGGTTGTTCTACCCTTGTAATTCCATAAGAGGACCCTGCTCTTGCCGGTTTCACGAACACAGGATATTGCAGATTTTTACATTTTTCTGCCTGTTCCTCTTGTGTCATATAAGACTGCAATACTATGAACTCCGGTACTGCAACCCCTGCTGCCTTTGCTACTACATGGGCGATATCCTTGTCCATGCAGAGAGCGGAACTTAAGGTCCCACAGCCTACATATGGAATTCCTGCCAAATCACACAATCCCTGTACCGTTCCGTCTTCTCCATTTTTTCCATGAAGCACCGGAAAAACTACATCTACATATTGCGTTTCAAAGCTTCCATCCTCCCTCATTATAACGATGCCGTGAATATCCTTGCTTGGTACAATCCATGCCGGACAACAGGCCCCTTCCTGCCAGGTATCCTCCGGTATCCGGCTTAAGTCTCCTTCATAACGAAGCCATTTTCCTTCCTTGGTAATACCCATCGGTATCACCTGATATTTCTCCTGATTCAATCCCTCCATAACAGCATATGCGGATTGCAGAGATACACTATATTCCGATGAACAGCCACCGAATAATACTACTACCTTTCGTTGTTCCATTCTTTCTCCTCCATAGTCAAACAGACTTTTGCAAACGAAATAAGACCAGATTCTCATTTTTGAATCTGGTCTCATTATAGAGGAAAGAAATGACATTCCCGTTGCTTTCTTCTGAATGTTCTCTGATATAATTCTTACGAAATTCCTACGTCTTCGTCATTTTTTCTTCAAAAATTGTATTCTGTCTTCGGAAAGTAAATCCTGAAAAGCATGATACTGTTCCTCCGGCTTCTTCTGGTTGTTCAAGTACCGCTCCCGCATTTCCTGTTGTGCCTGCTCAATTTCTTCTCTCAACCCTCTGGCAGATAACCGTCTGGCTCCGGCTCCCCATATAATCAACTGCTCCAATCCGTCAGAGGTGGCAACGGTAACATCATAGCCTTTATCCATCCGGTGAACTAATTTTTCAATATATTGGTCTGCGGTTTCTGCTTTCTTGGTATATACAACATGAATATTATGATATTCTATCATTTCTCCAACGTTTCCCGGCACCTTATATGCATCAAATACCAAAATCAAATGCATGTTCCGATATCCCTGATAGTTACACAAGATATCCATAAGCTTCTCTCTTGCTGCCTGCAGATTGGTCTTGGAAAGCTCGTTCAAATCCTCCCAAGCAAAAATAATGTTATAACCATCCACAATCAGGTATTGCTCTCTCGTTTTGTTAGCAGTTGGCTTTTTTTGATACTTCGTATCTCCTCCGGTCCTTTCTCCGGTTCCATCAGCCGTTTCGCCACCATCTGCCCCCAACTGATTTTGATACCCATAGTTTTCCCAACTTTCTTTGTTATAACGGTTCTCATACGGTCTTCGCAGACTGCTTCCATAGGTTCTTTGGAAAATGGCTTCCAGCTCGTCTTCATCTGCCACCGTTCCGGATACAATAGTGGTTCTTCCTGAATAGCCGGTTTCCGGTTGTCTGCATTCTTCCCCAAGCCGGCAACCGGATTCCACATGCATATAATCTTCTACTTCACTCCAAGGCACAAGAAAACCTGCTCCATGACTACAGAACACAGAACCGGTTGGATTCTCCGTATCCTCCTCTGGATTGTACGGGCAATTATCCAGAATTTCTTCCGTATTATGGCATGGCATATAGCCCTTTAAGGAGCAGAATAATTTTCCCAGTCCGTGCGTATACGCATTCAACTCTGTCTGATACCCGGACATGGTCGCTACCGGAGCTGTTCCGGTAATCACCGATATATCTCCCTCTGACTCAGGCAGTTCAAAGGTTCCGTTCATTTTCTGGATATCCGCCAATGCCCGACCGGAGTTCTCCATTGGCACTTCCAGTCGGAATTCATAATAAGGCTCCAGCAGAATGGATTTCGCTTTCCGAAGTCCCTGCCGGACTGCCCGATAGGTTGCCTGCCGAAAATCACCACCCTCGGTATGCTTGATGTGTGCTTTCCCTGCTATCAGGGTGATTTTCATATCCGTAATCTCGGAACCGGTCAGGACACCCGGATGTTTCCGCTCTTTTAAATGGGATAAAATCAATCTCTGCCAGTTCCGGCTTAACATATCTTCGCTACAATTGGCTTCAAACTGCAAGCCACTGCCCGGCTCCCCCGGTTCCAGTAACAAATGTACCTCTGCATAGTGCCGCAAAGGTTCAAAATGCCCGACTCCTTCCACCGGTGCTTCTATGGTTTCTTTGTAAACCAGACTGCCTTCTCCAAACGCAACCTCCAAATCAAATCGTTCTGAAATCATAGTTTTCAAGATATCCAATTCCACTTCGCCCATGACCTGTACATGAATTTCGCCACTCTGCTCCTGCCATCTCATTTGCAGCAATGGGTTCTCCTCCTCCAATTGTTGCAAATCCTTCCATGCCTGATGCACATCGCAGTCCTTCGGTAATAGCAATTGATAACTTAAAACCGGCTCTAATACCGGCATTTTAGCATCCTTCTCGATTCCAAAGCCTTCTCCGCAATAACTCTCTTCTAAACCGGTCACTGCACAAATCATGCCTGCTTTTGCTTCCGGGACTACTTGAAAACGGTCTCCGGAATAGATGCGGATTTGATTCACCTTCTCTTCCGGGCTTCCCTGCCGGTCAGAGTGTTCTTTATGCTGTAAGAGCGACTTTACCTTCAAGGTTCCACCGGTAATTTTCAAATGTGTCAAACGATTCCCCTGCTGGTCACGGGCAATCTTATAAACTCTGGCTCCGAATTCTTCTCCATACTGAGGTACTGTTGCATAGGTGGCAATCCCCTGTGTCAGTTCTTCCACGCCCTCCATCTTCAGCGCGGAACCAAAAAAACAAGGAAATACCTTTCGATGCCGGATGGCTTTCTGAATCAATGAATCCGGAATACTACCTGTTTCTAAGTATGCTTCCATCATTGCTTCATCGCACATAGCCAGTGCATCAAAAAATAGTTCCTTTTCTAAATCCTGTTTCATATAATTGGAAAAATCCAGACAGCTATCGGATAACACTGTCTGCAATTCCGCTAACAATTCATCGTGGTTTGTACCGGTCTGATCCATCTTATTCACAAACAGGAATACCGGTAACTCATACTGCTTTAATAATTTCCATAACGTTCTGGTATGCCCCTGTACACCATCCGCACCATTAATCACTAAAATGACATAATCCAGCACTTGCAAGGTCCGCTCCATTTCTGCGGAAAAATCCACGTGTCCCGGAGTATCCAGAAGCGTGACCGGAAAGCCCCCAATCGTAAGCTCTGCCTGCTTGGAAAAAATGGTTATCCCTCTTGCCCGTTCCATGGCATAGGTATCCAGGAATGCATCCTTGTGATCCACTCTACCTAAGGTACGAATGCTGCCTGTCTGATACAGCAAGCCTTCCGATAAGGTTGTTTTTCCGGCATCTACATGGGCTAGAATGCCTATTACTAAATGTTGATTCATGATTTCTTCCTTGTGTGCGACTTATTACAGTCTTGGTTATGTGCGTGGAAAGCATGATTCCAAGACGAAGAAATAACCGCCCATCGTCCTGAGAAGACATAAGCGGTTAGTCGTGCAACAGTCCAAACTTTAAATCAGTTTCAAATGTTTTAATCCATTCCGGATGCCATCTTCGTTAATATCTGTCGTGACAAAATCTGCCTTTTCTTTCAAAGCATCCAGTCCATTTCCCATAACAATTCCCTGATTGGCAAATGTTATCATCTCAAAATCGTTGGAACCGTCTCCAAATGCTACGGAATCCTTCCTTGTCATGCCCATGGCTTCCAACAAACGTTGCATACCGGTGGCCTTATTCACACCTTTTTTGGTGATTTCACCGGAATAGGTAACATCCTGTCCAAAGCTGCAGCCGGTCAATCGAAAATAACCATCGGTTGCTTCATCCACCTCTGCCTGCAACTCCTCAACCGTCAAATCCGCCTGAAAGTACACACCGCATTCCAAATTCGCTACTTGTTCCGGTGCCTCGCAAATCGTCATTCCTTTACGAAGTTCATCCGCACTTTTTCCACCGGACAGTACCTGATACATTTTCTCTTCATTTTTCTGATTCAGAAACCGCCCCGGATACCCCTGTAGAAAATAAGCTGCACCATGCTGTTGCAGTATCTCTGCTAATTTAGTCAGCGGTTCCTCTTCCAATACACTGTGATATATTACTTCGTTTCCACAAGTGATATAGGCACCGGCAGAAGCTACTACTCCATCAAAATTCATATCCAATAAAAAGGGATAAATGTTGGTATACGGTCTGCCCGTGCAAATGGCAATCTTATGTCCATTTGCACGAACCAGATTTAAGGCTTCTATGGTACTTTCCGGTATATGCATGGAATAATCCACTAAGGTTCCATCAATATCAAAAAAGATTAGTTTACTCATTCTTATTTCACATCCCGAATAATTTTACGGATTGGAAGAACACAACCCGGAGAAACAGACAATTCATCTATTCCCATTTCCAGGAAGGTTTCCGTCAATTCCATATCTGCTCCTAACTCTCCGCAGATACCTGCCCAGATGCCAGCCTCATGTGCATTTTTCGCCACCATACGAATCAATCGCAGAATTGCTTCATGGTGTGCATTATAAAATGGGTCTAACCGTGGATTCTGACGGTCAATTGCCAATGTATACTGGGTCAGGTCGTTGGTTCCAATACTAAAGAAATCAACTTCCTTTGCAAGCAAATCACTGATGATTGCTGCTGCCGGTGTTTCAATCATAATTCCTTCTTCTACTTCACCAATCGGAATCCCCGCTTCCTGCAATTCTGCCTTGATTGCAGAAGAAATTTCCTTTATCTGACGCACCTCTTCCACAGAAGTAATCATTGGATACATAATGGCGATATTACCAAAGGCACTTGCCCGGAACAATGCCCGAAGCTGAGTCTTGAATACCTCCGGTCTGGACAGGCAAATCCGAATGGCACGAAAACCAAGGGCAGGATTGTCCTCTTTCTCTAAATCAAAATAGTCAACCTGTTTATCTGCACCAATATCCAGAGTACGAATAATAACTTTCTTGCCTGCCATGGTTTCTGCAACCCGCTTATATACCTGGAACTGTTCCTCCTCTGTTGGATAATCCTGAGATTCCAGATATAAGAACTCACTTCGGAACAAACCGATTCCTTCCGCATCGTTCATGAGAACGGTTGCAAGGTCAGCAACATTACCGATATTGGCATACAAATGTACTTTTTGACCGGACTGGGTAATGGTTTCTTTTCCCTTTAAGGTCTGGTATAACTCATTTCGTTCTTCTTCCTCTTTTTTCCGCTTCCGGTATTCCATAATTGTGGTTTCGTCCGGGTCGACATAAAGGATTCCTTCTTTTCCGTCTACTATCGCCAGCTTGCCGTCCCACTCTTTCTGAATCTCAATACCAATTAATGCCGGTATTCCCATGGTTCTTGCTAAAATAGCAGTATGGGAATTGGTGGAACCAAGCTGTGTGACGAATGCCAACAGCTTCGACTTATCCATTTTGACGGTTTCACTTGGTGCCAAATCCTCTGCAACGATAATTACCGGTTCCTCGCCTAAGTCACCGTTGTTCCCTTTTCCTGTTAAAATGGATACCACCCGATCGGAAATATCCTTAATGTCTGCAGAACGTGCTTGGAAATACTCATCATCCATATTTGCAAACATTTCTGCAAAATGGTCACCGGTCATGGCTACTGCATATTCAGCATTGATTTCCTGCGTAGTAATCATGTTGGTTATTGAATCATTATAATCATCATCTTCCAATAACATGCTGTGAACTTCAAATATCTGTGCATTCACCTCTCCCACTTCCTGTACTGCTTTTTCATACAGTTCGCCAAGCTGCTCCACTGCCTTTGCCTTTGCTGCTTCGTAGCGGGAAAGTTCTGCATCTACATCATCCACGTGCCGCCGAACAACCTGTCCCTGTTCTTTGGAATAGAATAATATCGGCCCGATTGCAACCCCATTAAATACTTTCTTTCCTGTATACTTCTCCATAAGCTCCTTCTTTCCTCATGCCTGTTTACACTATAACTTCCATTGCATCACATCAGCGAATCTTCCATCCGCTATTGCATTACAGATTAGCGCTAAAGAACTCTTGAAGGATTTTCGCTGTTTCTTCCTCGTTCTCACCACTAACTTCTACAGTTACTTCATCACCCTGCTTAACGCCTAAAGCCATAATTGCCAAAAGCTTTCTGGCATCTGCGCTTCCCTTTGCCGTCTTAAGAGTGATTGTTTCCGGATGCTTCTTAGCCTCCTGTACCAGCATACCTGCCGGACGTGCGTGAATTCCTACCTCATCTGTGATTGTGTAATTAAATGCTACCATACTGTTTTCTCCTTTCACATCTTTTAAATAGTTTGTATATTTTTTATGATTGAATACATGATTGAGAAATATTAATAAAAAAACCCGAACAAAATAAGAAATTCCCTGTTTCTTATCACGTCCGGGTAATGCCAACTCAATGTTACACCCCAAATAGAGTATGTAGTTCAATCAATATTTGATTTTATTTTAATATGGTGGTCTGAATTTGTCAAGTATTTCCTGCCCGGTCTTTTCTACGACTTTTTTTGGCAAACAGATATTTTGAAAATTCTCTTGCATTTCCTTCTATATACTAGTACAATATGCCCTAGTAAGTAAATATTCTTCAGGGCAGGGTGCAATTCCCTACCGGCGGTACAGCCCGCGAGCCGCAAGGCATGATTCGGTGTAATTCCGAAGCCGACAGTATAGTCTGGATGAGAGAAGAAGGTAGAATGAATGCTCTGGAATCCCTGTATTCCAGTTTTTTGTTTTCCATGCAGCTTTGCCCTGATTTTCAATCAGGGCTTTTATATATTCAGAAGGGAGCATGTCACATGAAATTAGCTGTTATTTTTCCGGGAATCGGTTACCATACTGATAAACCCCTTTTATATTACGGAAAAAAACTAGCAAAGGAATATGGTTTTGAAATCGTGGAAGTAACCTACGGTCCCTTTGATAATAATGTCAAGGGTTCGCCGGAGAAAATGAAGGAAGCCTTCCAAAAAGCCCTGTCCCAGACGGAGGACTGCTTGAAAGATATTGATTTTACCCAATACAATAATATTCTTTTCCTTTGCAAAAGCGTAGGGACTGCTGTTGCTTCTGCTTTTGCAAAAAATCATCAACTAATGACTTACAATGTATATTACACCCCCGTGGCCGGTTCCTTTGATTTCATGGGAACCGAAGGCATAGTTTTTACCGGAACCAATGACCCATGGGTTGAAACTGACGCAATCAAACAGGGCTGTACGGAGCATGGTCTTCCTCTTTATATTACAGAGGACGGAAATCACTCCTTAGAAACCGGCGATGTCTTAAAGGATGTAGCTAATTTATCCGTCATTATGACACACACAAGAGATTATATAGAATCTATTGCCCGGGAGGTGCAGTCATGAACGATGAAGCATACATGAGACGTGCCATAGAGCTTGCAGTGCTGGCTGTGGGCAAGACCAATCCCAATCCTATGGTTGGGGCTGTCGTTGTAAAAAATGGAACTATTATCGGAGAAGGCTATCACCAATATATCGGCGGTCTTCATGCAGAGCGCAATGCACTGGCAAATTGCAAAGAATCCGCTGAAGGTGCCACTATCTATGTAACCTTAGAGCCATGCTGTCATTATGGGAAAACCCCTCCATGCACGGAGGCAATTATCGAACACAAACTGGCAAAGGTAGTTATCGGTTCCCGAGACCCCAATCCAAAGGTAGCGGGAAAAGGTGTTTCTATCTTACGTGAAGCAGGAATCGAAGTTGTAGAAGACTTTCTGCGTGATGAATGTGATGCATTGAACCCGGTCTTTTTCCATTATATTCGGAAGAAGGAGCCCTATGTGGCACTGAAATACGCCATGACCGCAGACGGCAAGATAGCAGTCAATTCCGGTGAGTCCCAATGGATTACAGGAGAAACTGCAAGGAATCATGTCCATGAACTTCGGAATTATTACAAAGGAATTCTGGTTGGAATCGGAACGGTATTACAGGACAATCCCCTGTTAACCTGCCGTATTCCGAATGGGAGAAATCCGATTCGAATCGTATGCGACACTCATTTACGAATACCTCTGGACTGCCAATTATGCAACACCACCAATCAAGCACCTGTCATTGTTGCCTGTGTGGATGACCCACAGAATAAGCAGTCTGCTCTGGAATCCAAAGGAGTACAGGTACTATTTGTAAAAGAAAAAAATGGAACCATTGATGTTATAGATTTATTGCAGAAATTAGGTCAGATGGATATTGACGGCATCCTGGTAGAAGGCGGTGGTACCATCAATGCTGCTTTTATAGCAGCCAAACAGGTACACCATGTATACGCCTATGTGGGTGCACAGATTTTCGGCGGTATCAATCGTTTTACTCCCGTCAGTGGTGTTGGTATCCAAAGGGTTGCAGACAGTTTCCGGCTCACCCATCCGAAGGTTCAGACCTTTGGAAAGGATGTTTTGGTGGAATACGACTGTGGGTGCTAGTCCTTCAAGCCCTTTGTGCCAGAAACAGATTTTTATTTTTGAAGAAAGGAGACTGTTCCATTATGTTTACAGGTATTATAGAAGAAACGGGAACTGTAAAGAAAATCATTGGTCATCAGACCTCCGGCTTTATTGAAATCAAAGCAAAAAAGGTACTGGAGGGTACAAATATCGGCGACAGTATTGCGGTAAACGGGGTCTGCCTTACGGTAACAAAGCTACAAAGTGACAGCTTTGTGGCAGATGTCATGGCAGAAACCCTGCGCAAAACGAATCTGGGCAGTCTTCCCATTGGTGCCAATGTGAATCTGGAACGTGCCATGGCAGCAGGAGGACGCTTTGGCGGACATATTGTAAGCGGACACATTGACGGTACGGGAACCATTCAGTGCTTGAAACCGGAGGGAAATGCGGTGTGGGTAACCATTCAGGCACCGGCTTCTATCCTGCGACTGATTGTAAATAAAGGCTCCATTGCCATAGATGGCATCAGCCTTACCGTTGCCTATGTAGACGACTCCGTATTCAAGGTGTCAATCATTCCCCATACCGGAGAAGAAACTACCCTTTTGAAACGAAAACCCGGAGATATCGTCAATCTGGAAAATGATGTGATTGGTAAGTATGTAGAAAAACTGCTGCTCCCTTATACCGGAGCATCTGCTTTGGCCGAGAATCCTACTATCCCACAGGCTACCGATTCTTACACCACAGCTTCGCAGACTTCCGGTGGTATTACCATGGATTTTCTACGGGAGCATGGATTTTAACTCATTTTATTTTATATAATCTATTCTTAATTAGGAGGAACTTGCTATGGAATTCGAATTTTCAACCATAGAACACGCACTTGATGAACTGCGTGCCGGAAAGATTATTCTCTGTACCGATGACCCGGACCGAGAAAATGAAGGCGACTTTATCTGTGCAGCAGAATTTGCCACCGGCGAAAACATCAACTTTATGGCAGTTCATGGGAAAGGCTTAATCTGTATGCCAATGTCAAAGGAACTGGCAGACAAACTGAATGTACCACAGATGGTTTCTGAAAATACGGACAATCACTGTACCGCATTTACCGTCAGCATCGATCATGTAGATACTACAACCGGTATCTCTGCTTATGAGCGCTCCATTACTGCAATGAAAGCAGTTGCCGATGATGCCAAGCCAAATGATTTCCGCCGTCCGGGACATATGTTCCCTCTGGTAGCCAGAACCGGAGGCGTTCTGGTTCGTAACGGTCACACGGAAGCAACGGTAGATTTAATGCGTCTGGCTGGCCTTAAACCTTGTGGTCTTTGCTGTGAAATCATGGCAGAGGACGGACACATGATGCGGACACCGGAATTAATTGAAATTGCAAAAGAATATAATATTGCATTTATTACCATTAAAGACTTACAGGATTACTGCCGTCTTCATGAAAAGCATGTCAGCCGGGAAGCCGAGGTTAACCTGCCAACCGAATATGGAACCTTCAAGGCATATGGCTATGTCAGTGACATTACCGGCGAGCATCACATTGCTTTGGTCAAAGGTGACATCGGAGATGGCATGGATGTGCTCTGTCGTGTTCATTCCGAATGTTTAACCGGAGATGTCTTTGGTTCCCTTCGCTGTGACTGTGGGCAGCAGCTGGCAAATGCCCTGTGTCAGATTGAAAAAGAGGGTCGGGGTGTTCTTCTGTATATGCGGCAGGAGGGCCGGGGCATTGGATTAATCAATAAATTAAAAGCCTATGAACTTCAGGAAAGAGGTCGGGATACCGTAGAAGCCAACTTAGACTTAGGCTTTGCTCCGGACCTGCGGGAATACTGGGTAGGTGCCCAGATTCTTCGGGACTTGGGAATCAAGGAACTGCGTCTGCTAACCAACAATCCAAGTAAGATATATGGACTGGACGGTTATGGCTTAAAGATTAAAGAGCGTGTGCCGATTGAAGTACCGGTGCAGAAATATGATGCATTTTATATGAAGACGAAGGAAGAAAAAATGGGACACATCTTTACACACTTAAATAAATAAGGAGGATTAAATTATGAACACATTAGAAGGAAAATTAGTTGCACAGGACATGAAGGTAGGAATCGTTGCATCTCGTTTCAACGAATTCATTACCAGCAAGTTATTAGGCGGTGCCATTGACGGTTTGGTTCGTCATGGTGTAAAGGAAGAAGACATTACCACTGCCTGGGTTCCGGGTGCCTTTGAGATTCCATTAATTGCAGGAAAGATGGCAAAGTCCGGCAAGTATGATGCTGTCATCTGCGTAGGTGCTGTGATTCGTGGAGCTACCAGTCATTATGATTATGTATGTAACGAGGTATCTAAGGGAATTGCACAGGTTTCTCTGCAATCAGAAGTTCCGGTATTGTTCGGTGTTGTAACCACAGATAGCATCGAACAGGCAATTGAGCGTGCCGGTACCAAAGCCGGAAATAAGGGTTATGACTGTGCTTTGTCTGCTATTGAAATGGTGAACTTAATTAAACAGATTTAAAAATCGAGGTGCCACTCTAACCAGAGTGGCACCCTTCAAAATGTAGACAAAACTATATATTAAATTTATATCAATATTATGGTTTATCGACATCTCAATAAATAGGAATTTACCAAATCGACAAATTACCATTTGTCAAACTCAAAATGACAATTCTATCTGTAACATTCTTATTTCTCCAACTCAGAAGTACAATGTGGACATCTGGTTGCATCAATAGCAATCTCGCTCTTGCAGTATGGACATTTCTTTGTGGTTGGTTTCTCTTCTTTTTTCTTCTTGAACTTATCACCAACACCGTTAATCACCTTAATCATACAGAAAATTACGAATGCCGTAATCAGAAAGTTAATAACTGCTGTAATGAAATTACCATATGTCAGTACAGGTGCCAAATCTCCTGTACCAAGCTTTACAGTCAGATTCGAAAAATCTATTCCTCCAAAAATTGCAAGAATCGGTGTAATAATATCTGCATTTAAAGAATTTACAATCGAAGTAAATGCACCACCGATGATAACACCCACTGCCAAATCTAAGGCATTGCCTTTCATAATAAACTTCTTAAATTCTTCCAAAAACTTTTTCATTGGTGAATCCTTCCTTTCTCTTTCTAATGTTTCATTTTCATGTTTCTTTTTCATGTTTCATTTATATATTCCATTTATAAAAATTTATCATAGAATACCATACATGATAGCACTCCTTTTTTCAAGCACAAAGTAACAATAATGTTCCGGCTACGATTCCGACTAAGCCGATACCGGATTTTAAGTTCAGTTTTTCTTTAAACACCAGCCATGAGAAAAGTATGGTAATCAATATGCTTAATTTATCAATAGGCACAACTACACTGGCAGGACCTGTTTGCAATGCACGATAATAGCAAAGCCACGAAGCACCGGTTGCCAAACCTGACAACAGTAGAAATATCCAGTTTCTTTTATCCAAATCCCGAATGGTACTCTGTGTTTTTGTGACAAATACTACCACCCATGCCATAACCAATACCACAATTGTGCGAATGGCAGTTCCCAGAGTGGAATCTATATTTTCCATGCCAACTTTTCCAAGAATAGAAGTCAGACTGGCAAATACAGCAGAAGCAATGGCATAGAAAAACCAACTTTTTGAAGTTATTCCTTCTTTTACAATCGTTTCTTTCTTCTCTATCATCAGATAGGTTCCAATACCAATGAACAGCATGGAAATAATCTTTATTATGGTTATCTCTTCATGTAAAAACAACATTGCCAGCAACATGGTAAGAATCGTACTGGATTTATCAATGGGGGTTACTTTATTCACATCCCCCAGTTGCAATGCCCGAAAGTAACACAGCCATGAAGCACCGGTTGCCAGACCGGAAAGTATCAAGAACAGGAATGTCCGCCCGTCAATAGTTCCGATTGTACTTTGCGTACCTTTTATAAATACCAGCAGCCAGGAAAACAATAGCACTACAATGGTTCGAAGTGCAGTTGCTACATTTGAATTCACATTCTTCATCCCACACTTTGCCAGAATGGATGTTATACCTGCAAAAAGTGCGGAACCAAATGCACATATGATCCACATATGAACCCCTTCTTTCAAATTTCACCAATTTTTCATATAAATCCCTTAAAAAACATCCTCTATATGTCGATATTAGTAAAACCAATAGTAAAATACAACATTATATTATAATTTTTGTTAAAGATTTACAATGAAAAATGAGATAAAAAGTATTATATTATAGAAAGCAAAAGTTTTAGGTCGAGGTTGGAAGTATGCAGAAGTATTATAAATATCAATATCGGTTTAATGCTTCACACAGCTTTGATTATATAAAGGAGCATGAGCATCAGCATACATTTACTATTACTCTCTATGTGAGCAAAGTAAACCAATCAGAACAGATTATGTTCTTTGACTTTGATAAGGTGGTAAATGAATACCTGAAACAATATGAGTATTCTGTATTAAATGAAGTACCGGTATTTGCTCATTTAGTACCCAACATTGAGAATATGGGAAATGTCTTTTATGACGACCTGAAATTCCTTCTTAAAAAGCTGGATATTAACCTTTACCAGTTGGATATTTCAGAGAACCCGTTAAGCACTTATCAGATATCCAGTCGCATTCATTTGCCGACTGCATATCACGATTCATAAACACAAAGAAACCAACCGTTTTGATGTGTATTTTGTAACCATGTGAAAACAAAGGAGTGATTGTTATGAAGCATCAAAAAAGAAATACCTTAATTTCATATTTTCTTGGTTTTGTATCAATGATAAGCATCTTGTCCCCATCCATACCTGTATCAGCGGCAGAGCGGACTTCCCCGGTCAATGGTGAAGCCTCCATGCTGGAGCTTTCCTCTGATATCCAAATAGATGGATACTATGATGACTGGAATTCCTACCCTGTTACGAATCTTACATATACCTCCAATAATGCGGAGAGTATTCATAAAGGACAGATTTATACGGACGGAGAAATGATTTATGTACACTTTGCTATGAATGATTTGTATACCAATCAAATCCAGATGCAACAGATGTCAATTACCATTAATGGGGAATCCCATGCCATTGGTCTGTATCCTGTTTTTGCAGATGGAAGCATAGATTGGAACTTCTTCAATAATGAAATGCATTCTCTTTCCGAGGGAAGCCACTTTAATTTCGGTATTATTGTTGACTACACAAAATACTGCTCCAGTCAGGGCGTAATTACCATTTATGACTCCACTCACCAAAGCACTACAAAGGGTGATGAGGTAGAATTCGCATTTAGTGTAGCGGATTTTGCCCGGGTAACCGGTATGAATCTTTCTCAGGTAAGCTCCGTCACCATTGTGAATCCTAATATTGGACCTCAAGGCTTATCCTGGATGGGTACTTCCACCGGACCTTGGCTTGGTGTCTTTGCTGCATTTTTATTGTGTGGTGCCGGTCTTTATTCCTATAAGAAAAAGAAGGGTAAGACAGTATGTTTAACTGGATTATAATTGTGGCAATTGCCATTTGGGTGTATGCCATTACAGTATTAAAACGGGCTAAATTGGATTTCTGGTACTTCACTCTTGGAAGTGCCGGATTATTTACGGCTGCAATTATTACATTGCAGCCGATTCTTCTTATGCCTATGCAGAATGCTATAGCCGCCGTGTCCGGTCTTTTGGGAGAATTAACCGGAACGTATTCTTCTTATTTTGAAAAAGGACTATTATTCATCTCTCATGGAGCTACCAACTTGTCCTTATATATTGATTTCGAATGTTCCGGCATCATCGAAACCTTTGCTTTTCTTGCCTTATTATGGTTTTTCCCTGCCTATCAGTATTATGAAAAAATTGCAGTCAGCATTATTGGCATAATCAGCATATTTATGGCAAATGTTCTCCGCATATTCATTATTTGTCAAATGATATACTGGGGTGGCGAGAATATGTATTTTCTTGCTCATTCCATTGTTGGCAGACTGGTATTCTATGCTTGTACCATAGCCTTGTATTTCTATGTATTCACCAAGGCACAGGTTGTCCGACAGAAAGTAGGTGCATTCCGCTATGACAGTCATTCGTGATTTACTCCACAGCTCCATCCTATTCTGGATGGCATGGGTCATTATTCCAATTGTTATGGAAATTATACCTACCATTTTTGACTTTTTTATTCTGTTAAAACGGAAAATCAGCAATAAGAAGCCGACTGAGTTAAAATACTGCCCTGAAATCACATTGATTATTCCGGTTTATAACTCTGCCCAGACGCTTTATCAATGCATTCAATCCATTCATAATTCTACCTATGACAATGAACTGATTTACATTATGCTGGTAAATAACGAGAGTACAGATAACAGCTTTGAGATATTCTGTCAATGCCAGAAGGACTTTCCTGATTTGACCATTAACTGGATGAATTCGGAGCAGGGAAAGTCAAAGGCACTAAACCTTGCATTGTTCAACAGTTATGGAAAATATATTATCCATATTGACAGTGACGGAGTTTTACATCCGGATGCAATTTATAACATGGTGCGCCGGTTCGAGCAAAACGAAACCATTGACTGTCTTACCGGCACCATTATGACAAACCCCGTTATGATTGATGAAACCAAGGGATTTCCAAAACGGATGCTTCGTAAGCTGGAATTCTTTGAATACTGTCAGGCATTTTTAGCCGGACGTAATTTCCAGTCCGAATTTAACAGTATTTTTACTCTTTCCGGGGCATTTTCGGCATTTCGAAAATCTTCCATATTAAAGACTCAATTGTACAATACAGATACCATCTGTGAAGATACCCATGTTACCTTCCAGATTCGGGATATGTTGAAGGAACAGGTTGCATTATGTGATGATGCTTATTTCTTCGTTGACCCAATTGAAGATATTAACCGACTCTACATTCAACGACAGCGCTGGCAGCGTGGCGAAATTGAAGTGATGCACATGTTCAAAACAAAGGGTATGCGATTTGGCAAAGGGTTTGTATCAGACTTTGTTATCCGTCTGCTTATGTATGACCACACCTTTGCTTTTCCCCGTATGATTTGGTATTTTGCATTGATTTGTCTTGCATTTATTAATTATCCGGTTAAATTAATTCTCCAATCAGTGCTTATTATGTATGCCCTGTACGTGGTTGCAACCTTTTTATTATACCTGTGTATAATACTATTCTTATCCAAAGAAAAAACATTATTAAAATACTATGCACGAAAATGGTATTTGATTTTTCTTCTGCCCCTGTATAATTTTGTGGTATTCTGGTTCCGTTTTGCCGGCATCATTAATGCCATCAAGGGAGCACAGAGCTGGAAAATGAAGAACTTTACAGAGGAATGGAATGCCTGTAAAACAATCATAAAACAAGACTTCCAATCCATAAACCGTATCCTTGAAAAATGGAAATCCGAGGTGAATATCGATGAATAAAAAGAGAAAACATCCATTTCAAAATTCTGCAGGACGATTAACAACTATATTGCTTTCCATTGCCATCGTGACAATTATTACAATTATTTTGCTTGTTATTCTGCTAAATGGAATGGCAAACGCCTATGTTACAAACGGCACCCAAAAGCAACAGGAATACTGTAACCAGTTAGCCGATACCCTTTCTGCCATGAAAGCCAATGGTGTTACTGATGAAGAACTCGTGGAATATATGGTCACCCATGTAACCGCTTCCGGTGGAAGCTGGGCATTTGTAATTGAAGATGAAACGGTTTTGTTTGCCAAAAACAAAACAACAACGGATTCCTTAACCACTCTGAAAGAGCGAGATGCTTTTCTTGAAAATCTGGAAGAACAAAACGGCATCCTGACCAGTGCAGCATTTGATTACAAAACGCACTCCTATACCGTGGGTATGATTACGGAACGGTCTCAATTCCTGAATCAATCCAAGCTGACCACCTATCAGGTCTACCTAATCCTGCTGTTTGCTGTTCTTCTTCTGATTTCTATTGGTGCCATTACCGCCCTTTCCGGGGCATGGACCAAAAGTGAAGGAAAACTGACAGACATCAAGGAAGAACTATTGGAACGGAATCAGGAATTCGAAAAGTTAGAGGAGCTGCAGTCACCTACGGATGCTTCTGCCCCAATTACCATACACCACAGTGGAAAAAGCACCCAATATAAGCAATATAAATTCAAATTCTATTTAAATGCACGACATGCCATTTACATTGATGGAGTGTTGGGCGCTATGCACCCTCATACCTGGGAAATCACCCTGCATGTTATTAAAATGCAACAGGATTTCGTCCAGTTTACCAAGCTGGAAAAGGAAATCGAGGCTTTTATTGACCAATTTCAGGATAAGGAATTAAATGAGGTTCCACCATTTGATATGATTAACCCTACACTGGAAAACTGCTGCAACTACTTTAAGGAACAGCTAAGCATCATTCTGAATAACGAAGGATGGTTATTCTTAATGATGGAAATGAGTGAAACCCCATCCCGTTCCTATGTCATCAGCATGATTGATGAAGAAAATTAATCCTTTGAAACTACCTTTGGAGGTATAACAAATGACGGAACAAAAATCCAAAGCAACCAAATATGAAACCCGGAGTCTTCCAATAAATATAGTGCTTTTACTGATTGTCTCAGCACTAATTACACTATTCCTTTGGCTAAATCACTGGGAGCCTTCCGGCAATGATGTATGGAGTCACCTTTACAAATCAAAGGTACTGTTTGAAAGCATTCAAGAAGGAAATTGGTATCCTCTCTACTCCGAGAAATGGTATAACGGTATTCAGCTATATCGGTATTGGGCACCACTTTCCTACTACTGTATGTCATTTTTACAGATATTCACCGATGGTAATATCCTACATGCCTATTACCTATTTGCCGGTTTTGTATGCTTCGTTGGAGGTTTTCCTTTTCTGCTTCTTGGAAAGGGAACGAAGAAACCATGGATGGGGCTTTCTTGTGCTCTTCTCTGGTTCTTCTTGCCGGACAACCTGCGTGTATTCTTTTGTGAAGGCAATATGCCTCGAATCATAACCACCGTGTTGATTCCATATGTTGCATATTTTCTTTGGCAATATGTTCGCAACAACAGGCGTTATTCTGCCATTGGCTTAATGGTGTCTATGGCACTTATGACCATTGGACATCTGATGCTGACTGCTCTTGTTGGAATTGGTTGCTTCTTGTTCCTATGCTTTGACGTCATCAAAAACAAGAATGTTCGGAAGGATATGGAAGCTCTTATTTCCATGGTGATTGGAATTCTGATTGCCGGCATCTGGTTCATTCCTGCCCTTTCCGGTGGAATGATGTCGATGGGCGATTCCAGTTCCGGTGCACAGAGTTTTTGGACATTTCCACTGTCAACATCACTGAACCCAATGAACCGAATTACAGGAGTTGCTGACACCTATTACTTTGGTATCTCTGTCCTGTTGGTGGCTATCTTCGGTATTCTTGTTGCCAAGAGCAATAAGAAAGCGGGCTTTTGCCTTGCAATCCTGGTCTTACTGGGCACCACTCCGGCAACCCTTCAAATCACAAAGCATATTCCATTTGGTGAATATCTGTGGATGTCCCGGTTTACCGCTTTGGCTTACGCATTTTTCTTCCTGTCTTTATTAGAATGGACCACTTTAAAAAGAAAATACGCCATCATTGTAATGACAGTATTGTTCATTGATTGTGGCATCACTGCTATATGTCTGCCCCGGTACTACACGCCGGCATCGGATATCGCAAAAACGGACAGCGATATACTAAAAGAAGTAACCACCCAGCGTGCGAATCTAATGGATTTAAGCAACTACGGTTCTTATCCGTCTTGGAATCTCTCTGTTGGTGACGATGCCATCGATTATACCTTCGGCTGGGCATGGCAGGGTGCAGCAACCGCACAGAATATCATGCTGTTAAATGAGGCATTGGAACAGGAAGAATACCCGTATATTTTTGATCGCAGCATAGAACTGGGGGACGATACGGTTCTGTTTCGGAAGGATTATATCTTTCAGACAGACGCTTTATCAGACGCCGCAGACCTTTGCGGATATACACTCATTGAAGAAACAGATACCGCTTATGTATTCAAGAAATCTACACCGGAGCAATTTGGCGTTATTACAGAGTATTCCGGATTAGCCATTGGGGACTATGCCCAGACCCTGACTATCTTTTACCCGGAATTTACCATCGGCAGTTCCGGTTATATAGATGATTATTCTCTGGAAGAATTAACGGAATACGAAACCCTATTCTTAAGTGGATTCGAATATCATAACCAGAAACAAGCAGAGGAATTGTTAGAAGCTGTTGCAAACGCAGGTACCAGAGTGGTGATTGATGCTGCCCACCTTCCGGAAAATGGATTAATGCAGAAGGAATTTCTTGGAGTTACTCAGGAACAAATCACACTGGACAACAGCTTTCCAAATCTGTACTACGAAGACGAAACCTATGTAGCAGGAGCCTTTCCTGCAGGAACCGATTCCTGGCTGACAGGATATACCAACGACCCGGATCAGGTCTTAGGCTTCATCCGGGAAGCCGGAGAAATCATTCCATTTTTAAGCTATGATTCCTCTAATGAAAACATCTATTATCTGGGATTGAATCTGGCTTATTTTGCCATGAATACGGATAACGATAATCTATGGAGCATATTGAATGACTGCCTTCAGTCTGAATACCAGAGACTGCCGGAACGGGAAATCGTTCCTATCACCGTCACCATTGAGGATAATACTATTACCATTGAGAGCAAAAAAGCAAATGTCAATACGACACTTGCTTTTCAAGATAATTTCCAGTCGGAACAGAATTTCCATAATGAGGGCAATCTGCTCGTCATCGATGAACCTTCTGTTACACTGAAAATCGTTTATCCACTTCTTGTGCCGGGTGCCCTGGTTTCCCTCCTGGGAATTCTGCTGTCTATCGGATGGATTATTTTCCTACGATATTCTGCAGCCAAACGCCCTTCTTCACAAGAACAAAGCCAATGATACATTTGATCCAGTCACCCACCTGTACCAGGACAAATACCCAGAGCACATACAGTGGAGTAAAATGACTGAGGCAGTAAGCAATTGGTACGCTGACGCACCAGACAAATACGCTGTCAAAGAAAAAGGTAACCAGTGTCTTTCCACCGGAACGCAACGTGAAATAGGCGGCATGCATAAATGCTGCCTGTGGCATAAAGATTGCCTGAGCCATAATAAATCTTGTTGCCAATTCCTTTGCTTCCGGTGTTGTGTTATACAATTCCGGAAACAGTGGTGCAATCACCAACATTACCGCAGCAATAATAATGCAGCAGAATACAGAGAACGCTATCATCTTATTATCAGAATCTCTGGCTTCCTTCATCCTGCCTGCTCCAAGTAACTGCCCAATGATAATCGCAATGGCATCTCCCATTGCTATAAATACCACATTGAATACGTTGTTGATGGTATTGGCAATATTCAGGCCGGCTACAACATTCAAACCATGTACGGAATAGCACTGAGTCAGCATTGCCATTCCCGATGCCCACAAAGCTTCATTGATTAATAACGGCACACCCTTCAAGAAGAACTTCTTCACTAACTGAAAAGGTACCCATAAGGTACGATAGATTCCTATAATATATGCATTCTTCTCTTTATGCGTATGGGTCCACAGAATTACAATCACTGCTTCTACATATCTGGATACCACCGTTGCAGTCGCTGCACCGGCAACTCCCAGCTCCGGCAAACCAAATTTTCCATAAATCAACAAATAGTTTAATATCAAGTTCACCAATACTGCCGTAATACCTGCCTTCATTGGCACCATGGTTTCTCCACATTCCCTTAGGGTACTGGTATATACCTGTAGGAACATAAATGGCGGTAACCCAATCAGCATAATCCATAGATATTTCTGTCCATAGTGTAAGGCAAGGGCTAAATCACCTCCGTCATTGCTTCCATTCAGATACATTTGAATGAGTGACGTACCCAGTACAAGAAAGACTGTGGTAGCGATAACCGTTAAAATCAGCGCCATCCAAAGCTTATAACGGAAGGTATGTCGAATTCCTTCCTGGTCCTTCTGTCCAAAATACTGGGCAGTGAAAATCCCGGCTCCGGCAAGCCCACCAAAGATGCACAGGTAATATACAAAAATCAACTGATTGACAATTGCAACTCCCGACATCTGTTCCGTGCCGATTTGCCCCACCATAATATTATCTAAAAGACTTACAAAGTTGGTGATTCCGTTTTGAATCATGATTGGTACTGCAACCGTCAACACCATCCTGTAGAATTGTCTATCTCCAATAAATGTCTGTTTTAGCAATTGAATTCCATTTTTCTGCTTCATAATAACCTTCCTTCCATGCTGTACCATGATAACAGAATTGCCGGATTTGTCAATGCCATTTATTTCAACTTCATCATATACTAATAGATAAGAGCATTTCTAAGGAGCAACCATGACCATTCATATTGTAGCTTCCGGTGATACCGTCAATTCCATAGCGGCTGCTTATCAGATTCCGGCAGACACTATCATTTATAACAATCAACTGATTTATCCATACATCTTAGTTGTGGGGCAGGCATTACTGCTGTCTACCCCTTCTGAACTGCAGCCTTACCGCTTCGTCGTTACAAATGGATATGCCTATCCATTTATCAACAACTGGGTCCTGACTCAAACCCTGCCCTATCTATCCCGATTATCTGTTTTCTCTTATGGTTTTTCTACGGAGGGGGAGATCATTCCCCCTACATTGGATGATAGTTTCATGATTCAGGCAACCTTAGAATATAGCTCTGCTCCTTTCTTAACACTGACACCCTTTGATGCCAGCGGACGGTTTAACAACAATTTAATTTCCGCAGTTATTAATAACCCATCTGTAAAGAATACGCTAATCGACAATCTTGTAATTACCGTATCCGAAAAGGGCTTCCAAGGTGTGGATATTGATTTTGAATACATTCTGGCTGAAGACCGGATTGCTTTTGCCGACTTTGTCCGGGATGTGCGTATTGCAATCAATCAACTCGGATATCCGGTGACAGTAGCACTGGCTCCCAAGACCAGTGATAACCAGCCCGGATTATTATATGAAGGAAAGGATTATGCCTTATTAGGCGAAGCCGCTGACGAAGTGTTACTAATGACTTACGAATGGGGTTACACTTACAGTGAACCAATGGCAGTCGCACCGATTAATAATGTCCGGCGGGTAGTTGAATATGCTCTTACCCGTATTCCTCACGAAAAAATTAATCTGGGAATTCCCAATTACGGGTATGACTGGCCACTGCCATATGAAAAAGGTGTTACCCGGGCTACCACCATAGGGAATATCGAGGCAATTACGATTGCCGCTAACAATGGAGCCGAGATACAATTCGATGAAACTGCCATGTCTCCATTCTTTACTTATACCAATAATGAGATTGCTCATGAGGTATGGTTTGAAGATGTCCGAAGTATGCAGACAAAATTCAATCTGGTAGAGGAATACGACTTGCACGGTATGGGCTATTGGCAGATTATGCGACTCTTCCGGGCCAACTGGCTGTTACTGGCTGACCGTTTTCTCATTGACAAACCTTAATACCATTGATAGAATAAACGAAATCTTTTCACATTTAAGAAATATTTTTCAAGGGATAAAATGATTTAAGAAACAGAGGGTTATATGATAAAAGTTATTCTATGGGATATGGACGGAACAATTTTAGATTTCAAAACAGCGGAATGCAATGCCATACGGAAATGCTTTGCGAAGTTTCAGTTGGGAGAATGTACCGATGAAATGATTCAGGAATATTCTGCTTTGAATGATAGTTACTGGAAGCGTTTGGAGCTTGGTGAGATTACCAAGTCCCGTCTTTTAGTTAAGCGCTTTGAGGAGTTCTTATCCTCCTATCATCTGGACGCCTCTATTGCCGCAGATTTTAACAAGGAATATCAGCTACGTTTAGGGGACACCATCTGCTTTCTGGATCATGCCTATGAATTAATTCAATCGCTTCAGGGATGTGTTAAGCAGTATATCGTAACCAACGGTGCCCTAACCGCACAAAAGCGGAAGCTGGAACGTTCGAACCTGCTTCCGCTGATAGATGGCGTATTCATTTCCGATGAAATTGGCTATGAAAAACCTGCCAAGGAATTCTTTGATTATGTGTTCCGGCACATTGGGAATTATGCCAAGGAGGAAATCTTGATTGTAGGGGATTCCCTTACCAGCGATATGCTGGGTGGTATCCATGCCGGAATACAGTGTTGCTGGTATAACCCGGAAGGAAAAGAAAACATCGATAACCTTCCTATCCACTATACAATTCAGAACTTAAACCGGATAAGGGAATTGTTATAACAGATTTATGATTTTCGATTCCCTTTTTCATCAAAATTCTGCTTTAATGCCCGTTCTACCGGATAAATGGATACCAGTAGGATTACAATCTGAAGACCTTCAATCACACATGTCAAGATTCCTTGTCCATCATCACTCTTCATCCAGAACATAGGAAGGCTGGCAAGTATGGATAATGGAAGCATGATGATTCCGATTTTCTTCCATAACCGTCCACAATAAGAATGTGCAAAATTCCATGTATCTTGATTCAGCATAGACCTTCTGGTTCGATATCCATAGAATTGATTGATTTTTCCCGGCGATGTCTTTTCAAACATCAGACCAATCCCCAACATAATGATAGGAATTAACAGATTACATATTGATAAAAAAATTGCAAATCCCATTAATTTCACCTCATCTCTCCATCTGTTTTCTCTTACAAATTCAGTGTTTCGGTTCCCAAGTCCCTTTAATTACTACACCGGATTCCTCTGCCAATTGCTCCAACCGGCTTAATTCCTCTTCCGTTAAATGTACATTCAAAACTGTTTTCAACTGCTCTGCATGCTGCGGCTTTGTCAGTCCAACAATCGGCACTGTATGCCTTGCAATTGCCCAGGCAATCGGTATCTGAGATGTATCCACCTGATATTTTCTTCCCAATTCTTTTTCATAATCTAATAATCTCTGAATCTTTCGGAACTTCTTCTTGCCGAACTGCAATCCCCGTAAGGAGAATGTTTTAAAATGATGTTTTTCATCGTACCGTCCGGTCAAAGCGCCCTGTTCTAAAACCATGTACGAAAAATATACTACTTCATGCTTTTGACACCAATCAATAATTGCCTGCTGTTCTGCTCCTCCGGACAACAGACTGAAATGATTTTGCACTGCTGCCAGACGAAATCCTTCCTTTTGCAACATGGCATCTGCCTGCTCTATCTGTTGTAAGGAATAGTTGGATACACCCAGTGCTTTTATTTTCCCTTCCTTTAACAATCGAATGGCAGCGGTCACATTTTCCTCTACCTGATTCGGCAAATGAATCCAGTACAAATCCGGTGCATCAATCCCCAATCGCTCACAGCTCCCTTTCAAAGAATTTTCCATTGCTCCTGCTTTAAACTTTTTTCCCGGCATATGCTTAGTGGAAATAATCGTCGGAGTTTTCTGAATAAATGTACCTAACAGCTTTTCAGCATTTCCCATGCCATAAACTTCTGCTGTATCCCACATGTTAAATCCTGCATCATAGGCACATTGAAAGGTGCTTTTCAATTGTTCTTCCTCATAGGATTGTCCGAATACCATCTTCGAGCCATTCATGCCACCACCCCATGCCCAGGTGCCAATCATACATGGAGGAATTTGGATACCCTGCATATTGATATATTCCATAAAATTTTCCTTCTTTCCACACTTCTAATTGTTTCATTATAACACGCCAAGATAGAATCTTTCATGAATTTTTCATGAATTTCAAAAGAAACCAATCAAAAAAATCCCCCTGCCGGATAACCTATCCGGCAGAAGGGGGAACGCGCCCAGTACGGGCACCCAAAATCCTGTTACGCAGGAATTTTTGGCATTTATAAATCTATTCTCTGTCTAAGCTTTCTCCATTCGTTTCAATGACCTGCTTATACCAGTAAAATGACTTTTTCTTATATCGGTTCAAGGTTCCGGTTCCGTCATCATTGCGGTCCACATAGATGTAACCATACCGTTTCCGCATCTCTGCAGTGGATGCGCTCACCAGGTCGATACACCCCCAGGAAGTGTATCCAAGAAGTTCTACGCCGTCAGCAATTGCTTTTTCTGCCTCTACCAGATGTGCATTCAGATATGCAATTCGGTAGTCATCTTCCACTGTCCATTCACCGTCCGCTCCCTGCACCGGTTCATCCACGGCTCCCAATCCATTTTCCACAATAAATAACGGAAGCTGATACCGGTCATAGAGTTTATTTAAGGTATAACGAAGTCCTTGTGGATCAATCTGCCAACCCCAATCCGTAGCTTTTACATATGGATTTACATAACCCCGGCTGAGATTGCCACCGGTTTCCTTTGCACCATTCGGATTCTTGGCATCGCAGATGCTGGAATAATAACTAAAGGATATAAAATCCACAGTATTCTCTGCCAGTATTCGTTCATCCTCCGGCTCCATTTGAATATGAATATCATGCTCCGCAAAATAATTCTTGATATAAGTCGGATACTTGCCTCTAGCATGAATATCCGCAAACAGCAGGGTATCTCTGTCATGCAGCATAGTCTTAATCACATCATCCGGATTCGGGGTCAGCGGGTAAATAGTGACACCTAAAATCATACATCCTACCTTCACATCCGGAATGATTTCATGCGCTGCCTTCGTTGCCAATGCACTTGCCACCAGTTCGTGATGAATTGCCTGATACAAATCTTCTTCCGTCAGTTCGCCTGCCGGTGTCAGAATTCCACCACTGGTAAATGGTGCATGTATCAAAGAATTAATTTCATTAAAGGTGAGCCAATACTTTACTTTATCCTTATATCGTGTAAACACTGTCCGGCAATAGTGGAGATAGCAGTCAATCAGTTTTCGACTCCGCCAGCCATCATATTTCTTTGCCAGACCATAAGGCGTCTCATAATGAGATAAGGTTACCAATGGCTGAATTCCATATTTCAAGCATTCATCAAATAAATCATCATAGAACTGTAACCCCTTTTCATTTGGCTCCACTTCATCTCCCTCCGGGAAAATCCGGGACCAGGCAATTGAGGTTCGAAACACCTTGAAGCCCATTTCTGCAAACAGTCGAATGTCTTCTTTATATCTATGATAAAAGTCTATGCCTTCCAGCTTCAAATTATCCATTGTAGGTTCTTCTGTAATAATACCTTTTCGTTCTCCTGCAATTCCTTTGGGCAGCAAATCCTGAACAGACCATCCTTTTCCATCCACATTATATGCGCCCTCGCATTGATTTGCTGCTACGGCACCGCCCCACAGAAAATCCTTTGGAAATTTACTCATATTCCGTTCTCCTTTCTGTCAAAATACTCTAATCCTTTCACCTGCTTTTTCAAGCAGTTTTCCTATAACCTTATTTCACTGCACTGAGTAGGTTCTCACCAACTACAACATTTCCGTCAGTAACAACTGCTACCTCTGCATAATCATCCGTGTTAGAAATGATAATCGGTGTAACAACTTCATATCCGCCAGCTTGAATTGCTTCCATATCAAATTCCAATAATAAATCTCCCTTGTTCACTGTCTGGTTTGCTGCTACATGGGCGGTAAAATGTTCTCCTCCTAATTTTACCGTATCTATACCGACGTGAATCAGGATTTCCACACCATCCTCACCGGTGATGCCAATGGCATGTTTTGTTTCAAATAATGAGTTAATCACTCCATCCACCGGAGCATATACCTTGCCTTCGTTTGGAAGAATCGCTGCACCCTTTCCAAGAATCTCTTCTGCAAAGGTAGGGTCATTCACCTCTGATAATGGAACTACGGTTCCGTTCAATGGTGCGCAAATTTCTGTTTTCACACCGGCACCTGCTGTTTCTGCCTTTTCTGCCTGCTCCTCTTTCTTGTCTGTTTCATTTTTCACTTCGTCATTGGTTTTTTCTTCTACCGGGTCGTCAATTCCCAATATAAAGGAAATGACAAAGGATACGATAAATGCAATCGCTGCACCAATGCATGCAAAGGTAATATTACGGAAGCCATCTGTTCCAATATAGCCAGGTAATGCTAATAATCCAGGAGAACCGGAAGTATAACGTCCAACTCCCATGATACCCAGGAACAAACCGGATACACCACCACCAATCATTGCGGCAATCAAAGGCTTCTTAAATCTTAATGAAATACCATACATTGCAGGTTCTGTAATACCACAAACTGCTGTAATACCGGCAGAAGTTGCAACCTGACGCACTTCAGAATTCTTTGTCCGGCAGGCAACCGCTAAGGAAGCACCACCCTGTGCAATGTTGGAGCCCAGCATACCAGGTCCGACTACTGTATCAAAGCCTGCTGTTGCAATGTTATTAATACCAATTGGTATCAATCCATAATGCATACCGGTCATTACCAACAATGGTGAGAATGTACCTACAATCAATGGAACCAGCCAAGGAACAACAGCATTCAACCAGTTAATTCCTGCTGCAATACCATTACCAATAATATTTCCCAAAGGTCCTAATACGATTAATGCAACCGGAGCGGTTACAAGAAGAGTTAACAATGGCTTCGTAAAGAACTTAACCGGCTTTGGTGATATCTTATCTGCAATTGGTTCGACAAATGACATGAACCATACTGCCAGAATAATCGGAATAACCGAAGAAGAATAAGATGCCAGAGTTACCGGAAGACCGATAAATTTTAATCCCTCTCCTGCTTCCTTCGCTGCATTCACCATATTCACAAAGTTCGGATGCATTAACACACCTGCAATCGACATTGCCATATATGGATTACACTTGAACTTCTTAGCTGCAGAATTAGCAATCAAGAATGGAAGGAAATAAAATGCTGCATCTGCAAAGAAATTCAAAAACTGATAGGTCTGAGATGTGGTGGTAATCACCTTAAATGTTACCAATAACGCCATAACAGCCTTTAACATACCGGCTCCAGTAATTGCTGGAATAATTGGTGTAAAAATACCTGCAATCGTATCTAATACCCGAACTACCGGATTCTTTTTCTCACCTTTTTCCTGTTCGTTGCTTCCACTTTCGAAACTACCCAGTTCTAAAATCTCCCGGTATACACTTTGTACATCGCTACCAATAACTACCTGATATTGTCCTCCCTTATTTACGACTCCCATAACTCCTGTAGTACTCTTCAACTTGTCTGTCTGGGCAATTCCGTCATCCTTTAAATTGAATCGTAATCTCGTTGCACAGTGGGTTACATGTGCCACATTTTTTTCACCACCAACCAAATCCAGAATGGTGGCTGCCAGCTTTTTGTAATCTGTTGCCATAGTTTTGTCCTCCTTTTATTTATTACTTATTTTTTATAAAGAAAAACCCATCGAAACAACTACAGTATTCCTCATATACTATAGTCATTCCGATGGGTATAGCCTTTCGTAACAATCCCAATGCGGATATATTCAGTTTTCTACATTTGTGTAATACGTATATTCTATTAGATTGTATCAGACGTTACCCGTCTGATATGCACCGTCAGGTAAATCAATTCATCCTCTGTCAAAGTCCGATTCGTTTCCTTCTTTACATATTCCTCAATCTTCTTCGCACACCGGAATTCATTCCGGTATTTGTTGCAAATCATATCATAGAATTCCTGATCCATATCATTTAGACGGGCTCCGCTATACAAGCGTTGCATAAAGTATTTCAAATGAGTCAGAAACCGTTCATAATCAAGGGAGCTTTCATCCAATTCCACCCGGAAATAGTATTTCACAATGTTCATAATGTTTTGAATCATTTTCGTCATTTCCATGGTCTGCTGCATGCCGGAATTGTCCAACTGTGCATTTACAATATGAAGTGCTATAAATCCTGCTTCATCCTCCGACAGACGAATCTCCAGCCGGCGTTCAATGATATCCAATGCTTCCTTGCCAATTAAGTATTCATGATTGTAGAACCGTTTTATCTCCCAAAGCAATGCATTCCGAATCTGAATTCCCTGCTTCTGGCGTTCAATGGCAAAGCTGATATGGTCAACCAAGGTCAGATATATGTTGTCACTTAACTTCTTTCCCAATGCATTCCGGGCATAATTGACAATCTCATTTGTCACTCGCAAGTATGCGTATGGTATGTCCTTTAATAATGACTCTAAATGACTCCGGTCTTCCTTTTCCTCGATAGTATAGACACGCTCTATCAAGCTTTCGTCAATTGCATCGCCCTTCTGTCGCTTAAAGCCAAGACCCTTTCCCATAACCAAGACTTCTTTTCCGTCTTTGTAGGAGCGGACTAAATTGTTGTTGATTACCTTATCAACTGTCATATTGTTCCTCTTTTCTGAACCTGATTTCTAGCTTCTTCGTCCACTTCCTCTGTGCTGTCAATCACAAATGTGCTTACTTATGCAAATTTGTCTGGTCATGAACCATTACAAAATGGTATAAAAAAAGCCATATCATTTGTAATTGCTCATTATTAATGAATCACTTACAAATCGGTATAGCCTGCTTAATCAGTAACAATCCAATTTATTATGTACATAATGTATCATATATTGCTATATGTGTCAATTCTTTTGTGCATTTTTTTAATTAATTTTGAAATAAGTTCACTTTCTGTTTTTTCTTACATTTCCCATTTGACAAACCCATACAATAGTGCTACAATGCAATCATCGCTTTGTTGCTTTATCGCATTAAAGCAACAAAGTTTCACATTTTATATATTGTTTAACAGGAGATTAGAAAATGGAAACAAGAAAAGGTAATTTAATGAGCGTCCGGGATGACATAAAGGTACTGGATGCCACCATACGTGACGGTGGATTATGTAACAACTTCGAATTTACAGATGAATTTGTCCGTGAGCTTTATAAAACCAATATTAAAAGCGGCGTTGACTATATGGAGTTTGGTTATAAGGCAAGCAAGACTTTATTTAACGAAGCAGATTTTGGAAAGTGGAAATTCTGTAATGAAGAAGATATTCGTTCCATCGTAGGCGACAACATTTCCGATATGAAAATTGCTGTTATGGCAGATGTAGGCAGATGTGATTTCAAAACCGATTTCCTGCCAAAGAGCGAAAGTGTTATCGATATGGTACGGGTTGCATGTTACATTCACCAGATTCCGGCAGCGATTGAAATGATTGAATATTTCCATGATTTAGGTTATGAAACCACCTGTAATATCATGGCAATTTCCCAGGCAAATACCAATCAGGTAGAGGAAGCGTTAGAGATGCTTTGCAATACCAATGTAGATGTCATTTATCTGGTAGACAGTTACGGTTCTCTTTATCCGGAAAATGCGGCAGAGCTTGCCAGAACCTACTTATCTTATGCAGAAAAAACCGGAAAAAAGGTTGGTTTCCATGCACACAACAACCAGAATCTTGCATTTGCCAATACCATTGAAACTCTTTCTTATGGTGTTTCTTATCTGGATGCAACAGCACAGGGCATGGGCAGAGGTGCCGGAAACTGTGCTATGGAGCTGCTTCTCGGCTTCCTGAAGAATCCAAGATACAGCTTATACAGCTTATTGAACTTTATCGAAAAATATATGATTCCACTGAAAGAATCCGGTGTAGTTTGGGGATATGACCTACAATACATGTTTACCGGTCAATTGAACCGCCACCCAAGAGAAGCAATGTCCTTTACTGCAGACAATCGCAAAGATTATTGTGAATTCTATAAATCCTTGCTGGAAAACTACTAAATAAATATCTGAGAAAAGTTAGGGGAACAACTTTGGTGGTTGTTCCCCTGCTTCTTTTCGCTATCCCATTGTCTCTGTATAATTATCCCTTACAATCTCCGGCAAAAGGCGACAATTCCAACCGAATAAAGTATCCTTTGTCATGGTCACAGATCGGACATTTCTCCGGTGCTGCTTCACCCTCATAAATATATCCGCAATTCAGACAAATCCACCCTGTACTTACCGATGATACATGAAGCTTATTATTTTCCAGCCATTCTGCAAACCGTCCAAACCGGTCACCATGTTGCTTTTCAATCTCCGCTATCATATGAAAAGAGGCTGCCACCTTCAAGAATCCCTCCTCCTTAGCTTTATCTCCAAATCGTTTATATACATCGTCATGCTCCTCATATTCATTATGCTGTGCCATGCGAAGCAATTCTGCTAAATCATCGGTAATATCCACCGGATAACCACCATCCACATGAATGGTCTCACCGCCCAACTCTTTCAGATGCTTATAGAAAATCTCCGCATGCTCTTTTTCCTGATTTGCTGTATAGATAAATACTTGTGCGATTGCCTGCTGTTTCTCCTTCATTGCCTGTGAGGCACCAAAGGTATAACGATTCCGTGCCTGACTCTCTCCGGCAAATGCCCGCATTAAGTTATCCTTTGTTTCACTGTTCTTAAAATCAATTGCCATATAAATACTCCTATCCTTTCTCTAATATATTTTCTTCTTATCCTTTATAACAACGGATGTTCCGCACGTTCCTTTAACCGCCTGTATCGGCAGTCTACTTCTGTCTGTATTTCTTCCACAATTTCCGCATATTCTTCCTTTGCTAAATGCTTTGTCCGGCCCATCATAGACAGCCATTCCAAGACCGGTCGTTTCTTTCCTGTCTTCTCAGGATCATAGCTTAATTTTGTCTTTCCCTGTTCAACCTCATACAATGGGAAATAGCAACAATCCACTGCCGCTTCAATTACGCTCCGTTCTGTTGACGGTTTATCATTCCAGTTCAACGGACACGCAGACAAGGCTTTCACATAAGCAACTCCTTTCTGCTTTGCATATGCTGCTGCTTTTGCCGCTTTCTTCATAAAATCCGTGGGATTGGATTCTGCTACCGTAGCTACATAAGGAATATTGGTTGCTGCCATAAGCTGGGGCATATCTTTATGAAAGAAGGTTTTTCCATATTGTTCCTTCCCAACATGCGAGGTGGAACTTCTGGCGCCCTTTGGTGTGGAATAGGATAACTGATAGCCTGTGTTCATATAGCCTCCATTATCGTATTCAAAAAGTAACAAATGATGCCCTCGCAAGGCAGTACCCAATGCTGCACCCATGCCGATATCCATTCCTCCATCTCCACTGACCATGATAAATAATATCTCTCCCGGTGGCAGCTCTCCCCTTTCCTGCTTTCGATAACAGATTTCTGCCAAGCCACTTAAGGTTGCCGCCCCGTTTTGAAATAAATTGTGGACATATGGCACCTTGAAACTGGTCTTGGGGTATGGTGTGGTTACAATCATGCCACATCCGGTTTGAAATAGCAGCACAACCGGATCTTCAATTGCCCGCAACAGCAGATTCAAATTCACCGGTATTCCACAGCCCGGGCAGGCACCATGCCCCGGTGCAATTCGTTTTGGCATAGCAGTCGTTGCATTTAGGGTTCCACCTTTTACCGTAAATCCATCCTCTGTCTCAACTGCCTGTGTCAATCCCAGTTTCGTTTTCTCTGGTGTCAATGGTGGAAAAAATGGAAGTTCCTCCTCGCTTTGGCTGGACATTTCCTTGCCTTTACCTGCCGTCACCCCATAATAACAGAAGTCCTCTTTTCCTTCCTTTGCCCAGTGAAGCATTTTTCCTGCGTCCTCCACAAAAAAGTCTTTTCCACCCAAGCCGTAAACCAGATTCTTAATCTTAGCCTGTCCACCGTATTGTTGCATTGCCGCCCGTACCTCAATGGAAAGGTTTCCGCCTTTTGCTCCATAGCTGTCCTGCCGGTCTGCCACTACAAGATAGGTTGCATTCTTACAGACTTCACACAACTCCTTCGCCGGAAAAGGACGCAACAAATGAAGGGTCAGTACACCGACAGCTTCCCCCTGCTTTCTCATTTGTTCTACTGCTTCTAAGGAGGTATCATAGGAGGAACCTAACAAAATCAATATAGTTTCTGCATCTTCACACTGATATGCTTCTATATGTGCATACTCCCTACCTGATAACTTCCGATACTCTTGAAACAAGGCAGGCAAGGCATCTCGAGCCTCCTCCATAGCCAAATGCAATTGATATCGATTGTTAATCAAATCCGGCTCATTCATATAGGAACCAACAGTAACCGGATGTTCAAAATCAAAAAACGGATAGGGGTCTTTCTTTTCACCAAGGAATTCCCGAATCACCTTCTCTTTCGCGAAACGATAACACCGCCGCTTTTGATGACTGCTAAAGAACCCATCAAATGCCACTACTGCCGGAAGTCGTACCTGCTCTGCTAATTTCAGTGCCAGAATATTGAAGTCATATACCTCCTGAACCGTATGGGCAAAGAAAATAATCCAGCCCGCATTCAGCATATACATGATATCACTGTGGTCTCCTTTAATAGACAGAGGACCGGATACAGTTCGACATGCCACATTCATGACCATAGGGTAACGAGTACCCGATTGTACCGGCAACTGCTCTATGGCATATAACAAGCCATTGGCACTGGTTGCATTAAACACTCGTCCACCACCCACAGATGCACCATAGCAGATACCGGCAGCGCTGTGTTCCCCTTCTGCCGCAATCATAATTAAATCTGTCTCTCCGGCAGCCCGCATAGCGTCTAGATTTTCAGCAATTTGCGTTGAGGGAGTAATAGGATAATATCCCATCAAATCATAACCAATCTGTTGCACTGCTATCGCTGCCATTTCATTTCCACTGGCATATTCCATGATTTGCTCGTTCATTTCTATACTTCACCGCCTTCCATCCGTTTTTCCGTCAGATAAGATTCAGAAGTGATGTAGCCATCTGCTCCCGTCTTCTCATAGTTCTCCGGCCTTCTTAGCATTTCTTGATTTGGCAGGAACCATGGTTTCTCCGGATATTCCGCTTCTACACCATGAACCAATGCCTGTACCGGACACACCTCCACACAACGAAGGCAGCCTTTACAATGATAGTAGTCCAAGCCCTTGTTTATCATCATTTCCCTGCCCTTATATTCTCCCTTTTGAAACTGAAAAACCATATCCGGGCATGTAGAATCACACAGCCCACAGTTAATGCATCTCTCTGGAATAAAGACCGGAATAAATCCTTGACGGGAAGGTGAAACATCGGATGCTACACTATTACCATATAGCGGGTTGATTCCTCCTATGGGTGCAGTTTCATAACCCCATTGGGGAACTTCTGTTCCAATTCTTCGAATATGAATCTCATCCTTATCATCCCTTTGAGGATATTTGGCAACCTCCTCATAACCCCTTCGGATACCCTCCAAATTACCAGCCAGTGCATCCGGATATTTTTTGCCTAACGCTTTCTTGCATATTTCATTTATGGCATCTAAAGGCACAAAGCCCATAACCCTTGCCATTGCGCCAAGCATAACCACGTTAATTCGGGAATGGGTTTTCATAGCAATCTGCTGTGCCGGCACCGTATAAATTTCCCCCACAGATATTCCGTATTTTTTAATCAGAACCTCCCCTGACTCCTCACTATTAATTACAATTTGGGTCTTCTGCTGACAGCCCTCTAACACAGACGGATTACCTAACAATGCTTCATGAAAAATACCAAGCAAATGGGGTCTTACCACAGGCGAATGAATGCGGATTTCTTTTTTCCAATCACAAAATCGGATAAATGCCTTTACCGGTGTCCCGGTTTTCTCTGAACCATAGCTGGAAAAACTGGCACTGTTCAGTCCTAAATATTCCAGTCCCAGTTCTCCCATCATTTTCCCACATAGATTTGCTCCAAGTCCACCGATGCTCTCCAGTCGAACCTCATAGTAACCACTTTCATTGGTAATGGGTAAATGTTTCTCTTTCATACTCATGCTCCATTTAATTGAAATCAATTGTTCGCTGAACTTTTCTTGTTTCTAAAAGTATGAGCAGTTATTCCGAATTTATACAAAAAGTCGTACACACCTTTTCCTGTGTACGACTCTATAAGTGAACTACCCATTGTCTAAAGCCAATGGGCTTCCTGCTTCATCAACCTCGTAATCTACTATCTCCACAGGCGTTAATTCGGGCAGTCCCTGCCCTATATATTATTCTTATGCTATATGTCTTAATCCCTCTACCAATATATTCTTCGCTGCATTGATATCCCTATCATGCTTCGTTCCACACTCTGGACATATCCATTCTCGTACTGACAAATCTTTTGTATCTGGATTCTGATACCCACAAACGGAACATAATTGACTGCTGGCATAAAATGTATC
>JAGAOO010000031.1 GCA_017623675.1 Lachnospiraceae bacterium
ATACCAGATTGATGCAACAAAGGATATGGAGTTTTCCTTTAATATACAATAGAGTGAAAGAACTGCTAGGAGGGCACAATGTGCCCTCTTTTTTGTTTTGTCTTATTTGTTGTTGACTTTTTTTAAATATGGCGTTATGATAAACCTAGAAAGAATTCTTGGCTTGTCTCTATTGCGGACAAAAATACAAATACCTTAGGAGGAACTATATGGATTATGTTAAGGAATTGGCGCTTACATTAGTAAATCCAGGTCCAAAGGAATCACTGAAAAAACATGAAAAATGGATGTACGCTTGTGTGGATAAGTATAACTGTATAAGTAACGAATCCACTGTGAACAAGAAAAGAGCGGAAATAGTGTGCATCGAAGAGAATAGAATTATTTTGCGTCTATATTCGGAAACAAATTTGGAAAAGGCACCAGGAAGAGCGTTAAGTTTGTTAAGCAGACTGCTTATTACAAATGATGGTTCTAATGAGTTTGATGAATTTTTCTTGAAAAATACATTTCATGGTAAGCTTTTTCGGACAGCATCAATTAATGAAAATGAGACTAATGTAGTACTTGAAGATGTGGATGTAATTAAAATTTTAATGGATTATGTTGTAACACCTAAGAGCAAGATACCGGATACTCAGAAGAGAGCTTTTAATGAAATTAAGAGATTAACACAAGAATATTTAGTTAAGGAATTAGAAGTAATAAAACTGTTAAAAGAGAGGAGAACAATTGGAAATGAAGAACAAAATGATTAGAAGAACCATTAGGAGATTAGTGATAAAAAAAGGGGGGGCTTATGATACCCGCGCTATAATAAGCTGTATATCGAAAAGCTTTCACATTTCTAAGCAGTCGGCCGCATCTCATGTTCGCTGGTATAGAGACCTGGGTGCGGGTCGCGCCGGTATAGAAATTATTATTCCACATAGCCGGTCAGATGCTATGTACGTGTGAAGAAATATCTGCCATATCATGGAGATGGAAGTGAATTGTTAAAGGCAGATATATGCTCGAGCGATATTTTAGTAAATAACAATAGAATTACCTTTAAGGAGATAATGAAAAATCCAAGATATAGGGAAATAATATTTGGAGATGAGTAGGGGCAGGAAGGAATTGTTTGAAAAAAATGGCATCACGTATGTTACATCTGGCCGTCGCAGAGGAATTGCTGAAGATGTTTGTAGTTACGGATAGCAAGCGGAAATTTTGTAAATGCTGGTTTGCTTGATATATGTGGTTATGAAATTAAAGAACTTTCAAGGTCACATTATGTGACCTTGAGCATAATTATTTTGAGGTCGGAAATGGTTCCCGACGCACTCTGTAAAGAGTACCTGAGATGATGGATACACCGCCCATCCAAAATAATTATGCTTTTATTCTTGTAAAAACTTGATTTTATATGTAATTCGCATATAATAGCATTACAAACAAATGCAAAACAACTACAAAATGTTTTTGAATGGAGGTGCTATTATGGCAGAACAGGTATTGATTCAGTTTCGTGCAGATAAAACTTTAAAACAGGAAGTAACAGCAATTTATGAAGCACTAGGAATGGATTTGCCTACTGCATTTCGTATGTTTATGGCTAGAAGTAAAATGGTGAATGGCCTTCCGTTTGAAGCTACATTACCGGAAACTCCGGTATCAAGAGTTGAAGCATTATCCTATTAAAGATTTTATTGTGATACCGGCGGAAATGCTAGAGATTATTAGTTTGTCATTCCAATTTTTATTGCTTTTGTGAAAAGCGATAAAAACAAGCGATAAAAACAAGCGATAAAAACGGCGATAAAGTACCGAATATGAAAAAATACAACATCCGGAGGCTACATGATACAAACATTAGAAGAAGCACTTAACTACATATCCGAACTGGAAGCAGAAAACAAGGCATTACGCGAAGAATTGGAGTATTTCCGTTCCAGAAAACCTTCCGGTCGTAAAAAGCACGATGATTCCTGGATGGCTTCCTACAATGATTTTGCTGTTAAATATGAGGGCGGTATGTCTATTATGGAAATCGTAAACCAGAGCGACATCAGCAGAAGAACGGCATATCGGTATAAGGCGTATTATGATGAAATGAAAAAAAGAATTGATGAAAAGGAGTGATAAAAAGAGGGTGTCCCAAAAGTCATGAATTGACTTGAGGGATGCCCTCTTTTCAAGAAAAAAGTGGAGAAGGTTACC